>NZ_ATHL01000090.1 GCF_000445125.1 Novosphingobium lindaniclasticum LE124
GAAGTCGGCGCTTTTTCGTGGGTAACCGGTACCGGATCTCTCCCCTATCAGCGTGTCGGCGCGATCCGCCACAGGGTGTTGGAAAGGTCGTCGGCCACCAGCAGCGCGTTGCCGACGGGATCATAGGCGACTCCCACCGGCCTTCCGCGTGCGTGGCCATCCTTGATGAAGCCGGTGAGGAAATCCTGCGGCTTGCCGGAAGGCCGTCCTTTTGCGAAAGGCACCCATACGACCTTGTAGCCCGACAGGTCCTGCCGATTCCAGCTGCCGTGCTCGCCCACGAAGGCTCCTTCCGCGTAGCCACTGCCCAGGCCCGCCCCCGTCACGAAGGACAGGCCGAGCGCAGCAACGTGAGAGCCCAAGGCGTAATCGGGCCGGATCGCGGCTCGAACCAGGCCCGGCTTCTGTGGGTGAACGCGCGGATCGGCATGCTGGCCCCAGTAACTATACGGCCATCCATAGAAGCCGCCGTCCCTTACCGAGGTCAGATAATCCGGCACCAGCTGCGGGCCAAGCTCGTCGCGTTCGTTGACGACGGACCAGAGCTGCCCATTGGCCGGATTGATGGCGAGCGCGGTGGGGTTGCGAATACCGGAGGCGTAAGTCCGGCGCGCACCGGTCTGCCGGTCGATCTCCCAGATCTGCGCGCGATCCTCCTCCACATCCATGCCCCGCTCGCCGACATTGCTGTTCGAGCCGATCCCGACATAGAGCTTCGCCCCGTCGGGAGAAGAGGTCATGGCCTTGGTCCAGTGATGGTTGATGCGCGAAGGCAGCTTCACCAGTTCCTGCCCCGGCCCCTGGGCCTGAGTCAGACCGTCGCTGTAGGGAAACCGGACGATGGCATCCTGATTGGCGACGTAGATGCTACCGGCCGCATAGGCGAGGCCGTAGGGCGCGTTCAGACCCGACGCGAACACCGTGCGCAAGTCGGGCTTGCCGTCCCCGTTCGTGTCGCGCAGCAGGGTCACGCGATTGCCGCCTTTCACCGGAGTCTTGCCGGTCGACTTGATGTAGCCGGCTATCACGTCCTTGGGACGGAGGGTCGGCGCGTCCTGACCGCCCATGCCTTCGCCGATCAGGATGTCGCCATTGGGCAGAACCAGGATCTGGCGCGGCACCTTGAGGCCTGTCGCCATGGCCGTGACCGTGAAGCCCGGGGGAGCCTTCGGCGCTTCTCCCTCCCAGCCGGCCGGTGTCGCGATGTTCATCGGCGGCAGCAGGGTCTGCCGCTGCTTGGGCAGATCGGGCCGCGCGCCGGTCTGGTCGAGGCCGGGCTCGCTGCTACCGCAGGATGCGAGCGCCAGTGCGGAGACGCCGATGAGGATGGGACGCATGCTCATCGCGCGGCCTCCATGGCCGCCGTGCGGCTTTGCGAGAAGAACACCATACCGGCAGCCAGCACGAACAGAGTGCTCAGCACGGACAGCGCGAGACCCAAGGTTCCCACCGAACTCCATCCGTCATGACTATGCTGGAAGGCATTGAAGAGACCGGCGATCCACGCGAGCGCCAGCAGGAGCAACGAAACGCCCTTCCGGCGCCGCAGTGCTCCCCGGCTGACGATAGTCCCGATCGCGCTCCAAAGCAGAGTGAAGCCTCCGAAAACCAGCGCGCCGGTAATCAGCCAGGCGGAGAAGTTCGTCCACTGGATCTGCGAGGTCTGCACATAAGCGATATCCGACAGCAGGGCGGCGGGGAACAGCGCGACCGGGAAGGCCAGCAGCACGGCATGAAGCGGATGGGGCGAGAGACGCGGTGGACGAGTGGCCCGGAGTACCGGCGACGCGCTGGGCAAGGAACATCTCCCGATCGGAACGGCATTGTGACCCCTGCAATGCCCAAACTGCCGTTTTGTTTCCCGAAAAGGCCAAGCAACGCGCACGGCCGAAGCGGATCGGCCCTGACGTCGCTTCGGCGGTGGGCTGTCGGTTCCCGCCGAATCCTGTAGGCTGCGGCAATGAATGCTCCAGATACCGGCAAGCGCATTATCATCGAAGGCGACGCCATCCGCGATATCCCGTCCTTCTATGACGAGATCAACCGTGTTTTCATGGCGGGCGAGCACTGGAAGCTCGGGCAAAGCCTCGATGCCCTGGCCGACCTGCTATACGGCGGCTACGGCGCGATGGCAGGCGCACGCCAGGCCACCATCCTCTGGCGCGACATCGCGCTCAGCCAAGCCGCCCTTGGCATCGAAACGACACTGGACTTCCTGCGCGGCCGCGTTCTTGCGCGCAGCCAGTTCAACGGCAGTTCCATCGCCGGGCAGATCGCCGCGCTGGAAGCCGGGCGCGGCAAGACATACTTCGACATCGTGCTCGAGGTCTTCGCGGATCATCCGAACATCCGCTTCGCGCAGGCACCGCATGGACCCGACGGCTACTTCCACTTCGCCAGGGGAGCGCCCTAGGACGGCTTCTGCTTGCTCTTGAGCATTTCGACGGCGATCAACGAAGCTTCGTGCACATGTTCGCGGCAGGCCTTTGCCGCGGCGTCGGCATTGCGGCTGGCGATCGCATCGACGATCTTGGAGAGCCGCTTGAGCCCCGCCGCCTGACGCCCCACGACGGACAATGTCATTGCCCGCATCTGGCTGATCCGGCTGTTGAGGCGCTGGACGATTTCCCAGGCGATCTCATGCCCGCCAGTCTTGAAGATGACCTCGTAGAAATGAGTCGTGGCCGCCAGTGCGGCGATGGCGTTCTTGTCTTGGTGGGCGGCTTCGATCGCGCAAAGCGCCTCGCGCAGGCTGGCGACGGTTTCGGCCGAGGAATGCTCCGCGCAGGCGGCCGCCGCCGATGATTCGAGCTGCATGCGAATCTCGTAGATCTGCTGCGCCTGCTCCGGCGAGATCGAGGAAAGCCGCGGACCGGACGGCGTGCTTTCGACCAGCCCCTCTGACTCCAGATTACGGATGACTTCGCGGATGACGGATCGACTCACCCCCAGCCTGTCCCCGAGAGTGCGCTCCACCAGCCGCTCGCCGGGAGCGATCTGCCCCTGCATGATGGCATCACGCACACGATCCAGCGCGATAAGCCTCAAAGTCTGCGGCCGCGCTTCGATCCGTTCCAAAGTCATTCTCCACAAGGGTTTCGCTGTCTTCAACCGCTCATGACAAGAACCGTTGCAAGTGTCCAGTCTTCTGGTATACCACCATACAACATTCCAAGGAGGTTGCCCCAATGGCTCTGAAGATTCGCAAGCTGGTATCCTATGTCGAGGAAGTCCGGATCGAAGGCGGCAAGGATGCCGAGCGTCCCGTGACGACCGTGCTCGTGGCTGCCGTCGTGAAGAACCCCTGGGCCGGCCGCGACTTCGTGGAAGATCTCCAGCCCGAGATCCGCGCCTATGCCTCGGACCTTGGCGCGCTCATCGTCGAGAAACTGACGACCACCATCGGCGGCGCGGACAAGATCGAGGCCTATGGCAAGGCTGCCGTCGTCGGCGGCGCGGGCGAGATCGAACATGCCTCGGCGATGATCCACACGCTGCGCTTCGGCAACCACTTCCGCGAGGCGGTGAACGCCAAGTCCTACCTCAGCTTCACCAACAAGCGCGGCGGGCAGAACACCTCGATCCAGGTGCCGATGATGCACAAGGACGACGAAGGCCAGCGCTCGCACTACATCACCGCCGAGTTCGCCATTTCCGACGCGCCGCTCGACGATGAGATCGTCATCGTGCTCGGCGCTGCCGATGGTGGCCGCGTCCACCCGCGTATCGGCAATCGCTATCTCGACCTGGAAGCCATTGCCGCGGAAAAGGCCGCGCAGCAGGGCTGACCGTGCGGGCGGACACTTTCCCCACCGCATATGAGGATACGGGCGGCAACAAACCGCCCGTGATCCTGATCCACGGCGTCGGGCTGTCGCAGGCGATGTGGATCGCGCAGAAGACCGCGCTGGCGCAAGACTATCGCGTCATCACGCTGGACATGCTGGGGCACGGCGGAAGCCCGGCTCCCGCTACCGACGCCGGGCTGGACGACTATGCGGACCAGGTGGCGGGACTGATGGACCACCTGGCCGTCGACAAGGCGATCCTGATCGGCTTCTCGATGGGCGCATTGGTGGCGCGGGCCTTTGCCCTGCGCTTCCCGGCCCGTCTGTCGGGGCTGGTCCTGCTCAACGGCGTGTTCAACCGCTCCGAGGCTGTGCGCGCCACGATCCTCGGCCGGGTGGACGAAGTACGGCTGGCGGGACCTGCGGCCAACTCGGACGCCGCCATCGAACGCTGGTTCACGCCGGAGTTTCGCGCGGCTCAGCCCGGTTACATTGCCGATCTGCGTGCCCATATGGCGGGCAACGATCATCACGGCTATCTGACGTCCTACGGCCTTTTCGCAAGCCAGGACAATTTCGGTGCCGACCGCCTCGGCGAGATCGCCGTGCCGACGCTGGTCGCCACCGGAGAGTTCGATGTCGGCTCCACGCCGGAGATGACCCGCGAACTGGCCGCGCGCATCCCCGGCGCGAAGGCTGAAGTCATTGCCGATGCACGCCATATGATGCCGGTGGAAATGCCGGAAGAGACCAATGCCTTGCTGCTGGGCTTCCTCGATACGATCGCCCAGTCGCCCATAACTGCCGGAGAGGCTTCATGACGACACGTAAATTCCAGATGCTGGTGAACGGCGCGTGGATCGACGCTGGATCCGGTCGAACTTACGAATCCCGCTATCCTGCCACCGGCGAAGTCTGGTCCGTCCTGCCCGATGCCGACGAAGCGGATGCCGATCGTGCGGTTCGCGCCGCCGATGCCGCATTCCGCAGCCCGGCCTGGCGCGGCCTTACCGCCACCGCGCGCGGCAAGCTGCTGCGCCGCCTCGGCGACCTGGTCGCCGAGCATGCGGGCGAACTCGCCGAGCTCGAAACGCAGGACAACGGCAAGCTGATCCGCGAGACGCGCGGGCAGCTTTCCTACCTGCCCGAGTTCTTTCACTACAGCGCCGGTCTGGCCGACAAGCTGGAAGGTAGCACGCTCCCCATCGACAAGGCGGACATGTTCGCCTTCACCGTGCCCGAGCCGCTGGGCGTCGTCGCCGCGATCATTCCGTGGAACAGCCCGCTTTACCTGACCGCGATCAAGCTGGCGCCCGCCCTGGCGGCAGGCAACACGCTGGTCATCAAGCCCTCCGAGCATGCCTCTGCCAGCATCCTGCGCTTCGCGGCACTCGTCGAGGAAGCCGGTTTCCCGGCAGGCGTGGTCAATGTCGTGACCGGTCTCGGCCCCAGTGCAGGTGCGGCGCTCACGAAGCATCCGCTGGTGCGCCGTATCGCCTTCACCGGCGGTCCGTCCACCGCACGACACGTCATCAAGGCCAGTGCCGAGAATTTCGCCAAGCTCTCGCTGGAACTGGGCGGCAAGTCGGCAAACATCGTCTTCGACGATGCCGACCTCGAAAGCGCAGTGAATGGCGCCGTCGCGGGCATCTATGCCGCTTCGGGCCAGAGCTGCGTCGCCGGTTCGCGCCTGCTGGTGCAGGACGGCATCTACGACCGCTTCGTGGCCGCGCTGACCGAGCGCATGGCCCGCATCCGCATCGGTGATCCGCTCGACTCCAATTCGGATATGGGCCCCATGGCGACCGAGCAGCAGCTTGGCATCGTCGAAGCCATGGTCGGCCGCGCGCGCGAGGAAGGCGCCGAAGTGCTCGCCGGGGGCAAGCGTCCTGCCGGGCGCGACGGCTGGTATTACGAGCCGACGCTGCTCGCCTGCGATTCCGACCAGTTGGACGTGGTGCAGAACGAGGTGTTCGGCCCGGTCGCGGCGATCATGCGCTTTTCCGGCGACGCCGAGGCGCTCGCCCTGGCGAACGGCACCGAGTACGCGCTTGCGGCAGGTATCTGGACGCGCGACATCGGCCGCGCCCACCGGTTCGCGCGCGATGTCCATGCCGGGATCGTCTGGGTCAACACTTACCGCGCCGTCTCGGCCATGGCCCCGATCGGCGGCTACGGCGCAAGCGGCTACGGGCGCGAGGGCGGCATCCATGCCGTGCTCGACTACACCGAGTTGAAGACCGTCTGGGTCAACCTGTCGGAACAGCCGATGGGCGATCCCTTCGTGATGCGGTGAGAGGAGAGAACACGATGACCACGACCGTAATCGATACGGCTGAGTTCCGGAAAGCGATGGCCGAATTTCCCTCCGGCGTGACGGTGGTCACGGCCCTCGACGAGCAGGGCGGGCTGGTTGGCTTCACCGCCAGCGCCTTCTCCTCGCTGTCGCTCGACCCGCCGCTGGTGCTGGTCTGCCCGGCGCTGACCTCCGCCACCTATCCGCACCTGGTGCGCGGTGGCCGTTTCGCGATCCACATTCTCGCTTCCGACCAGAAGGACCTTGCCATGGCCTTTGCCTCGAAGGGCATGGACAAAGTGGCGGCGCTGGAATGGACGCTCAGCGATCTCGGCAATCCGCTGCTGAAGGGCGCGAGCTGTGTGCTGGAATGCAGTCTCTGGCGTGAATACGAAGGCGGCGATCATGCCATCCTCGTAGGCGAAGTCCTGCGCATCGACCGCTGCGAGAGCGGTGTCCTGCTCTACCACCGCTGGCAGATGAGCAACCATGCCGTTCCGGAAGTGGAGATCGCATCGGCATGACCATTCGCAATCTTCATCCTTTCCGCGAACAGGCCTTCGTCGGCGGGATCTGGACTGCCGCGCCTGAAACGGTGCCGGTGACGGACCCGGCCACCGGCGAGGTCATTGCACAAGTCCCTCACCTCGGTGCCGACGAGACCCGGACCGCGATCGACGCGGCGGCAAAGGCTCAGGCCGAATGGCGCCATCGTCCCGCGGGCGAGCGGGCCGACCTGTTGCTGCGCTGGCATGGCCTTATGCTGGAACATCAGGAGGCGCTCGCGGCGATCCTGACGGCGGAACAGGGCAAGCCTCTCGCCGAAGCGCGGGGCGAAGTGCTCTATGCCGCCAGCTTCGTGCGCTGGTTTGCCGAGGAAGCTCGGCGCATCGAAGGCGAGGTGATCCCCGCGCCGCGTTCCAACCAGCGCATCCTGGTCTGGAGCGAGCCGGTCGGCGTCGTCGCGGCGATCACGCCGTGGAACTTCCCGGCGGCAATGGTGACGCGCAAGGTCGCCCCGGCGCTCGCGGCGGGCTGCGCCATCATCGTCAAGCCCGCGCCGGAAACGCCGCTGACCGCGCTTGCTCTGGCGGCTCTGGCCGAAGAAGCGGGCCTCCCGGCCGGACTGCTCAGCGTCGTCACCGGAGAGGCGACCGCCATCGGCGGAGCGTTCATGGCCAGTGACGTCGTGCGCAAGCTCTCCTTCACCGGCTCGACCGGCGTGGGCCGCAAGCTCTACGAGCAGTCGGCACCGACGCTGAAGCGGCTTTCGCTTGAACTGGGCGGAAATGCGCCGTTTCTCGTCTTCGATGACGCGGATGTCGATGCGGCTGTCGAGGGTGCGCTGCTGGGCAAGTACCGCAATGCCGGGCAGACCTGCGTCTGCGTCAACCGCTTCCTGGTGCAGGACGGCATTCATGACGCCTTCGTCGAGCGGCTGCGGCAGCGGGTCGAGGGCCTTGTCGTCGGTCGCGGCACGGAGGCGGGCGTGACGATCGGACCGTTGATCAATGCGCGCGCGGTCGAGAAGGTCGAGCAGCATATCGCCGATGCCGTGGCACGCGGCGGGCGCCTGCTGGCGGGCGGTGCCCGGCAGGAGGGCCTGTTCTTCCCGCCCACGCTGATCGCCGACGTTCCGCGCGATGCGCTGGTGGCATCGGAGGAGACCTTCGGCCCGCTCGCCGCCGTGATCCGCTTCGAGACCGAGGAAGAGGCCATCCGCATGGCCAACGATACCGAATTCGGCCTGGCCGCCTATGCCTATACCCGCGACATCGGCCGCGCCATGCGCGTTGCCGGGGCGCTGGAATACGGCATGGTCGGGCTGAACGAGGCGGCGATCTCCACGGAAGTCGCGCCGTTCGGCGGCATCAAGGCATCGGGCATGGGCCGTGAGGGATCGCGCCATGGCATCACCGACTATCTCGAACTCAAATACGTGATGATGGGCGGTCTCTGACCGCTTCGACGAGGATCCCCTTGGGTCGCACAAGGGAAGCGCCGGCATCTGCAAGGATGCCGGCGCTTTTGTCTGTCGGTCCATGGCATCGTCCGGACTCGATCCGGGACCGGTGTGGTCTTTAGGCGCTACCTCGCGCCTGGCCGCCGTTTACGGAAGGACGCGCCCCGCCGGACAGCAGGCGCCTCAAGACGGCCAGCGGTCCCGGATCAAGTCCGGGACGACGTGATTGCCTAGCGCATCACCCTCGCGGCATCACCCCTGCGCGTCTATCTCCGCGAAGACCTCGCGCGCCAGGCGGAAGCTGTCGACGCCTGCGGGGATGCCGACATAGACGGCGATCTGCAGCAGCACCTCGCGGATTTCCTCGCGCGTCAGCCCGTTGTTCAGGGCGCCGCGTATATGCGCCTTGAACTCATGGCTGCGATTGAGCGCCGCGATCATGCCGAGGTTGAGGATCGAACGGCTGCGGCGATCGAGGCCGGGCCGGTTCCAGATCTCGTCCCAGCAATATTTCGTCGTCAGTTCCTGCATGGCCCAGTTGAAGTCGTCCGCGCCGTCCAGCGCCTTGTCGACATAGGCGTCGCCCAGAACGGCGCGGCGGGTGGCAAGGCCCTGCTCGAACTTTTCATCCCTTGGCTTGTCGGTCATCAGTCCAGTCCTTCGACGATCAGGATTTCCACCTCGGCCGCCCCGTGCCGCTTCTCGCGCGCGGCGCGGTATGCGGGCGAGTCATGGCAGGCCTGTGCGGCCTCCATGCTGGGGAACTCTATGACGACCGTGCGCTCGGAAGGCTCCGGGCCTTCGAGCGCCACCGAACGCCCGCCCCGCGAGAGCAGCGTCCCGCCGCCCGCGATCAGGGCGGCGGGGCCGAGGGCCATGTAACCGGCGTAGGCCTGCGGGTCGCTCACGTTGACCCGGGCGATCCAGTAGGCTTTCGGCATGGCTCAGGCGAAAGCCGGAAGCACTTCGTCGATGAAGAGACGCAGCGAGTCGCGCTTTTCCTCGAACGAGAGGCTGTTATCGACCCAGATGCTGTACTCGTCGACGCCCAGCGCCTCATAGCCCTTGAGGCGTTCGATCAGTTCGTCCGGCTTGCCGATCATGACGTTCTTGCGGAGCGTCTCTGGCACGTATTCGGGGAACTTCTCGGGATTGACCGGCGGTACGGCCTTCTGGAAACCGTTGACCGGCGGGACCTTGTTGACGAACCAGGCGCCGAACGAGCGGAAGAAGTACGAAATGCCCTCGGCCGCCGCCTGCCAGTCGTCGTCGCCCGTGTGGACGTGGGCGTGCTGCAGGATCATGATCTTCGGGCGCTGCGTGATGTGCGGCGCGGCGGCCACGGCGTTCTCGAACTTGTCCATCAGGTCGGCCACTTCGGCATCGCCCTTGGCCAGCGGGGTCGCCATCA
The DNA here is from genome assembly GCF_000445125.1 of Novosphingobium lindaniclasticum LE124. Classification (GTDB taxonomy): domain Bacteria; phylum Pseudomonadota; class Alphaproteobacteria; order Sphingomonadales; family Sphingomonadaceae; genus Novosphingobium; species Novosphingobium lindaniclasticum. The sequence continues at coordinate 9,459 of NZ_ATHL01000090.1, forward strand.
CGTTGCAGCCGTTGGCCACGGCGAACTTGTGCGATTCCGGGTCGCGCGCGGCGATCCACAGCGGCGGGCGCGCCTGAACAGGCTTGGGCACGCTGGTGGAGGCGGGGAACTTCCAGATTTCGCCGTCATGCTCGACATCGCCTTCCCACAGCGGCTGGAGCAGCGGCACCATCTCGCGCAGGTACTTGCCGCCGTCGGTGGCGGATTCGCCGTTGAGCATGCGGTCGAATTCGAACTGGTAGGCGCCGCGCGCCAGGCCCACTTCGGCCCGGCCGTTGCTGATCACGTCGAGCAGCGCGGCTTCGCCGGCCATGCGAATCGGATGCCAGAACGGCGCGATGAAGGTGCCGGCACCCAGGCGGATGCGTTTGGTGCGGCCCGCGACGGCCGCCAGCAGCGGGATCGGGTTCGGGGAGATGGTATATTCCATCGCGTGGTGCTCGCCGATCCAGACTTTGTCCATGCCGCCGGCCTCGGCCATGTCGCACAATTCCAGCAGTTCCTGGAACAGCTTAGGGTGCGAAACGGAGTCGTCGTAGCGCTCCATGTGCAGAAAGATCGAGAACTTCATCTTCCATCCTTTTCCCTGCCTCGCTGAGGGGAGGCTCAAAATTTCTCTTGCGACTCACTCGAAGCAAGAATACCGTCCGATGGTATACCACAAAAACGATGGTGCAAGAGGATAACTGAAGCATGGCTAAAGCGGGCGACACCTCGGCCGGCGTGATCGAGGAAAACAGCATCGGCTTCGTGCCGCTGGCACAGCGCCACGGCAAAGTGCGCGATCTCTTCACGCTCTGGTTCACCACCAACATCGCCCCGCTGCCGGTCGTCACCGGCGGCATGGCCGTGCAGGTCTATCACCTGCCGCTGACCTGGGGCATCACTGCGATCGTGCTCGGCCATCTCGTCGGCGCCCTCGTGCTCGGCGCCTGTTCGGCGCAGGGACCGCAGATGGGTCTGGCGCAGATGATCCAGAGCCGCGGGCAGTTCGGCCGCTACGGCGCGCTGCTGGTGGTGACGTTCGCTACCCTGCTCTACGTCGGGTTCTTCATTTCCAACATCGTCCTGGCCGCCAAGTCGGTCCATGCGCTGCAACCCGCCGTCGGCCTGCCGGTCGGCGCCGTGATCTGCGCGCTGGCGGCCGCTGGTATCGGCATCCTGGGCTACAACGTCATCCATCTGCTCAACCGGGTGGGCATGTGGTTCATGGGCGCGGGCCTCATCTTCGCTTTCGCCAATCTCGTGGCGCTCATGCCGTCCGAACTCTGGACCCAGGGCCAGGGCTCGATGATCGGCTGGCTGGCGATGTTCTCGCTGGCAGCGGTATGGCACATTTCCTACGCTTGCTACACTTCCGATTACTCGCGCTACCTGCCGCCCAGCGTCGGCATCCGCGCGCCCTTCCTGGCGAGCTTCGCCGGCGCGGCGCTGGGCGCGGGCGCCTCGTTCATCCTGGGCGCGGTGGCCGTTGCCGGAGCCCCGGCCGACGCCGATCCGATGGCGATCGTCAGCGGTGCGACCGGCGCGCTGGCACCGGTGCTGATGGCGCTGTTCGTCTTCAACATCATCAGCCACAACGCCCTCAACATCTACGGCGCAGTGCTGTCGCTCATCACCATGGCGCAGACCTTCTTCGCTTCCTGGCACCCCGGCCGCAAGGCGCGCGTCGTGCTCTCGACCCTGGTGCTGGCGGTCTGCCTGGTCATCGCGACGACCTCTGCGGACAACTTCGTGCCCCGCTTCATCGGCTTCGTGATCGGCCTGATGGTCGTCCTGGCGCCCTGGGCCACGATCAACATCGTCGACTTCTACTTCATCCGTAAGGGCCGTTATGACATCGACTCGTTCTTCCGGGCGGACGGAGGCATCTACGGCCGGATCGACCTGAAGGCTTCGGCGGCCTACCTCGCCGGCATAGCCGTCCAGCTGCCGTTCCTGGCCAGCAGCTTCTACACCGGTCCCCTCGCCGCGGCGATGGGCGGCGTGGACGTGGGCTGGCTGATCGCCCCGGTCGTCACCACGGCCGTCTACCTGGCCCTCGGCGCCAAGCGGAAGGCGGAACTCACCGCCGCCGCCTGCCCGGCCGAATGAACACGCACACCTGGGAGAGCGACATGGCCACGATAGCCCCCGATCACGACATCAAAGCCTTCCTCTCCAGCGCGGAGGAAATCATCGACGAGGCCCGCAACGGCCGGATGTTCATCCTCGTCGATGACGAGGACCGCGAGAACGAGGGGGACCTCGTGATCCCCGCGCAAATGGCGACGCCCGAGAAGATCAACTTCATGGCGCGCTACGGTAAAGGCCTGATCTGCCTGGCCATGACCGAGGCGCGTGTCGGCCAGCTTGGCATCGGGCTGATGAGCGCGCGCAACGGCACGCAGTACGGCACGGCCTTCACCACCTCGATCGAGGCGCGGGTCGGCGTCACCACCGGCATCTCGGCCGCGGACCGGGCAAGGACCATCGCCGTCGCCATCGACGGTAGCAAGGGCAGCGAGGAGATCGTCACGCCCGGCCACGTCTTCCCGCTGATCGCCCGCGAAGGCGGCGTGCTCGTCCGCGCCGGCCATACCGAAGCGGCTGTCGACGTCGCGCGGCTGGCCGGGCTCAACCCTTCGGGCGTGATCTGCGAGATCATGAACGAAGACGGCACCATGGCGCGTCTCGGCGACCTCCTGGCCTTTTCGCAGCTTCACGGCCTCAAGGTCGGCACGATCCGCGATCTCATCGCCTATCGCCGCCGCCACGACAATCTGGTCGAGCGCACCGCGCAGGTCAAATTCCAGAGCCGCTGGGGCGGCGAGTGGCAGGCCATCACCTATCGCAACCGCGCCACCGACACCGAGCAGATCGCGCTGGTGAAAGGCAGGATCGACCCGGCAAAGCCCACGCTGGTAAGGATGCATGTCATTTCCACGCTCACCGATATCTTCGCGGGAGAGACCGGCGGATCGGGCGTGCTGGAAACCGCCATGCAGACAATCGCGGAGGAAGGCAGCGGGGTGGTGATCGCCATCAACCGCGCACGCAACGACCGCTTCACCATGGCACTGAAAGCACAGGCCGGCACGCTCTCGCCCGCCGACATGGACGAACTGCGCGACTACGGCGTGGGTGCGATGATCCTCACGGACCTCGGGATCGAGAAGATGGTGCTGTTGACCAATACGCACCGTACGCCGGTGGCGCTGGCGGGCTACGGCCTCTCGATCGAAGGCGAGCGGCCTATAAAACCGCGCGGCTGAACCCGGAAAGGCGAGGCGCCGCCTAAAACGCATATTCGACAGTCCCGTCATCCTCGCTGCGGCCGCCTTGCCGCAAAGGAAGAGTCATGCTCCCCGTCATCGCCCCCGTCCTCGCCCCCGTCGTCCTGGCCGCAACCGCGCCGACGACGATCCCCGCTTGCACCGATCCCGCCACTTGCCCGGCACCGAGCGCCGAAGCCGCAGCTTCGGCCGACCCCGCGCCCGCTTCGAAACCGGACGCTCCGGCGCAAGTTCCGGCCGCGGAAGTTCCGGTGAAGGCCAAGCTGAACATCGGCGCGGCGCTGCGCGGTCGCTTCGATTTGCGCTTCAACGATGTGGGCAGCGCCGGTCAGCGCCGGACGTCGAACCACCTCTCGTTCGACACGCTGGCGCTCACCGCCGACTACGATTCCGAGAAATTCTTCGGCGCCGCGCAGTACCGCTTCTACGGCGCCAGCTTCATCTACGGCAAGAACGGCGGCTACGAAGGCTATCCCGGCGAAGTCCAGTTCCTGATGTACGCCTATGCCGGTGCCAAGCTGAGCAAGGAGGACAGCGTGACCGTCGGCATTCAACCGGTGCCGTTCGACGATCGCTACTGGGGCTCCTCGATCCTGGACGACCTGGGCTTCGTCTACGGCATGGAGGAAGTCTACAACCTCGGCATCAAGTACAAGCGCCAGACCTCCGACCTGCGGGTTGAACTCGGCTTCTTCCCCGGCAGCGGGCCTGCCGTGATGGGCATCAGCCGCGATGCCGCACGCTATTCCACGAACATCGCCAGGGCCGACAGCTACGTCCCCAACGGCTCGCAGAACGACGAACGGAAGATGGTGATCGGCAACGTCCAGTACGCGCTGATCAACCAGCCGAATACCACGCTGAAGGCCACCGCCTCGGCCTGGGTGTCCAGCATCTACAACTTCGACACGAACGACGAAGGCAGCAAGCACCTCTTCGCCTTCAGCCTCACCGGCAGCCACGGTCCCTGGAGCGCCAAGGCGCTGGTCGCGCGGCAGGACATCGATCCGCGTAATGCCGGCCGCAACGACATGATAACCATGGGCGGCTTCGACGGCAGCTACAATGTCGCCGCCAAGGGCACTTACGCTTTCGGTGAGATCGGCCGAACGATCGATACCGGCAAGTTCCCTTTCGATCTGCTCGTCTATGCCAACTACGGCAAGTTCATGAAGGACGCCGCCGGCTTCAAGGACAGCGAGCGCTTCGACCTGGGCGCAGTATGGACCGCCAAGGACAAGGGCAGGATCAAGGTCTATTCCGAATTCCTGCTCGGCCGGAACGATCCGTTCGTCGGAGCCGGACAGTTCATCTCGGGCGCGGCGCAAGGCGGCGACGACAAGTGGAAGGCGGCCTTCATGATGATCTTCGGCTACTATTTCTAGAGCGGTTTCCGAGTCATCAGGTAATTCCACCTGATTGGAAAATGCTCCAATGGGCGATCTTCCGGCAAACGGCTGAACGCCCTTCCCGGTCAGGCCGCGACCTGGCGGGCCGGATCGCTTGCGGCATCGTCCAGGGCCCTGCGGATTGTCGCCTCGCAGAGGCCGAAATCGGCGATGTCGTAGTGGTGGCGGCGCAAGCGGGCATGGCTGCGGCGCGCGGCGAAGCGGGCCATCCGGCGCTCCACGTCCGACGTGAAGGGCATGCCCAGGCTGTGGTAGACCCGGCGCATCTCGCTGCGCCAGTCTAGCTGCATTTCGTGGAAATCGACCGTCACGCTCGGCCCGGAATGACGGCTCAGGCCTTCGTCGATCCGCTGTTTGCGCAGCGCGGTCTTGGCCAGCCATTCCCGCCCGATCCACAGCGGATCGGCGCTGCGGCTCTGTACCGCCATCTGATTATGGACCAGCGAGGCGGACGACCCCACCACGCTCACCGGATCGCGCTCCAGCACGACAAGGCGGGCGTCGGGAAACACCTCGAGCACGGTTCGCAGATCCTGTCCGAACTGCGGGATCTTCAGCACCCATGGCCGGTCGCGCTGGTCGCCGCGCAACCAGCGGATGGTCTGCAAGTAGGCCCGGAACTCTTCATAGACCGTCCTGCAGTCCGCCGCCTCGCCCGCGCGCGCAAAGGAGGGTATGCGCCACTGCGCCTCGAACGCCGCTCCATAAAGGGCGATGTTGTGGATTCCGATCTCCTCGTCCGCCGCGAAAGCCGAGGCGGGATGGATAATCTTGAATTGCGGATTGAGCCATGACGCCAGGCGCAGCGCGAACCAGCCGCGGACGATCCGATCGTCGAAGCCCTTGTGCATCCGTCGCGGCAGGGGATTCCAGCTTTCGAAGAAGCGCGTGAAGGTCAGGCCGGGATCGCAGGCCAGCATACGCTGCATCCGCGTGCTGCCGGATCGCATCTGCCCGACGATGATGATCGGCCGTTCGATCGGAACCTCAAGGATCTCCGGGCGGCGCTGCCACAATGCCGCAGCGCGCAGCCGGTTCGCGAGTGCGGCTACCAACTGGCCGTAAGCGATGGTCGTCCCCAGCGAGGTGAGCGCCGCTTCCTGCGCCAAAGCCTCGCAAAGCCTCTCCAGCCGCCCGCGCCATCCGTTGTCCAGACCGAAATCGCTGAGCCCGACGGCGCCTGCGGCGGCCTTCATCAAAGCGGCGGGATGCAGTTCGGGCCGCTGGAGCCAGCCGCGCTGCCAGCATCGTTCGAGCCAGACATCCGCCTGCTCCGCCGAAGAGCGCCGGTCCGGCTGGCGGGCAGGTCGTTGAACGGGGCGGCTTAAAGGGGTTGGCGCCATCCGGAGCGGGGTGCTTTCGAGAGCAAAAAGGGCACGCGGCAAGCGGCAGCGCCCAAGGAGAGAGGCCAGGTATCGATCGACACCCGGCCCATCCGCTTACATGGCGTGGTCGGCGCCCTTCCCGGAGGGCATCTTCTGCAACATCGAGAGGTGCTGCTTCACGATCGGCACGGCAGCCTTGGCGCTGGTCTTCAGCGGGGCCTTGTCGCCGCCCGATGCATAGGACTGGTGCAAGTCGAGCGCCGCCTGGTGCGCGGGCAATTGCTGGCCGATATAGAGCCGGTCGAAATCCGCCGCAGATGCAGTCTGGAGTTCGTTGATCGATGCCGTCGCCCCGGCATCCAGCGCCGGCGCCATGGGCGACAGGCCCGCCGCCTGCGCTGCCTTGATCGTGGCGGCGGTGGTCTTCCGGTGATGGTCGATCATCATCTGCGCGAACTTGCGCACAGCCGGATCCCGGGACTTCTCGAGCGCGATCTGGCTGGAGTTGATCTCGTAGAGATCGCTCATGCCCGCAGCCTTCACATAAGGCATCGCCTGCATCTTCGCCTCTGCCGGCGGAGGTGGCGGCGGGGTTTGCGCAAAGACCGGAGCGGCCGTCAGGGCAAGAACGAGCGCAAGACCTGTAAGCTTGATCATGAAGTTCTCCTTATGGATCTCGCGGCAACCGTCCGTTTGACACTAAGTTCCGGTGCGAACGCGCAAGTTGATCGCGATCAACAATGACAACTGCCATCTCCGCTCCCTATCCCGGTACTTGCGCGCGGGCGGCGCCTTATCCCGTGTGCGCGACCGTGTCCGCCGCATAGGCACCGCGTTCGCCCATGGGCCGCGCCGCACCCGTGGTAGTATCCAGCGCGGTCTGCCGCTCCAGTTCGCAGTTCAGCTCGGCGCCCAGCAGAAGGACGTAGGCCGAAAGGTAAAGCCAGGTGAGCAGGACCATGGCCGCGCCCAGGGAGCCGTAAGTGGCGTCGTAATTGCCGAAGTTCGCCACATAGAGCCCGAACCCGAAAGTGATGATCATCCAGGAGGCCGATGCGAAGATCGAGCCGGGCGTGAGCCAACGCCATTTCGCCTGCGCCCGGTCCGGCCCGTACCGGTATACGGTGGCCGCGAGTGCGGCGCCTATCACCCCCACCAGCAGATAGGAGACCAGCGTAAGCGCGATCTTCACGAAAGGCGGCGCGGCAGCCGCCGAGCTTCCCAGCGCCGAGAGGGCTGCGATCGCCACCATCGCCAGAATGGCGACGAGCACGCTCCCGGCGGCAATGGCGAATGCCGTCAGGTTGACGCGCAGAAAGCTGCGGCCCTCTTCCTCGTCATAAGCGATGTTCAACGCGACGATCAGTGCCGAGGCCCCTTTCATCACGCCGTAGAGGGCGATGGCCAGCGCGATCAGCAGGCCCATGCCCTTCTTGCCGTCGGAGGTGTGAACCACGTTCGATAGCTGCTCGCCGATGAGCCTTGCCGCATCGCGTGGCATCATGCCCGTGAGGGAGGTTATGTTCGAAGCGACCGTTTCCGGCGTCGCGATGAGGCCATAGGTAAGCACGATCGCGCCCAGGGTCGGCACCATCGCGAGCACGGCGCAGAAGGCCACGCCCGAAGAGATCAGCCCGAGATTGTCCTGGCTCGATTCCTTCCAGGCGCGGACGATGACTTCTCTCCACCCCGCAGGCGGGATCGATGTCGGCTTGGCCGCCTGCATGCCGTTGGATGCTTCGGATAGGGTGTCTGACAATGCGTTTCCTCCTGTTTCGGGAAGCGAACAAGCCAGGACCCGACACGTTGCAGGACAAGTTCGATAAGGCAGCGGAGACGATTTGATGAGGCCGACGCCGCTCTACCGGATCGCATGTAAAAGGCGTCCGGCGGTAACGCGGAAGCCGCCGCGCGGCGACCACCCGTTACCGAACCAATAGCGGCGTCGCTCAGGCGCCGCTTGCCGTCTCGAATGCGCGCCGGATCGCTTGCTCGCGTCCGGCATCGTTGACATCCACGGACACCGTGATGCCGCCCGCCAGAGCGGCATCTTCGCGCCCTGACTCGAGCACGGCAGGCGCATCGCCGCCGCTGGCCGCTTCTCCCGAACTGTTCTGCGCGCCTTGCGCGGTCACGAAGATGTCCGTCCGCTCCACGCCCAGTTCCTGAACGAGGTGCTCGACGGCGAGTTCGGCCTGCTCGCGGGTGGCGAAGGTCTTTTCCAAGGTGCTGCTCATGCCGGTCTTCCTCCGTTCACGAGGTGTAGCCGGCCGGAACGGCAGTCGGCTTGAAGGTGACGGGACGCAGGCCCTCCAGGTCTTCCTTGGGCACATGCCCGTGCGGATCGGGTCGGAAGTGCGGGTCGGCGCGTAGATTGCGATCCCGCACCGGGTCGCGATCGAGATCGCGCGGCGTGTAGCCGACGTGGTCGGTCTTGGCGGCGCTGCGGGCCAGCAGCTTGCGGCCCGCGTAAGCGGCCAGCCCCAGCAGGGCGAGTTTACGGATCATGCGTGACGTTCCTTTCCCAATTGACGTTGCTCTGAAGCAAGCCAATCGGAGCCCGGTCGGTTCCAGCGGAAATCGCGTCTACACGCCAGCGCGCCGCGGTTTTTCCATCTCCAGGCGATTACGGCCTTTCGCCTTGGCGCAGAAAAGGGCGAGTTCAGCCCGTTCGATGGTGCTGTCCATGCTCTCCGAAATGGAGGCGACACTGCCGCTGGCGGTGATCGCCAGGCGGCTGTCGCCCACCTTCTGGCGCAATTCCGCCATCGTCGTGACTACACGCGCGCAGATCGCCTGGGCCTGCTGCGGCGTGGTGCGCGGCAGGAGCACGGCAAAGCGTTCGGAACCGATGCGCGAGATGATGTCGTCGGACCGGAGCATCTCGCGAAGCAGGTCCGCGAAAACCCGCAGCACGTCGTCCCCGGCGGTTTGCCCGTACTTCATATTGATCGTACGGAAGAAATCGATGCTGAACATCGCCAGGCAGCCCTCCATGCCTTGCGCGATCATGTGTTCGAGCATGGAGATGAAAGCGGCGCGATTGGTCAGTTGGGTCAGCGGATCGGTATAGGTCGCCGCGAAAAGCTGCTCGCGCAGACTGCGCCGCTCGTCGATCGAACGCATGACCGCCAGAGCGCCATAGACGGCGCTGTCTTCCATCAACGGACGGATGCGGATCTCGAACCAGGTCTCGCGGGCATCGGCCGTGACGGCGGGGAACTCCGTCCACCGGGTGCCCTGCCGGCCTTCCAACGCGCTCGACAAAGCACGGGTGACGGCCTCTCGGCCCTGCTCCGCCACCAGATCGAGCAAGTGCGGGCCAACGTCCCCATGCGGCTCCACGCCCAGCTTGCGGATACCAGGCGAGGCATGGACGATCATCCCGTCACGGTCGGTCTTGATGATGACGTCGGAAGAAGTCTCCGCCAGCAGTCCGTACAGCGCGGAACTCTCCTGAACGGTGAAATTCATGCCCATCTTGATATTGCCCCGGATCGGAGACCGCAGGTCTCCACGAAAATTGGCTACAGAAACACGCTCCCCTCCTCGCGCATCGTTAGCAAACGCCCGGTCAACAAGAAGACGAAACGCAAGCAGAACAACACCCGATTTCCGGGAACCGCAAAAATAACCCTCCTCGACGTTCGTTAGCCCTGTTACCTAACGAAAACGATTACAAGTTATTGTTATTCATGTATTTACCATTTTCACGATGAGTCGTGAAGAGAAATCGCCCGGCGCCTGGCCCAGCGCTGGTTGTTCACGCTCTAAAGTTCGATCATGATCCTGATCTTGTCGGGACTTGTCTCCACGGCCGCGGCAATCTGGTCGCGGCAGCGCGCGATGAGTTCCGGCAACCCGGCCACCGTCCGGCCCGGACGAAGTTCGGCTGCCGTGACGCCCAGTTCCGCCGCGATCGCCGCCAATCGCTCTTCTATCGGCCGGGCCCGGCCCTGCTCCCAGGCCCAAACGGTCGGCTTGCTCACGCCGAGGCGAGCAGCGAGTTCACCCTGGGTGAGGCCGCGCAGCTTGCGCAGGCGATGAACCCGCTCGCCAAAACTTTCCCCGCCGATCGCAGCGGGCGCGGTGACGGCGGGCGGCGGCGCGATATCCGCGTCCTGCGAAGCGCTGCGCAGCTGCGCGGCGCTGAGCACGGCGGGATGCAGCGGCGTATCGAACGCGCAGCCAAACAGGCGCCCACTGGCCCACACGACGCGCGCGCGGGTCAGGCCCGCCTCGGGAAGCGCGATATCCAGCACTTCGCCGATTTCCATGTCGACGCGCGTCTCCAGCAAGAGACCCGTCTCGGAAAAATTGTGAATCGTCACCGGAGTCTCGACGCCCGAAGGCAACGCCCCCTGCGTCTCGATCATCAGCCGCCTGCGCACGGCGCGCGGACTGTCCGCCTGCTGGCCGGCATTGCCTGACGCTTTATCCGTAATCGTGTCTTCAAAATGTGCCGCTATCGGCATGGCGCAATCTCCAGGAGAATCGCACCCTGTCCCCACAGGGATTAAGATTGAGTTAGCATTTCGACTAATTCCGGCTTTTGCACTATTCGCAAAAACCCGCAGATCGATGGTAACATTTCACGCAATGGAAAACACAATAAAGTCTCCGTTAATCACTTTCTAACCCGTCCATCCGTATCGCCCTTAGGTGAAAAACCGGGGTTGCAGTGTTCGACATCTATCTTTGCATCCGCGATGGGCACGATCTGAAATTCGTACTGCTCGCCGCGCTGATCTGTCTGCTGTCCTCGCTGACGGCATTGGCACTGCTGCGCCAGGCGGCCGACAGCACCGGGTCCGCGCGGCGGCGCTGGTGGTGCATGGCAGGCGCAAGTGCCGGTTTCGGCATCTGGGCCACGCATTTCGTGGCCATGCTGGGCTTTGCGCCCGGTATCGTCATCGGCTTCGAGTCCGGCCTGACACTGACCTCGCTGATCATACCGGTCGTCGCGCTCTCCCTGTCGTTCGGCCTCCTGACGGAAAGCAAGGGGCGCTTCGTCCTGATCGGGGCATCGGCGCTGGCCGCCTTGGGCATCGCCGCGATGCACTACACCGGGATGATGGCGATGGAAGTGCCGGGCGTCCTGCGCTGGAAGACCGGCTTCCTGGCGGCTTCGGTGATCATCGCCTTTCTGCCCCTCTACCCCGCCTTCACGCTGGCACTTGAAGACCGGCGGTTGCGCGGCCTTCTTGCCGCGACGGCCCTGCTGTCCGCCTCGGTCGTCGGGCTGCACTTTACCGGCATGACCGGCATGACGATCATTCCCACCCGCCTGCATGCGATCGAGCAGCTCATTTCGCCGCGCGAGATGGCAGGCGCCGTGGCCGGAGTGAGCTTCCTGCTCGTCGCGCTTTCCGCGATTTCGCTGGTCGTCAGCCGGCGGACCGCTGCCGCCGTCGCCCTGAGCGAGCGCAACTTCTCCTTTCTCGTGCGCGGTATCTCGGACTGCGCGATCTACATGCTCGATCTCGAAGGCCGCGTCAGGAACTGGAACGCGGGCGCGCAGCGCCTCAAGGGCTACGCCGAGGACGAGGTGATCGGTCTTCATGTCTCCTCCTTCTACACGCCGGAGGATCGCGAAGCCGCGCTCGACCGGGTCGCCTTGGAGGCCGCCCGGTCCCAGGGCCGCTACCACGGCGAGGGTTGGCGCGTCCGCAAGGACGGCTCGCGGTTCTGGGCTCATGTGACGATGGAGCCGATGCTGGACGACCTGGGCCAACCGATCGCCTTCGCTAAGATCACCCGCGACATGACCCGCTTCAAGGAAGCGCTGGACCGCACCGCCGAGGCCAATCGCCAGCGCGACGCGGCGCTGGGTCACATGCACCAGGGGCTCTGCCTGTTCGGCGCCGACGAGAAGCTGGTGCTCTCCAATATCCGGTACCTGGAAATGTACGGCTTGGCGCCCGACGCCCTGCGGCCTGGCATGTCCCTTTCCGAAGTGATCCGCCTCAGCAGCCTTACGCGTTTTGCACCGCATCTGATCGCCGACCGGGTTCGCGTGGCGGAGCGCGCCATCCGCGACAATCTCGCCACGGATGCCCACTCCCCGATCCTGGCCGAATATCCCGACGGCAAAGTCGTCTCCATCGCCACCAGGCCGATGCCCGGCGGCGGCTGGGTCTCGACGTTCGACGATGTGACGCGGCAGCGCGAGTCCGAAGCGCAGATCGCGCATATGGCGATGCACGACGGTCTCACCGGCCTGCCCAACCGCACGCGGTTCAACTTGTGGATCGACGAGATGCTGGAACAGGCCAGCCGCCACGGCAAGCGGCTCGGCGTGGCGGCGATCGACCTCGATCGGTTCAAGGAGATCAACGACACTTACGGCCACTCCTGGGGCGATGTGGTCCTGGCGGAACTCGCCCGCCGCCTCGGTTCGGCGCTGGGCGAGGAAGAGATCGCCGCCCGGCTCGGCGGCGACGAGTTCGGACTGGCCAAGCTGTTCGACAGCGACGAGCAGCTCGCTGAATTCCTTCGCCGGATCGAGCCTTGCTTCACCCAGCCGGTCGCGCATCAGGGCCAGGAGCTCAGCTTCGGCGCCAGCCTGGGTATCGCAGCATACCCGCACGACGGCATCGACCGCGAAGCGCTGCTCAACAATGCCGACCTCGCGATGTACCGCGCCAAGGCCCAGATCGGCGAGCGCATCTGCTATTACGAGCCGGGCATGGACGAAATCGCGCGGGCGCGCCGCCAGCTCGCCAATGACTTGCGCCTCGCCGTCGAGCGTGACGAACTGGTGCTGCTGTACCAGCCGCAATGCCAGCTGCGCAGCGGCCAGCTTTCCGGCTACGAGGCGCTGGTGCGCTGGCACCACCCCCTTCACGGGCTTGTTTCCCCTGCCGAGTTCATTCCGATCGCCGAGGAATCCGGGGCGATCCTCCAGATCGGGGAATGGGTCCTGGCCCAGGCCTGCCGCGAAGCCGCCACCTGGCATTCGCACCATCGCGTCGCGGTCAACGTCTCGCCGGTACAGCTCGTCCAGCAGGATCTGGCGCCGATGGTCGGCCGCGTGCTGACGGAGACGGGGCTTTCGGCCTCCCGCCTCGAACTGGAAATCACCGAAAGCGCGATCATCACCGACAAGGTGCGCGCACTCAACAACTTGCGCCAGCTGAAGGAACTCGGCGTCGCCATCGCCATGGACGATTTCGGCACCGGCTATTCCTCGCTGGACACCCTGCATTCCTTCCCGTTCGACAAGATCAAGATCGACAAGTCCTTCCTGCTGGAATCGGACCAGAACGAGCAGGCTCGCGCCATCATCCGCGCGGTCCTCGCCCTGGGCTCTTCGCTGCGCATTCCGGTCCTGGCCGAAGGCGTCGAGACCGCCAGCCAGTTCGAATTGCTCATCAGCGAAGGCTGCGAGGAAGCGCAGGGCTACTTCCTGGGCCGCCCCGATCGGGCACCCAGCCTCAAGTCTGAATCCCCGGACACGGTGCCGGAAACCAGGGCCGAGGCGTTCGCCTGACCGTTCCCGCGAACGCCGCTAAAGCCTCCCTTGCCCCGCGCAAAGCCATTATCGCTGGCAATCGAAGGCGCGGAGGATCATCTGCGCCACCATGCAAGCGAATCCCGCCTCTATCGGCCGAGTCCATCTGGTCGGCGCCGGTCCCGGAGACCCCGATCTCCTGACGCTGCGCGCCGCCCGGCTGCTGATGAATGCCGCGCTCATCGTGCACGACGGACTGGTCGATCCGGCGATCCTGGCCATGGCGAAGCCCTCGGCTCGCCTGATCTCCGTGGCCAAGAGCCGCGCGCGACACACGATGAGGCAGGAAGAGATCAACGCCCTGCTCGTGCGGGAAGCTCTGGCGGGACATGATGTCGTTCGCCTCAAGGGCGGGGACCCCTTCGTGTTCGGACGCGGCGGCGAGGAGGCGGAAGCCTGCCATGCCGCCGGTGTGCCGGTGGACGTGGTGCCCGGCATCTCCTCCGCGCTGGGCGCCTCGGCCGCCGCGCAGATCCCGCTCACCCACCGCGATCATGCCTCGATCGTCACGTTCGTGGCAGGCCAGTGCAAGGGACTGACCGACCAGGATTGGTCTGGCCTAGCCGGCAAGGGCCGCACTCTGGTCATCTTCATGGGCATCGCTACGGCCGGTCAAATCGCCGAGAAGCTCATGGCGGACGGCCTTGCTCCCGATGTGCCGGTGGCCGTGATCGAGAACGCCACCCGTTCGGCCATGCGCGTTCTGCGCGGGCCACTCGCCGGACTGGCCGACCTTATCGCGGATGCGAAAGTGCAAAGTCCCGCACTCATCGTCATCGGGCACGTCACCGCAGAACCCGACAACACCATTCGCGCCCTGGCGCTGGAGGCAACGAAGTGAAGATCCTGACGGGCAACGACCTGAAGACCGGAGCGGTCATCTGGTGGACCGGCGTGGGCTGGTCGCTCGACGTCAACGAATCCGCCGACGTGGGCGAACATGGCGCCGCCCTGGTGGCGCGCGAGGAAGGCGCCCAGCACGTCGTCGCCGCCTATGTCGTCGATGGCGGGAAGACCGCAGAAGGCATCCGGCCCGCCCACATCAAGGAACGCATCCGCGCCCTCGGGCCGACCGTCCGCCTCGACCTGACGCCGAAGGCCTCCGACCCCGCAGCCGCAGACTGGGTGATCTGAGCATGTACAAGTACGACGAATACGACCAGCAGATGGTCGATACGCGCGTCGCGGAATTTCGCGACCAGGTCCGCCGCCGCCTGGCCGGCGACCTGACCGAGGACCAGTTCAAGCCGCTGCGCCTGCAGAACGGCCTCTACCTCCAGCTTCACGCCTACATGCTGCGCGTCGCGGTGCCCTATGGCACGCTGAATTCCGCGCAGATGACGCTGCTGGGCGACATTGCGGACAAGTACGACCGCGGCTACGGCCATTTCACCACGCGCCAGAACATCCAGTACAACTGGATCAAGCTGGAAGACACGCCCGACATCCTGGCCGAACTCGCCAAGGTGGAAATGCATGCCATCCAGACCAGCGGCAACTGCATCCGCAACATCAGCTCGGACCAATATGCCGGCGCTGCCGCGGACGAGATCGTCGATCCGCGTCCTTATGCGGAACTGCTGCGCCAGTGGTCGAGCTTCCACCCGGAATTCCTGGTGCTGCCGCGCAAGTTCAAGATCGCCGTCATCGCCTCCGAAACCGACCGCGCGGCGATGCGCCTGCACGACATCGGCATCAAGATGGTGAAGAATGACGCCGGCGAGATCGGCGCCCGGTTCTACGCCGGTGGCGGCATGGGCCGCACGCCGATGATCGCTCCGCTGATCCGGGAATTCGTGCCGCTGGACCAGCTGATCACGTTTTCGGAAGCGTGCCTGCGCGTCTACAACCGCTACGGCCGCCGCGACAACAAGTACAAGGCGCGCATCAAGATTCTCGTCCACGAACTGGGCCGCGACGAATATGTCCGCCAGGTCGAGGAAGAGTTCGCGCACCTGCTGACCCAGCCGATCGAGCCGCCGCTGGCCGAGCTGGAGCGGATCAAGGCGCACTTCGTCGATCCCGGCTTCGATGCGAATGCGTCGGACGATCTGGACCTGACCGATCCCGACTTCCGCCTCTGGGTGGAGCGCAACACGCACGCCCACAAGCAGGCCGGCTACGTGATCGCCACCGTCAGCCTCAAGCCCGTCGGCGGCATTCCCGGTGACGCCACCGCCGACCAGATCCGCCTGATGGCCAAGCTGGCGAAGGACTACAGCTTCGACGAACTGCGCGTGACTCACGCCCAGAACATCGTCTTCCCGCACGTCCGCAAGGCAGACCTCTACACCGTGTGGCAGGCGCTGGACGAAGCCGGTCTTTCCACCGCCAATCTCGACACCGTGGGCGACATTATAGCCTGCCCCGGCCTCGACTATTGCTCGCTGGCCAATGCGCGTTCGATCCCGGTCGCGCAGAAGATCTCCGAGCGTTTCGGCAGCGCCCAGCGCCAGGCCGAGATCGGTGAGCTGAAGCTGAAGATCTCCGGCTGCATCAACGCCTGCGGCCACCACCACGCGGGCCACATCGGCATCCTCGGCGTCGACAAGAAGGGCCTGGAAAACTACCAGCTCCTGTTCGGCGGCAGCGAAGGCGCGGACACCTCGCTCGCGAAGATCATCGGCCCCGGTTTCACCGAGGACGGCGTGGTCGACGCCATCGAAAAGGCCACCGAAGTCTATCTCGCCAACAAGCAGGGCGAGGAACGCTTCCTCGACACCTATCGCCGTATCGGCATGGACCCGTTCAAGGAGGCTATCTATGGTTGACGTCCAGTTCCGCTTCCGTGACGACGAAACCGTCAACGACCCCGCCGTCACCGTGGATTCGTTCTCGGAACAGTCCAACGCCACCGCCGTCCGCATCGAGCCGGGCGACGATGCCCGCGACCTGCTGCCCTACCTCGACCGCCTCTCGCTGGTGGAAGTGAGCTTCCCCGCCTGGACCGATGGACGCGGCTATTCCTCGGCCCGCATCCTGCGTGAAGCAGGCTATCGGGGCGAGATGCGCGCGGTGGGCGATCTGGTGATCGATATGCTCCATCACCTGCGGCGCTGCGGCTTCGATGCCTTCGCGCCCGAAAAGGCCCTCAACGAAGAGGACGCCCAGAGCGCGTTCGATCGTTGGGAAAACGTCTACCAGGCCACCGTCGTCGACGGTCGCCCGGCGATCTGGGCGAAGCGCCACCCGGCGTAAGCGTCCACCGGAAGGGAATAGAAATGCCCAACACCGAAGCTGCACGTATCCGCGACCTGATCGACACCGGCCCCCGTTTCGACGAGGCCGATGCCGTTCGCCTGAACCGCCTCTTCCGCGGCACCGACACGAGCGAGATGCTCGAAACGGTGCTCAAGGAAGGCATGGCGGGCGATATCGCGATCGTGTCCAGCTTCGGTGCGGAATCGGCGGTGCTGCTGCACCTCGTTAGCCGTGTCGATGCGAACGTGCCGGTGCTGTTCCTCGATACCGGCAAGCATTTTCCCGAGACGCTGGACTATCGCGACCTGCTGGTGAAGCAGCTTGGCCTCACCAACCTCGTCAATCTCGTGCCCGATGCCGAGGAACTGGCGAAAAAGGACGAGAATGGCCTGCGCTGGTCCTACGACCCGGACGGCTGTTGCGAAATCCGCAAGGTGAAGCCTTTGGAAAAGGCGCTGCTGGGCTACGACGCTTCCTTCAGCGGCCGCAAGGCATTCCAGGCCTCCACCCGCGCCACCCTGCCCCGTTTCGAGGTGGACACCTCCGATGCACAGGGCCGCCTCAAGGTGAATCCGCTGATCGACTGGTCGCCGGAACGCATCGCAGCCTATATCGCCGAACACGACCTGCCGGCGCATCCGCTGGTTTCGCAGGGTTATCCCTCGATCGGCTGCATGCCCTGCACCAGCAAGGTCGCGGAAGGCGAAGATCCGCGCTCGGGCCGCTGGCGCGGTTGGAACAAGACCGAGTGCGGCATCCACGTCGCCACCCACTCGGACTACACCACCAAGAACGCGCCGGAGTTCGATCCGGGGCTTTAGGCAGCCGTCGTCCCGGACCTGATCCGGTACCGCTATCCGGGTCGCGTTCGTTCGCAGACGGGCGCCTAAGTATCGCCGGCGGTCCCGGACCTGAGCCGGGACGACGGGACTTAAGCAGCCGCACATTGCGCCGAACAAGACCACGAGTGCAATTATTGCACCTTCCGGCGGGTTGGCATGGCACAGCGGTCCACTAGATCGCAAGTGCCCCCAATATTGCAGTGCAACATGACTGATCAGCAAAAAGCCCATACCCATCCCGCGCTCGTCATCCTCGCCTTGGCGATGGGCGCCTTCGCCATAGGCACTACCGAATTTGCCGCGATGAGCCTCGTGCCCTATTTCGCGCGCGATCTCGGCCTGAGCGAGCCCGAAGCCGGCCATGCCATCAGCACGTATGCGCTGGGCGTCGTAGTCGGTGCGCCGGTCATCGCCGTACTGGCAGCCAAGCTCCCCCGGCGCGCGCTTCTGATCGGACTGATGGCACTGTTCGCAGTCGGCAACGCCCTTTCGGCCATGGCGCCGACATATCCGCTGCTTCTGCTGTTCCGCTTCATCAGCGGCCTGCCGCACGGCGCCTACTTCGGCATCGCCGCGCTGGTCGCCGCCTCGATGGTGCCTGCGAACAAGCGGGCGCAGTCGGTGGCACTGGTCATGTCGGGCCTGACCGTGGCGACGATCATCGGCGTGCCGCTGGCCAACTGGCTGGGACAGGCCTTCGGCTGGCGCACCGGCTTCGCCATCGTCTCGGTGCTCGCGGTGATCACCATGGCACTCGTCGCGCTCTATGCCCCGCACCAGAAGGCAGCCGAAGGGGCCAGCCCTATGCGCGAACTCGGTGCGCTGCGCCGTCCGCAAGTGCTGCTCACCCTGCTCACCGGCGCCATCGGCTTCGGCGGTCTCTTCGCCGTCTACACCTACATCGCCTCGACCATGATCGAAGTCACCAAGGTCTCCGAGCACCTCGTGCCGGTGGTCCTCGCTGTCTTCGGCGTGGGCATGACGGTGGGCAATCTGTTCTGGGCCTGGGCCGCCGACCGCTCGCTGAACAAGGCCGCGATCGGCGCGCTGCTGTTCAGCGCCTTCGCCCTTGCGCTGTTCCCGATGGCGGCAAGCAACGTCTGGACCCTGAGCGTGGTGGTGGTGATGATCGGTTTTGCCGGCGGCCTCGGCACGATCCTCCAGACCCGACTGATGGACGTGGCGGGCGACGCGCAGGCGCTGGCGGCCGCGGCGCACCACAGCGCCTTCAACATGGCCAATGCGCTTGGTCCCTGGCTTGGCGGGCTTGCCATCTCGGCAGGCTACGGTCTCACCTCGACGGGCTGGATCGGCATGTGCCTCTCGCTTGGCGGTCTTGCGATCTTTCTGGTGACCCTCGCCCTGCACAAGCGCGAGAACGAAGTGAGCGGACATCCCTTGCCGGCCTGCTGACACCGCGCCCGAGGGACAAGAAAAGGCCCACGAGTTCGTCACTCGCGGGCCTTTTTATTTTTTCGATCGCAGCCCTAAAGGGTCCTGCCATCGCAAAGAATCAGCCGATCATCATCAGACTGGCATTGCCCCCGGCCGCCGTGGTGTTGATCGAGGTCGAGACCTCTTCCAGCAACCAGACCAGGTTCGGCCCGGCCGTGACGTGGACGGGAACGATCGGCCCCGGCAGTTCCGCCACCGCCTTGCAGGCTGCGCGCACCGCTTCGGCATCACCTTCCACCAGACAGGCCGCGAAGTGCTCGCCCGCGTCCGGCGCGAAGCGTGCCGCCACGGCGGGGGGCAGTCCAGCCGGAAGCGCCATGCCTTCCACCGTCGCCGTATTACCGCTGGCCAGCACCGCCGCCATCTGCCCGTAAAGCCCCTCGCGGGTCGCGGGACGCAGGAGGATTCGGCCACGCGGGTGGAGCGCATAGAGATTGGTCTCACCGACCGGCCCCGGCAGCGCCAGTTCGATCCCCAGCCCCGAACCGGCCGCCATCGCCCGCGCCGCAGCGGCCGAGGCGGCGTCACCTTGGCCGCTCAGCCAGTTCGCGAAAGCCTCGACCAGCGGCGCGACGTGTGCGGGCGCATCCAGGACTTGCGGCGCCTGCCGTGCCAGTCGGCCGAGATAGAGCGGACCGCCCGCTTTCGGCCCCGTGCCCGAAAGCCCACGCCCACCGAAGGGCTGAACGCCGACGATCGCGCCGATCGTGTTGCGGTTGACGTAGAGATTGCCCGCGCGGATGGCCAAAGTTACCTGCTCCACCGTGGCGTCTAGCCGGGTGTGAAGGCCGAACGTCAGGCCGTAGCCGGTGGCATTGATCGCCTCGATCAGGTCGCCCAGTTCGTCACGCTTGAAGCGCACGACATGGAGAACCGGGCCGAACACTTCGCGTTCGAGCTGGGCGATAGTCGAAATCTCGACGATGGTCGGCGCCACGAACGTACCCGCCTCGCAGGCTGCCGGGATCGCCACTTGCTCGACCTTGCAGCCGCGCGACTTCATGCGCGCGACATGGCCGTCGATCATGCCCTTGGCCTCGGCCGTGATCACCGGGCCGATGTCGACCGCGAGTTCCTGCGTATTGCCCACGCGCAGTTCCGCCAGCGCCCCCTTGAGCATCGCCAGGGTACGATCGGCGACGTCCTCCTGGAGGCAAAGCACACGCAGCGCCGAGCAGCGCTGTCCCGCCGAATCGAAGGCCGAGGCGATCACATCGGCCACCACCTGCTCGGCCAGCGCAGAGGAATCGACGATCATGGCGTTCTGGCCGCCGGTCTCGGCGATGAACGGGATCGCCTGACCCTGGGCCGAGACGCGGCCCGCAAGCTGCTTCTGGATCAGGCGCGCCACTTCGGTGGAGCCGGTGAACATCACCGCCGCCACTTGCGGGGCGGCGACCAGCGCGGCGCCGAGCTTGCCCTCGCCCGGCAGCAGTTGCAGCGCGTCCTTAGGAACGCCCGCCTCGTGCAGCAGGCGCACGGCCTCGGCGGCGATCAGCGGGGTCTCCTCGGCGGGCTTGGCCAGCACCGGGTTGCCTGCGACCAGGGCTGCGGCGACTTGCCCGGTGAAGATCGCCAGCGGGAAGTTCCAGGGGCTGATGCAGACCACCGGCCCGAGGGGGATCTGATCGGCGCCGAACGTCTCGCGCGCCTGCTTCGCGTAATAGCGCAGGAAGTCGATCGCCTCGCGCACTTCGGCAATGGCGTTGGCGGCGGACTTGCCCGCCTCGCGGATGACGAGGCCCATGAGCAGGCCGATCCGCGCCTGCATGGCGTCGGCAGCGGCATCGAGCATAGCCGCGCGCTCGGCCACCGGCACCTGGCCCCAGCGGCTGATCGCGGCGCGGGCGACGGCGACGGAAGCCGCTTCGGGCGCGACTTCGATCACCCGCCCCACGACGTCCCCGTGGTCCGCCGGGTTCAGCACGGCGCGGGCCTCGCCCTGGGCATTGCCCGGCATGGCGAACCATTCGCGCGCGGCGGAGCGGCGCAAGTCTTCCGAGAGCGCGGCGAGCGCGGTCTCGTCCGCCATATCGATGCCGTCCGAATTGCGGCGACCGGGGTAGAGATCGGCGGCGAGCGGGATCAGGTCGTGACGGGCGCCGGGCGTTGGCATCGCGCGCACCACCTCGACCGGATCCGCCACCATGTCTTCCACCGGCACGGCCGGATCGGCGATGCGGTTCACGAACGAGGAGTTCGCGCCGTTCTCCAGCAAGCGGCGCACCAGATAGGCCAGCAGCGTCTCATGGGTGCCGACCGGCGCGTAGATGCGGCAGGGACGGTCCAGCTTGTCTTTCCCGACGACCTGCGAATAGAGCGGCTCGCCCATGCCGTGGAGGCACTGGAACTCGTATTGGCCCACGGCGAAGTCCGGTCCGGCAAGGTGGTAGATCGTCGCCAGGCTCTGCGCGTTGTGCGTGGCGAACTGCGGGAACACCGCGTCCGGCGCGGCCAGCAGCTTCTTCGCGCAAGCGATGTAGGACACGTCGGTGTGGACCTTGCGGGTATAGACCGGGAAGTCGGCCAGGCCGTCCACCTGAGCGCGCTTGATCTCGGCGTCCCAGTAGGCGCCCTTGACCAGACGCACCATCATTCGGCGACCGGCGCGGCGGGCCAGATCGACGATCCAGTCCAGCACGAAGGGGCAGCGCTTGCCATAGGCCTGCACCACGAAGCCGAGGCCGTCCCAGCCCTTGAGGTCCGGGTCGAGCGCCAGCGCTTCGAGCAGGTCGAGCGAGAGTTCGAGGCGGTCGGCTTCCTCGGCATCGATGTTGAGGCCGATGTCGTAGCCCTTGGCAAGTACGGCCAGCGCTTTCACGCGCGGCAGCAGTTCGCCCATGACCCGGCCTGCCTGGGCACGGCTGTAGCGCGGATGCAGGGCCGAGAGCTTGATCGAGATTCCCGGTCCCTCGTAGATGCCCTTACCTGCGCCGGCCTTGCCGATGGCGTGAATGGCGTTGACGTAGTCGGTGTTGTAACGGTCGGCGTCGGCGGCGGTGGTCGCCGCTTCGCCCAGCATGTCGTAGCTATAGCGAAAGCCCTTGTCCTCCAGCTCTTTGGCGCGCTTTACGGCCTCGCCAATCGTTTCGCCGGTGACGAACTGCTCGCCCATCAGGCGCATGGCAAGGTCTACGCCGCGCCGGATCACCGGCTCGCCCGCACGCGCCACGAGACGCGTGAGCGCTGCCCCCAGCCCCTTGTCGTCCACCGAGCCGACCAGCTTGCCGGTCACCACCAGGCCCCAGGTCGCGGCGTTGACGAACATCGACTTGCCGCCGCCAAGATGCGCGCTCCAGTCACCGTCCGAGATCTTGTCGCGGATCAGGGCGTCGCGGGTGGCATTGTCGGGGATGCGCAGCAGCGCCTCGGCCAGGCACATGAGCGCCACGCCTTCCTGGCTGGACAGCGAGTATTCCTGCACCAGCCCCTCGACGCCGCTGCCCTTGTGATTGGCACGCAAGGTCGTGACGAGCGCGCTTGCCGTCTCGCGCACGGCCCTGCGCTGCGCCTCCGGCAGCGTCGCGGCTTCAAGCAGCGGCGCCATACAGGCGGCCTCGTCACGACGGAAGGCCTCGGTTATCGCGCGGCGGAGCGGCGTCGGCGCGCTGACGGCGGGAGCGAATGCGGAGAACGGAGCGGTGTGGGTCATGAATCGCCAATATCCCAAGCTGGCTTGGCAATCTGTCTTTTCAGGGGCACAAGACCATCCATTCAGACTTATCTTGGCGTCATCGGCAGTTCAATCGCATGGCTAAACGCACCGATCCGGTCATTCTGGACGACTACGACCGCAAAATCGTCGCCGCGTTGCGCGAAGACGGCCGAATGAGCGTCACCGATCTCGCCAAAGCGGTGGGCCTGTCCAAGACTCCTTGCCAGGTGCGCCTGCGCCGCCTGACGCAATCCGGCGTGATCCGGGGCTTTCGCGCCGTCATCGATCCGGTCGCGCTGGGGCTGGATCATGTCGCCTTCACCGAAGTCAAACTATCCGACACCCGCGAGCAGGCGCTGCGGGAATTCAACGCCGCCATCCAGCGCATTCCGGAAGTGGAGGAGTGCCACATGCTGGCGAGCCACTTCGACTATCTTCTGAAAGTTCGCACCCGCGACATCCACCGCTACCGGGCCGTGCTAGGGGAGAAACTCTCCAGCCTGCCGCATGTATCCAGCACCTCGACATATGTGGCGATGGAGACGGTGAAGGACGTCAGCAGCTAAGCTATGAAACCTCAGGCGATTCATCGCATTCATGCGCGCCAAGACACCGGCGCAGCCTTACCAAGCCAGACTCCCCGAGCGCGTCGGCAGCTCAGGCATCGCCGCGCGCGTCGATATATTTGGTCTCCAGGAAACGGCCGCGCGTGGCCAAGGCGTCGAGATCGTTGCGGGACAAGTCCAGGCTCATGGCCTCGATCTGGCCGGCTATGACGCCCAGTCCTTCCACGAGTTGCTGCGACGGCGTGGTGCCGCCCGCATGGGGTTTATTGCGCAGTTCGGGCGGAATGCGGGTGTAGCTGTCGACCAGCGAAGGCAAGTGCTCGGACAGTAGCTTGCGCACTTCGCGTGCGGCCGGGCCGGTGTCTTCCAGCGTGGCGAGCTGCGGCGCAAGCTGTTCGAGGCGCACGCCGATCATGTCCACGGCATCCACGGCCGCATTGGGCAGAGCACGGCGGCGGTTCTCCAGCCAGATCTCGGTCGAGCCCGCCAGTTCCGGCAAACTCGCGCTGCCCAGATGCTCCGAACGCACTCTAGGCGTGGAGGGATAGATCGACAGCACTATGAACACCGCGAAGGCCAACAAGGTGGTCAGCACCGTCGTCGTGAACGACAGTCCGCCCAGGATCAGCCCAGCCGTCAGCGCGACGATGAAGATGCCGAACAGCGCCAGGAACGCCCGGCGCAGACGGCGCCAGCGAAACCTCCAGCGCTCCTTGCGGGCGTTGTAGAGCCGCGCTGCGCGCTGGCGGCGCGCGGCGCGGATGATCTCCTGGTTCACGGCATTGCGGTTGCCGGTCGTGGGAAGCTGGGCCATGGCGGTCAGTCGAGCGCCTCCAGCATCGCCTTCGCCGTCTTGTCGCTACCCGGTGCGGTACCCTCGGCCTGGCCTTGGGCGCGGGCGATATAGGCCTTGGACTTGGTGACTTCGCCTTCCAGCGACTGCACCGTCTGCTTCATGGAATCGAGCGCCTGCATCTTGAAGGTGTCGATCGAATCCATCGTGTCGTAGATGTTCTGGAAGGCGCGGCTGAGCGTCTCCAGCGGGATCGTGGAATTCGCCGCCTGTTCATGGATGCGCGCGGTATTGTCCTTGAGCATCTGGCCGGTGCCGTCGATGATCCGCGCGGTCGTGGTGTTGAGCGCGGTGATCTGGTCCAGCACCAGCTTCTGGTTGGCCATCGCCTGCGCCACGGTCACCGCCGTGCGCAGCGCGCCGACGGTGGTGGTGGAGGCGCGATCCACGCCCTTGATCAGTTCGACGTTGTTCTTCTTCACCAGATCGAGCGCGAGGTAGCCCTGCACCGAAACCGCCATCTGCGTCAGCAGGTCCTGCGTGCGCTGGCGCACATAGAACAGCGCGCTCTCGCGCACGGCCTTGGCCTTGGCGGGGTCGGTGTGATCGAGATCGGCGGCCTTCTGCTCCAGCGTCTCGTCCAGCGCCTTCGACATGAAGATCATCTGTTCGAGCTTGCCCATCGCCGCCCAGAGGTTCTGGCGCTCGACGTCGATCGAGGCGTTGTCCATCAGCAGCTCGTCCTTGCCGCCCTGAAGCCGGGCGAGGATCGCGCTGATATGGCCCTGCGCGCTCTGGTAGCCGTCGAAGTAATTGCGCAACTTGTTGCCCATCGGGATGATCCCGAAGATCTTGCGGCGCGAGAGCAGATCACCCTTGGTGGAGGGGTCGAGGTCTTCCACGGTGCGGCGCAGTTCGGCAAGGTCGGCGCCGACGCCGGCGTCCTTGTCCATGGCGCGCACCGGGCGGTCGAGGAAGCGGTTGGACTGGCCCGACGCCTCGGAGATTTCCTTGCGGCCCATATTGGTGATCTGGTCCACTCGGCGGCCGAATTCGGGCGAGTTCACGTCCTGCGAGACGAGGTCCTCGACGAATTCATCGACCCGGACCTGCAGCTTGGACTTCTGCTCATCCCCGATCGGAACCAGCCCCGCCGCCTTTTCCGGCTGGACGACCGGCACGGGATCGGGTGGCGTCAGCTTGAGTTCGCCAGCGGTCGCCTGATCGGTCGTGGTGGCCATCGAAGAAAATCCCGTCCTTCAAAAATGATGTCGTCGTTCGTGAATCTAGGTTTGCAGGAGAATACTGCAAGCAAAACAGGAAAGCCCGCGTTACGGTTCGACGAGGCCGGTGGCACTTTCGTCGGCCTCTTCCCCGTCCGGCATCGTCAGCATCGTATCGTCGCGCGCCACGAAGCACAACTTCAGGCCCGCCGCCCGCGCGCGATGGACCGCCAGGTTGGTCGGCGCTGAAATCGCCACCAGCAAGGGACATCCGGCGCGCGCGGTCTTCTCGACCAGTTCGTAGGAACAGCGCGACGTCACAATCATGAAGCCCTGCCCCGCATGGACGCCTTGCCGAGCCAGCGCGCCGACCAGCTTGTCCAGCGCATTGTGGCGTCCCACGTCCTCGCGCACGGCCACAAGGCTGCCGTCCGCGTTGCAGAAGGCCGCCGCATGGGTCGCCCTTGTCTCCCGCCCCAGCGCCTGCGCCGTTCGCAGGCCGCCGAGCCCGCGTCGGATGGCTTGCGGCGAAGCCTCGCTCATCCGGGCAAGCGGCGGCAGCGGCCGCAGCGCGGCTTCCACCCCTTCGATCCCGCAGATACCGCAGGAACTGTCCCCCACCCGCCGCCGCGCCCGCTCGACGATGGCGCCGAGCCGCTCGAACGGCAGGTTCACGCGGGCGACGTAGCCGGTGCCCCACTCCCCGTTCTCGACCTCATGGACCGTCACGTCGCCCACCTCCCCGGCTTCGGCGAGCCCCTCGGCCATCAGGAACCCGGTGACGAAATCCTCGATGTGCTCGGGCGTCGCCATCATCACGGCATAGGCGATGCCGTTAGTCTCTATGGCGATGGGCGCTTCCACCGGTATGGCGAAAGGCTCGGCGGCACCTAAGTCGAGGCCGTAAGCATTGCGCCGGACGACGATTGTCTCTGAACCGTTCATCGCGCCCTACTAGCGCGCTTGGCGGGCAAGATCATCCCGCATCGATCTCCGCCTTGATCTGGCCGAAAGCCAGCAGCGCGAAAAGGCAGGTGCCGCCGATTACGTTGCCCACCAGCGTCGGCGCGAGATGCAGCGCGAAGGCATCGAAGACGGGCAGTTCGCCGTGAAGGACGAGGAGGAACATCTCCGTCGATCCGGCAACCACATGGGCGAACCCGCCCGCTGCGATCAGCCAGGCGAAAAGCCCCACCACGAAGATCTCGAAGCCCTTTGAACTGGGCAGCATCCATACGAAGCCGGCGATAAAGAAGCCGGCCGGTACACCGTCGAGCAGGGCCGTCCAGCCACTTGCCTGCCCGGCCTTGCGTGATACCTCAAGCATGCCGGCTACCGTGGGATGGACAGGATCGGCAAAGATGTCGATCAGCAGGGCCGTCAGGAACGTGCCCACCAGGTTGGCCGCCAGCACGATCGTCCACAGCCGCGCGGTGCGCCAGAGCCGCTCCCCGTTCGGCCCGGCAAGCAGCGGCAACACCGCCGTCAGCGTGTTCTCGGTGAAGAGTTGCAGGCGGGAGAGCACAACCAGCACGAAACCCATGGCATAGCCGAAGGCCGCGATCAGCTCTCGCTGGGGATGGTCCTGGAAGGATTGGTGAAGCAGGCCCTGCGCGAAGACCGAAGTGGAAATGCCGATGCCGGCGGCTATTCCCGACCACCAGAGCGACATGGCGGGTCGGTGCAGCTCCTCCTCGCCTTCGCGGCGGATCACGGAGAATACGGTGACTGCCGAAAGGCGCAGGTTGTCCTTGATCTGTCCGCGTTCGTGGCCGGTCAAGCCGGATTCGTCGCGTTCAATCTCGCGGTCGGTCTTCTTGCGCTCGGGATCGTCATGCGAGAGATCGCGGGCTTCGGAGGCTTCCGGGTAAGCTGCGGCTTTGTCCATGCCGGGAGAACCGACGCTGCGGGTCTAATGTTCCGCCGTGCTTCGTCGCTCTTTATTGCTGGGTCGCTTCGCTCCTCGCAATGGCGAGATGAAGCGCAAAATCCCACCAGCGGAACACCCCTCAACCTTCGCATAGCGAGCGCAGCGAAGCAATCCAGAGCGGCCGACAGCGAAGCCTGCCTCAGGCGTAGTCCTCGGTATCGATGCTGGGCTTGATCATGTCCGGGTAGCGGTGCCCGGCAATCGTCTGCTGGTTCATCAACGCGCCCGCCTGCTCCAGCACTTCCGCGTCGATCGCGAGATCGGCGGCGGGATGGTTCTGGTCGAAGTGTGCGATCGCGCGCGTGCCCGGAATGGCGTGGACGTGCTCGCCCTGCGCCAGTACCCAGGCGAGCGCCAGCTGCGCCGGTGTGGCATGGACCGAGGCCGCGAGCGCGTTGAACTCCGCGATCAGCGCCAGGTTGTGCGCCCAGTTCTCGCCCATGAAGCGCGGGAAGTTGCGGCGCAGGTCTTTCTCGGTGAGCGTGTTGACGTCGGTCAGTTCACCGCCCAGCGCCCCGCGGGCGATCGGCGAGAAAGCGACGAGCGCAATCCCGAGGTCGCGCGTGGCGTCCATCACGCCCAGTTCGACGTTGCGGGTCCAGAGCGAATATTCGGTCTGCACCGCTGCCACCGGATGCACGGCATGCGCCTCGCGGACATGCGCGGCGGACCATTCCGACACGCCATAGGCGCCGATCTTCCCCGCCTCGATCGCGCGCGCCATGGCGCCCACCGAGTCGGCAATCGGCACCTTCGGATCGAAGCGGTGCATGTAGAACAGATCGATGTGATCGGTGCCCAGCCGCTTTAGGCTGGCGTCAAGCGAGGCGGTGATGCTGTCCGGCGCGCAGTCGATGCCGCGGCGGGCGCCGTCGATCAGGATGCCGGTCTTGGAGGCCAGCAGGAACTCGCCCCGCCGGTCCATGATCGCTTCGCCAAGGATCTCCTCGCTGAGACCCATGCCGTAGATATTGGCGGTGTCGAAGTGGTCGCAGCCCGCATCCAGGGCATGGCGGAACAGACGGGCCGCCTCCTCGCGAGACGGCGGATTGCCGTAAGCCCAGGCCACATTCATGCAGCCGAGACCGACGGCGTGGACCGGACGGCCCGCGAGGAGGCGTTTCGTCATCAGGACCAGCCGTCCTGTGCTTCCAGGCTCTGCGCCAGTTCGCCGATCACGCGGTAGCAATCGAGCACCTTGCCGACCGACGAATTGGGCTCACGCCCTTCGCGGATGGCGGCGACGAATTCGCGGTCCTGCAGCTCGATGCCGTTGTTCGACACGGTGACGCCGGTGAGGTCGATCGGCTCTTCGCGGCCGTTCACCAGATCGTCGTACCGCGCGATGTAGGTTTCGCTGTCGCCGATGTAGCGGAAGAAGGTGCCGAGCGGGCCGTTGTTGTTGAACGAGAGCGAGAGCGTGCAGATCGCGCCGGTCTCTGCCTTCAGCTGGATCGACATGTCCATGGCGATGCCGAGTTCCGGGTGCTTCGGCCCTTGCAGCACGTTGGCGGCGACGATCTTGCCCGACTGGTAGGCGAACAGGTCGATCGTGTGCGCGGCGTGGTGCCACAGCAGGTGGTCCGTCCACGAGCGCGGCTGGCCCTTTGCGTTCATGTTCTTGCGGCGGAAGAAGTAGGTCTGCACGTCCATCTGCTGGACGTTGAACTCACCCGCGGTGATCTTGTTATGCACGTACTGGTGCGAAGGATTGAAGCGGCGGGTGTGGCCGACCATGCAGACCAGCCCGGTTTCCTTCTGCTTGGCGACGACCGCCTCGGCATCGGCCCAGGAGTCCGACAGCGGAATTTCGACCTGCACGTGCTTGCCGGCGTTCATGCAGGCGATCGCCTGTTCGGCGTGCATCTGCGTGGGGGTGCAGAGAATTACGGCATCGACGTCCGGCATGGCCAGCACTTCGGCCAGATCGGTGCCGGAGTGCGGCGCGCCGTACTTGGCGGCGACTTCGGCAGCCTGCTCGGCCGAGCGGCTGATGACCGAGGCTATCTCTACGCCATCGATGTTCTTGAGGCCGTCTAGGTGCTTTTCACCGAAAGCGCCGGCGCCTACGAGGGCAATACGCATGGGAATCTCCTTGGGGTGTCTGTCAAAGACAAAGGGCGTGCCGGCGTCAACCACCGGCACGCGGAATCGATCAGTCGATCAGGCTTTGCGCGGCGGCATTGTTGCCTTCGACGGTGGTCGAGGGCGGAACCTCGCCGTTCACCGGCTCCAGCACGATATGGCCCACGGCCGTGTTGCTGGCGGGGACGTGGTAGAAGCGCCGCAATTCGCGGGTTTCCTTGCCGAGCGCGCCGCGCATGATCAGCCACATCACCATCTCGATGCCTTCGCTGCCAGTTTCGCGCAGGTATTCGATATGCGGAATGTGCCGCAGTTCCTGCGTATCGCCCGAAAGCTTGTCGAGGAACATCTGGTCCCACTCGGCATTGATCAGCCCGGCGCGCGGGCCCTGAAGCTGGTGGCTCATGCCGCCGGTGCCCCAAACCTGCACGTTCAGGTCTTCGGGGAAGCTTTCCACGGCGCGCGCGATCGCCTCACCCAGCGCCCAGCAGCGGTTGCCCGATGGCGGCGGATAGGTGACGACGTTCACCGCCAGCGGGATCACCTTGACCGGCCACTTGGCAGGCTTGCCGAACACCATCGAGAGCGGAACGGTAAGGCCGTGATCGACATCCATCTCGTTGATGATGGTCATGTCGAACTCGTCGAGGATCAGGCTCTGCGCGATGTGCCAGGCGAGGTCCGGATGGCCTTCCACATCAGGCACGGCGCGCGGCCCCCAACCTTCGTCGGCAGGCTTGTAACTTTCGCCGCAGCCGATCGCGAAAGTGGGGATGATCTTCATGTCGAAGGCCGATGCATGGTCGTTGTAGACCAGGATCACGACGTCCGGCAGGTTCTCCGCTTCCCACTTCTGAGTGGGCGCGAAACCTTCCTGGATCGGCTTCCAGTAGGGATCTTCCCACTTGTCGAAGTCGCTGGCGACGCCGAGCGCCGGGATATGGCTACAGGCGATGCCGTGCGTAATGCGGGCCATCTTAGCGGTGCTCCTTTATGGAGCGCACGCCCTCGGGCGAGCGGCCCCCGGCGACCATCATCGCCTGATAATCCTCGACCGACATGCCGGTCATCGTCGAAACGGCCTGAAGGAAACTCAGGCCATCGGTCGAGAAGACCTTGGCGAGGAAGTAGATGTTGCCGCCCAGATCCAGCAGGCGATTGTAGTCGCGCGCGAGCACGGCCAGCTTCTGATCCTCGGTCATCGGCCATTCGTCGAGATAGGCGCGCTCGTCGGCCTTCCAGCGCTCGCGGTTTTCCGCCTTCATCAGGCTCATCGCGAACTGGTTGAGGTGATAGCCCTGCCGCGCGCGCTTCGCGGTGTAGACGCGCGTGCCCGGAATATCGTCGAACTCACCGAGATAGGCGTGGATGTCGGTGATCTTGTCGGTCACAGGCCTCGGTCCTTCAGCTTGGCGTCGAGGCGCGGGAAGACCTTGCGGACATTGCCTTCGAAGATCGCGTGGCGCTCCTCGTCAGAGATGTCGAGCGCATCGACATAGCGCTTGGTGTCGTCGAAGTAGAAGCCGGTCTGCGGGTCGATCCCGCGCACCGCGCCGACCATTTCGGAGCCGAACAGGATGTTCTTGTTGTCGATCACGTCAGCCAGCAGGTTCACGCCCGGCTGGTGGTAGACGCAGGTATCGAAGAACACGTTGTTCATGATGTATTCGTCGAGCGAAGGCTTCTTCAGCATGTCCGCCAACCCGCGATAGCGCCCCCAGTGGTAGGGCACCGCGCCGCCGCCGTGCGGGATGATGAAGCGCAGCTTGGGGAACTTTGCGAAGAGATCGCCCTGCATCAGCTGCATGAAAGCCACGGTGTCCGCCGCGATGTAGAAGCCACCGGTGGCGTGCATCGCCGGGTTGCACGATCCCGAGACGTGGATCATCGCCGGAACGTCCAGCTCGCTCATCGCCTCGTAGATCGGGAACCAGTATTCGTCGGTCAGCGGCGGATGCTCGAAGTGCCCGCCGCCCGGATCGGGATTGAGGTTGCAGCCGATGAAGCCCAGTTCCTCGACGCAGCGGCGCAGTTCCTTCACCGAGGCGGAAAGGTCCGCCTTGGGGCTTTGCGGCAGCATGCACACGCCCACGAACGTCTCGGGGAACAGGTTCACCACGCGGGCGATAAGGTTGTTGCAGTGAACCGCCCAGGCCTCGGAAACCGACTGATCGCCGACATGGTGCGCCATCGCGCTGGCGCGCGGGCTGAACACGGTAAGATCGGCGCCGCGCTCCTTGATGAGGCGAAGCTGGTTGTCCTCGATGGTCCGGCGGATCTCCGCGTCGGAAATTTC
This sequence comes from Novosphingobium lindaniclasticum LE124, assembly GCF_000445125.1. Lineage (GTDB taxonomy): Bacteria > Pseudomonadota > Alphaproteobacteria > Sphingomonadales > Sphingomonadaceae > Novosphingobium > Novosphingobium lindaniclasticum. The sequence continues at coordinate 41,027 of NZ_ATHL01000090.1, forward strand.
GGGGTACGGCGGCGCGGCTTCCCCGGCCTTGAAGGCGGCGATCTGCGCCTCGCGCCAGGCGTCGTGCGCCTTGGGCAGGACGGTATAATGTCCGTGACAGTCGATGATGAGCGACATGCTCAATTCTCTCCCTTGAGTACGCCCGCCGCGCCAACCGCCTTAACGATTGCCGCCAGCTTGGCTTCTAATCCTTCGGGCGGCGGCGCGATGCCCAGCTCGCCCAGCGCCTGCTGCCAGGCGACGGTATTTTCGGTCATCAGCGGCGGAATGCCCAGCGAACGCAGCATTTCCGCAGCCTCGTCCATCTCGGCGGCGCGGCGGCGGCCGTGGACCAGCATGCGGTCGAGATTGTAGTCCGCTCGGCTTGTCCAGGGAATGGTCTTCTCGCTGGCGTCGAGCGAGGCCAGCACTTCGTCCCCTACGCCTTCGGCATGGGCGGCCATCATCATCTCGGCGGTCAGCGCCTCAAGCCCCTTGACCATGACCGAGCGCACCAGCTTGATCGCCGAAGCGCGGCCGACATCGGCGCCCACGGTGCGGACATTGGCGAAGCCCACCGCCTCAAGAGCGGTATGCGCTTCTGCAGCGTCCGGCCCCGAGACCAGCAGAGGCACCTTCATCCGCGCGGGATTGACCGGGGCGAGCACGGCAACGTCCACGTATCGCCCCTTGCCGGTGGCGATCGCCTTGGCAGCTGCCCGTTTGGTGCCTGGCGCGACCGAGTTCATATCGCAGAACAACGCGCCCTCGCCCAGCACGGGCGCGACGGCTTGCGCCACCTTCGGCGCGGCGTCTGCGGTGACGAGCGAAAGCACCAGCGCGGCGCCCGAAAGGGCCTGCTCTACGCTATCGCAGGCGGTGATGCCGAGTTCGGCCATGACCTCACGGCGTTCGGGAAGCACATCGAAGGCACGAGCCTGTCCGGCCCAGTCCCCAGCTCCCGCAAACGTCGATCCGGCCTCTCCGAACCCGATAAGGGCAATGGACCTGTTCATGATGCCAGTCTGCCCCGATCGGCCGAAAGCCGCCAATTGGAACCACCCAGAAGCTATAAGCTTCACGTAATACGGGGATTGCGTCCGCCTGGCCGCACATGCCCGCTTTAAGCCAGGCCATCGGCCAAGACCTTACCGAGAAACCTCTCGCGCCGCCCATTCGAGATCGGCAAAGAACTCGCTCTGTACCTCGGTCGGCCGCAGCGACGCGCGGGTGGTCATACCGATGTGACGCGTGAATTCGGCGGGAAGCCGCGAGAGTTCGCAGAGCCACCCGGCCTCCACCTCGACCGACACCTGATCGGGCGAAAGCACGGTGAGGAAATCCCCGCCCATCATCACCTGCCGGATCATCATCACCGACCCCGACTCCACCGGCACCCCGGGCAAGGGTACCTCGTGCTCCTCGAAATAGCGCTCGAAACTGTCGCGCAGGGGCGTTCCGCGCGGCGGTAGGGTGAAAGGATACCGTGCCACGTCGGCCGCGCCGGGGTTGGTGCCTTCCAGCGGATGGCCCTTGCGCCCGTAGACCGCCGGGCGGTCTTCGAAAAGCGGGTGTTGGACCAGATCGCCTTCCACCAACGGGTCGCGCAAGGCGCCCACTATGAGGTCGAGCGTGCCGTTGCGCAGCGGCTCCACCAGTTCGGCGCGCGAACCTTCGACGATCGTCAGCTTCACCCTGGGCCGCCGCGACAGGAACCGCGCCACGGCGGCGGGCAGAATACGCGCCCGAGACAACGGCATGGCGCCGATGGCGATCCGCCGCGTCTCCAGCCCGCGCAGCGCCTCCACTTCGGACAGGCCCGCCTCCAGTTCCACTTTCGCCAGGCGGAACTCGCGCGCGAGCTGGGTGCCCGCCTCGGTGGTGATGACGAACTTCCCCTGCCGCGCCACCAGCGGTCGGCGCAGCGCCAGGGCAAGGTCGTTGACCGCGCGGTGGATCGAGGGCAGCGACAGCCCGGTCTCTTGCCCGGCCCCGGCATAGCTCCCTGTTTCGGCGAGTGCGAGCAATGCGCGCAGGCGCGACATGGTGACGTGCGGGCTCTGGATATGGGCAAGCGCGGCGCCGATGCGCGGCGCCAGGATCTCTCCGGCACGGGTGGGAATCATCCCGTCGTGACGGCGCTCGAACAAAGGCAGGCCGATCATCGCCTCAAGCCTGCCAAGCGCCTGTGTTATCGCGGGCTGACTGAGGTTCACAGCCAGCGCGGCGGCGTTGACCGTCCCCAATTCGGCAATCTTGGCGACTGCGCGCAAGTGCCGGAGGTTGAAGTTCCAGATGTCCATGGAACTACTCTTAGCCAAATCCTATCGCAGTTCCAAAGTTTCTCTTTCCCCCTTCCCACGCGCTTGGGCAGGACACAGCTTGCGGGAAAAGGAGATCTGCGATGAGTGGCACCGAAGCGAACAGGGACGGCGTGCGCTGCATGTGGATGCGCGGCGGCACGTCCAAGGGCGGCTATTTCCTCAAGAGCGATCTCCCCGCAGACACCGCCGCGCGCGATGCCTTCCTGCTTTCGATCATGGGATCGCCCGACCCGCGCCAGATCGACGGCATGGGCGGCGCCGATCCACTGACCAGCAAGGTGGCTGTCGTCAGCAAGTCCGAGCGCGAGGGCATCGACGTCGATTACCTGTTCCTTCAGGTCTTCGTCGACAAGGCGCTTGTCAGCGACCAGCAGAACTGCGGCAATATCCTCGCCGGGATCGGCCCCTTCGCCATCGAGCGCGGACTGGTCGAGGCCCGGAGCGATGAAACCCCGGTCGCCATCTTCATGGAGAACACCGGGCAGGTCGCCGTCGCCACCGTGCAGACGCCGAACGGTGCCGTATCGTATAAGGGCGATGCCGCGATCGACGGCGTGCCTGGCACTCATGCGCCGGTTCCGCTGGAATTCCGCGACACTGCGGGTTCCTCCTGCGGCGCGCTGCTGCCCACCGGCAACGCCGCCGACGAAGTGAACGGCGTGCGCGTGACGCTGATCGACAATGGCATGCCCTGCGTCGTCATGAAGGCCGAGGATGTCGGCGTGACCGGCTACGAGGACCGCGACAGCCTGGATGCCAATGCCGAACTGAAGGCGAAGATCGAGGCCATCCGCCTGGCCGTTGGCGAGCGGATGAACCTTGGCGATGTCAAGGACAAGTCGGTCCCCAAGATGATGCTGGTCGCCCCGCCACGCCATGGCGGCGCGGTGACCGTGCGCAGCTTCATTCCCCACCGCGCCCACGCCACGATCGGCGTGCTCGGCGCGGTCTCGGTGGCGACGGCCTGCCTGATCGAAGGCTCGCCCGCTGCCGAAGTGGCGCAGATCCCCGAGGCCAAATCCCCGACGGATCGCCGCAAGACACTGTCGGTCGAACATCCGACCGGCGAGATGTCCTGTGTCCTCGACACGGACGAGGGCGGCGCCGTAACCAGCGCCGCCCTCCTTCGCACCGCGCGCAAGCTGATGGATGGGGTGGTTTTCGGCTGACATTTCAAAAACCATTCGCTGCATGGCGACGACAGCGGTTATCAAGCGCTTGGGACCAAGGCCGACGGGCAAACAAAGTACGGCCTCCCGCTCAAGGATAACTGCCAGGAGCAGCGAAATGGCATCGAAGACTCTCGTCACGACCTCCCTAGCCGCTTTTGTCTTTGCGGCCGCCCTGACCGGCTGCAAAGGCTCTGAACCCGCCGCGACCACGACCGATGCCTCGCCCGCCCTGGTAAAAGTTGCCGACACGATCGAAGCGCGCGAAGCCAATTTCAAGGCCATCGGCAAGGCGAACAAGGCCGCCAAGGAAGCGCTGGAAGATGCCGCGCCGGACTTTGCGGTCGTCTCTGCTTCCGCCACCTCGATCCAGACGGACGCAGGCGAGATCGTCGGCCTCTTCCCCAAGGGTAGCGGCAAGGAATCGGGCGAGAAGACCGAGGCACTCCCCGTGATCTGGGACAAGCCCGCCGAATTCAAGGCGGCCGCCGACAGGCTGGCCACCGCGGCCGGCAAGCTCAAGGCCGCAGCCGGCGCCAGGGATGCCGCCGCCGCGAAGCTGGCGATGGGCGAGATCGGCGGCTCCTGCAAGGGCTGCCACGACACCTTCCGCGAGAACAAGCAGTGAGCAGCAGCAAGGGTGCGGAGACCGTCCGCACCCCCTTGTGGGACTGGCCTGTCCGGGTCATCCACTGGAGCTTCGCCGTCCTGATCCCCGCGCTGTGGTGGACGGCCGAAAACGGCGAGATGGGTTGGCATACCAGCATCGGCACGGTGTTGATGCAATTGCTGGTTATCCGGGTTCTCTGGGGCTTCGTGGGTGGATCGACCGCGCGGTTCTCATCCTTCGTGCGCGGGCCGGGCGCGGTAATCGGTCACCTGCGATCGAGCGGCCACGAGCCCACAGTCGGTCATAATCCGGCGGGCGGATGGAGCGTACTGGCGATGCTCGGCCTCCTCGCCTTGCAGGTCACGCTGGGCTTCTTCGCCGGCGATCCCGATGACGGCACTACCGGGCCGCTCAATCACCTTGTCTCCTCGACAACGGCCGGACGCGCTACGGAACTGCACGGAGTGGTGTTCTATCTGATCCTGGCGATGATCGTGCTGCATCTGAGCGCGATCGTCTATTACCGCTTGGTGAAGCGGGACCAGCTTATCGGGGCCATGGTCACGGGCGCGCGGATGATGCCCGCTGGAACCAGGGGTATGGTGAAGGCGCCCGTGTGGCGGCTGATCGCCTGCGTGGTCGCGGCCTGGCTGGTGGGCTGGGTTGTCTGGGTCGGCGCCGCCTGAACCAGGAACGGGGCGTAAAACGAGAACGGGGGCGGGCGCCCGGCGCC
>NZ_ATHL01000091.1 GCF_000445125.1 Novosphingobium lindaniclasticum LE124
CGCCTTCTGCTTCGTGCAGAAGGCGGCGTTTTTCGTTTGGGCTCTATATACTGCCTTCGTCGGACCAGAGCCTCTGCCATCCGCCCCGGCTCTCGCAATGACGAAAAGGGAAGACTACGCTCGCCCCGGAAGTTCTTGACGCGAAATCGCCGTAAGTTCATCTAAAGCGCGACTTTGCCTTGTGGCATTCGGGGGGCGCCGATGAAGTTCACTCTTGCAGCGATCGGGCTCGTTTTCGCCGCGCTTGCGGCCTCGCCGTCCGGTGCGCAGACGTCGACCTGTTACCGGCTCGGCAATATCGCCTCCTGCTCCCTCCAGCCGAACGGCGACGAAAACCCGGCGCAGCGGCGCTATTCGGGATTTCAGGAAGCCGAGCGTTTGCGCAAGGATAACGCGGACCGAGAAGAGGCGCAGAAGCAGCAGGGCCTCCTTGAGGAAGTCGGCGCGCTGGTGGCGGACGGACGCTGCTCGGACGCGCGCAAGACGGCGCTCCGGGCCGGAGACTTCGCCCTGGCGGATCGCGCCGGAGGGATGTGCAAGCCTGCCGGGAAACGGTGACGGCGGTTCGCCGGGCATTTTCCTACATCGGCGGATTCGTTTATCTGGTTGCGGGCCACCATCCAAGGGAGTGCCCGAAATGGCCCTGTTCGATTCGATCGTCTCGCCTGTTGCCCGAATCATCGACAAAGTGATCCCCGATCCCGAGGCTCGCGATCGCGCCAAACTGGAACTGCTCAAGCTCGAAAATTCCCAGGAACTTGAACTGCTTCGCGCGAGTCTCTCCCCCATTGTCGCGGAAGCCGCTTCCAGCGACCCCTGGACCAGCCGCGCGCGGCCGAGCTTTCTCTACGTCATCTACCTTATGATTCTCTGGGCTCTGCCGATGGGCCTGATCGGCGCCGTGAGCCCGGTCACCGCCCAGGCCATCGGCCGATCGATGGCCGCCTACCTGAACGGCATCCCCGAGCCGCTCTACGCGCTCTTCGGCACGGGATACCTCGGCTATTCCGCCATGCGCCAGTGGGGCAAGACCAGGGGCAGCGATCGTTGATGCGGAGCCGCTGAAAAGGCGGCCTGTTAAGACAAAGCCAAGTGCTCTTCGATAAGCCTCCTTGCAGGACCGCAAGAGCGGTCGGGCAAGGAGGCGAAGTGTTGCGGCCAAGGGCATTTGGAAACGTCATGCGGGGCGGACTGGTCCTGGTCCCCGCCCTCATGCTGGCCGCCTGCGGTCCCAGCCGCGAGGAAGAACGCGAACGACAGCTTGCGCAGACGCAGGCCGCCGCCGGACAGGAAGCAGCCGCTCGCCAGCAGGCCGAGCGCGCCGCTGCAACCGCCCGTCTCAAGGCTAACGAGGCCGAACTCGCCAGGTTCTACCAAGGCGGCAGCGATGGTTCGGCCGCGGAAGGCGACAATTCCGCGAATGCGCCTCAAGATGGCGAAGCTGCCGAGCCGTCGCCGCAGCAGCCCGGCTTCCAGGCGGATGGCCGCCCGATCGGCGACGAGATGCCAGCGCCGCGCTGACCGCTTCCCTCGCAAGCCCTGCCGCCGGGTGTTTTCAGCGGAGGCGAAAATGCTTTAGAGCCGCGTCCCGATAGCAACCGCACCGGGAAAAATAGCGAAATGGCCAGCAAGCTCGTCTACGTCCTCAACGGACCGAACCTCAACCGGCTGGGCAAGCGCGAACCGGCGATCTACGGCTCGCAGACCCTCGAGGACATTCGCGCCATGCTGGTGGAGCGCGGCGAAGCGCTCGGTTGCACGATCGAGATGCGACAATCGAACCACGAGGGCTTCCTCGTCGACTGGCTGCACGAAGCCGAGGACGAAGGCGCCCATGCCGTGCTGATCAACCCCGGTGCCTATACCCACACGTCCGTCGCGCTGCATGACGCGATCCGCTCCATCAAGGTGCCGGTGGTCGAGGTTCACCTCTCCAATCCGCACGCTCGCGAGGACTTCCGTCATACCTCGTGGGTCGGCATGGCCGCCAAGGCCACCGTCGCGGGCTTCGGCGCGGGCAGCTACTTGCTGGCGCTGGAGGGGGCGGCGGCGCTCTGAGCCGGAGCGCAGTTCACGACGACGCCCTTCCCGTCCTTTACCGACACGATGTGCTGGATGAAGACCTCGATCTCACCGCCCGGACCGGGCGCGGTGCCGTCCTGGACGACGGCCACGTCGCAGATCCCCTTCCGGGCGAGATCGAGGAAGATCGGGCGAAGTTCGTCCGGCCCCGCACTCGCCTCCACGCCGATCGTCACATAGGACTTCGGCTTCCATCCGCTGGCTCCATCGCCGCTGTAGGGACGAACACGGTCGCCGATGGAGGCGAGCGGACGGCCCTGCTCGCGCCATTGTGTTCCGGCGGCATCGTACCGGGGAAGCGACGGCAAGGCCTCGGCCGGGACGCTTGTCTTCTCGAGCCCCGTTCCCAGCACGAAATCGGGCTGGGGCGCATCACGGCCGCGCGTGAACCACCAGATGTTCCCGGCCGCCAACAGCAACGCCGCGCCCACAAGGAGGACGCGGCGCGTTTTTCTCATCATTGCCACGCAGTGATTCGCTCTCAGGCTTCCAGCGGCACGCCGGGAACGCTCTTGGCGGTGCGGATCGTCAGCGAAGTCTTGACGCTGTCCACGTTCGGAGCCGGCGTCAGCTTGCTGGTCAGGAATTCCTGGAAGCTCTGGAGGTCGCGGCTGACGATCTTCAGGATGAAGTCAATCTCGCCGTTGAGCATATGGCATTCGCGCACTTCGGGCAGGCCCTTCATGTGGTCTTCGAAGGCACGCAGCGATTCCTCGGCCTGGCTTTTCAGGCTGACCAGTGCGAAGACGGTGATCGTGAAGCCCAGCTTCGAGGCATCGAGATCGGCGTGATAGCCCTGGATGATGCCCGATTCCTCCAGGCTGCGCACGCGGCGCAGGCAGGGCGGCGCGGTGAGACCGACGCGCTGGGCGAGTTCGACATTGGTGATCCGCCCCTCGTCCTGCAACTCTGCAAGCAGGCGGCGATCGATGTCATCGAGATTAATCATGCGAAACTTTCCTTGCGGGTGCGCAGCGTCATCCGGCATGCAATATCCACTCGAAATCGCTGACACCCCTGTAATAATATTATCCCATAGCGTAATCGTCCCGCATTGCAACGCCTACAATCTACCGGATTACCGCCTCTGCACAGTTTGATAAGGCCTCGGTGACCCCGGTTTAACCACTCTCGGCCTATGCTGACCGGAGTCATCGTGGAGCGGGCTTCGCAACGCCTCGCGATGGCCTTATGGAGCTGGAATGCATTTCGACGATCGCCTTGCCACGGTGCTGCGCCTGCCGTCCTCCGGGGACGCGCTGGCACGTATCCAGTATCGGCAGCTGATCGACATTCTGGGGAACCTGCCGGGCGACGTGGATTCGGACACGGTCGATGCCGGGTTCGCCCGCATGGCCGAACTGGCGGCACGCATATCGGCGGCCGACCGCGCGCGCCTGGTGCGTGGCCCCCTCCAGCCCTTGAGCAATCCGCGCCTGCTGGCCCTGCTGGCGGAAGCGGAACCGGAAGTGGCTTCTGCCGCCATCGGCACCGCTCGGCTGGAGGAGGCTGCATGGCTCGAACTCGTCCCCGCCCTCCCCGTGCGGGCACGCGGCATACTGCGCCACCGGCGGGATCTCGGCGAGAAAGTCGATGCCCTGCTTGCCCGGCTCGGCATCCACGACCGGGGGCTGCCGCCCTGCCCGGCGCCTTCGACGCCGCAGGGAGCCGGGGCTGCCGGAGGGTCATCGTCCGTCTCCGTGACAGAAGAGGCCGAGCCTTTCGACCTGCTCGACGAAGTGCAAACGGCCGAGATCGCCGCGGGTTCACCTGCCCCCGCCTCGCTCGCGGACTTGGAGCGGGTGGCAGCCACGCGCGGCGCAGCCGGGCTGGGGACTCCGCGCAGCCACCGACCGACCGAGGTCCGTGACCAACCCGTCGCCGAGGACTCGGCCGGCATCGGCGCCATCGTCCGGCGTATCGAGGAGTTTCGCAAGGCACGCGAAAAACACGGCGGCGCTGGCACATCCACGCGGCTCCCGCTCGGCGATCCGCAAAGCACCGTGCCGCTCGCGGCGATGGACTTCGCAACCGACTCGGAGGGACGGGTCTCCTGGGCCGAAGGGCCGCATGCGGGCGCGCTGATCGGGCTCAATCTCGCCGCGCTCGATCCCGCGAACAGGGAGCCGCTCGATCCTGCGTCCTCCCTCGTCCAGGCGCAAGTACCGGGAATCGCGCTGTCCATGCGGCATCGCCAGCCGCTCCGCGCCGTGGCCATCGATATCACCGGAGCGCCCGCTGTCAGCGGCTTGTGGCAAGTCGATGCCGTGCCCCACTTCGATCCCGCAAGCGGCCGCTTCACCGGCTATGCCGGCCGGCTGCGCCGCCCCGGCCGAATCGCCCCCGTGGATGCTCCGCCGGCGGCGCAGCCGAGCGAGGCGGATCGCATGCGCCAGGTGCTGCATGAACTGCGCACCCCGGCCAACGCCATCCAAGTGGCGGCGGAGATCATCCAGCAACAGCTCTACGGCCCCGCACCGCACGAGTATCGCGCTCTGGCCGCGGCAATCGCCGGCGATTGTGCGCATATCCTTGCGGGGTTCGAGGAACTGGACAGGCTGGTGAAGCTCGAATCGGGAACGCTCGGGCTTGAATCCGGAGACAGCGACCTCGTTTCGGTCCTGCGCGAGACCGTGGCGCGCCTGAAAGCCTGGACGCAGCCGCGCGGCAGCGGCTTCCTGCTGCCCGAGCCACAAGCCGCGCCCCTCCGCGTTGCGCTGGAACGCACCGAAGTCGAGCGCTTGATATGGCGCCTCTTCGCCGTGCTGGCGGGCATGACCGCTCCCCAGGAAGTGCTGCCGCTTCGCCTCAGGTTCGAGAACGGGCGGCTGGTCCTGCAGATCTCCCTGCCGGCCTTGCTCTTGGCCCGCGATGGGCAGAGCCTGTTCGATATGCCCGCCAGCGAGCGCGGCCAGTCCCTCTCGACCGGCATGTTCGGCATCGGTTTCTCCTTGCGGTTAGCCGCCGCCGAAGCCGCGGCCGCCGGGGGCGGCCTTCAGAGAGACGGACACGATTTGCTGCTCTCCCTCCCCGCCACGACCGGCGGCGCGGCAGACGGCGCGCAGGATGGCGAAATCCGGGCGGTCTGAACGCGAAAGACCGAAATCAACCGCCCTCCCGCTGCTGGTCTTTTACCGAAGCGGAACGTTTTGCCTTTACCGAGATCGTGCCACAAAAAAGATGCCCGGCCTCCGCGCTCGGCCCGCTTTCCAGTCCAAGCCACCGCCTCTTCGGGACGCGGTCCATCCGAGGGAATACCTGCCTTGCCGGAGACCAACCTTCTCCTGCCTCCCCGCGCCGATTCCCTTGCCCGGTTCCGCGAGGATTTCGGCCAGCGCTTCATCGTCACGGTGGACACCGAAGAGGAGTTCGACTGGAACGCGCCTCTCGACCGGAATCGGCACGGCACGCAGTCCATTCCTGCACTGCAGACCTTTCAGAGCTTTTGCGAGGAGTTCGGTGTCGTGCCGATCTACCTTGTCGACTACCCAGTCGCCGCTTCGCCTTTGGCGGCGGCAGCCATCGGCGAGGCCGTTGCGGCCGGACGCGCGGAAATCGGCGTCCAGTTGCACCCCTGGGTCAATCCGCCCTTCGACGAGGCGGTCACACCATACAATTCCTATGCCGGCAATCTCGATTTCGATCTGGAGCGGGAGAAGTTCGCGCGGCTGTACCACAAGATCGTCGCGGCCTTCGGCACTGCCCCGCGTATTTATCGCGCCGGCCGGTATGGCCTCGGCCGGCGCACGGCCGAGATCCTGACCGAATTCGACGTCGCCATCGACACTTCCGTTCGCGCACGGTTCGACTACAGCGCTTCGGGCGGCCCGAACTATCGTCATCACCCTCTTCATCCCTACTGGGCCGGCGATGACAGGCGCCTGCTCGAACTTCCTCTGACCACGGTTTACTGGGGCCCGCTTCGTCAACTCGGCAATGCGATCTATCCCGCGCTCTGGCGCATCCCCCGGCTTCGCGGCGCCCTGGCGCGGGCGGGACTATTGGAACGGATCCCTCTCACTCCCGAGGGCGTGACGACGGAGGAAGCCCTGCGCGGCATCGATGTCGCTATCGACGCGGGACTGCCGGTGCTGGTCTTCTCGTTCCACAGTCCCTCGCTGGCGCCGGGGTTCACGCCGTACGTTCGCAGCGACAAGGATCTCGACGCGCTTTACGACTGGTGGCGCACGATTTTCGCGCATCTTGCACGCCGCGGTGTAAAACCCGGCAATGTTGCCAACATCCTATCCAGCGTAACGCTTGCACAGAACGGATTGCCCAGCTAACGGGCTTCTCGTCCGGCCTCGTCGATGGAGCCGGGCGCAGCGGTTGGGGCCTGTAGCTCAGCGGTTAGAGCTGGCCGCTCATAACGGCTAGGTCGCGGGTTCGAATCCTGCCGGGCCCACCAACGGCATCGAGGCATGGCTTCGAAAACATCATCGACACCCGAAGGGTCGGGGAGTGGCGCAGTCCGGTAGCGCGCCTGCTTTGGGAGCAGGATGTCGCAGGTTCGAATCCTGTCTCCCCGACCATTTCTTTTTTGCCCTTTGTATTCAGTGGCTTACAAGGGAAGTTTTTCGCTGAACGTAGCAGAAAAACGTAGCAGCGTTTCGTTACGGAACTCTGTGGAAAAGTTCGCACCCTGCCGGCAGTAACGCTTCTTAGCGGTTTGGACTGTGCCTGAAAGTCGGCTGGTTCCGTTCAAGCCCTATGGCTCCACCAAAACATTTGCAGCACAGGGCCAGCCGATCATCCAAAGTGGACGGACATAGGTGCCTCTAGGCGTGGGGTGGTCAACTTTGGGGTGTCGCACGCACTAAAATGGCGATAGGTCATTATCGCAGCCATGCACGGCAAAAGGAAATTCATGCTCCGTTCTGTCTCTGTCGAAAACTATCGTAGCTTCGCTCAGAAGGCGACGATCGAGCTTCGACCGATCACGATTCTTCTTGGACGCAATAGCGCTGGTAAAAGCTCGCTTACGCGACTTTTTCCCCTGTTAAGGCAGTCGATGGAGCGAGGCACCTCGGCACCTATCCTATGGAACTCTTCTTCCGTTGATTTCGGACGCATCACCGATGTGATCAATCGCGATCATCCCAATGCGCCAATTCGCCTGACGTTCGATCTATGTGATCAACCTCTTACATCCATTGGACGCTCGCGACCTTACATGTCGCCAAATGCAGCTCTGCCGGATGTAGAAGCTGATTTGAAGTTTACCGCTGTGCTTCGCGCAGGGGTGGACGGCAAAACGCATTATGAAAAAATCGAACTGATGGTCGGCAATGACAAAATTGTTTTCGAATTCAAAATTAGCGGCTCCCTGATTTATATAAATGATCGAAAATACGAGAAAAATTCTTACTGGAAAGACCTTCACCTCGATTCCAGCCGACTGTTCCCGTACGTTCTTTTTGAAAGCAAAAAAGGCGAACGCGTTTCCGAATATCCTGACACGCGCGATGAACTATATTCTATACTTCAACGCTTAGTTGATCTTTCAAACGAGTCGATTCCGGCTCCAAGTCAGCGAGCACGGAGACAGCAACCGTTTATCGATTTAGCACATTCGCCAATCATGCCGCTGGTATCCCGGCCATTGCTTCTGAAAACGCTCTTCGACCTTCCCAATTTCAGGGGACTTGAGAACGTGCGGCCGCAAGACATCGATAGACTTGCTGACTTGCTATTACTTACCCATTGCGGAGCACTTTTAGAATATATTGGCTCCATAGTCACCCCAGCAATGCAGAATCTATCGTATCTTGGGCCTATTCGGGCCAGCGGCAATCGATTTTACCGCGAGCAGGAACTGTCGGTCGACCGCATCGACGATACCGGGGAAAATCTCGCGACCTATTTGGGCTCGCTTTCTCCCCATGAACTTGCAAGCTTTAACAACATCTTGCGCGATGCTTTCGGCGTCGAAGTTCGACCGCACTCCGAGGCAGGTCATTTAAGCATTGAGATTGGACGCCCGGGCGACGAAAAATATGATAATTTAGCTGACGTAGGGTTTGGATACTCTCAAGTTCTTCCTTTAGTCGCTCAAATCCATAGTGACACGAAGAGAAATAGGTTCATTGCTCGACAACGCATGACACAGATACTCATATCTGCTGTGGAGCAACCCGAACTACATCTTCACCCTGCCTATCAAGCAAATCTCGCCGATCTGTTCGTTGCCGCCATTGAAGAAGCAAAGCGCAGAGGGGATACGCCAATCGTCATATTGGAGACCCACAGCGAAGCATTGATAAGCCGAATAGGTGAGCTAATTAGCTATGGTCGCCTATCCACTAATGACGTAGCTGTGCATTTTGTTGATAAAGATGATTACATAGGCGGTTCTACCGTCCGTGTTGCCGAGTTTGACGAGTACGGCATGATAGTGAATTGGCCTGTCGGCTTCTTTTCCGCCCGATAAATATGTTCATCGAAATTGACGAATCCATCGATCATGAAATCGATTCGGGCTGCCAAGCCGCGATAGACCTTATTGATTTGCTGTGCACAGCCCACCGCATGGGAAACCTAATTCTCGCACTTACTCGACCGCAAGCCGTACGTTATCGACAGCTCCCAGCTATCAGCGATCTTTCAAGACGAACGGCATCATTCATATCGCTCAGACTCAATGATTATATTGCCGCAATGAAAGCTGCATCGCGAGTAATTAGAGCCTGCTCACCCACGGTACAAAATAATTTTTCTTTCAGTGGTAAAACCTGCCAAGTATCTTATAGAATACTTAGTCAATCACACATTCTCACGCAAAAATTCCTTCTTGGAGAAGGATTTCGCGATGTGTCTGTATTGCGGATAATAGCTAGTGAATATTATGCCACAGTGAGCTACCCTAGCGCCTACGTTACATTTCGGCCTTTAATTGGTGGCGGAGGCTCTTGCCATCACGCACTCCAAGCTGAGACAGCTATTCCGTGCAAGGGCCTTGCTATCTGCGATAGAGACGCAGTTTCCGCCGTGCCCCCATTTAAGCACAACACGACTGCTGAGAAGGTCGCAGCGTGTACTGACGAGATGTCATTGATGACACACGTGCTGGGCGTCAGCGAAAATTCTCCTTTTTTTGGATTTGATGTTACGTGGGGGCGAACCATTGAGAACATGATAGGGCCTAACTTATTAGATACTTATTTTTCAGCAATGAACAGGCCTATAGAAAGGCAAAAATTTACGTCAGCCTTTCCGCAATTCCCGCAGCTAGATCCTGCTGAAATAGTATTATGGAGAGATTTAAATCTTAAGGACGGCACCCCTTCTCTTCACGCCCAACTACAAATACTCCGAAATGAGATCGGACCGATTACCGCTAGTCTAACGGGGCGTTTGTCCGCCATCAGTCAGATTGCCCTTCCATCAGACACGCTGGATTGGATTATCGAGAATCAGGTAGGCTCTCGGTTCAGTCGAGGCGTTAGCCGCGCACTTCGGTGTGATTTAGGTATCCCCGCCTATCGTACCGGCGTCGAAAAGTTCGCCCTCCCGCTTCTCACGCTGGCAGCAGGCGATTCATCCGCAAGGCGTTCGTGACAAGCGTTACGCTCCGAAACGGTCGTTGACGGGCAACTTTGCGGGGCCAAAAACATAGGGGCAGCACTGAATGGCGCCACCCCTAATTTTCGGTAAGCGCCGACGGAACCCGGCCTTGTGCGGATTGGGATCGGCGTGAATTTCGCAGGGCAGATGGAGGCCTTGCGAGTGGATATCGAGCAGTCAAAAGAGCCTCGTATGAGTGCTCGCCGAGATGGCGGAGCGGTCGTACGGGTGGAACGTCGGCGGCATTGGAGCGACGAAGAGAAGCTGGCGATCCTGAAGGAGACGACGCAGCCCGGCGCCATCATGGCGGTGGTGGCGCGTCGGTACGGGATCGGAACGGGTCAACTTTACACCTGGCGCAAGCAATTGCTCCGCGGTGCTATGGCGGGGTTCGTGCCGGTTGAGTTGGCGCCTGCCGAACCGCTGGCCATGCCATCTGACGCCGGCCGGATCGAGATCCGGCGCGGCGACTTCACGGTTTCGATCGACAGGCTGGTTGACCGAGAGGCGTTGAGATTGGCGCTCGAAGTTGTCGGGGAGCTTGAACGTTGAGCCTGTCGCTGCCGCCGTCGGCGAAGATCTATCTGTCGCTGGCGCCGTGCGACATGCGAAAAGGCTTCGATGGCCTGTCGGCGCAGGTGCGCAATATCCTCCAGCTCGATCCTTTCTCCGGCGCTGTTTTCCTCTTCCGCGGGAAAAGAGGCGATAGGTTGAAGGCGCTGGTCTGGGACGGATCGGGGCTTTGTCTTTATGCAAAACGTCTCGAGCGGGGAAAGTTCGTGTGGCCCAGAACCCAGGATGGAGCAGCCGCCCGGCTCTCGGCTGCGCAGTTGGCGATGCTGATCGAGGGGCTGGATTGGCGGCAGGCGATTGTTCACGACGAGGTATCCGTTCCGACGCTCGCTTGAGCGATAAACCGCAGGAAACTGCCGTTTTATGTAGGATGGGATCGCGGCTTGCGCTATAGTTCGGGGCATGCGGTTCGACCTTGATCGCCTTCCCACAGACCCTGTTCTCCTGCAGAAAATGCTGCGGGAGATGGCTGAGGTCATGGAGCTGGAGCGGGCCGAACTGGGGGCGGCAAAGCAGACCGTCAAAGCTCAAGGACTGACGATCGAAAAGCTCGAGCACCGTCTGGCCAGGCTGCTGCGCGTCCAGTTCGGTCGCAGCTCCGAGAAAATGGACATCGCGCAGCTGCGCCTGATGTTCGAAGAGGTCGATGCCCCGGAGCCGGCCAATGATGACGCCCCTGCGGCGTCGAAGGCGAAACCGACGCGCAAGGCTGGAACCAGGGCGCCGATCCCCGCGCATATCCCGCGCCAGACGACGCAGCATCTTCCCGAGCCCTGCGACTGCGGGGGTAACGAGACCGTGATCTGCGAAGATGTCACGGAAGTGCTGGATTACGTGCCAGCCTGCTTCCGCGTCTTGCGTCATGTTCGCCCTCGCGTCGCCTGCCGGTCCTGCGAAACAATCCGCCAGGCGCCGGCCATCGATCTGCCATTGCCCAAGGTGATGGCAAGCAGCGCACTGCTCGCGCATCTCATCGTCAGCCGCTTCGTCGATCATCAGCCTTGGCATCGCCAGTCGGTCATCCTGCGCCGTCAAGGCGTGGAAATTGATCGTGACGTGATGGGCCGCTGGTCGCGCAAGCTGGCCTGGCTGATGGCGCCGCTCGGCGAACGGTTGCTCTCCTACATCCTGGAGGCTCCGAAGATACACGGCGATGAAACGCCCGTGACCTTGCTGCAGGGCGAAGACGGTAGCCACACCGCCTACTTCTGGGTCTATCTGCGCGACTGCCGTTCAAGCGGGGATATGAGCCCGCCTGCTGTGGCGTTCCGCTTCACGACCGGGCGCGGCGGCAAGCATCCCGCAGCCCACCTTGCCGGTTACCGCGGATACCTTCAAGCGGACGGCTATGCCGGTTATAACGCGCTGTATCATGACCCCAAGACCAAGGCACCGCGCGGGGTGACGGAGGTCGGTTGCTGGGCGCACGCGCGGCGCAAGTTCACCGACATTCTGGAAAAGAACCCGTCACCGGTAGCAGCTGAAGCGGTGGTGAGGATCAGCGAGCTCTTCGCGATCGAACGCGACATCAAGGGAGCACCGCCCGATGAGCGACGGCGGGTTCGCCAGCAGCTGGCCCGCCCAAAACTGGCTGCGCTGCGACCATGGCTCGAGACCCAGATGCAGGGGCTGTCTTCGGACAGCACCTTGGCGAAGGCATGCCGCTATCCGCTTAACCGCTGGGCAGCGATGGCTCGCTATTGTGACGATGGCCTGCTCGAGATCAGCAACAACCTGGTCGAAAATGCCCTGCGCGGCGTTGCTCTGGGGCGCCGCAACTGGATGTTCGTCGGGTCCACCAAGGGCGGGGATGCCTCGGCGCTGTTTTACTCGCTTGCCGAAACGTGCCGCCTGAACGGTGTTGAGCCCGAAGCCTGGTTCACCGACGTAATTGAGCGTATCGGCAATCATCCAATCAACCGGATCGACGAACTCCTGCCGTGGAACTGGCAGGCCGCAAAAGCGATCCTGAACCTGGAGCAAGCTGCTTGAGCAACGCCTTCGTCGTGCACATGACGATCACTCTGGATGACGTGACGCCCGCCGTGACCCGCATGATCGAAGTACCGCTCGGCATCCGGCTCGATCGTTTGCACACTACCTTCCAGGAAGCGTTGGGATGGACCGATAGCCATCTGTGGGAGCTGACCTTCGGGCGCACGGGCTTCGGCATCCCTGACCCGTCCTACGGCTTTGGTGGCCCACTTGATGCCCGAAAGACGACCCTCGCTGAGGCGTTGGAGGGAATGCGCGGCAAGACCTTCCAGTACCTCTACGATTTTGGCGATGGATGGGAGCACAGCGTCAGGATCCACGGCATCGCTCCGGCTGACCTGCAAGGCAGCTATCCGCGCCTGCTCGAAGCTACCGGAATGCGCCCACCGGAGGACTCGGGAGGGCCTTGGGGCTATGCCGAGAAACTGGAGGCTCTCACCGATCCGTCGCATGAATACCATGAAGAGGCGTTGGATGCTCTTGGCGACGACCATGACCCCCACACTCAACCCAACATCGAGGTGATCCACGCTCGCTTCGCGGCACTTGCCAAGAAATGGGCGCCGCGCCCGCGGAAAGCCAAATAACCCTACGTCAACGCCGCCTTCCGTCAGCGCTTAC
>NZ_ATHL01000092.1 GCF_000445125.1 Novosphingobium lindaniclasticum LE124
GGCTGCTTCCCACCGAGAGGTGAGCGGGAAGCAGCTGGGTTCAGGGACGCCCCTGAAACGGAGTCGATCAGCGCAGACGGCGACGCTGGAAGAAATTGACGATCGCGAGCAGCACGACGGCGCCGACGAAGGCGATGATCAGTCCGGTGAGCGAGAATTCCTGCACGCTTCCGCGAACGCCCAGCAGCGGGCCCGAAAGCGCATTGCCGATCACCGAGCCGACGCAGCCGACGACGATATTCATAAAGATGCCCATCGATGCATCGCGGTTCATGACCAGACTGGCCAGCCATCCGGCGATACCGCCGACGATCAGTGCGATAATCCAACCCATGAAATCCTCCTCTTTGCCTTGACTTGTAGATACTTGGGATCGAGCGACCGAAGACATAGCGACCTTCGCCTCGCTCCGTGCTTGCGGTTACGGACGCGTCCCCGCAGCCGTGGCGCCCTGCTCCCGGCTCGCCAGATGCTTCTTGAGGGCGTAACCGCCCGCCGCCACGGCGATGAGGCCCAGCGGGCCCATGCGGCGCAGAACCGTTGCGGCCCCGACGCCCAGAAGCGCGCCGCCCGTTCCGCCGACGCCGTTTACGTGTTGCGAGACGCTTTTACCGGCGATTGCGCCCAGGATCTTGCCGATCATAGAAAATCTCTTTCAGTTGCGACGAAACAAGGGTTTGCGGCCAAGCGCTGAGAGTTCGTCAGAGCCGCCGCCATGCTTGAGAAACACCGATCCGGACGTCCTGTTCCCGCCATCCGGAGGTGCGGTCCTCAGGTGAGCGAGAGATCGATCTTCGGCGAACCGTAATAGCTGGATACGCGATCGGCGTAGGCCTGATCGAACTCGGGCGGATTGTTGGCCCAGCTCGGCCCGCCCTCCAGCAGGCGGCGGTCGATCGTGACGCTATAGCTGTCCGTGATGGGATCGAAGGACAGCAGTTCGAACGGCAGGGGGTAGTAGCTCTTGCCGAGGCCCAGAAACCCTCCCAGGCTCAGCACGGCGTACATCGAGCGGCCGGTGCGTTTGTCGATCATCAGCGAGTGCACGGAGCCGATGGAATCGCCGTCGCGACCGGTCACTTTGGTCCCGTCGATCCTGTTCGATGCGACCAGGAGGTTCGTTTCTGCTGCGGGGGAGCCGGACGGCTGGTGATCGGACATGATTCCTCCTTTTTGACCTGATCCATCAACCGCAGCGATGCACCATCGTTCCCGGAAGCCGCCCATTTCCAAGTCCCGGTGCGAGGGGCTGCGATCGCCGCCGAGTGACCCTTTCAATTTCGTCTCATCCAAGCACCGGGCCACCGACGAGTGCCTGATCGTCAGTTAATCTCAATCACTGTTCGGGCGGGTCGTGGAACTGAAGAAGGTCCGGGCGAGTAGAGATGGCGCACCGGGCACAAGTGCAAATCACCATGACACTGGAGCAATCGGATGTTCATCCACAACAAGCGTCTTCAATATACCGTTCGGGTTTCCGAGACCAATCCTGTACTTGCATCGATGCTGCTGGAACAGTTCGGCGGCCCCGATGGCGAGCTTGCAGCGGCCATGCGGTATTTCACTCAAGGACTTGGCGAAGACGATCCGGGCCGCAAGGACATGCTGCTGGATATCGCAACCGAGGAACTGAGCCACCTGGAAGTGATCGGATCGATCGTCGCCATGCTGAACAAGGGTGTCAAAGGCGCTCTGGCCGAAAAGACCATGGAAGAGGCCGAGCTGTTCATGCAGATGAACGCGGGCGGCGACAGTCACACCCAGTCTTTGCTCTACGGCGGCGGGCCTTCGCTTACCAACAGCTCGGGCGTGCCCTGGACGGCGGCCTATGTCGACAGCCGCGGTGATCCGACGTGCGACTTGCGCTCCAACATCGCGGCGGAGAGCCGCGCCAAGATCGTCTACGAGCGGCTCATCAACATCACCGACGATCCGGGCGTCAAGGAAGCTCTGGGCTTTCTCATGACCCGCGAAGTGGCGCATCAGAAGAGCTTCGAAAAGGCGCTCTATTCGATCAAGGAGAATTTCCCTGCCGGCAAGCTGCCGGGCGTTGCGGCCTACGCCAATCTTTACGTGAATACCTCGCAGGGCGAAGGCGATGCGCAGGGTCCCTGGAACACCGGCGACCAGTGGGAGCGGATCGACGATATCGAGGCCAACCTGCCGGTCGACGGCGGCGACGGACAAGCGAGCGTCGGGCTTACCGACGCTGAAAAGGAGGCGGCGGCGCTCATGCTCACGCGCCTCCAGTCCGATCCCAATGCAGAGCCGATCACCGGAGCCGATCTGGGGGCCGGGCCGGGTGCCGGCAAGGTCGCCAACGGCGATTTCGGCGGGGCGCAGGACATCCACGAGGCCGGCGACATCGCGGCCGCAAAGACGGAGTGACATCGGATGAGTTCGCGTGAAGAGACTTACCGCGAGGAGTTCGTCTCGGGGCTGCGCAACGCGCACGCTCTGGAGCATCAGGCGCTGGCCCTGATGGACCGGCAGATCGAGCACCTTGCCGAGTACGCGGAAGTGGAAGTGCGTCTCAGAGGTCATCGGGGCGAAACCGAGAAGCAGATCGAGCGGCTGGAGACGATCCTGGCGGGGCTGGACGAAAGTCCGTCGACTCTGAAGGACACGGCGCTGACGATCTCCGGCAACCTTGCCGCGCTGGCGCATACCTTCGCTTCCGACGAGATCCTCAAGAACAGCTTCGCCAACTACGCGTTCGAGAGTTTCGAGGCGGCCAGTTACAAGGCGCTGATCGTCATGGCGGAGAAGGGCGGATTTACTTCGGCCGTTCCCCTCCTCAAGCAGACGCTGTCGGAAGAACTCGCCATGGCGACGTTCCTCGACGAGACCCTGCCGATCATCGTCAACAAGTATCTCGAACGCCGCGCCGAAGGTCTGCAGGCCAGTCACTAACGGCGTGAGGCTGAGGAGATGAAAAGCCGGTGCTGCCTTTCGGCAGCGCCGGTTTTTCCATTCCCGGCCAAGTCTTGCAGCGCTCTACCGAGTGAAAAAAGGCCCGGTTCCTTGTACCGGAACCGGGCCTTCCCCCATTGACCTGCGTTTTCGAACCTCCGGCTATTCCGCCGCGACGGAAATCGAACCGAGCCCGCCCTGGGCGTCACCGCAGATTTCCTCGGCGAACCACTGGCAAGTGTGGATCAATCCTTCGGCGAGCGGCATGCGCGGTTGCCAGTCGAGCAGTGCCCGCGCGCGCGAGATGTCGGGGCGTCTGCGGCGCGGGTCGTCGACCGGGAGCGGGAGATGCGTCACGTTGGCGGTGCGGCCCAGGGTCGCCAGCACGCTGTCCAGCAGTTCGATGACGGTCCTTTCCTCGGGGTTTCCCAGATTGATCGGCTCCAAACCGTCGATTTCGCTTTCCATGAGGCGGATGAGGCCGTCCACCATGTCCGAGACGTAGCAGAAGCTGCGGGTCTGCGATCCATCGCCATAGATCGTGACGTCGCGGCCGGACAGGGCCTGGCAGATGAGGTTGGACACGACGCGGCCGTCGTCGGGATGCATGTGCGGCCCGTAAGTGTTGAAGATGCGTGCCACGCGCACGTCGGCCCGCTTCATGCGGGCGAAGTCGAAAGCCATGGCTTCCGCCGCGCGCTTGCCTTCGTCGTAGCAGGCGCGGGGACCGGTGCAGCTTACCCAGCCGCGATAGTCCTCGCGCTGCGGGTGGACTTCGGGATCGCCGTAGACCTCGCTGGTGGAGGTCAGCAGGAACCGCGCCCCGCTCGCTTCGGCAAGGCGCAGCAGGTTGTCGGTGCCCACTACGCATGTGAGCATGGTATGCTCGGGATCGGCCTGATACTGGGGCGGCGAAGCGGCGCAGGCCAGGTTGTAGATCCGGTCGAACCGCCCGGTGCGATAGAGGATTTCGCGCGGGAGCGGGTTGACGATGTCCGCCTCGATGAATTCGAAGTTCGGATGCTCCTCAAGCTTGCGCAAGTTCGATGGACGCGCGGTCTGGAGGTTGTCGAGGCATACGACGTGCTCGCCGCGGGCAAGAAGCTCCGCGCAAAGGTGCGAGCCGATGAAGCCGGCGCCGCCGGCTACGAGTGTCAGGCGCTCTTGGCCCTGGGGCATGGGTCGGTTCCTCTCCTGCGTCGCAGCTGGTTTCTGCATCCGCGCTTCGTTGATGTGATCTTCCATCTCGCGCGCCCGGTGGGCGGCGGTGTGGGCCGAAAGGACGCGGCGACGCGCCGCAAGGCCGATCTCTTCTGCCGGTTGCGCCAGGGCCTGTGCCGCTTGCTCGCCGGTGTCGGCCAGGAGGATCTCGGTGCCCGGCTCCAGCACGGAATCGATGCCTTCCCATCGGTCGGAGAGGATCGGCGTACCGCAGGCCGCCGCTTCGAACAGGCGGACGGAGGGAGACCAGCCCGCCGCGATCATGTCTGCCCGCGTGACGTTCAGCGTCATGCGGGAAGCGCTGTAGAAGGCGGCATGTTCGGCCGGCGGCAGATGTTCGATCCGCTCGACATTGCTCGGCCAGTCGATGTCCTTAGGATATTGCGGCCCGGCGACGGCGAAGCGCAGTTGTGGGTATTGCCGCGCGGGTTCAAGTAGCAGTCGCTCCAGAGTAGGCTGCCGATCGGGACTGTAGGTGCCCAGGTAAGTGAGATCCCAGCGCTTCGGAACGTCGAGCGGCTGATAGTCCTGGGGATCGACGGAGCAGTACAATGCGCGCGCCATCGGGGCGCCGAATGCGTCCTCCAGACGTCGCAGGGTAGGGCCGCCGGTGAAGGAGAGATAGAGATCGTAACCGGGGATGATCTCGGGCGAGAGATACTCGTGGTCGCCGCGTTCGAGCTTGGCGAGCGTGACCGGCGTGTCGATGTCGTAGAACGCTTTCACGCCCCTGGCATGGGCCTGGACGAACCTGCCCACGGCAACGCCGTCGGGGACGTAGGAGCCGACCACGACTGCGTCCGCGCCCGCGATCTCGTTCTTCCAGCTGTCCAGTTCGCCCAGCGTGCGGTAATAGGCGAGGCGGCAGAAATCGGGATCCACAAGGTCGCGGTGGACGCCCGAATACCAGGGCACTTCACGCTCCAGGAAGAGGATATCGTGCCCGCGCGCGGCGAAGGCCCGCAGCAGTGCTCGGAAGGTGGTGGCATGCCCGTTGCCCCACGAAGAGCCAAGGCTGAGCCCCAGGACGACGAGTTTCATGCCACCTCCCTCGCGCGTTCGCGGTGTTGCTGGAAAATGCGGTGAACCTGCTCGCCGCGCAGAGTGTACGTGTGCTCGCGAAGGACACGCTCGCGGGCGGCCTCACCGATGCGGCGGGCCTGTTCCTCGGTCAGGCCCTGCAGGTGGTCGGCCAGGTCCTGGCCGTCGCGCGCGACGAGCACTTCCTCGTCGGGCTTCAGGAACAGCTCGATGCCTTCCCAGGCGTCGGTGATGAGGCAGGCGGCGGCACCGGCCGCCTCGAAGACGCGGGTGGCGGGCGAGAAGCCGATCTCCGCCATGGAATCGCGTGCCACGTTGAGCACGGCGCGCGGCGTGCAGTTGAAAGCGTTGTGCGCGCCGGTGCCGACATGGCCGATCGGGTCGACGTTGGACGGCATGGACTTGTCGTGCCACCCGTTTCCGCCGAGGAGGAACCGGGAGCCGGGAAGCTGTCCGGCGGGCCTCAGGAAGAATTCCTCGATGCGCGCCTCCCGGTCCGGCAGGCGATTGGCCAGCAGTCCGAGATCGGCAGCGAAGCGTTCGTCGCGCGGCACGGGGTGGTGCGTGTCGGGGTCGAGAGCATTGTAGACCGGGATGCACCGGGCGGCGCCGAAGCCTTCGTAGGCCTCCACCACAGGCGGCCCGCCGCCGTAGGTGAGCACCATGTCGAGGTCGGGTAGGGCGCGCAGCACCGGGTGGGACGCATCGGCGCGCATCTCGTCGAGCGTCGCTGCCGCATCGACGTCCCAGTAGAGGCGCAGCGCGTGCGGCCGGCTCTGGGCGAGAACCCCCTCCAGCAGTTCGCGGTCGTAGACGCCTACCCCATTCGCCTTGACGACGATGTCCGCCTGACCGGCCTCGGCCAGCACGGCGCGAAGGCCTTCCTCGCTGGCGGGATAGACCACGCTGCGCGCCCACTCCGGCGGATCGATGTCGCGGTGCTGCTGCCGGTCGAAGGCGTCGGGCTCGTAGAAGGTGATCTCATAGCCGTGCGCGGCCAGCGCCTTGAGAATGCCGCGATAGTAAGTCGCTGCACCGTTCCAATAGGAGGAAAGCAGGCTCGATCCGTAGAAGGCAATCTTCATGCGGCATCCTTTTCGGTTGCATCGGCGCGGTGGGAAGGAGCGAGGCTGGCGACGATGGCGAGCAGTTCGTCCACCCGATGCGCGCAAGTGTGGCGGCTCAGAATGGTCTCGAGGCCGCTGCGGATCAGGTCTTCGCGAAGGGCTCGATCTTCCCGGATCGCTGCCAGATGGCAGGTCATCTCCGTGCCGCTCCGGGCGACCAGATAGTCCTCGCCGGGCCGGAACAGGCCCTCCGCATCGTCCCAGGGCGCGGAGACCAGGGGGATGCCGCAGGCCAGTGCCTCGAACACGCGGATCGTGGGGATGCCGGGCAGGATCGTCGCATAGTAGCGGCGCGGCACATGGACGGTGGCGAGGTGTCGCGCGAAGATCGCGGGCGCCGCGGCATTGGGCGCCCAGCCATGATACCGGGCGCCATGCGCCTCCAGCATGGCCAACGCCTCCGCCGGATAGCGTACGCCGTAGATGTCCAGCGGCAGATGCGCCTCCCGGGCGGGCCGCAGCAGGAACGTCTCGATCTCCTGCGTCCGCTCGCCATCACCCCAGTTGCCGATCCAGACAAGGCCCTCGCGGTGGCTCTGGGGGGGCTTTTCAGCCTGAGCTGGATGGAAGCGGCGCGTATCGGCGGCCTCGTGCCAGGTCCATACGCGGTCTCCCCAACCCCAGGCGCGATAGACCTCGGACAGCGTCTCGCCGAAAGCCAGGACACCGTCGAACCCGGAAAGATCGAAGGCGCGAATGGCCTCAGGATCGCTGACGGCGCGGTGATGGGTATCGTGGAACAGCAGCCTGAAGCGGCCCCCGCGCGACCGCTGACGGCCCAGCGCGGCGACGAGGCGAGGGTCGTTCCATTCGTGCACGATGACGAGATCGGCGCGCTCGACCAGAGGAGCGGGGTCGGCGCCTTCTTCATATCGCCGCGAGGAAAGCTCCGGATAGGCAGCGCGGTAGGCGTCGAGGCCGCTCTCGCCGTGGTCGGCCAGCAGGTTGGCAAGGCTCCAGGCGCCTTCCGGCTCCCAGACCTGGATCTCATGGCCGCGCGCTGCCAGTTCGCTGAGCACGCCGCGCAGGAAATGGGCGTTGCCGTGATTCCAGCACGAGGCCAGCGAATGGGTGAAGTAGACGATCTTCATGCAGCGGCCCTTCCTGATCCTTCGCGGGATTCCAGCAGTTCGGAGTAGATAGCGAGCATCGCGTCGGCGCTTGCCTGCGGGGAATAGCGGGCGGCGCGCGTCCTGGCGGCGGCGCCAAGGTCCTGCCGCAGCGATGGAGACGCGAGCAGGCTTTCGATGGCTTCGACATAGGCGGCCTCGTCGTCGCCGCCGACGAACAGGGCTGCCCCGTCCCACAACTCGCGAAAGCCGGGAATGTCGGAGAGGACCAGTGCGCAGCCGGCTCCGGCAGCTTCCAGAACGGCCAGCCCGAACGGCTCGAACGATGCGGCAGACACGAAGATGGGACGGGAGGACAGCCGCTCGCCAAGTTGTTCGGCATCGAGCTGTCCCAGCACCGAGAGATGATCCAGCGTGATCGTCTCGCCGTGCGGACCGATCGCGGCACCGGCGGCGGCAAAGGGCACGTTCAGGCGGCTCGCCACGCGGTCGAGCAGGTCGGCGCGCTTGACGCGGTCCCACAGGCGGCCGACCGTGAGCACGTCGTTGCTCGGCGGCTGCTGGCTGCGGGGCGTGTGCAGGGCAGCGGGCAGGGGCGCGCGGCCGTTGTGAACCACGCGCGGCGTCTCATCCAGGGCGTAGTGCCGCGCGATCGTGGCGGCATAGCTGGCCGTGGGCGCGACCAGGCGATCTGCCGCGATCAGTCCCGCGCGCATCAGATCGCGGTGCCAGGCGTATTGGCTGTCGAGCGGTTCGTCCTTGGCCGCTTCCCACCAGGTGGAGACGCAGCCATGGGTGACGGCCACGACCGGCATCTCGAACCGGGCGGCACCTGCCAGAGTCGGCATGTTGAGCTGGACGAGATGGACGCCCAGATCGCCTGCAAGGCGCGCCACGGCCTCGGCCGCTGCGCGAACCGGCGCGGCCTGGTCGCAGAGCCAGTCGAGCGGGAGCCCGGTTTCGACCAAGTGCACTCCGGGGATTTCGCGCGATTCGGCAAGCTGGTGTGGATCCGGCGTAGGCCCCAGCAGGGCAAGCACGGGCTCCACACCGCGCGCCGCCAAGCCGCGCGCGAGGTCGAGGCCGTACTGCCACACGCCGCCCACCGCGTCGACGGTGATCAGGACTCGCATGGAGCCGCCGTTCACGATGCCGGCGTTCACGATGCTGCCGCTTGCTGGACGCGCAAGTCGACATGCCCCGCCGCCGGAAGCGGTATGCCGCGCTCGTCCGCAAGCCAATGTGCAAGGCGCGCCACGCCGTCTCGCCAGGGGCGAGACGGGGCGAGCTGCAACGCCTGGCTTGCGGCGCGGGTATCCGCAACGAAGTACCGCTGGTCTCCCGCCCGCCAGTCGTCGAATGAGACCTCGGGCCGGGTTTCCAGCAGGTCGCCGATGTGCGCGATCAGCGTGCGAAGGCTGACGGCATTGTCGGCGCCGCCCCCGAGATTGAACGCCCGGCCGCTGATGCTCTCGATGCCGCGCCAGGCGGCCATGTAGGCATCGACGGCATCGCTCACTTCCAGGATGTCGCGCACCTGATGGCCGTCCCCGTAAAGCGTTATCGGCGCGCCTTCGAGAGCGCGGATCAGGAAGTGGGCGACCCATCCCTGGTCCTCGGTGCCCATCTGGCGCTCGCCGTAGATGCAACTCATGCGCAGCACGGCGGCGGGCAGCCCGTAGCTGCGCGCATAGTCCAGGACGTACTGGTCCGCGCCCCCCTTGGAACAACCGTAGGGCGTGTGGAAATCCAGCGGCCGATCTTCGCCGATGCCATTAGCGCGGATCTCGCTGCGGCAAGGCAGATACCCTTCCGGCGTAAGATCGAAAGCGAGGTCGGCCAAGTCGCCGTAGACCTTGTTGGTCGAGGCGAAGATCACCGGAACGCGCCGGCCCGTGGCGCGCACCGCTTCGAGAAGGTTGAACGTGCCGCCCAGATTGATGTCGAAGTCTTCCCGCGGATCGGCAAGGCTGGTGGTTACCGCGACTTGCGCCGCCATGTGGAACACCGCGCCGGCCTCGCTGGCGGCCTGGGCCAGGGCGGCACGGTCACGCACATCGGCGATCACAGGACGGATCAGGTCGCGGTGCCGTTCCGCCAGCCAGGCGAGGTTGCGCTCGACACCGCTGCGGCTCAGCGCATCGTAGACGATGACCGGATAGCCTTCGCCGGCCAGCCGGTCGGCAAGGTTGGAGCCGATGAACCCGGCGCCGCCTGTGACCAGGATCGGCCGCTTGCTCACGCCGCTCATGCCACCAATCCTCTCGCTTCGAGTTCGGCACGCGCCTGGCTCACCCGGTCTTCGGCAGTCTGCAACTGGACCCACTCGGCAAGCTCGGCGAGGCCCTCCTCGAAGTCCTGCCGGGCAGTGAAGCCCAGCTTTTCCGCCGCGAGCGCGGTGTCGCAGAAGCAGTGGCGGATATCGCCGATCCGCGCCTTGCCGACGATCTCGGGTTCGATGTCGTTCTTGCCCATGGCGCGGGCGAGCGCCTGGGCCACCTCGGTCACCGAACGATCCTGGCCGGAGCCGATGTTGAGGGTCTGGCCTTTCGCTCCGGGCAGGACGAGGGCGTCGGCGAAAGCGCGCGCCACATCGCTGACGTGAACGAAGTCGCGGCGCTGCTCGCCGTCCTCGAAGATCATCGGCTGCTGCCCGTTGAGCAGGCGCGACGCGAAAATGGCGAGCACGCCCGTATAGGGGTTCGACAGCGCCTGTCCGGGGCCATAGACGTTGAACAGGCGCAGGCACACGCTTTCGATGCCATAGGGCGCGCCCATGATATGGGTGGTGCGCTCCTGCACATACTTGTTGAGCGCATAGATCGACGCGAGATTCGGCCGCTTCCATTCCGGCGTGGGCAGCGGGGAGAGCGCGCGTCCCTGGCTATCGAGCGGATCCCACACTTTCTGTCCGTCGCGCACGGTCCCACGTTCGGCGTCTTCTACCGTCGCCCCTTCCGCGTCATGGTAGAGCCCCTCTCCGTAGATGCTCATGGAAGAGGCGGTCACCACGCGGCGAACGGGATTGTCGATCAGGCGTTCGAACAGGACGGCCGTGCCGACGTCGTTGGCCGACGTATAGCGCTCCACTTCGTACATCGACTGACCGACGCCGACTTCGGCGGCAAGGTGGATCACGCTATCGACACCTGCCAGCGCGCGAGCGACCGCATCCCCGTCGCGCACGTCGGCATGGATCAGTTCGACATCACCGGGAAGTTCCGCAGGCTGCGGATCGTCTCCGTGCACTTGGGGAATGAGCGCGTCGAGGAGGCGAACGCGGTGCCCGCGTTCCAGCAATTCGCGAGTAACGAACCGGCCGATGAAGCCTGCTCCGCCGGTAATGAGAACGGTCTCGCTCAATCATGCCTCCATAGCAGAAGTTAATCTGAATTATAAATCGGTGAAATACTTGGATTGTGGAGTGCTGTCATTGCAACGTTCGGCCAAATGCTTTTTCTTCCTCTTTGTTCCCGGCCGGTAAACGCGTGAAATTAAACGATCCACCAGGGAAGAATGGTGCACTTGTATCTCCCAGGTGCACCTTCAAATCGCTTTTTCCGGCAGTTCAGCGGAGGGTATCGCTTTGAAGACATTGATCCTTGTTCGTCACGGGCATCACGCCGAAATCGGACGTGTGTTGAGCGGCCGCTCCGAAATCGGGTTGGATGCGCAAGGCCTGGCGCAAGCGCGATCGCTCGCTGCTGCGCTGTCCGCTGTTCGGCTGGCCTCGCTTCATTCCAGCCGCCGGAGACGCGCTTTGGAGACGATCGCGCCTCTGGCCCGACAGGTGGATCTGCCTGTGACTGCCGATGCGGCCCTGGACGAGATCGACTTCGGGAGCTTCACCGGCAAGCCATTCGAAAGTCTGGATAATGATCCCGAATGGCACTGCTGGAATGCGCAACGAAGCGCGGCGCGTTGTCCCGGCGGAGAAACGATGACGGAAGCGGCGGAACGGGCCATAGCCTATGTCGAAGGCCTCGAGGCTCCCGCCTTTCCGGCCCTGCTCGTCACCCATTGCGACATCATCCGCGCGCTTGCGGCGCTGACATTGGGAAGGTCGCTGGACGCACTGCTCGAACTGCCCTGCGAGCCTGCTTCGCGCACGACTTTCGACGTGGCGAACGGCCATTGGCGGCTGCTCGCGCTGAACGAAGCGACCTTGATTGAAGAAGATGCCGCCCGATCTGGTAAGTTGATCCAGGATAATATCACTTTGTGAGAAAAATATTCTGCCCTCGTGTCGCAGTATAATCCTGATCAATACTGGCAATGAATTTCAGCTTTGTTGAAGCTTGGGCCGAGATCTTTGGGAACAGGGAAGGCGCCGCGTGGTTTCGGCCTTCATTCCGCATCGCTCCGGCAAGGAGGCAGGCCGGACTGCATCGTCCATCGTTTCGAGAAAGGGAGCCTCGTTTGAATCAGGCGACACAAAGGACCGCCCCGCGCGTGCGCAGCGATGGCCTCAGGGAAGAGATCGAGGCGCTCGGCCCCTGGTTTCACAACATCGATCTGGACGGCATCGAGACGGCGCCGGACCATTTCCTCGGCGACTATCCGCGTGCGAAGTTCGAGCGGTTTGCCGACGCCCTGCCGGACCTCGCGGGCAAGACCGTGCTCGACATCGGCTGCAACGCCGGGTTCTACGCCATCGAGATGAAACGGCGCGGTGCGGCGCAGGTTCTGGGGATCGACAGCGACGATCGTTACCTTGCGCAGGCGCGTCTCGCCAGCGAGGCCATGGGCTACCGGGATATCGAGTTCGCCAAGCTGTCGGTCTACGATGTCGCTGCGATCGGGCGGCGGTTCGATCTCGTGATCTTCATGGGCGTGCTCTACCACTTGCGCCATCCGCTGCTCGCACTCGATCTGATCCGGGAGCATGTCGCCGACGACATGCTGTTGTTCCAGACGATGCAGCAGGGCTCCGACGAGGTCATCGACGTTCCCGAGGATCATCCCTTCTTCATGCCGGGAACGTCCGAGCCGCCGGCCTTCTTCGACGCTCCGGGCTATCCCAGGATGCACTTCATAGAGCGCGAATTCGCGCATGACTGGACCAACTGGTGGGCTCCCAACGCGGCGTGCAGCCAGGCCATGCTGCGCGCGGCCGGTTTCGTGCCGGAGCGCACCGCGGAGCCGGACGTCTACTTCTGCCGGACCGCGCCGGTCCCTTATGCCGATTTCGGGCCGGCAGCCGTGTACCCCGCAAGAGCAGGAGGCGAGCGATGATCGAAGCAGCGATGCTCTGGAACGAGCCCAACAACAAGTCGCACTGGGACCCGCTGCTCGACCCGGACTGGTCGCTCTTCGCCGATCACGTCATCCGCGCGGGAGAAGCCATCGCCTCCGTCAACCCCGGCTTGACGCGGGTGCTGGGCGGGATGTCGCCGATCGATCCGGCCTGGTTGCAGCGGATGGCCGGATATGGCGCTCTCGATGCGGTGGACGTCGTTGCGGTTCACGGTTTTCCGCTCGACTGGAACCTCTGGCCGCTGGACGCCTGGCCCAGCAAGATCGCCGAGATCAAGGCCGTCACCGACAAGCCGGTCTGGGTGACGGAAGTCGGCGTCAGTTCGTTCGGCGCCGAACAGGTGCAGGTGTTCGGGCTGGAGCGGACGATCGAACTGCTGCAAGGCGTGGCGCCGCGGGTGTTCTGGTACTCCCTGTTCGATCTCCCGACCAGTTGGGGTGCGGAAACGCGGCACCGCGAGGCGGAAGGTTCATCGTACTACCGGCATTTCTATCTGGGCCTCATCCGTGAGGACGGCACGCCCAAGCCCGCGCTCGAGGTCTACGCGCGCCACGCGGCGGAGATCGGGCTGATGCAATGGTTCCACTTCAACGATCCCCGGCTTGACGAGGCGGTGGCGTGGATGAAGCGCCTGGGAACGCGGCGCATCCGCACTGGCCTCTCCTGGGCGGACAGCTTCCGTCCGAATGCCACCGACTGGTTCGATCGCCAGATGGAAGCGCTGCAGGACTTCGACGTGACGCTGACGTTCTGCTTCACCCCGCAGCATCTCGGCATAGCGGAACACCATACCAGCCCGGCCCGCGAGCCTCAGGCTTTCGCCGATTTCTGTGCCTGGATGATCGATCGCTATGCACCCGGTCGGCAGGACACGTTGCGCACGCTGGCCACGCCGGGACCGGCGCATACGTTGAGCGCGCCGATGCCGGCGGAGGGCGCAGGGGCGCACGTGCCGGAGCTTTCACCTCTCAACTTCGACCGCGACGAGCGCCTCGCGGCGGAAAGGAGTTTCGTCTGATGCTGTCTCCCGAGCCACGCGGCATCAATGTCGCCATCGCCGGCCTGGGCAATTGCGCAAGTTCGCTGGTCCAGGGGATCGAGCATTACCGGGCCGGTGCCAACGACACGGTCGGGCTGATGCACTACGATCTTGCCGGCTACCTGCCCAGCGACATCCGCATCGTGGCCGGCTGGGACGTCGACCGGCGCAAGGTGGGGCGAGACGTGGCCGAGGCGATCTTCGCCAAGCCCAATTGCACCGCCGTCTTCTGCGAGGAGATCGAGCCGACCGGCGCGGTCGTGCGCATGGGCCGGGTGCTCGACGGCGTGGCAGATCACATGGCCGATCATCCGGAAGAACGCACGTTCCTCCTGTCGGACGCGCCCGAACCCAGCAAGGAGGATGTGGTGGCCGTGCTGCGCGAGACGCGCGCCGATGTGCTGATGAACTACCTTCCCGTAGGATCGCAGGAAGCCACCGAATTCTATGCCGAATGCGCACTCGAAGCGGGGGTGGCCTTCGTCAACAATATCCCGGTCTTCATCGCCAGCAACCCGGAGTGGGCGGACCGCTTCACGCGCGCAGGGGTTCCGATCATCGGGGACGACATCAAGGCGCAGCTCGGTGCCACGATCGTTCACCGCGTATTGACCGATCTGTTCAAGAAGCGCGGAGTCAAGCTGGAGCGGACCTATCAGTTGAATACCGGCGGCAATACCGATTTCCTCAACATGCTGAACCGTTCACGCCTGGCTTCCAAGAAAGAGTCCAAGACCGAAGCGGTACAGGCCGTGGCGCAGCGCAGGCTGGAAAACGAGAACATTCATGTGGGGCCGTCCGATTACGTGGCTTGGCAGAACGATAACAAGGTCTGCTTCCTGCGCATGGAAGGTCAGCTGTTCGGGGGCGTCCCGATGAACCTCGAGCTGCGGCTGTCGGTGGAGGACAGCCCGAACAGCGCCGGCGTGGCGATCGACATGATCCGCTGTGCCAAGCTGGCCGCCGACCGCAAGCTGGCAGGCCCGGTCGTTCCCGCGGCCGCGTGGTTCTGCAAGCACCCCGGTCAGCAGATGACCGACGACGAGGCTTACGCGGCGTTCGAAGCCTTCATCCAGTGACCGGATCGGGGGGCGCGGCGGTACCGGAGCCGGACGGCAAGCGCCCGGGCGGGATCGCACGCCTGATCGGGACGGGGATCATCACCGGAGCGGCGGACGACGATCCTTCCGCGATCGGTACTTATGCCAGCGCCGGTGCGCGCTTCGGGTTCGCGTTCCTGTGGATCGCCCCGGTGCTCCTGCCGATGATGTACGTGGTCGTCTACCTGTCCGCCAAGATCGGCCGGGTCTACGGCAAGGGCCTGTTCGGAGCGGTTCGCGACCGCTATCCGCGCTGGCTGCTCGCCGTGCTGGTGGCGGGCGCTTTCACGGGCAACCTCATCGAGGCGGCGGCGAACCTGGGAGGCATGGGGGCCGCGCTCAACTTGCTGGTTCCGGTGCCTATTCCGCTGATCGTCGTGGGTGTCGCCGTGATCGTGGTCGGCCTGCAGATCTTCGGAAGCTACGATCTCATCCGCAGTGTGTTCCGCTGGCTGACGCTCGCTCTCTTCTCCTACGTCGTAGCGGCCATCCTCGCGAGGCCGGATTGGAGCGCGGTCCTTTCCAGTACCTTCATGCCGCCGATGCGGTGGGACAGCGAGTTCCTGATGATGGTGGTCGCCTGCATCGGCACCTCGCTTTCCGCATACGTCTATACCTGGCAGTCCAACCAGGAGGTCGAGGAGCAGATCCTGGAAGGGAAGCGGCACTGGTGGCAGCGGCGTGGCGCGAGCCGGGCCGAACTCATCCGCACCCGGCGGGAGGTGATCGTCGGGATGTTGTTCTCCAACCTCATCCTCTACTTTATCATCCTTTCGACCGGCGCCACGCTTCATGCCAGCGGCCAGCATGAGATCGGCAGCGCCGCGCAGGCGGCTGCCGCGCTCGAACCGCTCGCCGGCCCCTGGGCAAAAGTGCTGTTTGCCGCCGGCGTCGTCGGCGTGGGGTTCCTGGCGGTGCCGGTCATGACGACCGGCGCGGCCTACGACCTCGTGCAGGGGATCGGAGGCAAGGGCAGCCTCCATCACCGCCTCTCCGAGGCCAAGCTGTTCTACGGCGTCATCGTCCTTGCGACGATGATCGCCGTCGCTCTGAACTTCCTGGGCTTCAACCCGATGCGGGCACTGGTCTGGTCGGGGATCGTCCAGGGCTTTTCCGTTCCACCCCTCTTGTTGGTGATGATGTTGATGACGAACGACCGCGTGATGATGCAGGGCCGCCGTAACGGCGTGCTGACGAATGTGTTGGGCTGGGGGACGACGGCGGCGACCTTTGCCGCCACGGCCTGCCTGGTGGGAGCCTGGGCGCGATGAAGGCCGCGATCCTCGAGAAGCCCGGTGTCATTGCCCTTTGCGATGTGGCACGGCCAGAGCCCGGGCCGGGCGAAATCCGCATCCGCCTCGAAGGCTGCGGCGTCTGCGCGTCGAACCTGGAGCCCTGGGCGGGACAGGAGTGGCTCACTTATCCGGGCGAGCCCGGCGGGCTCGGCCACGAGGGCTGGGGACATGTCGATGCGCTGGGAGAGGGTGTGGAAGGCTTCAAGGTCGGTGACCGGGTGGCCGCGCTCTCGTTTCGCAGCTTCGCCGAATACGACCTGGCTGCCGCCGAGATGACGATCAAGCTGCCCGGCGCGCTCGAAGGTCGGCCGTTTCCGGGCGAGCCGCTCGGCTGCGCGTTCAACATCTTCCGCCGCAGCGACATTCGTCCGGGCCAGACGGTGGCGATCATCGGCATCGGCTTCCTGGGCGCGGTGCTGACCCGGCTATGCAGCGAAGCCGGAGCCCGTGTCATTGCCATTTCCCGCCGCGAGGAGTCCCTCGCGCTCGCCCGCAGCTACGGCGCGGCGGAAACCGTGCCCATGGACGACCATTGGGCGATCATCGAGGAGGTGAAGCGCCTCACCGGTGACGCGATGTGCGAACGGGTCATCGAAGCGGTGGGCAAGCAGTGGCCGCTCGATCTGGCCGGTGAACTCACGGGCTTCGGCGGGCGCCTGATCGTCGCGGGCTACCATCAGGACGGGCCGAGGCAGGTGAACATGCAGGGCTGGAACTGGAAAGGCATCGACGTGATCAACGCGCACGAACGCGATCCGGCCGTGCAGATGCAGGGTCTTCAGGAAGCTCTCGACGCCGTGGCGACGGGGCGACTGGATCCGGAGCCGCTCTATTCGCACCGGTTCTCCCTGGAGCAGCTCGGCGAAGCGTTGGACGCGACGCGCGACAAACCCGGTAACTTCGTCAAGGCATTGGTGATGATCGCATGAAACCGCGCATCGGATTTCTCGGCACCGGCTGGATCGGTCGCCACCGCATGGAAGCCATGCTCGCCACCGGACTCGTGGAGGCGGCCGCGATTTGCGACCCCTCGGAGGCGTGCCTTGGACAGGCAGCCGATCTTGCGCCCAAGGCGAATATCGTCGCCGATCTGGAAGAGATGCTGGAACTGGACCTCGACGGTGTGGTGATCGCTACGCCGAGCGCGCTCCATGCTGCACAGTCTATCTCGGCGCTCAAGGCCGGAAAGGCGGTGTTCTGCCAGAAACCGCTCGGCAGGACTGCGCCGGAAACGGCTGCCGTGGTCAATGCGGCGCGCGAGGTCGATCGCCTCTTGGGGGTCGATCTGTCCTATCGCCACACGCAGGCCATGAAAGCGATCAGCGAACTCGTGCAGTCGGGAGAGTTGGGCGAGATCTTCGCGATCGACCTGACGTTCCACAATGCCTACGGCCCGGACAAGGCCTGGTTCTATGACCCGGAGCAGTCCGGTGGCGGCTGCGTGGTCGATCTTGGCGTGCACCTGGTGGACCTGGCGCTCTGGACCATGGGCTTCCCGTCAGTCGGGGATGTGGACGCGCGGCTGCTCAGCGGCGGGCGCCCTCTCGAACCGGGACAAGTGGAAGACTATGCGCTCGCCAGCTTTGCCGCAGGCGGGACCCAAGTGCGCCTGGCCTGTTCGTGGAAGTTGAATGCCGGCCGGGATGCGGTCATCGAAGCGGCATTCTACGGTACGCGGGGCGGGGCGGCGCTACGCAACGTGGACGGGTCGTTCTACGATTTCACCGCGCATCGTTTCCACGGGACCGCCGCCCATCCGCTGGCCGATCCGCCTGATGCCTGGGGCGCGCGAGCGGCGGCGGACTGGGCCGGGCGCATCGCGGCCTCGCCCCGCTTCGATCCGGCGGCGGATGAATTCGTCCGAGTGGCCGAAGTTCTCGACCGGATCTACGGCAGGTGATGGGCGTAAGCTGAATGGCCGGGACGGCACGGCCCCGAGCCGTGCCGTCCTGTCGATCAGGCCGCCAGATGACGGGATAGATGCTTGTTCATCTCGAACATGGTGACTTTCTTCGTTCCGAACACCTTGCGCAAATTGTCGTCCGCCAGGATCTCGCGCCGGTCCTTGGGGTTCTGCAGGTCGTTCTTCTTGATGTAGTCCCAGACCTTCTTCACGACTTCGCTGCGCGGCAGGCGATCGGAACCGACGATGCTTGCCAGGTCTTCGGAGGGCTGGACGGGAGCGGTGATCCCGCCGCGGGCGCCGCCGGCCGGCTTGCCGGTCTTCTTGACTTTGGCTTCGGCCTTGCGGGTTTCTTCTTCCCCGCGCTCTTCACGTGAACGGCTCATGACGGGCTCTCTCTCGATGATGACGCAACGCGCCTTTCGTTCAATTCAATTCGCGAAAATGGCAAAAGTTTCGCGGGAAACGACTGTGCTGCGGTGAAGATGTCAGTATGTAGGCAGTTCATGCCGGCATCTTCATCTACAAAGAACCTGGGAGGAACTGCCGGATAGTGGGTCAAGCCAGCGCCGTGTCGAAGAACAGCATGAGGGCAAGGCCGATGAAGAAGGCGCGCGATGCCTCCGCGCTTTCGCCATCCTGCGCCAGATCCGGCAGGATCTGGGCGATCACGATGTAGAGCATGGCGCCGGCCGCCAAGGCCAGCCCGGCAGGCAGGAGAACGGTGGCAAGCGTGACGAGCAGTGCGCTGGCCAGTCCAGCGACCGGCTCGACCAGTCCCGAGGCGAGGGCGCCCAGGGCGCAGATCCGGCGCCGATAGCCGATGGTGGCCAAGGCTCCGGCGACGGCCAGCCCCTCCGGTATGTTCTGGATACCGATGCCGACCGCCGTGGGAATGCCGGACCCCAGCGAACCGTCGGCAAAGCTCAGGCCGACGGCGGCGCCTTCCGGGAAATTGTGGAGCGTTATCGCCAGAATGAGGAAACAGGTCGATCTGTGCCGGTTGTCGATCGCTCCGCCGGTCGCCTGGGCGACGATGTCGAGAGAGGGCAGCGCGCGGTTCAGCCAGGCAAGTCCGGCAGCGCCGGCCAGCACGCAGCCGGTGACGAGCGCGGATACCGACCAGCTTCCGAGACCTTGCGCCCGCCCGGCCTCCAGGGCGGGAACGATAAGCGAGAAGAACGAGGCGGCGAGCATGACCCCGGAGGCGAAGCCCAGCAGCCTTGCCTTCTGATCGGCGATGGATCTCCCACGTACAAGGATCGGAAGCGCGCCGATCGCCGTCGCCAGGCCTGCGGCAAGACTCCCCAGAAAGCCCCAGACTACAGGCGACATGCGGCAGCCTTGGGCAGTGGATCATGGGCGCTGTTTGCCCGGAAGGTTTCTCGTAAGCGCAGCACTGGAGACGGGATCCTTGCCGATATTGTATGGAACGTGCGGAGGAAAGCAGGGGGGTGCGGGAGTGTTCCCCCTTGAGGATGATCGACAGGCAGCCCGCACGGCGATCGGGGACGACTGGGTTCAGGCGGAAGACGGCGGTTACACTAGTCATCTGAATCTAAAGTTCGCCACATAATGTGCGTTCTGCGGTCTGGCAGAAGCGCTTGACCGAGGCGAGGATCTCGTCTGCCGACTTTGTCCATCGGTACGGCTTTGGGTTCTGATTGTGACGTTCGATGAAGGTTCGGATGTCCTGCTCCAGTTCGCTCGTGGAGGTATGAACTCCGCGGCGTAACTGCTTGCGGGTAAGCTCGGCAAACCAGCGTTCGACCTGGTTGATCCAGGATGCCGAGGTTGGCGTGAAATGGACATGGTAGTGCGGGCGACGGGCGAGCCATGCCCGGACCAACGCGGTCTTGTGAGTGGCGTAATTGTCCATGATGATGTGGACATCGAGGTCGCGCGGTACCTGCGCGTCGATCTGTTTGAGGAAGTCGAGAAACTCGGTGGCGCGGTGACGCTTGTAGCATTTGCCGATGACAAAGCCCGAGGCAATATCGAGCGCTGCGAAGAGTGAGGTCGTGCCATGACGGACATAGCTGTGCGTGCGGCGCTCCGGCATGCCAGGCATCATCGGAAGGACCGGCTGCTCGCGATCGAGAGCTTGAATCTGGCTCTTCTCGTCCACGCTGAGCACCAACGCTCGGTTGGGCGGCGACAAATACAGACCGACGATATCGCGGACCTTGTCGACGAACAGCGGATCGCTCGACAGCTTGAACGTCTCCGAGCGATGCGGCTGAAGTCCGAAGGCGGTCCAGATGCGTCGGATCGTCGTGTGTGAGAAGCCAGTTTCTCCTGCCATCGAGCGGATCGACCAGTGGGTCGCGTCATCGGGCTTTGAACGCAGCGTCCGCTCGATCACGGCCGCCACCTGATCGTCCGCGATCGATCTGGGCCTGCCTGGTCGAGCCTCGTCCAGCAGCCCTTCGATACGATCCTTGAGAAAGCGCCGGCGCCACTTGCCGACGGTGTGCTCATGCACTCCCAACTCCGCCGCTACGACCTTGCTTTGGATGCCGTCCGCGCAGCGTAGGATGATCCGACACCGCTCCGATATCGAGCGGGATACCCGCCGCCGCCGGACCTGCCGCTCCAAATACTCACGTTCTTCAGGCTCCAAAACCACCGGTGCCGTCGGCCGTCCGCTCGCATTCGCCATGCTGCGCTCCTCTTGTCGCACACACAACATACAATGAAGCTTACTTTAGTTCCAGATGACTAG
>NZ_ATHL01000093.1 GCF_000445125.1 Novosphingobium lindaniclasticum LE124
GAGCGGCAGCTGCTGATCGGGAATGAACGCCATCGCGGCCAGGATCGCGAGCATCCCTGCAATCGCCACGTAAGTCAGCCAAGGGAACAGCCACATCCGCACGACAAGTCGCTCGGGGTTTTCAGCCTCCAGCCGCCGACGCAGGCGCAATTGCGAGAAGGCAACCAGCAGATAGACGAAGAGCGCAACCGTCCCATAGGAATTGACCAGAAACGCGAAGACCGTGTCCGGCGAAACATAGGACATGAACACCGCGACGAAGCCGAAGCCGCTCCCCGCCAGCGTCGCCGCCACCGGCACGCCGTTCCCGCTCACCCGCGCCAGAAGTGCCGGGGCATGGCCGTTGCGGGTCAGCGCGAAGAGCATGCGCGAGGAGGCATAGAGCCCGGAATTGAGCGCGGAGAGCACGGCCGTCAGGATGATCGCATTCATGATCTGCGCCGCCGCAGGGATTTTCATGGCGGAAAGGGCGCTGACATAAGGCGTGACGATCGTCGCCGAGTTCCACGGGATGATCGCCACGACCAGCACGATGGAGCCGACATAGAACAGTAGCACCCGGCTGATCACTGAATTGGTCGCCTTGGCAACCGCACGGGCCGGCTCGTCGGCTTCAGCGGCCGCGATGGTGACAATCTCAGCGCCGAAGTAAAACCCGGTCGCAGCCACCGCGCCGGTCAGCACCGGCAAGATGCCGTTCGGTGCAAAACCGCCATGTCCGGTCAAATTGGCCAGTCCCGGCCCCGGCGTGAACCACATGCCCGCAACGAACAGTCCGCCCAGCACCAGAAAGACGACAATAGCGGCCACCTTGATCGAGGCGAACCAGAACTCGAACTCGCCATACGAGCGGACCGAGAACAGGTTGCTCACGGTCAGGGCCAGCATCAGCGTCAGAGCCAGCAGCCATTGCGGCACTTCGGGCAGCCAGAAGCGGATGAGGTCCGCCCCCGCGATCGCCTCCAGCGCGACGACGATGACCCAGAAATACCAGTACATCCAGCCGGTCAGGAAACCCGCCATGTCGCCCAACGCGATCCGCGCATATTCGTAGAACGAACCGATCGTCGGCATCGCCGTCGCCAGTTCGCCCAGCATGCGCATGACCAGAATGACCAGTAGCCCGGTCAGCAGAAACGAAATGCTGGCCGCCGGCCCGGCCGACTGGATCACTACCCGGCTACCAACGAACAGCCCCGCTCCGATCACGCCCCCCAGCGCGATCATCGTCATGTGCCTTTGCTTGAGCGTGTGGCGCAGGTCGGGCTGCGCCTCCAGAACAGGTACATCGTGTATCAAGGCAACCCCCATCTGCGCGGACCGCGCCTGCGTGACGATCAATCGGCGAGTTCGGTCAGCACTGAGCGCAAGCTAACGACCGGCGCCACGGAATGCCGGGCTTGAATGAGACCAATCTGCGAAGCTGTTTTTCTTACCGACGATGGTACGGCTATGCGCGAGGGACATCCCCAATTATCGTGGCTCGATGCATAACACGATGATTTGGCCTATAATCGTCTACGGCATAATGCTGGGTCGACCGGTTATCCCAGAATGCAATATCCCCAACTTGCCATTGCCAGCGAATCGTAAATTCAGGCTTCGCTATATGCTGAAACAGGAATTCAAGTAAAAATTTACTTTCTCGCCCGGACAATTCATTGATGCACGAAGTAAAACCTTCATTTACAAAAATTGACTTGTCGCCAGTAATCGGATGAGAGCGAATGACTGGATGCCGCACAGGCGGATTATCTAGCCGAGCCTTTTCCCATTTAGCGTAAGCGTCTGCTCCGCCCCCAAATCGCTCGACAGGAAACGATTTAACGAAATCATGCGTAGCTGTAAGCTTTTCCAACATCTCCCTCATGGGATGCGATAACGCTGCATATGCTGCAGCGCCGCTCGACCACAATGTATCGCCACCCGTCTCGGGAAGTTTCTCCGCTCGCAGAATAGCACCCATTGGCGGCTTTTCGGCGAATGTTACATCGGTATGCCAAATTGCATTATCGGCCAGATCAATCTTCTGCGTGTCTAAAACAATGATTTCTCTGACGCCGGCGACATGCGGATAAATTGGATGGATATGCAAGTCGCCAAATTTCGCTGCAAAATCGCGATGCTGCTGGGGCGTCAAATGCTGATCCCGGAAAAATAAAACTTGGCGCTCCACGAGACTATTAAGGAGTTCGAGGCGCAGCTGCTCGGTTAAGGGCCGCGCGAGATCAATACCTGCGACCACAGCACCCAGGGCAGGAGAGATTTTTTTTAAAGTTAGATGCATATTTGCAAATTCCGTTGGCAATCTTGCTGGCAAGATGAACGAAGAATGCCTCGTGGCGTGGTCGCCTCCTTGACTCTTCAATAGGTCAACACTGCTACTCGTCCATGGAGAAGCGCGTAAATGACGTGCCCTCATGAGTGCGCAAACGCACAATGTCAACCAGATTGATTGACATTGTGCGTTTGCGCTTGCTGGTATCGAAATCGAAGATCGACGAGCGCCATAACCGATTGCCCTCGAATGGAGCGAAAGCAATGAAAGTGCGGGCGTCCGCCATGCGAACGTCCTCGTGAAATATGGAAAATCGACGAAAACGCTATGCACGCAGCGGTTGTCGCCTGCGGACGAGACCATAGCCGCACGAGATGATCGCCAGGCTTCCCGCTCCCATCAAGAGCGGCAGCTGCTGATCGGGAATGAACGCCATCGCGGCCAGGATCGCGAGCATCCCTGCAATCGCCACGTAAGTCAGCCAAGGGAACAGCCACATCCGCACGACAAGTCGCTCGGGGTTTTCAGCCTCCAGCCGCCGACGCAGGCGCAATTGCGAGAAGGCAACCAGCAGATAGACGAAGAGCGCAACCGTCCCATAGGAATTGACCAGAAACGCGAAGACCGTGTCCGGCGAAACATAGGACATGAACACCGCGACGAAGCCGAAGCCGCTCCCCGCCAGCGTCGCCGCCACCGGCACGCCGTTCCCGCTCACCCGCGCCAGAAGTGCCGGGGCATGGCCGTTGCGGGTCAGCGCGAAGAGCATGCGCGAGGAGGCATAGAGCCCGGAATTGAGCGCGGAGAGCACGGCCGTCAGGATGATCGCATTCATGATCTGCGCCGCCGCAGGGATTTTCATGGCGGAAAGGGCGCTGACATAAGGCGTGACGATCGTCGCCGAGTTCCACGGGATGATCGCCACGACCAGCACGATGGAGCCGACATAGAACAGTAGCACCCGGCTGATCACTGAATTGGTCGCCTTGGCAACCGCACGGGCCGGCTCGTCGGCTTCAGCGGCCGCGATGGTGACAATCTCAGCGCCGAAGTAAAACCCGGTCGCAGCCACCGCGCCGGTCAGCACCGGCAAGATGCCGTTCGGTGCAAAACCGCCATGTCCGGTCAAATTGGCCAGTCCCGGCCCCGGCGTGAACCACATGCCCGCAACGAACAGTCCGCCCAGCACCAGAAAGACGACAATAGCGGCCACCTTGATCGAGGCGAACCAGAACTCGAACTCGCCATACGAGCGGACCGAGAACAGGTTGCTCACGGTCAGGGCCAGCATCAGCGTCAGAGCCAGCAGCCATTGCGGCACTTCGGGCAGCCAGAAGCGGATGAGGTCCGCCCCCGCGATCGCCTCCAGCGCGACGACGATGACCCAGAAATACCAGTACATCCAGCCGGTCAGGAAACCCGCCATGTCGCCCAACGCGATCCGCGCATATTCGTAGAACGAACCGATCGTCGGCATCGCCGTCGCCAGTTCGCCCAGCATGCGCATGACCAGAATGACCAGTAGCCCGGTCAGCAGAAACGAAATGCTGGCCGCCGGCCCGGCCGACTGGATCACTACCCGGCTACCAACGAACAGCCCCGCTCCGATCACGCCCCCCAGCGCGATCATCGTCATGTGCCTTTGCTTGAGCGTGTGGCGCAGGTCGGGCTGCGCCTCCAGAACAGGTACATCGTGTATCAAGGCAACCCCCATCTGCGCGG
>NZ_ATHL01000094.1 GCF_000445125.1 Novosphingobium lindaniclasticum LE124
CGCCTTCTGCACGAAGCAGAAGGCGGCGTTTTTCGTTGGTCGGGACGATACCACGATACCCGCAGAAAACCTGGGGTTATTGGAGGGAGGGCGCGCCAACCATGGCACTATCGTTTCCACTAGACGGAATATTATTAAGAGTGGAGGTTTCACTCTCCTCCGGTTCGATAATACCGCCTGCCGGAATCGTGCCACCTAAGTTCAGGATAGCGGCTCCGCGATAGAGGTGGCTGCTCATCAGGTGGATGTAGCGCTGCGCGGTGATCTTGATGTCCGAGTGCCCGAGCCAGTCCCGCAGGGCCAGCAAGTCCATCCCTCCGACCGCTAGGCGAGTCGCGCAGGTGTGACGCATGGTGTGCATCGAGACGTCTGAAATGTCATAGCCAGCAGCCTCCATGTCCGCCCTGAGGTTCAGTAGGAAATAGTGGATGCCGCTCGCGCCCGGCTTCCAGGGGAACCAACGGCCTTTGACGGCCAACGCGTTCAGCAAGGGGATCGTGCGGAGCAGGCGGTCAGTGCAGGGCACCTCGCGCGGCTTGTCGCTCTTGGTGACATAGCGCTCCAGGCCGATGTACGCGGCCTCGAACTTCTGGCCGGTGACCGGATCGACCCACCGCTTCATGCGCAGCGAGCGCTGGCCCAGGGAGAGCAGCTCGCTCAGACGGAAGCCGGTGTCCAGGGCGACCGTGATGAGCCACCCAACGTGCCTCCAGGGACGCGAGGGCTCGTCCTCGATTCGCTTGGCGATGCACTCGTACAGCGCAGCCTCCTCGGCTTCACTCAGGACGCGCTCGCGGATGTTCCTGACTTCGATCTTGGGGAACTTGGGCTTCACCAGGAGGTACGCCTTGCCGGTGGCCGGGTCGTCGTTCTCTGTGGCGTAGGTGAGGGCGGATGACAGCGCACCCATGAGCTTGTTCACGGAGCCCTCGGCATAGCTGCCGCTGTCCCGGATCGCCTTCTCAATCTGGCGGATATGAACGCTGGCGACGTCCTTGAGCGCGAGGTCACCCAGG
The DNA here is from genome assembly GCF_000445125.1 of Novosphingobium lindaniclasticum LE124. Classification (GTDB taxonomy): domain Bacteria; phylum Pseudomonadota; class Alphaproteobacteria; order Sphingomonadales; family Sphingomonadaceae; genus Novosphingobium; species Novosphingobium lindaniclasticum. Next base: position 1,017 of record NZ_ATHL01000094.1, read on the forward strand.
TCGGCCTTCATGATGGCCTGTTGGAGCACCTTAGCGTTGCTCTCGTGGGTCCTGCGGGCCTTTTTGCCACGCCAGTTGGTGTCGATGCAGTCGATTATCCACGCGGCGAGAGTCAATCCGCCTTTGGGAGACATCTGGCTAGTGGAACTATCTGAAAGAGGGGCACGGCCCTTTGCGGCGATGATGCCGCCCATTGCTGGGTGCTTAGGGTGGCGACCGGCGAGCCAGTCAGCGCGTTGGCGCTTCGCATCAGCCATGTCGCGAGTATCGAGGCCCACGCGGGACCGCTTGAGTTCGCCCGTCTCCGGGTCCGGGAGGCGCACGTCGAGGTAAAGGACACCGTTCGGCTTGGTGCCAATCTTGATCGTCATGAAGCTGGTTCCTTTGCTGATGGCTGGGGCTTAGCGCCGTCGAGGGCTTCCATAAGCTCAGCGATGATGTTGCGGCCCTGGGCCGTGAGACGGAGGAATTTCTCGCGATTGTCGACAGGGTTTTCCTCACGATACAGCCAGCCGAGGCCCTGCCTTTTGCTCTCGTAGTCTGAGCGGGTGAGGGGCTTATCGAGGAAAACCTTGTACGTCGTATGGAGGCTCTTGTTGATGAGCGGGCCAACGGCCTCCTTGATCGACGAGAAGGTTGCTGGCTTACCCGACAGGTCCGCCGTGGCGGCCAGCAGGAAGAACGTCATCTGCGCCAGCGTCGTGCGCTCCGGTGCCAATTCGGCAAGGACTATCAATGCCGTGGAGAAGTCGGTTAAGTCTCCGACGCGCAGCGTGAGCTGGTCGCTCCGGCGTGAGCGGCTTGTCATTGCATTCTCCGTATTTAGGGACGCCATCTAAGGCGGAATGTCTGTCTTCCGTAACCATCTAATCCTGACCCGATCAAGAGGATTCTTCCTACCCATTATGCGTAGGAAATTTCCTATAAGCAAGAACAAACAGGGAACCCCCGTTCCCTGCCGCCTCTTTGACAGGCCCTTCGCCTAGACGAAAGGCCTAGCCGCAAGTTGCGGTTTCAACGAACTTTTCTATTAATTTAATGCTTTTTTCAGCATGCCGTTCGGAGGGTGCGTAGCGGACGGGGCGAGTGGCTGTAGCGTTCACTCTCCCGATGCTTTTGAGCACCTGAAGTTTGCGACGAGCCGTGTCTTCACTCAGCCCGGCAAGCTCTCCAATTTCGGCAGCGGTCAGCGGCCCCGCGCCGCTGTAGTATGCACAGAGCAAGGGAAGACCAACTCCCTCGCCCCATTGTTTCACGAGAGCCTGTGCGAGGTCTGCCGCCGCGCAGGCAAGTTTTGCGCGGTCAGCAACGGACATCCTCCATCTCCTCTAGGGCGTCTCCGTAGGGAGCGGCGTAAAGCGAGCCGCGTTTGCATTCGGACATCGATCACACTCTCGGTTGACCTCGGCCACACGCGCAGGCATCCGAGCCGCCGGAGGGCGACCGAATGAACACGGCGGGCTGGAATTGGGTGGATTGGGCGTTACTGCTGTGGCTTGTGGGCGGCAGCGGTTTCGCCGTTGGGGTCGCCTGGGAGCGGCACAAGCCGCGCTAGGCTATCGTGGGCGTCTCGCCCACCGCTGCACCCCCGAGTGCCCCCAGGAGCGCGAAGGCAACGCCGAGGGTAATCCAGGCGCAGCCTGCAATGGGCTTACCGATCCAGTCGGAAAGGGCGGAACATGCCCAGGCGGACGCCAGGAGGCCCAAGAGGGTGCCTAGGGCGACGTGAGGGAGTCTAGCGCGGCTCATTCTGCCGCCGCCTTCGGTTCGACGAAGAACCAGTCGCGGCCCCGCATGCCCCACGCGCCCTGCGCGGCCCAATGCGTTACCTCTCCGTCTGTCAGGTTGCCGGGGACGTTAACAAAGACATAGCCGTCCTCGTCGACGTTTCCGCCGCCGACCCACAGTCCCGACCACCCCAGCTTCGCTGCGAGGGCGTGCGCGGCAATGCAGTGTTCTTCCTCAGTGCTGCGGTAGCCGTAGTTGCTCGTAAGAGCCTGTTCGGGGAAGCTGTGGGACCTCTTGCGAGCCGTAGCCTTGATGCGAGAGCCCTTGCTGTTCGTCGGGCCCAGGTATTTCGTGGTGATGCTCTGACGCATTGTCTCGTTCCCTAATTGGCGCTAAGGTTCGAGAGACCCCCGGCCGGACTTCTCACCCGACCGGAGGCTTTGGCGCTAGTCTCCGTTCAGGAGGCTAACGAGGGCGGTGATCAGTTTGCCGACGGACACCGCCCATCCCATCCAGACCATAAGGCCCGGAGGCGGGACCCGACGACCCTTGCGGGGCCGCCGTTGGGTTCGCTTTCTCATAGCGATTGCCCTTTGAGTTACCGGGAAGCGTCCCGGCAGCGATCCGAGCGACTGCCCGGATGGGTTCGGCAAGCTCCCGAAGGAGCGGCAGGGCCGATAGGAGAGCCGGAGGATTACCCCCGGCGCTCTCGCGGACCTGTCAGCAATAACGTGCGGCCTCGATGGCATTCCGACCATGTGCCCGGTTAGCGGCTTCTGGATCGGTACGGGCTGCTTCGAAATACTCCGGGATCGCGGCTTGCCAGCGCTTGGCCCAATCCACGACATCCGCCCGCTTCCGGGTCCGCTCAGGGAGAGGGCACGCCATCCCGCAGTTGAGGCCGGAGGGAACGTGCGTTGCCGTCCAGTAGCCATTGCGCGTAGCGGTCGCCGCAGAGGGCGCATCACCTTCGCCCCAGAAGGCGCGACGGTGGACCGCAATATCCCCGACGATCATCGCAGGGATTTCAAGCGATGCCGTCATGCGCGGATAAGCGTATCTCTCAAGCTGGATCGTGACGGTTGCCACAGTTTCTCACTCCTCTTGCAGTTACCGGAAGGCACCTTGCGATGCCCTCGGGGAACTGGCGGGACGGCGGACCATCCCGCTAGTGGAAGTGTCAGGCTGCGTATCGGCTCGTCACATCGGCCAGGAGACCGCAAGCCCTTCCGGCTTCTTCGCGGACCCGGTAGAGGGACTTGAGCCGATCCGTTGCCGTCCCGCGCGCATCGTAGCGAGCGTTGCAGGCAGCCTTGCCATAGGCCTTGACCAGCTCCGCACCCCATGCGTCGTCCGCTGCGGTGAAGGCACGAGAGTCACAGTCCTTGATCGCGCGGCGGAGACTGTCAGCCTCGTCTGCGAGGGCGAAGGTGCCCCGCCTTACACTGTGGGTGCCAACATTCTCATAGGTGAAGAAGTCGAACCGGCCACGCTTCCGGTTACGCTCCCGAAGCACCCAAAAGGCGCCGTTCTCGTGCATGATGTCGTCTTCGGTGTAGGACATGGCGTTGATCCTCATTCGGTTACCGGAAGACCGCACTAAGCGGCCCTCAGGAAACCGGCGGGGCATTGCGAGCCCCGCTCGTCTCTCTAGTGGAAGCATTAGGTCGGTTCGAAGGACCAGTACCATCCGTTGATGCGGACGAACTCCTGATTATCCATGTCCCAAGCCTTGAACGAGCCGTCGAGGTCCGTGCCGGGCTGGACCAGGATCGGCATGGAAGCCTCTGCGCAGTCTGCAAATAGTTCCTCGGTGAAACCCGCGAGGACGGCGACGTTGTCTGCCATGGCTAATCATCCCTCTAGTGGAAGTTCTGTTTATAAGGTGGCTTGGTGGCCCTAGCGTTGCCGTTGATCGGGTCAGGATAGAACGGTTCGGGGGTCGAGACGCTAGAGCTACCAAGCGACCTTGCAGGCAGGAGGACCGGATTGACCTCCCGCCGCATAGCTTGGAGTGCCATCGGGCTTATCCGGTATGATCCGGGCCACTTGTCCCTAGGCTTGGCCTTCCGACCGTTGGGATTGCTCTATCGGCTTGCGCCGTTGCGGCTATCAGGGCCGCTATGTCCGAAACGTCTTTCGTCGTTCGGTGAGAATGAAACTATGCCTAGTGGAACTAACTTGCAAGAGAAAAAATCAGTCTAGGCGAACTTTTTCCGCAAAGCCGCAGAAGTCCTAGGGAAAACAGGCAGGGCACCGCAGGCACCTAGGGTCACCGCAGAACATCCGCAGTGCTCCACAGTGTCCCCTTTGATCGTGGAGCCGCAGTGATTCGCAGGGGTTCCGCAGGATGGCCGTAGGAGGCCCGTGGAGGCGATTGAGGGGCCTTAGGGTGCCTTGGGTGCGGTGTGGGCCTGGAGGCTCTGTACGGACTCCAGAACCGATAAAAGCAGGGCATGCCAAGAGCACGCCCGAACCAATGGCACCGTAGGCAGCCCGCAGGCCACCCCATAGCACCCGCCGTGCCTTCGCATGGTCCCCAGTGCTCCACGCGAACCCAAGGTTTCCGTAGGGTGCCGTTTGATCGTGCCCACATATCGCGCCATGGGCACTAGGTGAGCCTTGGGGATCGAGGGCATCGCGGGCACCGCAGGAGGCATGAGGAGGACGGCAGGGGCCACGGGGGGTACGGCGGGCAAGCGAGATGCGTTATCCCGCTTCGGATTTTTGCAGCAAAAGTGACCGACCCCAATTATCACCCATCCTCGGGGGTGGGTTATACCTTAGGGTATACCTAGGACGCCCCCAGGCCGGGAAGGGTGGTGGAGGGTATCAATCCCCCACCAACTCCTTACCTCCGTCCCACAGGTCTCCCTCGGCCTCTCCGAGCTGCCACGGTAGATGGCTTCTTCATGAAGGAGTGACCAACGGTCCCTTCGAAGAACCTCCGCTCCCACTCGGCATCTGCCTTGCGCTTGCGGTCGTCCTCGGCCTTCTTGGCGTCAGCATTGAGATATTCCGCCCAGTGCTGCACGCCCATGGCCAGCACGTCGACCATGTCGTCATGCTTGAGGGCTCCACGAGCCTCGGTCATGTGGGTGAGCTGGAAAAGACCTGAGTGCGCCACGGGTTGCTTGAGGTCAGCCCTCAGGACGTTGGTGTCCATGACAAGGCGGTGCTGACGCATCGTGGGCTCCAGGGCCCCGATGATCCGCAGCTCCTTCTGTCCCTTCGCTCTTATGCCTTCAATCCGACAGGGCCGGAGCCGATTGACGTAGGGTTCGAGTAGCTTGCCGAACATGCCGTCACCGAAGTTGTCCTCTGGGACAATGAGGTTGACCTCCTCGTCCGCAGCGACCTGGGCAAGGGCTGCTAGGGTCTGTGGACCGTAGCCGTCCTGGTAGCCGCCCCAGCGGGTCACGAAGATGTAACCGCAGAGGAACTTGGTGACCACGTAGGTCGTCCTGTCGCGCCCACGGCCCGAAGGGTCGATGTGCATGACACTGCCGGTGTACGGCAGGAAGTCCGAGGAGACGTGCATGGGGCGGAAGAGACGGTCGCCATCGAAGCCGACGTTCTCCACGTCCTTGATGGCCAGCTCGGGCGAGGAGCCCCAGACCAGACGTGCCGGAGCGACCTTCTTGTCGCAGTCGGTGACGATGAGGTCTCGGGTCTTCAGCGGATACTTCTCCGCGTCCGACAAGGTCGTGTCGAGCTGGTACTGGAGCAGGAAGCCTGCGGCCCGGTACTCGGTCTCGCGCTCGATCAGGTCGAGGTCGGTGAACCGGCCAGGGTCGGTCGGGGCTCCGCCCACAGTGGACCCAACGGCCTTCATCAGTTCCGGGCGGGCCTTGAGGTCCTCCATCAGGAGCGGGGCGAGGAAGCCGCCGTAGTTCGACAGCTTCTCCGTCAGCGGGTAGCGGGCGGGCCAGATGCGGACTTCGTAGCCCTTCTCAGGGAGCTTGCGGTAAATCGACTGTTCCGACTGCGGGGTCCCCAGGTAGAGGATTTCGCCGCCGGGCTTCAGGATCGCCGCCGCTTCCTTGGTCTTCGTCTCCAGCTTCTCCCGCATGGTCTCCGTCTCGGAGTTCTTGGGGACCTCGACGTCGTCGAAGAGTACGAGGTGGGCGCGGGAGCCGGTGAGCTGTCCGGTGATGCCAACGGCTTTCACCGAGGGTGACTTGTCGGCCTTGGCGGGTCCGACGTCGAAGATCAGAGCGGAGGTTCGTTGTCCGGGCCGGGGGCGCAGGTCGCTCCAGAGGTCGTTACCGGCCTCGTGCTCGATGATCTGTTTGATGAAGAGGGCAATTTCGGTCGCGAAGCTCTCGTTCGCAGACACGATCATGATCTTGAGGTTCGGGTTCTTCCAGAGTCGCCAGACCACGTAGGCGGCGGTGAGGAAGGTCTTACCGACCCCACGGAATGCTTGGATGAACCTGCGGCGACCACCGCTCTCTAGGAAGCGGGCGATGTCGAGTTGTACGCGGGTCGGCTTCGGCAAGAGCAGAAGCCTCGTCCACACGTACCAGAGGAACTTGAGGAAGTCCCCCTGGAGTATCTCCTGGGAGGTCACGGGTCCTTTCGGGGATTGAAGGCGGACGGGCGCTGCGGCATTGTCCGGCCATGAGAAAAGCAATCGCGATGACTGCCGCTGCCGCAATGCTGTGTGCCTGTGCGGGTGTGGCTTATGCCAAGGCGAAGGTGGCCGGGAACGAGGTCAGCGTTACCGTCGATGACGAACCGGACACCCAGCAGGCTTACGAACTTGCAGGGGCGCACTGCGCCAAGTTCGGCAAGCTCGCGAAGCGTATAGGGGGCGGAGGCTACACTTACATTTTCGAGTGCGTCCCCCGGCAGCCCTAGGTCAGTTCATGCGGAGGGCTGAAGCCTCTGCATCAAGGTCCAAGTCGGTCAGAACGCCAGCCAGCGTGTCGACCTTCTTGTTCGCACGCGGGGCGTCAATGCCGTTGTCCTTCAGGAACTTCAGGGCCTTGTCGATCAACTGAGGGTTGATGGGTACCCGCTTCGCAGGGTCGGGGTCGGCTGCTGCCGAGATGGCACGCTCCAGCTCCTCAGTCAGGCCAGTAGCGACGAGACTGTGGAGCATGTCCATGATGTCGGAGCCAGCGCGGCTCATGGCTGTCTCTCCTGTCGTGCTTCGACACGGGCGAGGGTCTCACGGGTCTCCGCGAGTTCGCCGGTCAGCTTATCCATGGTCGCATCGAGCTTCTCGATTCGCGAGATGCGCTCGTCGTGCTTCGCTACGTCGACCTTGGTCTGAATGATGGATGCCCCGCCGCCAAGAACGGCAGCGGTGGCAACCGCAGGGAGGAGGTGATCCCTGAGCATGTCCTTCAGGGACACCGAGGGCTCCACTTAGTCCAGCGAGGGCATGTTGGGGCTGATGCCTCCACCGCCGCCGGTCCCGCCGGTCGGCTCCGAAGCTGCACCGCCTGCACGGCGGCTGCGTACGAAGAGGAACCCGGCGACTGCGAGGAGCGCCAGGGAGACAAGAATGTAGATCATGAGATTTCCTTTAAGTCCCTTGGGACGTCAGAGTGATGGTCCAGGTGTAGTTTCGACCGTTGACCGTGGCGGTGATTGTTGCCGTGCGGGTGAGGGTCGGATACCAGAAGCCAGTGTCGGCGGAGCCCTGACGGGGAGAAGTCAGGGAGATTTGCAGGGTAGTCCCGCTCCCGCCATTGCCGATATTTTGAGAAGTGTTCAGCGCACTCGACCAGCTGACATTCCAAACAGCCGACCCAGTGCACACAATGGCGAAAGACACCGTTCTGAACGCCGAGCGGCTGTAGGTGCCGGGCTGGACGTCGAACGGAGAGTTGCTGCGTCCGCGCATGGTCGAGAAGGAAATGGGACCCGAACCAGGGGCCCCTCCGCGACCATACATCTGCGACATGCTGACGGGGTTCCCCAAGGCGAACTCGTTGCGCATCTGGGAGAGGCTGATGGTCCCTGAGGAAGGTAGGGTCATGCGTAAGCCTCCAAGAAGCGGACGCGTTCTGCCAGTTCCTTCACGGCTTCGATAAGGGGGGCGATCAGGTTACCGTAGGCCACCGAGAGATACCCCCGCTCGTCCTCGTGAACGACCTCGGGGAAGACACGCCGGACCTCCTGAGCGATAACGCCGAGGGAACGGCGGTCATCCTTGATGTACATGGTGCCGCGCAGGCGCTCGATCTTTTCAAGGGCGTTGCCGATGGACCGGATGTCTGACTTCAGGCGCTCGTCGGAGAACGCGGTGATGTCGCCATTAGCGGCGATGTTGCCGTTAGACCCAAGAGTTATCTGAGCAAAGCCACCACGGTTGCCAGAGTATATCTGGACGCCGCTGGAGAAGCGCAGCGCACAGTAGCCCGTGTTAAGGTCCACAATGTCGCCATCGTCTGCGAGCACGATGCCGCCGCCAGTTGCGTTGTTCTTGCTAACGTAGAGTGAGCCTTGGGCGTGAAGGTCGCCGTCCGTGCCCCAGTTGCCGTTATCTTCGCAGTAAGCGCCCCATCCTCCGCCTTGGTTCAGGAAGCCGATCCGGTTTCCGTTGCAGTGGATTGCACGCTCGCCCTCATCGTCATCGCGCATGTAGATGTAGGTGGCGTTTGTGCCCCAACCGACGTAGAGGTTGCCCTTCGCGTTGAAGTTGCCGCCGGACTCAAGGATCGCAACCGTCGCGTCGGACCCGTTCCTCCATTCGAACTGCCCGCTCGTACCGAAGAACGTCGTTCCGTTCTGCTGAAAATAAAGGCGGTTCTTTCCATCAGGAGTCCTGATCCAATCGCCGTTGTAGCACGGCATGACCGGAGTGCCGTTGACCAGAAAGCCACCAGCCGCAACGACCGTCATCTGTTTACCGACGGCCTGGAAGCGAACATCGTAGTCATCTGCCAGTGACCCTTTGAAATCGATGTAGGCGTAGCTTCCTGCTCGGGTTATCTCGATGGCACCGTCATTAGTGAGCTGGATCAAGTGGCCATTGGCCGCTCCCACATCCACAGCCCCGATAATCTTACCGCCGGTGAGCGGCAGGTAAGGGTGGGTGTGAACGTCCGACTTCCCGTCTAGGGCGCTTTGGAGCCCTATGATGTCAGCAAGTACATGCGAATGAATTTTGGGTGCTTTAGCGGCGAGCTGGGAGGCGATGGTGGTGGCGAAGTTTGGATCGTTACCTAGCGCTGCCGCCAGTTCGTCCAGAGCGTTCATGGTCTCGGGGGCTTGCCCAACCAAGCGCGCGACTTCGGTCTGAAGGTCAGCCTTAGTGGCCAGCACGCCCGGATTGATCGACTCTGCGAACCCCTGAGCTTCGTCGCGAGCCGTGACGGCTTCCGCGCGTGCTGCGAGGGTGGTGTCCCTAGCTTCAACCGAGGTATCTTTCGCGGCCACCGCTTCATCCCTCGCAGCCTGCGCGGTTTCGCTCATGCCCTGAGTGGCATCGCGGGTGACCTGTAGGTTGTATGCGTAGGCGGCGGCGTCGTCCCGGTACTGCTTAGCGAGGTCGCGGGACTGACCAGCTTCCACGCGCGCCTCGTTGGAGACCAGTGAGTCTTGAGTGGCCTTGTTCTGTGCCGTGACAGCAGCGTCTCGGGCGGCCTCGGAAGCCTGCTGCGCCTCGACGGATTTCCCCGCCGGGCCCTCGACCGTGTCCACGATACTCGCAAGGCTTCGCAGGAGGAACGTGTCGCCGGACATGTTGGTGACCGGATAACGCCCGTCGCCGTTGGGGCCGCCTGTTGCGGTGCCCGCCAGCCAATCGCGGTACTGCGCTTCCCGCTCGTTGATCTTCTGGAGTGTCGCGGCGACCTGGGCGGCCAGCTGCGTGTTGGTGGGGGCGACCATCAGGCGTCCTTATTCTGTGGGCGCAGGCTCCGGCACCGGCGCAGGTTGCGCTTCCGCGTACTGGAGGATCGCACCGACTTGCCCGAGGGCGGCGTCAATGTTCTTGATCTCGTCGAGCTTCAGCGCCTTCTGCGCGAGAAGCTGGAGCTGCTGGGTCTTGAGTTGGTCGAGGTTCATGTTGTCTTTCAAAGGTGCGTGACGTCAGCCACGAAGCCGAAGAGGTTGTTCAGCCAGCCGGGAGGGATTTGGCTATAAGCCCAATCCGCAGTCCCGACGCCGAGCACTGCGGTGACGTCATCATGTGAAATGGAGCCTGCGGAGACGTAGCCGTTTCCGGCGCTCGCCCCGTAGACCTTACCATCGTTGGTGTACTCCCACCTCATTACGGCATCAGGGTCGTCGGGGTTCACCGGGATGTTGCCGGTGCGGCTCCCGCGCGGCTCGCCTGCGATACGGTGTCCCCCGTAGGCCCCTTGGATAAACGCAAGGGATCGCCCCGGCAGGCTCACGTAAGAGCCTGTGGTGACGACGCTCGGGCACACGAGGGGGCGGAGGGCGTCGGAGAAGGTGAGGTAGCCGAACTCATCGTACAGCTCAAAGAGCCCCCGGTTCACCGGCTGGTTCTTCGTGGTGTCCCACACAAAGTAGGTGAACGGCGTACCCTCGACACCGTCCGAAACGTACTGCCACGTCGTAACGCCCGTGTTAGGGTTACGGTAGGTGCCGAGTAGGCCCACACGTGCGGAGCATTGGATGCCGATGAGGGGGACTTGAAGGGACGGCCCGATGTCGACCGTGCAGCTGCTCGGGTTCGTGTTCCCGTAGCGGCGAGGCCCAAGCGTTCCGGTTCCCTTGTAAACGAAGAAGTGCGTGAAGAGGTCACAGTCGAGCTGGAGCATCCCTTCACTGTCGAAGGTCTGGAATAAGCCCATCAGTATATGCCGTAGAGGATCGTCGTTTCGGGCCGCTGCCAGTCTGCTGACGCGGCGTAGGGAAAGCGCCAGGTAAGGACGTTGCCGGAGATGGAGACGCTGATGTCACCGCCCTGCGGGGCGAACCATCCGTTGCCTTTGATTGGCAGCGCGAAGGGCCGTCCCAAGGAGAACCAAGGGTTCACCAAGGTCCCGCTCTGGGGCGAGCCTGCGCCGCCGATGGACAGGCTCCCGATGATCTTCACGAGCTTCGTCGACAGGTCGAGCAAGGTGTTGCCCTGCTCGTCATTGAGGATGAGCATTAGAAGCCCATCTTGACCCGTAGAACGCCGTTGTTCCCGAAGACGCGCGTGCCGTTACCGTCGCGCTCCACTCGACCACCTTGGCCGTTGTAGCTTACGAGGAAGCCGATGTTCGCGGTCAAGGCGGACAGGCTGGTCACCCGCAGGCGGTCCACGTCGACGGAGCCGGGCCGGATGCGCTGGCCGTTCACCCATACTTCGCCCTGCGAGACTTCGAAGGGGACCGTTGGGTTCGCCCCAGGAGCCACGATGGCGAATCGGTCGGCTAAGATCACGAATGAGCCGTTCCGACCGTCGTTGTTCTGGACGAAACCGGTGACGTATCCGTTCACGTCGAGTGACACGCCGTAGCGCGCCTTCACGCCGTCGATTGATTGACTGAGGGTTGAGACGGAGGCCGATAGGTTGCCTACGTCCGTCCGAACCAGCTGAGTCGCCTCAGCCTGCGCCTTGTCGCCATCTGCGATGGCCTTGTTGATGCTGACGATGGAGCCAGTGACGTCCCCGATGGCCACATCCAGGCCCGACAGGCGCTCGGCCAGGGACTGATCGCCACTCAGCTTCACGACGTCGTCGTTCAGGATGAACGCGCTGCCGTCGGGGCTCTGCGCGCCGAGTAGCGTGAACAGCCCGGCAAAGACGCCGTCCTGGTCCACGCGGGCTTTTGCCTCGGTTGTCACGGCTGCGGCCACCTCGTTTCGCAGGGTCGCCGCGAGTTGAGTGCGAGCGGTAGCCTCGGCGCTGATGGCATCTGAGACGGCCTTCTCGGTCGCCTCGATAGTAGCGCCGTGGCCAGCCAGGACCTCGCCCATGATGTCGATGTCGCCTATCCGCTGCCGGAACATGGCCAGGACCTCATCCTCTAGGACGAGGTTGGCCAGCTCCTGCACGACCTCTTCGGGTTTGGTGAGGATTCCGTTGGCTTCGCCAAGGCGGATGCGGGCCCTCTTCAGGGTCCCGTCGTAAAGGGCTTGCAGCTCCTGCTGCTTGAACAGAAGCTGGGTGACGGCTGTGTTTAGGTCCTCTTGCGTGAGGACCGCGCCATTCTGAAATTGTACGAGGGCGGTCTCGATGGGCGTGTTGCGCTGGATCGTGACCACATCAGTAGTCTGAACCGGAGCCGCCAGCCGCAGCCGCCGGTCTCCGATCCATTCCAAAATGTAGGCTTGCGCACCGCTGACCAGCACCTCGACGTGGCGAGACGACAGGAACGGGAAGGGGACATCGAAGTCCGTCGTGCCTGCCGCCGCGTTCACGTATTCGACGACTGGATAAGTCAAGGTTCTCCTTAGAGGCGGGTAGGATCTGGCAGCCCTGCGGCGGTTACGTCCTGCCGGGCGGCATCGGACGCGTCCTTGCGGGCCATCCCGTCTGCCATGTACTCGGTCAGGGATTTCATCGCCGCGCGGTCGGCTGCGTAGGTCGGGTTGCGTGCCTCCAGCAGCTCCCGAGCGGGAGTGTTGAAGTCGCGCATGAGGCTTACGACCTCGTCCTGCTTCTGCTGTTTGGAGGGCAGCCGCTGGAACCAGGGGTCGGCCATCAGGCGGCCCAAGGCTTCCTTCATGGTCTCGCCATCGCTGTTGGTGGCTTCGGTTCCGCGCAATCTGCGCAGCTCCGAGACCTCCTCGCTCGACAGGCGGAAGCCCGTCGGGTCCGCTTTGGACAGCCCTTGGATGTCGACGCCGAGGTCGGCCAGCTGCGCGGTCACGGGATCGACATTCGACGTTGTCCCTGCCGCGACACCGAAGGTCCGCCCCTTGGCTTCGTTCCCGAGAGGATCGATGCGAGAGGGCAGGATCAGTCCGCCACCTGGGACGGCGCGGAGGATGTTATCCATCCAACCGACCGCCTCTGGGGCCGTGCCGTGAAGGGTGTCGTTAGCCATGCGGCTCGTACCGGCGAGCGGGATAGCGCGGGTGAAGGCGCTCATCACGGCCTTCTCGTAACCCGCGCGGAGACCTTCCTCCTGCTCGGAGAACGCGCTCTTGATTAGGTCGCGGACCCCAGTGACGTAGGTCTTCTCAAGGATACCCTCACGGGCTGCGAGGAACCCAATCTGCAACGCCGTGGCCAGCGCCTCGTCGTGTTCGTAGCCAGCCTTGCCGGTGTCTTGGTAGGCCTTCCAAGCCTGCCCCACGAACCCGCCCAGGGCGAGCGTCAGCGCGAACGGATCGAGCCTCCCGATTTCCACGAAGGTCCCACCGGGGAGATTGAGGCGACCCGGAGGTGCGCCCTTGAGGTTCTGCGAGTTGTCGTAGCCGCCGTTGGTCAGCGTGATTGCGCCAGAGGCGGCGAGCATTGCGCCCATGCCCATGACCATCGATCCAAGCTCCATGCGAGCCTTTTCGATTTCCGCTTCCATGCCGCCCTTGGCGAGGATGTCCTGGACCTCCTTCGCTTTCACACCCCACGGGGTGTAGGAGACCATGCCGCGCTCGAAGATGCGGAGGGGCGTGCGGACGTAGGTCATCAGCATGCCCTCGACGGTCCCAAGGGAGAACACCTTGTCGATGCCCTTCGCGGCCTTTTCAGCAACGCGGCCATACGCCGTCTGCGGGCCGTCCATGAAAAGGACGCGCTCGGCTTCCTTCTCGGCTTGCTGTGAGAGACCCATGGCGAACCTGAGGTCCTCCGGCAGGTCGCCCTTGGTGAGCAGAGCTTCCTCTACTTGATCCAGGAGTTCCTTCGGCGGCATCTCGGCCAACTGCACGGCGCGCTTCTGCGCCAGCTTCAGCGTCTCGTCGACGGGAAGTCCCAGCTGCATGGTCTCGCGGATGGCTTGCCGGGCAGCGAGGGAGTAGGTCTCTTTCGTCTTCACGAAGGACCGTCCCCAGTCATCCAGACCGCCAGCCACGACCTTCGCCGTCGCGGTGCCGAGGGCATCCACGGTGTTGCCGACGGCGGCGCGGGTCCGATGGAGGGTTTCGAGCATTCGCCCGAGCGACCCACCGCCGACTTCAGCCATCTGCTGGTCGAACGCCGTGAGGTTGGTGACGGCGAGGCGCGGCCTCTCGGAGAACTCGCGGACGTCCGGTGCGCGGTAGCCGTCCTGCACCATTGCCGACTTGGAAGCCGAAGCGCGGAGAGCAGCCTTGCTGTCGCGGCCAGCGGCCACGGAAGCGACCCGCTCAACGTCTGTCCACCACTCCCACTTGATTGTGGAGCGGCGTGCAAAATTGACCCCCTTAGCGGGGTGATCGGCGTCTAAAATTGACCCCCTTCATCTCATCATGAGAAGCGCCGCCGTTTGGGTTCCGGACGGCGGGTACAGGGATGTTGGTTGTGGAGACGATTACGAGGATCCGTCGGGAGCACCGGGACGGGAAGCCTATCAAGGCGATAGCGCGGGATTTGCGGCTGTCGCGCAACACGGTGCGCAAGGCGGTTCGGGCACCGGACGCGGACGCCAGTTACGAGCGTAAGGAACAGCACCGGCCGCAGACCGGACCTTTCAGTGCTCGTCTCGAAGACTTGCTCGAGCAGAATGAAGGACTGCCCCGGCGTGACCGGCTTCGTATGACGCGGATCCATGATCTCCTTCAGCGCGAAGGGTTCGGCGGTTCCTATGACGCTGTGCGGCGCTATGCCGCGCGCTGGAAGCGTGAGCGTCGCGCCGACGCCGGCGATATGAGCAAGGTGTTCATCCCGTTGATGTACAGGCCAGGCGAGGCTTACCAGTTCGACTGGAGCCACGAGGACGTCGAGATCGCGGGCAAGCCGATGCGGGTGAAGGTCGCGCACATGCGGTTTTGCTGGTCACGGGCGCCATTCGTCCGCGCCTATCCCCGCGAGACGCAGGAGATGGTTTTTGACGCTCATGCCCGCGCCTTCGCCTTCTTCGGCGGGGTTCCGACGCGCGGTATCTACGACAACATGAAGACGGCGGTGACGACGGTCTTCATCGGCAAGGACCGGCTGTTCAACCGACGATTTCTGATCATGACGGATCATTATGGCGTGGAGCCGGTGGCCTGTAGCCCTGCTGCGGGATGGGAGAAGGGGCAGGTCGAGAACCAGGTCCAGACCAGCAGGGAACGGCTGTTCAAGCCGCGCCTGCGCTTTGCCAGCCTTGAGGAACTAAACATCTGGCTGGAAGCCGAGTGCAGGCGCTGGGCAGAGCGCAACGGGCATCCCGATCTGGATATGACGATCGCACAGGCATTGGAGGCAGAACGGCCGATGCTGCAACCGCTACCCGCCCCGTTCGACGGGTTCTTCGAGAGCGAGCACGTGGCGAGTTCGACGTGCCTGGTGAGCTTTGATCGCAACCGGTACTCGGTGATGGCAAAGGCGGCGCATCAAACCGTCCAGGTACGTGCTTACGCAACGCGCATCGTGATCCGTTCGGATGGTGCAGTCATCGCCGAACACGAGCGTGTCTTTGGTCGGAACCAGACGATTACGGACGCTTGGCATTACCTGCCGATCCTTGCGCGCAAGCCCGGCGCCCTGCGGAACGGCGCTCCCTTCCAGAACTGGGATCTTCCACCTGTACTTGCCGAGCTGCGGCGCAAGTTGGGTAAGGGCGATGATGCGGATCGCCGCTTCGTGCGCGTCCTGGCCGCCATTCCCGACGACGGCCTCGAGGTTGTTGAAGCCGCAGTCGCCGAGGCCCTCAGCGCAGGAACGGTCAGCGATGAGGTCATCCTCAACATCCTGTCCCGCCGGCGTGAGCCTCGCGATGCCCAGGCCATGGACGTCGTCGTCAACCTGAAGCTCAAGCATCCGCCGATTGCAGACTGCGCCCGCTACGACACGGTGCGAGGCCTCAATGCAGCGGCATGAGATTGTGGCAGCCCTCAAGGGGCTGGGGCTCAAGGGCATGGTCACTGCCTTCGATGACGCCGTCACCAATGGCATCCGCCGCGACAGAACGATCATGGAGATGCTAGCCGACCTGCTGCGTGCCGAGACTGCACATCGGGAGGCAGCGTCGATCCGCTACCGGATGACCGCGGCGAAGCTTCCGGCAATCAAGGACCTGGATGGGTTCATGTTCGACGGAACGCCGATCAACGAAGGGCTGATCCGCTCCCTGCACGCCGGCTCCTTCCTGCCGGAGCGGCGTAATATCGTGCTGGTCGGCGGAACGGGCACGGGCAAGACTCATCTGGCGCTCGCCATTACCGCGGCCGTGGTGCGCGCCGGCACCAGAGGCCGATACTTCAATACGGTTGATCTGGTGAACCGGCTTGAGGAAGAAGCACGTCTGGGCAAAGCCGGAAGCCTTGCCGCTCAACTCTCACGTCTTGATCTCGTTGTGCTCGACGAACTGGGCTATCTCCCCTTCGCCCGTTCCGGCGGCCAAATGCTCTTCCACCTGATCAGCAAGCTCTACGAAAAGACCTCTGTGATCATCACGACCAATCTTGCCTTCGGCGAATGGCCGAGCGTTTTCCACGACGCCAAGATGACCACCGCGCTCCTCGATCGCATCACCCACCATTGCGACATCATCGAGACAGGCAACGACAGCTGGCGGTTCAAAAACCGGAACTGAGCCCAAAACCCCTTCCCCCGGACCCCCATCCCCGGCGGTTAACCCGGTGGGTCAACAGGGACCTCCCACGGACGCCGCCGCCAGCACACCTGACGGTGCGCGTCGTCGTCCGTGGGCCCCTCCTATCGACTACCGGGATAACCGCCGCGCTGCCGAAAGGTGGGGTCAATATTGGGCGCCGATAGGGGGTCAGTTTTGCGCGCCGGTTGACAC
>NZ_ATHL01000095.1 GCF_000445125.1 Novosphingobium lindaniclasticum LE124
CCTGGCGCGAAGGCGCGGGCAGGCGCGCGGCCTGCTTCTGGAAGTCCTCGGGCAGGCCGAGCGTCGCCAGCTTCACGCGAGTCAGCTTCTCGATGTCGCGGATGTAGGGCTTCTCGTCGGGCGCGACATAGCTGATCGCCACGCCGTCCGCGCCGGCGCGCGCGGTGCGGCCGATGCGGTGGACGTACTGCTCGGCCACGTTGGGGATCTCGAAGTTGTAGACGTGGCTCACGCCGCTGACGTCGATGCCGCGCGCCGCGATGTCAGTGGCGACGAGGATGCGGATGGTGCCCTGGCGGAAGCCGCCGAGCGCGGCGGTGCGCTGGGCCTGGCTCTTGTTGCCATGGATCGCGGCGGCCGGGATGCCGGCGGCGACGAGGTGGCGAACCACGCGGTCGGCGCCGTGCTTGGTGCGGGTGAAGACCAGCGCGCGGTCGATGGCGCCATGGGCGGCCTTCTCGGCGGCGTCCTCGGCCAGGCCTTCACGCAGGCTGAGGGTCAGCAGCGCCTGCTTTTCGGCCTGGTTGATGAAGGTGGCGTACTGTTCGACACGCTCCGCCGTGGTCGACTGCGGGGCGACTTCGACCTTCACCGGGTTGTTGATGAACTGCTTGCCCAATTCGGCGATCGCCTGCGGCATGGTGGCCGAGAAGAACAGGCTCTGGCGCTGCTTGGGCAGAAGGTTCGCAACGCGCTTCAGCGGGACGATGAAGCCGAGGTCCATCATCTGGTCGGCTTCGTCGAGCACGAAGATCTCGACATGGCGCAAGGTCAGTGCGCGGCTGTCGATCAGGTCCAGCAGGCGGCCGGGCGTGGCGACGAGGATGTCGGTGCCGCGCTCCAGCGCGCGGGCCTGCTTGCCGGCGGGCACACCGCCGAAGATGCACTGGACCGAAAGGTTCAGGAACTTGGCATAGCCGCGCATGTTCTCGGCGATCTGCGCCGCGAGTTCGCGGGTCGGCGAGAGCACGAGCATGCGGCAACCGGCGTTCTGGCGCGGCTTGGGGTCATTGGCGAGGCGGTGCAGCGACGGCAGCGAGAACGCAGCGGTCTTGCCGGTGCCGGTCTGCGCAATGCCGAGAATGTCACGGCCCTCGAGCAGCGCGGGAATCGACTGGCGCTGGATGGGCGAGGGATCGGTGTAGCCCTTGGCCGCGAGCGCACGGAGAATCGGCTCGGCCAGACCAAGTTCGGAAAAATAGGACATGTGTCACTTTCACAAGGTGCGGGGCACGCGGAAGGTACTTGGCCCGCGCACACAGCAAGGTGTCGTTACGGGCGACCCTGCGTGAAGAAGGAAGCTGGTTCAAAAGGACAACCGCTCATCCGGGCCGGTCCGCATCGGGACGTCACGCTGCTCACGGATTGCGGCAGGGAAGAACCCTACGCGCCGGTTGTCGGGATGCATTTAGTGTGCGCTGCGGCAAAACGCAAGATAATTGCGCATAGGGGCTGGAGGTGCCGCGCCGCCTGTTTTGCGAGACCTTATCGGCTGATCCCGGCCAGATACTACAGGCGAAGAGAATGCCCTCCCTCCCTTGTTGTGGCCGACTGGCAGGCCGCGAATTCTTGCACGTAACGTCTTGAACCGTGCCTCGCGCCTTGCGCCCCTCCCCCTCTGCTTACTTCTTCGCCTTGGGCTGAGGCAGCGCGGCGTCGGTAGCGTCCGCCTTCGCGTCGGCTTCGGCTTCCTGACGCTTGCGCTGTTCGAAGTAGGCGTTTTCCGCTTCCTCGACGCGCTTCTGCTGCTCGGCGGCCTCGGCATCGATCGTCGAGAGGCGCTTCTCGCGCTCGGCCTCGATCAATTCGCTGAACCGGACTTCCGAGCCGTTCTTGCGCTCTGCCGCAGCTTGCCGGATCAGTTTCTGGGTGCAGCCCGATGCCCCGCCCGGCCCGACCGGGGAGCAGCTCATGTTGCCGAACGCGCCCACGGTTTCATAAGCCTGCACCTTGTTGGTCCAGGCCTCCGACTGCGGGCGATCGATGCCGCGCAGCGGTTCGGGGATACGGAAACGCTCCGCCTCGGCCTTGCGCGCGCAGACGGTGATCTCGCCGTTGGTGCCGGCCGGGCAAGGGTCGTCACCATAGACGATGAGCTGGTTCACCTTGTCGCCCGAGCCGAGATCGTCCGCCACGGAGGAATCCTGTGCGGCGGCGGGCAGAGCGCCCATCGACAGCCCCAGCCCGAACGTGGCGAATGCTGCGGCAGTGGTCAGGAGGCGCGTCATGGAATTGCTCCAGCTTGGTCTTGGTTGCGGGGCCGATGCGGCACCGTCAGCCTTTATGGTCATATGCTATCATGCCGCCCTTGTGAGGCGTGACTATAACGTCCGGATTTCAGATTCTTTCCGAAAGCTTGATCGCCACCCGGCAACCCAGCCTTATCGCATTGAACAGCAGCGGATAGGCCGGGGCCTTCTCCGCACCGGCCGCAAGGGCCGCGTCCCGGTGCTCGCGCTCTTCATCGCGGAACTTGCCGATCACCGCGCCGAGTTCGGGATCCTCGTCGCCCAGGTCTTCAAGCTGTTCGGTGTAATGTCGGTCGATCTCTGTCTCGATCGCCGCGGTACAGGCCATGGCCGCTTCGGGTCCAATCAGCGCCGTCGCCGCGCCCAGCGCATAGCCGGCCACCGACCACACCGGCTGCAGGAGCGTCGGCCGCACGCCGCGTTCGGCGATCATGGCATCGAAGCGGGCCTGATGCTCCGCCTCCTGCTCGGCCATTCCGGCGATTTCGGTCGAGTGCGGAGCGCGGGCGCCCATGACGGCGAGTTGCCCTGCATAGATGCGCGTGGCACCGAACTCTCCGGCCTGGTCGACCCGGATCATCCGCGCAGCCTTCGATGACGTCATGACGGAACCTTGCGGCTGCGGGCGACGAGGCCGAACACGGCCAGGGCACCCAGGGTGGAGATGAGGAAGTTGAAGCCAGCCAGGGAGATGCCGCCCAGGGTCCAGGGCGCCACGTCGCAGCGGATCACCGGCGCATTCAGGATCGCATCCATCGGGTCGACGCCCGCCGCGAACGGCGTGGAGGTGCAGGCGGTCATGCCCTGCCACCAGCCATATTCGACGCCCGCATGGAAGCCGCCGATCAGACCGGAAGCCAGAATTCCCACGGCAGCCACGGCCACCAGCGGGCGGACCGGCCGCCAGAAGAACGCAAGCGCCGCGAAGACGATCGCGAACATGTGCGGGTAGCGCTGCCACCAGCACATCTCGCAGGGATGGAGCCCGAAAACGTACTGGCTGACGTAGGCGCCGCCGAGCAGGACAATCGGAACGGCCAGGGCCAGAGCGCGGGCGGCGCGCAGGGGAGCGGCAACGGCAACGGTCATTGCGGCGATCTCAGTCCTTCTGCACGGTCTTGGGCGCGGCCGATGCCTGGGCCGGAACCGTCGCGACCGGCGCGCTGTAGCGGGCGAGAGCCGGTTTGCCGGCCGTGCGGCGCAGCGTGTCGATCGCATAGGCGAGCTGGAAATCCTCGATCCCCTGCTTCTTCAGATCCTCGGCCGTGGCCTTGAAGCGCGGATCTTCCTTCTTGTCGGTTTCCAGTTCCTTGTCGTCCAGCGAAGCCTCGTTGATGAGGTGGCCGCGCAAATCGGATTCGCGCACCGCGCGCTCCGCCCGGGCGCGCGCGTCAGGGTCGGAAAGCTGCGGAACCTTGAGGTCGGGCACGATGCCGCCCTCCTGCACCGAGTGCCCCGAAGGCGTGAAATAGCGCGCAGTCGTGAGCTTCACGGCGCTGTTCTTGTCGAGCTGGATGAACGACTGGACCGAGCCCTTGCCGAAAGTCCGCTCGCCCATGACCACGGCGCGGTGCTGGTCCTGCAGCGCACCGGCGACGATCTCGGAGGCCGAGGCAGATCCGGCATCGACCAGCACGACGATCGGCATGCCCTTGACCACATCGCCCTTGAACATCGATTCGGCGCGGTAGTACTGGTTTTCGCTGGCGATGCGGCCGCGCTGCGAGACGATCACGCCCTTGTCGAGGAACAGGTCGGAAAGCGCCACCGCCTCATCCAGCGAACCGCCCGGATTGGAGCGCAAGTCGAGCACCAGACCGTCCAGCTTGACGCCCTTGGTGGCCGCCTGCTTCTTGAGGTCGGCAATGCCCCGGTTCACGAAGTTGCCGACATCGCGCGAGAACTCGTTCACCGAGATGACGCCGACGTCGTTCTTCAGCTCCCAGGTCACCGGCTCCAGTTCGATCACGCCGCGCGTGACGGTGACGTCGAACGGCTTGTCGCGGCCGGGGCGATAGATCGTCAGGCGGATCGAGGTGCCAGCCTGGCCGCGCATCTTGGACACGGCCTCGTCCAGGTCACGCTCATAGTAGAGCACGCCGTCAAGGTGGGTGATGTAGTCGCCTGCCTTCAACCCCGCCTTCTCAGCCGGGCTGCCCTTGAACGGCGAGATGATCTTCACCGCGCCATCATCCTCGACCACCGAGAGGCCGAGACCGGTGTAATTGCCGTCGATCATCGTCTCCAGCCGCTGGAGCGAAGGGCCGTCGAGATAATTCGAGTGGGGATCGAGACTGGCGAGCATGCCGTCGATCGCGCCCTTGATCAGCTTGTCGTCGTCCACCTGATCGACGTAGTTGGCCTTGACCAGTTCGTAGATCGTGAAAAGCTTGCTGAATTCGGGATTCACGCGGCTGTCCACCGCGGCAAGACCGGACGTCGCCGCGGGAAGGACGGCTACGGCCGACACCAGCAGGGCAGCGCGCATCAGGGGTGCGAATTTCATCGGGCTTAGGGGCCTTTTCGGTAGGTCACGCCAGCTGGAAGCCGGGAGAATTCCCGACTGTAATCCTACAGCACCGCGCGCACAATTGCCAAGAACGCGCGGAACTGCACTGACGGTATAAGGTCGTTGATGAACGAACCGGGAATGAAGTGGCTGCGGCGCTCAAAGCGAGCGGATATATTGTAGAGGATTGACCGCCTGACCCTGCCGCCGCAGTTCGACCATGATGCGCGGCGCCTTGGGCCCCATCGTGCCGATCGGCGCACCGGCGACGACTTGCCTGCCGGTTTGCGCATCGAGCCGCGTCAGGCCGGTGAGCAGGGACGTCCAGCCGCCCCGGTGCTCGATAATGACGATCTGCCCATATCCGCGATAAGGCCCGGCGAAAGCGACCCGCCCGGCGGCAGGCGAGACGACTTGCGCATGGGCGCGCGTTGCCAGCGTCAGGCCTTTCGAAGGCGCCTGGCCGGGCAGGATCTCGCCGAATCCTGTCAGCAGGCGGCCGGTTGCCGGCAACATGTAGCTGGCCAAGCCTTCCGGGACGGGAACGAATTGCGCGGCGCCGATCACGCGCGCCTCCTCCGGCCGGGGCGGGCGCATGGTCGGGCCGGGCAGTGCCGCAAGCTGTTCGCGCAAAGCGCCCTGCTCGCCGATGCGGTCCACCAGATCGCTCAGGTCTCGGGCCTTTTCGGCAAGAGCCACGGCGCGCTCACCCTCGCGCGCGGCGATGCCGCTGGCAGCGCGCCCGGCCAGCCGCTGGCGCGATTCCAGCGCGGCCAGCGCACGGCGCCGCTGGCGCATCTCGCCTTCCATTTGCGCCAGCTGATGCCCGGCGGCGCGCGCCTGCTGTTCCAGCGCGCGCCCCCTCTCGATTTCGGCGCGCAGCCCTTTGGTGCGGCGCTCGACTTCCGGCAGCATTGTATCCATCACGGCACGCAGATAGACTGCATCGCGCACTGATCCCGGTCGCAAGACGGCCAGCAGCGGCGGGCGGCGCGAAAGGCGTTGGAGCGAGCCGGTAAGCCGCGCGAGGGGCGCCTGCTTCTCGGCCAGCCGCTCCCGCAAGCGAATACGCTCGAGCGCGATCAGCCGTACCTGGGCTTTCTGCGCGGCAATGGCGGCTTCGGTCTGCTGGATGCGGGCGGCTATGGCGGCGGTTTCGCGGGCGGTCTTTTCGGCCTGCTCGCTCACCTGGCGCGCCTTGGCTTCCAGCCTTTCGGCCCGCTGCCGCGCGGCGTCGCTTTCCCGCCGCGCCAGCGCCATGTCGCGCTGTGCGGAAGCGGCGTCCACCGCCGGGTCGAGCACTGCCAGGGCGCCGGACTGGGTCAGCCCCTCACCCGCCAGCGCGGCAAGACCGATGGCGAGCGCGGCCGAGGCGGTCATCAGGAGATTGCGGGATGCAGGCTTCACGTCCGGCTGATTAGGGCAGCGCGAGTCCGGCGAAAAGAGGAAAGCTTTCAGGCTTCCGGGAGACGGCGTCACGGTCTCGAGGCATAGGCGTCACGGTCTAGAGGCATAGGCCTCATGATCCAGAGGCACCGGCTGGTGCATAAAGCGCGCGCCGACGCTTCCTCATCGCGCCGATCGCCCCGCCGTTGATGGCCCGGAAGGGATCCTGAAAACAAGGTCAGGACGACGGCGGAGGAAGGGTTGGAACCCCACCAGCCCCGCTCAGCCGGAACGGTGATAGGGATGCCCCGCCAGGATCGCGGTCGCGCGCCAGAGCTGTTCGGCCAGCATCGCGCGCGCCATCAGGTGCGGCCAGGTCATCTTGCCGAAGCAGAGAAGGTGGTCCGCCCGCGCGCGGGCTTCGTCGCCGTGGCCATCGGCGGCGCCGATCAGGAAGCGGCACTCTCGCACGCCCTCGTCGCGCCAGCGGCCGAGCAGGGCGGCGAACTCTTCCGAACTCATGGCCTTGCCGCGCTCGTCGAGCAGCACTTCCCGGAACGGCGTATGCGCCGGCGGGGGCACTTTGCCGCCCACGTCGGGCAGTTCGCTATGCCGGAACGGCCAGGTCAGGCGCTTGGCATAGCGGTCAAGCAGCTCCCCCTCGGGCGAGCGCGCGATCTTGCCGCGGGCGATGATGTGAAGAAGCATGCGAAAACGCTGGCCGCGATGCGGAAAGGACGGGCATCACGGGCACGGCTTGTGCGCCGCGCCGCGATATCCAGTCGGAGCCCGGCCACGCCTGCGGCCGGGTCAGTGCCTTCTTCCGCCTTCCGGGCGCGGCTCAGGCCGCGCCGGACGGCCCGTCGAAGCCCCACATCCTTTCCAGGTTGTAGAAGCTGCGCACTTCCGGACGGAAGAGATGGACGATCACGCCGCCTGCATCCACCAGCACCCAGTCGGCTGCGGGCAGACCTTCTACGCGGGCGTGGCCGAAGCCGCCGTGCTTGAGGCGTTCGCCGAGTTTCTGGGCCATGGCCGCCACCTGGCGGGTCGAACGGCCCGAAGCGATCACCATGAATTCGGCGATGCTCGACTTGCCGGCCAGGTCGATGGTCACGATGTCCTGCGCCTGGTCGTCATCCAGGGACTGCAGGACGAGCGCCAATTGCGGGTCGTCTGACTCCACCGTGGCGAGGGGCGTTGCGCCGGTTGAGGCCGGCTGTATCTGTGCCTGTGGCATCTTAAGTAGGGTCTGCTCCTTTCAGCGACCGACCCGGCCGGGCATCGGATGCTTCGCATCGAATGCCTTGCCGCGCACGATCTGATCATTGGGTTTCCGGGCATGCGAACGAGAGGCTGGACGCCTGCTCACGCTGCATCTCCGGGTATCGGGCGGTGGGTGACGTTGTCTCTGAGCGATACCGCACCAGATGAGTCAGCCTGCGGAAGCCTGTTCATCAGCTTCCGGGCCCACTCGGGATCGGCTTGGCGTATCGCCGTGGCCGACCGCGTATCGGGGTCGAATCGCAATGTCACCAGCGCGGGTGCGCTCCACCTTTCCGGACCACGAAGACTGGGACGGGGCCTCCGGAACCTCCCCAACCAGACCATCGCGGGGCTCGCGAGGGCAGCGCCATCATACCCCGGACGGGCGATTACCGCAATCGGCATGAGTCGAGCGATGGCGCGCCAGTCTTTCCAGCGATGAAACTGGGCCAGATTGTCGGCGCCCATGATCCAGACGAAGCGCCGTTTCGGATAGCGCCGCAACAGCTTCTTCAGCGAATCGACGGTGTAGCGCGTCCCCAGTTCACGCTCGATCGCCGTGACGCGGATCGGCGCGCGGCGCGCCTGCCGCTGCGCCGAGAGCACCCGCGCGGCGAGCGGCGCCATGCCGGCTTTCGGCTTCAGCGGATTGCCCGGCGAAACCAGCCACCAGACTTCGTCCAGCCCCAGCGCACCCGCCGCGAAAAGGCTGATGCGCCGGTGCCCGCCATGGGCCGGGTTGAAGCTGCCGCCGAGCAGACCGACGGTCGGGCCGGGGCGAGTCTTGTGATCAGACATGGAAAGCGTTCACGCGAAAGCACGGAGGCGCTGAGACGATAAGCCTTGATTCGCGCAG
This sequence comes from Novosphingobium lindaniclasticum LE124, assembly GCF_000445125.1. Lineage (GTDB taxonomy): Bacteria > Pseudomonadota > Alphaproteobacteria > Sphingomonadales > Sphingomonadaceae > Novosphingobium > Novosphingobium lindaniclasticum. The sequence continues at coordinate 8,267 of NZ_ATHL01000095.1, forward strand.
AGACGCAGAGATGTCGCGCGTCCGGTGGAGCCGCTTTTCCCATGAACATGCGGTTAGGCAAACCGTTGAATGGATAGAAAGCCCGCGGCGCGGCAAGACACCTCTGCGTCTCTGCGTTTCTGCGCACTTCCCGATCTTTCTCCGCGCCTTCGCGCCTCCGCATGCGAAAATCAGGGCCGCTCCTGCCCGGTGCCACGCACCAGCCATTTGTAGGTCGTAAGCCCTTCGAGCGCGACCGGGCCGCGGGCGTGAAGGCGGCCCGTGGCGATGCCGATTTCCGCGCCCAGCCCGAATTCGGCGCCGTCGGCGAACTGGCTGGATGCATTGACCATGACGATCGCACTGTCGACTTCCGCCAGGAATCGCTCCGCCGCCGCAGGGTCGGCTGCGACGATGGCGTCAGTATGATGCGAGGAATGCGCGGCGACATGGTCCATCGCCGCCTCGAGTCCGTCCACCACCGCTACCGAAAGCACGGCGTCGAGATACTCGGTGTCCCAGTCCTCGTCACCAGCCGGAAGCACGCGCGGATCGAGCGCCTGCGCCCGGGAATCGCCGCGCAGTTCGCATCCGGCATCGGCCAGCGCCTTCACCACTTGGGCCGAGGCCGGGAACTGGGTGTCGAGCAGCAGGGTCTCCATCGACCCGCAGATGCCGGTGCGGCGCAGCTTGGCATTCAGCGCGATGCGGCGCGCCATCTCGGGATCTGCCGAGGCGTGGACGTACGTATGGCAAATGCCGTCCAGATGGGCGAGCACGGGAACGCGGGCATCGGCCTGGACGCGAGCGACCAGGCTCTTGCCGCCGCGCGGGACGATCATGTCGATCAGGCCCGCTGCCGTCAGCATCGCGCCGACAGCGGCGCGGTCCTGCGTGGGCACGAGCTGCACCGCAGCCGCAGGGACGCCCGCCTGCTCGAGGCCGGCAACCATCGCTGCCAGTATCGCGCGATTCGATTGGAGCGCCTCGCTGCCGCCGCGCAGAAGCACGGCGTTGCCCGACCGCAGGCAAAGCGCGGCTGCATCGGCGGTGACGTTGGGGCGGCTTTCATAAATAATGCCGATCAGCCCGATCGGGATCCGCACGCGCGAGAGTTGCAGGCCGTTGGGCCGCTCGCTCTTAGAAATCACTTCGCCTACCGGATCGGGCAGGCCCGCGACCTGCTCCACCGCATCGGCGATTCCGGCAAGACGTCCCGCATCGAGCCGCAGACGATCGAGCATGGCGCCGGTCAGCCCCTTGGCTTCGGCCGCCGCGATATCCTGGGCATTGGCCTCGAGAATATCCCTTTCCGCCGCACGCAGCATGCCTGCGGCGGCACGCAGCGCCTCCGCCTTCCGTACATCGGTCAGCCGCGCCAGAACGCGCTGCGCGGCGCGGCCGGCCGTAGCCAGACGAGCGACCAGAGCCTCGGGAGATTCGTCTCCGGCAGGCTGATTGTCGGCGGCAAGTGTAGTCAGCACGTTCATGACAAGCGGACTAGCATCGATGAACTGCGCTGTCACGGATAGCTCCGCCTTCCCATAGAGACGGCGTGCTGGCGTTGATAAACCGGCATTTTTTGACGAATCAACCCAAACGGGAGATGAACGGCTCAGCCCTCGCCCGCCACAAGTTCCTCCGTTCATCGTGAACCAGGCCCTGTTCGACCGGATTCCGCAAGGAGTCACGGCAAGTCGATTCGCCTTGCCGCCGCCCGGCTGCTAGCTCGCGGCCCCGGGTTCAAGCGAAAAATCACGCGGGGTCGTTTTGCTAATCACATCTGCCGGGGCGCTCAAGAAGCGTCTCAAGGCGGCGTTCCCGGATCGCGAACTGATCGTGCGATCGCAGGGACAGGTCCGCTTCATCCGTATCTCTTCAGGCATGCAGAAGGCCGGTGCCGCGCTGATGGCCTCTCTGGTCGGCGCATCGTGCCTGTCGATGGGTGCCCTGGCGCTATCCGAATTTTCCACCCGCAGCGAACAAGCCGCCCTTGCAGCGCGCGAGGCGCAAGTCGCCAGCGCGGCCAGCAAGGTAGCGCGTTATCGCGAGGACCTGAACGGCACCGTGGCAGACCTCGCCCGCCGCCAGCAGTTCATCGAGAAGATGATCGACGCGCATATCGGTGAGCTTCCGGAAGAGGCGCAAGCCGGTGCCGCCGCAACCGGCAAGGCTCCCGAAGCCGCCGACAAGATCAGCGCCGCCCTGCCCGCTGCCGGCAAGCTCGCCCAGATCAAGGCCGAGCAGGTCGCTCTGGTCGAGCGCCTGACCCGCTATGCCGATCATCGTGCTTCACTCGCTTCCGATGCCATTCGCAAGCTGGGCCTCAACCCTGCGCCGATGATGGCCCGCGCGCGGTCCAAGGTCGCCGAAGGTGGTCCGCTGGAAAGCCTTGCCACCGGTGCCGACGGATCGCTGGACCCACGATTCCAGCGCCTCGGCCTCAGTCTCGCGCGCATGGATGCGCTGGAAAGCGGCCTCGCATCGATCCCGCAGGTTCAGCCTGCCCACGTCGCCTATGTGTCGTCCAGCTACGGCTATCGCTCCGACCCGTTCACCGGCGGAGCGGCATTCCACGCCGGTCTTGACTTCCCCGGACCGATGGGTTCGCCGATCTACGCGGCTGCGAAAGGCAAGGTTTCCTTCGTCGGCCAGCGCCAGGGCTACGGCAACTGCATCGAGATCAGCCATGGCAACGGGTTGATGACTCGTTACGGCCACCTTTCCGCCTTCGGCGTTCGCGTCGGCCAGGACGTGGACGGCGGAACCCGCATCGCCGCGATGGGCAGCACCGGCCGCTCCACCGGCTCGCACCTTCACTTCGAAGTGCGCGTCAACAATCGTCCGATGAATCCGCGCCCCTTCCTGGAGGCCGCCCGCAATGTTCAGCAAGAAGCCCGATAGCACCATGGTCAAGAACTTCTCCAATCACCGTACCGGCCCGACTTCGGGCTTCTCGATGCTCGGAAACGACATCACGCTCACCGGCAACGTCGAAGCCTCGGCAGACCTGCACATCGATGGACGCGTTATCGGCGACATCACCTGCAAGGCCCTGGTCCAGGGCGAGGACAGCGAAATCGCCGGCGGGATCTCCGCCGAATCGGTCCGCATCGCCGGAATCGTGCGCGGCACGATCACCGCCCGTGAAGTGGTGATTCTCAAGAGCGCGCAGATCATCGGCGACGTGGCCTACGACGCCCTCACCATCGAGCAGGGCGCCCGCCTCGAAGGCCGCCTCAGCCCCAATGGCGGCCAGATGCCGCCGGCTCTCGCCCGCCTGCCGCACGCAGTTTCCGACGACGGGGCCGAAGTCGTCATCGCCGCCGAGTAAATCGGCTCCCGCTTTCCAGCAAAAAGCCCGCGACAGCCACCTGTCGCGGGCTTTTTTGTGTTCGGCGATCGGCCGGGAGGCGATCAGTCCTCCCCGGCGGCCTCGGCAGCGCGCTTGGCTTCGAGCCAGGCCGCGACTTCGGCTTCCTGCGCGGCTTCGCTGGCGGCGCGCGAGGCCGCTTCGCGCTCGGCGCGCAGTTCGTCGATCAGGGCCTGGCGGTCGTCGCCGAGGCGTTCGTCACCCTGACCGTTGTCCTGGATGCCCGCCTTCTTCGCGGCCTTGAACACGATGCCGTCCAGTTCGCGCTGCGAGCAGAGACCCAGCGTCACCGGATCCTTCGGCGTGATGTTGGCGATGTTCCAGTGCGAACGGTCACGAATGGCGGCAATCGTGTTGCGGGTCGTACCGATCAGCTTGCCGATCTGCGCGTCCGAAACCTCGGGGTGGTTGCGCAGGATCCAGGCGATGCCGTCCGGCTTGTCCTGGCGCTTCGAGACCGGCGTGTAGCGCGGGCCCTTGGTGCGGTTGGAGGTGACCGGAACCTTGTGCATGCGGAGCTTGTACTCCGGGTTTGCCTGGCCCTTCTCGATCTCTTCCATGGTCAGTTCACCCGAACGCACGGGATCGCGTCCGGTATACTTGCTGGATGCCAGGTCATCGGCCATCGCCTGCACTTCGAGCATGTGCAGGCCGCAGAACTCTGCGATCTGCTCGAAGGTCAACGCGGTGCTGTCGACCAGCCACGAGGCGGTCGCGTGCGGCATCAGCGGAGTGGGCTGGCTCATGTCTCTATCTCCGGCGGAAACAATAAGGGCCGCCCCTTCGCGGAGCGGCCGTACAGAGCCGATTTAGGGAAACTTTGTCCATTCGGCAAGCAAAAGCCTTGCTTTCGGCAACTCTGTTCTACGCGGCGCCGCAACGATTCGACCGAAGGCGATCAGATTTCCAGCACGATCTTGCCGATATGATCCCCCGCTTCCATGCGGGCATGAGCGGCGGCGGCCTCCGCCAGCGGGAATCGCGTGTCCATCACCGGGCGCAGAACGCCATCCTCGAACAGCGGCCAGGCATTGGCGCGGATCTCCTGCGCGAGCAGGGCCTTGAACGAATCCGTGCGCGGCCGCAGGGTCGATCCGGTCAACGTGTAGCGCCGGGTCATGACCACGGCCATGTTGAGGTCGGCCTTCATGCCGCCTTGTACGGCGATGGTGACATGGCGGCCATCGAGCGCCAGACACTTGAGGTTGCGGGCCACATAGTCGCCCGCCACCATGTCCAGCACCAGATCGACGCCCCGGCCATGGGTGATCCGCGCGACTTCCTCTACGAAATCGCTCGTCCGGTAATCGATCGCATGATCCGCGCCGATCTCCAGCGCGCGGGCGCATTTGTCCGGCGAACCGCAAGTGACGATCACGGTGAGGCCGAATTGGCGGCAGAGCATCGTCGCCATCGTGCCAATGCCGCTGGTGCCGCCATGAATCAGGATGGTCTCCCCTTCCCGCGCCCAGCCCCGTTCGAAAACATTGTGCCAGACGGTGAAGAGAGTCTCGGGCAGTGCCGCCGCCTCTTCCATCGCCAGCGATTCGGGAACCGGCAGGCAGGCGCCGACCTTGGCGATGCAATATTCGGCATAACCGCCGCCCGCCACCAGGGCGCAGACCTTCTGCTCGGGCTCCAGTTTGGTGACGCCCTCGCCAAGAGCCACGACCCGCCCGGAGATCTCCAGCCCCGGCAGCGGCGAGGCCCCCGGCGGCGGGGGGTACTTGCCCTGGCGCTGCACCACATCGGGCCGATTGACGCCCGCGAAGGCGACCTTGACGAGGACCTCTCCCGGCCCCGGCACCGGAACCGGCACGGTTACGGGCTGGAGAACCTCGGGGCCGCCAGGCTCGTCGAAGCCGATCGCGGTCATCGTCAAAGGTAGATTAGCTGACATGCTTGTCCTGTTGCCACAGTCCCACTTTGAAGTGGAACATATTTTCTCGGCATTGACAGGCTTAGACTACAGTCCGATGCTGCGATGCAATGGACGAGGACGATCGACCGCGGCGGCGGTCAGCCGAAGGCGACTTCGGAGCTGCCAGCCTTCTCGCCAGCGAAAGCCTGGATCGCTTTTCGCTGGACGAACTCGATGCACGCATCGCGCTTCTCGAATCAGAGATCGAACGGATCAAGGCCCATCGCGGGAAAGCCTCAGCGCATATGCTTGCGGCCGAAGCGCTGTTCAGATCGAGGAAAGCATGATCGGCGCCACACTCCTTAACGGCAACCTCGCAACCAACCGGAGCGTCCCTATATTATGAAATGAACACTGCCCGGCCAAACTCCCCGCCAAGGAGAGTCCCCCCTTCCAGATGAAAGTTTTCTAGATGCCAAGTTTCGCGCAAAGCCTGGAAAAGACACTGCACTCGGCCCTGTCGCACGCCTCCGAGCGCAGCCACGAGTACGCCACGCTGGAGCACCTGCTGCTCGCCCTGATCGACGATCCGGACGCGGCACAGGTCATGCAGGCATGCGGCGTGGAGCTTGGCGACCTCGGTGACGTGGTCCGTCAGTATCTCGACCAGGAATACCAGTCGCTCAAGACCGAGGACAAGGGCGATCCGGCACCGACTGCCGGCTTCCAGCGCGTGATCCAGCGCGCCATCCTCCATGTCCAGTCATCGGGCAAGGACACCGTCACCGGCGCCAATGTGCTGGTCGCGCTGTTCTCCGAACGCGATTCCTACGCGGTCTACTTCCTGCAGCAGCAGGACATGAGCCGCCTGGATGCCGTGAGCTACATCAGCCACGGCATCGGCAAAGGCGGAAAGCGCGTCGAGGAAAAGGGCACCAAGGGCAGCGAGGAGCACGCTCCCACGCCCGAGGAGAAGGCAGAGGCCAAGAATGCCGGAAAGAAGGATTCGGCGCTCGACCAGTTTACCGTCAATCTCAACGACAAGGCGCTGAACGGCAAGGTCGATCCGCTGATCGGTCGCGGCCCGGAAGTGGACCGCACGATCCAGATCCTCTGCCGCCGCTCGAAGAACAACCCGCTCTACGTGGGTGATCCCGGCGTCGGCAAGACCGCCATTGCCGAGGGTCTCGCGCGCAAGATCGTCGAGGGCGAAGTGCCGGAAGTGCTGGCCGAAGCGGTGATCTACTCGCTCGACATGGGCAGCCTCCTGGCCGGAACCCGCTATCGCGGCGACTTCGAGGAACGCCTGAAGCAGGTCGTCTCCGAACTGGAGAAGATGCCGCACGCGATTCTCTTCATCGACGAGATTCACACGGTGATCGGCGCCGGCGCCACCAGCGGCGGCGCGATGGATGCCTCGAACCTGCTCAAGCCCGCGCTGTCGGGCGGCACGATCCGCTGCATCGGCTCCACCACCTACAAGGAGTTCCGCAACCACTTCGAAAAGGACCGCGCCCTGCTGCGCCGGTTCCAGAAGATCGACGTGAACGAACCCACGGTGGAAGACACGATCAAGATCCTGCGCGGCCTTCGCTCGGCCTTCGAAGAGCACCACAAGGTCAAGTACACACCCGATGCGATCAAGACCGCCGTCGAGCTTTCGGCGCGCTACATCAATGATCGCAAGCTGCCCGACAAGGCGATCGACGTGATCGACGAAGTGGGCGCGATGCAGATGCTGGTGCCCCCCAGCCGCCGCAAGAAGACGATCACCGCCCGCGAGATCGAGGCCGTGATCGCCACCATGGCGCGCATCCCACCCAAGTCGGTCAGCTCCGACGACAAGAAGGCGCTCGAGAATCTCGAACGCGACCTGAAGCGGGTGGTATTCGGGCAGGACAAGGCCATCGGCGTTCTTTCCACCGCCATGAAGCTCAGCCGCGCGGGCCTGCGCGACCCGGACAAGCCGATCGGCTCGTTCCTGTTCTCCGGCCCCACCGGCGTCGGCAAGACCGAAGTCGCCCGCCAGCTCGCGTCGATCATGGGCATCGAGCTCAAGCGCTTCGACATGTCTGAATACATGGAGCGTCACTCGGTCAGCCGCCTGATCGGCGCGCCTCCGGGCTATGTCGGCTTCGACCAGGGCGGTCTGCTGACCGATGCGATCGACCAGAATCCGCACTGCGTGCTGCTGCTGGACGAAATCGAGAAGGCCCATCCCGACCTGTTCAACATCCTGCTGCAGGTGATGGACAACGGCCGCCTGACCGACCACCACGGCAAGACCGTGGACTTCCGCAACGTTGTCCTGATCATGACCACCAATGCGGGCGCGTCCGACATGGCCCGCCAGGGCATCGGCTTCGGCGACACGTCCAAGGCGGATGCCGGGGACGAGGCGGTGAAGCAGATGTTCACGCCGGAATTCCGCAACCGTCTCGACGCCATCGTGCCCTTCGCCTACCTCGCCAAGGACACGATCAGCCGCGTGGTGGACAAGTTCATCCTCCAGCTCGAACTCCAGCTGGCCGACCAGAACGTCCACATCCAGTTCGACTCCGACGCACGCACCTGGCTGGGCGATCGCGGTTACGACAAGCTCTACGGTGCGCGCCCGATGGGCCGCGTGATCCAGGAGAAGGTCAAGCAACCGCTGGCCGAGGAACTGCTGTTCGGCAAGCTCGCGCATGGCGGCGAAGTCCACGTTTCGGTGAAGGACGATGGGCTGAACTTCGAACTGACGCCCGCCGCCCCCAAGGTGGTCGGCAAGAAGAGGGCTCCGGCCAAGGCTTCTTCCAAGAAGCCCGGTCCGCAGCCGGAAGCCAACGCGGACGACTGAACTTCCGTGAATTGAAATCGACGGGGCGGGAACCACGCGGTTCCCGCCCCATTTTTCATCCATGGCCCGTGATTTTTCCTGGATCAGACCCGAACCCTGGGGAATTCACGTCATCCCCGCCGATTGCTGGATCGATCCTTCTCGACCCGTCGATCGCGCCCTGGTGACGCATGGCCATGCCGATCACGCGCGCGGCGGCCACGGCGAGACGGTGGCCACCCCGGAAACACTGGCGATCATGAAGCTGCGCTATGCGACCTGCGAAGGCGCCGTGCCGGTCGCCTATCACGAGACGCTGAGCCTTCAGGGCGGCGTGTCGGCCACCTACATTCCTGCCGGTCATGTCCTCGGCTCGGCGCAGATCCTGCTGGAACATGCGGGCGAGCGCATCGTGGTCACCGGCGACTTCAAGCGCCGCGCCGATCCCACCTGCCCGCCGTTCGAAGTGACGCCTTGCGATGTGCTCATCACCGAGGCGACTTTCGGACTTCCCGTGTTCCGCCATCCCCCCGTCGAGCATGAGATCGCCAAGTTGCTTTCCGCACTTGCCGCCAACCCCGATCGCTGCGTGCTGGTGGGGGCCTATGCGCTCGGCAAGGCCCAGCGCGTGATTGCCGAACTGCGCCGGGCCGGCCATGTCGAACCGATCTACCTCCATGGCGCTATGGAGCGCATGTGTCGGCTCTACGAGGAACTGGGCGTGGATCTGGGCGACTTGCGACTCGTCAGCGACGCGGCGAAGGGCGCGTTGGCGGGACGCGTGGTTCTTGCCCCGCCCTCCGCGCTGAACGACCGCTGGAGCCGGCGCCTGCCCGATCCGGTCACGGCCATGGCCTCCGGCTGGATGCGCGTTCGCCAGCGGGCCCGACAACGCATGGTCGAACTGCCGCTGGTGATCTCGGATCATGCCGACTGGGACGAGCTGACGCAGACGGTGATCGACGTGAACCCGGCGGAAACCTGGATCACCCATGGGCGCGAAGAGGCGATGCTACGCTGGTGTCAGTTGCATCAACGCCGCGCGCGAGCGCTCGCTCTGGTGGGATACGAGGACGAAGATGATTGAGAGGGATCACGCGGAGGCGCGGAGGCGCGGAGAAGAACGAGGAGGAAAGGAGGACTCACGCAAAGGCGCAAAGAGGATGCGCTGCGCCGCAGGAGTCTTTCCCGGTTTTTTCATCGCGCAATATGCGAACTCACCATCCGAAAGCGGCTTTGCCACGAAAGCTGGATCTTTGCGCGAACCATTTCCTTTCTTCTCCGCGCCTCCGCGCCTCCACGTGGATGGATGAATGGAACGCTTCGCCGCCCTCCTCGACGCGCTGGTCTATACCCGTAGCCGCAACGCCAAGCTCAGGCTCCTGGCCGACTACTTGCGCGAGACTCCCGACCCGGATCGCGGATGGGCCCTGGCCGCGCTGACCGACGGGCTGGATTTTCCCGCGGTGAAGAGTTCGACGATCCGCAACCTGATGAGCGAGCGGATCGATCCCATTCTCTGGACGCTGAGCCGCGACTATGTCGGGGATTCAGCAGAGACCGCCAGCCTGCTCTGGCCCAATCCCGAGACGATTTCGAACGATCCGCCGCCCACCGTGAGCGAAGCGGTGGACGCCCTTGCCCTTATGACTCGCGCCAATGTCATGGCCGATCTGCCCCGCCTGCTCGATCGCCTCGATGCCGAAGGACGCTATGCCCTGCTCAAGCTGGCGACGGGCGCCATGCGGATCGGCATTTCGTCCCGGCTTGCCAAGACGGCTTTCGCGCAGGCCTTCGATGTCTCGGTAGAGGATGTGGAGGAGCACTGGCACGGCCAGGAAGCGCCCTATCGCGCCCTGTTCGACTGGGCCGCTCATGGCGCCGAGGCACCTTCTTCGGAACATCTGCCGCTGTTCCGACCCTTCATGCTCGCGCATCCGTTGGAAGACGCGCAGCTCGACCTGGCCCACTATGCCGCCGAATGGAAGTGGGATGGCATTCGCGTTCAGGTGGTGCGCGTCGCCGGCCATACGCGGGTCTACTCCCGATCCGGCGACGACATCTCCGGCACCTTTCCCGAGATCGCCGCCGCGCTTGAGGTGGACGCGGTGCTCGATGGCGAATTGCTGGTGAGAGGCGTCCACCAAGGCGGCGAGGAAGGCGGTGCGGCCAGCTTCAATGCGCTTCAGCAGCGGTTGGGCCGCAAGCTGGTTTCGAAGAAGATGCTCGCCGATTACCCGGCTTTCGTCCGCCTTTATGATGTGCTGATCGTCGAGGGCGAAGACCTGCGGCCCCTTCCCTGGCTCGAACGCCGCGCCCGGCTCGAGGCGCTTGTGGCCCGGCTCGATCCCGGGCACTTCGACCTCAGCGCGGTGATTCCTGCGACCGACTTCGCGGAACTTGCCGCGATCCGCGAAAGGGCGAGAGACGATGCCATCGAGGGCGTCATGCTCAAGCGCCGGGACAGCCCTTATCTCGCCGGACGCAAGACCGGGCTCTGGTACAAGTGGAAACGCGATCCGCTGCTGATCGACTGCGTATTGATGTATGCCCAGCGCGGCAGCGGCAAGCGATCCTCTTTCTATTCCGACTACACGTTCGGCTGCTGGGACGGCGATCCAGACTCCGGCGCCGAACTCCTGCCGGTGGGCAAGGCCTACTTCGGCTTCACCGACGAGGAGCTGAAATGGCTCGACCGCTATATCCGCAATCACACCGTCAACCGGTTCGGGCCGGTGCGCGAGACGGACAAATCGCTGGTACTGGAAGTCGCCTTCGATTCCGTCCATCTCAGCAAGCGACACAAGTCCGGTCTTGCCATGCGCTTTCCCCGCATCCACCGGATCCGCATGGACAAGCCCGCGCATGAGGCCGATCGGATCGAGGCCTTGAAGGCGCTCGTCCGCAATTGACGGGAAAAACGTTTCACGTGGAACAGGTCGCAGATCAGGAAGAGCCGAACCACCCGCAAGGTGGTGGAGGAGCTTACCAACCCTCGGGAGAACTCGCGCTTGCCTCTCCGCCATGCTGCGCATGATCGCCCTCCCCGGCTCGGGTAGGAAGTTTCACGTGGAACTGTTTTTGACGGGATGTCACGCCGCCTAGCAGTTCGACGCGAGAGGCGGCGAGGCCGAGAGCCGCCGCCAGCAGGATGCGAACCGCCTCGTTGGCTTTGCCGTCCTCCGGCTTGGCCCGGACTTTCGCCATGAGCCGACCCCCGACGATCTCCAGCGCTTCCCCTCTCGCGCCCGGTGTGACGCGAACCGCGAGGCGCCCTTCCCGGTCGATCAGGTCGCGCAAGGCTTCCATCGGCGGCAGGGGCATTTTCGCTTTTGCCATCAGCCGCTCAGGCCCAGCGCCTGGGCGTGAAGGCGGCCGTTGACGACATAGCCCTGCACACTTCGCAGATTCGCTGCGACCGCCGCGTCGTCGAGATCGCGCAGATACTTCGCCGGTCGCCCCATCCAGAGCTGCCGCGCGCCGATGCGCTTGCCGGTAAGCTGCGCTCCGGCTGCCAACATCCCGCCGCGCTCGATATGGCTGCCGTCCATCACGATCGCTCCCAGGCCGACGAAGGCGCGGTCTTCCAAAGTGCAGCCATGCACCATCGCCAGGTGCCCGATCAGCACGTCCTCGCCGATCAGCGTCGGGTAACCGTTCGGCCGCGACGGCTTGGGGCTGTCGCAGTGAATCACCGTGCCGTCCTGCACATTGGTCCGCGCGCCGATCACCACGCGGTTCACGTCGGCGCGAATGACGCAGTTGTACCAGATGCTCACGTCCGGGCCGATCTCGACATCGCCGATGATGCGGCAGCCGGGCGCGATGAAGGCGCTGGAGTGAATCCGCGGCGCCTTGCCGTGGATGGCTGCCACGGTGATGTCGGTCCGGTCCTGCTTCATTGCCACTCTCCCTGACCGCGTCCGGTTAGCGCGGTCGCGCGGTCCATGTTGCCTGCGTGATCGAATAGACGATAGTATGGCGCAGCGGCGGCTCGAAGCGAACGTCGTCGTAGTCGAGTTCCTCGCGCCGCTGCATGCCCAGCCGGCGCATCAGGCCCCAACTCGGCGTGTTTCCGATCACGGTGAGCGCGAAGATTTCCTGGGCACCGAATCGGTCGAAACCGGCATCGAGCGAAGCCGTGGCGGCTTCCCGCGCATAGCCCTTGCCGTGCGAATCGCTGCGAAGGCGCCAGCCGATCTCGAACGCGCCAGGGAACGATGCCCCCGGCGCATCGATCTTCTTGAGACCGCAGAAGCCCAGCATCTCGCCGGAGAGATCGCCGCCGTCGCTCTTGCGCTCGACGATCCAGAACGTGTGGCCGTAGCTTTCGTGAAAGGCCGACACGCGGCCTTCCAATGCCGCCAGCCGCTCCGCATCCATGACGCCGCCCAGCCAGCGCATCACGTCCGGCGTGTTGGTGACTTCGGCGAAGCGCACGATGTCGCCCGGGCGCCAGTTGCGCAGGATCAGGCGATCGGTTTCCAGACGGAGATCGGTCGTCACTTCTGAAGCAGACGCGCGGCATGGACCGCATGATAGGTCAGCACGCCCGAACAGCCCGCACGCTTGAAGGCCAGCAGAGTCTCCAGCACCATGGCATCGCGGTCCGCCGCCCCGGCCGCCACCGCCGCCTCGATCATCGCGTACTCGCCGGAAACCTGATAGGCGAAGACGGGAACCTCGAACGTCTCCTTCACCCTGCGCACGATATCCAGATAGGGCAGGCCCGGCTTGACCATGACGCTATCGGCGCCCTCGGCCAGATCCAACTCCACCTCGCGCAGCGCTTCCTCGGTATTGGCGGGGTCCATCTGGTAGGTCTTCTTGTCGCCCTTCAGCAGACCGCGCGTGTTCACCGCATCGCGGAACGGGCCGTAGAACGCCGAGGCGTACTTGGCGGCATAGCTCATGATCTGCACGTTGACGAAGCCCTCGTCCTCCAGCGCGTCGCGGATCGCACCGATGCGGCCATCCATCATGTCCGACGGCGCGATGATGTCCGCCCCTGCCCGCGCCTGATTGAGCGATTGGCCGACCAGAACCTCGATCGTCTCGTCGTTGAGGACATAGCCGTCCTCGCCCAGCAGCCCGTCCTGCCCATGGTTGGTATAGGGGTCGAGCGCAACGTCGGTCAGCAGGCCGATCCGGTCGCCCAGTTCGGTCCGGATGGCGCGCAGGGCACGGCACATGAGGTTGTCGGGATTGAGCGCTTCGGCGCCGTCGTCGCTGCGGCGCTCGGGCTGGGTATCGGGGAACAGGGCGAGACAGGGAATCCCCAGATCGGCGGCTTCCCGCGCCCGCTCGACCAGTAGATCGACCGACCACCGCGAGACTCCGGGGAGCGAGGAAATCGGCTGCTCGACGCCTTCGCCCTCGGTCACGAAAACGGGCCAGATGAGGTCGGCGGGGGTAAGCACCGTCTCGCGGTGCATGGCACGGCTCCAGGCCGTGGCGCGCGCGCGGCGCAGGCGGGTGTGGGGATATGCTCCGGTCATCGCCGGTAATTGCCGGAAAAGTCCGGCGGGTTCAATGTGACGGACTGTCCCAGCGTGCAATGCGATTGCAGCGCGAGTGGCCTGACCTACTCGCCGGCGGGCGCCAGTCGATCGATCTCGCGCTGCGCATCCTTCGGGGATTCGACCGGCACGGCGATTGCAGCAAGTGCCGCACCCGGGTTAACGCCGAGCATCGCCTTGAGCCTGGCACGATAAGCGTCCTTCTCCTTGCCGTCGATCTGCGGGCGCGCAATGAAGCGCAGGCCTGCGGGGTTGATCGTCCGTCCGCCGCGATAGGCTTCGAAGTGGAGATGCGGCCCGGTGGAGAGGCCCGTCGAGCCGACGTAGCCGATGACCTGTCCGGCCTTGACCCTTGTTCCACGTGAAACGGCAATGCGACTCATGTGGCCATACCCGGTGTCCAGCCCGCCGCCGTGACTCAGGCGCACATAGTTGCCGTGGCCGCCGTGCCGTCCCGAAAAGTTCACGACGCCATCCGCCACCGCGTAGATCGGTGAGCCATGTCGCGCGCCGTAGTCGATCCCGGCATGCATGCGAACGAAGCCGAGCAGTGGGTGACGCCGCTTTCCGTAAGGCGAAGTCACGCGGCCTGCCACCGGCATCCCGCCGGGCGCTCCTCGCGCCTGGGTCAAAGCGGAAGAAGCGATCATTTCGCCCCCCTTCCCCCAGCGAAGCAGTTGCACACGCGGTTTCCCGCCATGTTCGAGACCGGCGTAGAGCAGGTTGCCCACCTCGCGTTCACCCTTGGCCGAGCGCTTGTAGGCCACGACGATGTCGAACTCGTCTTGCGAAGCAATGTCGCTTTCCAGGCTCAGGTATTTGTCGATAGCGCGCAGATAATCCTGGATGGCGCCCACCGGCGCGCCAGCGTTGCGAGCCGAACGATAGAGGCTGGAACCTACCTTGCCGCGAATACGCAAGGGAGTCTCGTCCACGCGGATCGGTCGGCGAACGAGCGAGAGATTCCCACCCGGTCCACGCTCGATGGAAAGATCGAGATCGAAACGGGCCCGAAAGTCCAGGGACTCGATAGCGCGCGGCGCATCGGGCGAAGGTCGGCGCCCCAGGGTGATGTCGAAGCGGGTGCCGGAAGACAGGTCGTCGATGGGCGTGGCCTGCGCCACCAGGCCGGAGATGCGGGAGGCGTCGGCCGATCCTACGCCCACTCGCTCCAGCATACGGGAAAAGCTGTCTCCCTGCCCCAGCGTGGAGACAAGCTGAATCGATGGGCGTTCCGGTACCTTGGCAAGCGGGCGTACCAGCGGACTGGCCCCCATGTGGCGGCCGCTGTCGGCGCCGAACGCAAGCGGAGAAATGGTCTGGCTGCGGAACTCATCCCGGCTGCGGTCGGCCAACGGTCTTGTCGTGGCCGCTTCCACCGCCGAAAAATCCGGCCAGCAGGCGAACGCGGCTGCGCTCAGCCCCAGCATCGTCGCCAGTCCGCGGAACCAGCGGCGACTTCCGATATTTTCGGCGAGATCGGGGGCAATCTCCACCTTGTGGCACCAATGCTCGATGCCAAGCTTCCAACGCTCCACAGCCGAAGGTCCAGGCGCCGCGTCAGCCGTTTGCAGTGCCTCGCGAACCATCTGGTCGTGCGAAAGGGCCGCGACCCGCGCGGTACCTCCCTCCGTCATTTCCAGAGCCTTGAACAAGATGCCCCTTCCCCACCACTACCCGGAAAAAAGCGCCGCGAACCGTGTCATCAGTCTCTTTCCAATCCCGCGGACAAGCTGACGTCGAAGGCGGCCTTCTGCGCCATCAAAGTTAACCTCCCGCTAATTCCGGGGATTTTCACCTGTCTTTCGATGAGCCGAGACTTGCGGGGGGCTGGAGGCAGTGCCACATTCACCGGCAATGGTTCACGACCGGCATGCCTCGTCGCGAAAGGACGCCCCCAGCGGGGTGAAGGCGGTGCTCGGTCCTACCAATACCGGCAAGACCCACCTCGCCATAGAGCGTCTCTGCGCCCATTCCAGCGGAGCCATCGGCTTCCCGCTCCGCCTGCTTGCGCGCGAGGTCTACGACCGCGTCTGCAAGATCAAGGGCGAGAAGAACGTCGCCCTGATCACCGGCGAGGAGCGCATCGAACCCAAGGACGCGCGCTACCTGCTGTGCACCGTGGAAGCGATGCCGGTGACGGAACGCAGCCTCGCTTTTGTCGCCATTGACGAGGCCCAGCTCGGCGCCGACCGCGAGCGCGGCCATGTCTTCACCGACCGCCTGCTCCATGCCCGTGGCCGCGAAGAGACGATGATCCTCGGCTCCTCCACGCTGGAGCCGATGGTGAAGGCACTCGTCCCCGACGTGGAAGTGGTCACCCGGCCACGCTTCTCCACTCTCACTCACGCCAGTGCCAAGAAGCTATCCCGCATCCCCCCGCGCAGCGCGATCGTCGCGTTTTCGGCGGAGCAGGTCTACGCCATCGCCGAAATGCTGCGCCGTTTTCGGGGTGGCGCCGCAGTTGTCATGGGCGCGCTAAGCCCGCAGACGCGCAATGCCCAGGTCGCGCTCTACCAGTCGGGCGAAGTCGATTATTTGGTGGCGACGGACGCCATTGGCATGGGCCTCAATCTCGATGTCGAGCATGTTGCCTTCGCCGGCCTTTCCAAATTCGACGGCCAGCGCCACCGCCGGCTCACCACTTCGGAAATGGCGCAGATCGCCGGCCGGGCCGGACGCCACCAGAGGGACGGCACGTTCGGCACGCTGACCGGTTCCGGCGGCCACGACTCCGAATTCGAGCCCGACGAAGTCTATGCCATCGAGGAACACCGCTTCCCGCCGCTGGCCAAGCTGTTCTGGCGAGATCCCGAGCCCCGCTTCGACAGCGTCGCCACCCTGATCTCCGATCTGGAAACCCCGCCCGACCGCGAGGGACTGGTTCTCGCCCCCGAAGCGATCGACCTCGCCGTTCTCAAGCGGCTCTCCGAAGACGGCACCGTGATGGACAGCCTGCGCGGCCACGCCATGGTCCGCCGGTTCTGGGAAGTTTGCCGCCTGCCCGACTTCCGCCAGCAGGGCGTGGAGACTCACTCCCGTTTCGTCGCACGGCTCTGGCAGGATCTCCGCCACGGCGAACTCGGCGCCGACTACATGGCGCAGCAGATCGCCCGGCTCGACCTGACTGGCGGCGATATCGACACCTTGCAAGGCCGCATCGCCGCGATCCGCTCCTGGGCCTATATCGCCCAGCGCCCGGACTGGGTGCTGGCCCGCGAGGAAATGGCCGCGCGTGCCCGTGCCGTTGAGGCTCGCCTTTCCGATGCCCTCCATGGCAAACTCACCGAACGATTCATCAATCGCAGGACCGCAGTGCTCATGAAAAAACTCGGCCCCGATGCCGGACTGCTCTTGGTTCGCCTCGAAGACGCGGAAGTGCTGGTGGAAGGCGAGCACATCGGCTCTCTGCACGGCTTCGCCTTCCAGGTCGATCCCGCTGCCCGCCATGCCGACCGCAAGCTGCTGCTGGCCGCTGCCGAGCGCCACTTGCCCGCCCTGCTCCAGTCACGCGCCGAAGCACTGACCGCCGCCGTCCACGAAGGCACGGCACCGCTGGCGCTGGAAAACGGAAAGCTGAGCTGGGACGGCGAGAAGATCGCCGCACTTTCCGCAGGCCGCTCGCTGCTCGCGCCGACCCTCGTGCCCGATCGCGTGCTGGACGCGATTCCCGCTCCCGCCCGCAAGGCTCTGGTCGCCGCGCTCGAGGCCTGGCTCGAAACCGCGCTGGAACCCCTCGCCCCGCTGGCGAAGCTGGACGAGGCGAGCCGCACCGAAGAGGCCGGGCCGGACCTCCGCGCCCTGCTCATCACCCTCGTCGAGCGCGGCGGCATGATCGCCCGTGACGGTTCCGGCGTGGACCGGCTGGACAAGGCGCGGCGCACGATGCTCGCCAGGCTTGGCGTCCGCGTGGGCGCGCTCGATCTGTTCTTGCCTGCCATGCTGCGCCCCGGCCCGATCGCGCTCTGGCGCCAGCTCGCCGGGATCGCCGGAAAGGAGACTCCCGGCGGCGAACCCGATGCCGCCATGCCGCCGACGATGGATGCCACCAAGCGCCACAAGGCGCCTGGCTACCGCAACCTCGGCAAGCAACTGGTCCGTCTCGACATGGCCGAGAAGCTGCTGCGCGAGGCGCACGAGGCGCGCTCTGCTGCCAGTGGCTACAAGGGGCCTTCGCGGACGTTTTCGCTCGATCCGGCCCGCGCCGTGTCGATGGGCCTGACGACCGCCAGCTATGCCCGCCTGCTGCGCTTCGGCGGCTTCCAGGCGATGATGCCGCGCCCGCTTGCCGACGGTGTGCATGGCGCCCCTGCGCCGGTGCGCTGGCGCTGGCGCCCGCCACAGCGCGAACGTACCGCGGAAGTAACGCGCCCTGCCCCAATCCGCAGCGATGGCGCTTTTGCAGCGCTGGGCGAAATGCTGGGCAGATAGAGGGGGAGAACGGCACGGGCATGAGGATCGACAAGCTTCTCTGGTTCCTGCGTCTCGTCAAAACGCGTCCCCTGGCCCAGACCATGGCGGAAGAAGGCCACATGCGGCTCAACGGCCGCCGGGTCGAGCGCTCCCATCAGAAGGTCGGCACCGGCGACGTTCTCACCGTTCCGACAGCTGGAGGCGTGCGGGTGATAGAAATCCTATCCCTTCCGCAGCGCCGCGGACCCGCCCCGGAAGCCCAGGCCTGCTATAGAGTGCTTGACGCGGGGGCCGATGTTCCCATAGCAGCGGCCAACCGAAACGAGGCCTTCTAAGAGGAATACGCAGCCATGACCTATGTCGTCACCGACAATTGCATCCGGTGCAAGTACATGGATTGCGTTGAAGTCTGTCCGGTGGACTGCTTCTACGAGGGCGAGAACATGCTCGTCATCAACCCCAGCGAGTGCATCGATTGCGGCGTCTGCGAACCGGAATGCCCGGCCGAGGCGATCCTGCCCGATACCGAGAGCGGCCTGGAGCAGTGGTTGGAGCTGAACGCCAAGTATTCGGCGGAATGGCCCAACCTCACCACCAAGAAGGACGCGCCGGAAGACGCCGACGCGATGCGCGGCGAAGAAGGCAAGCTGGAAAAATATTTCTCGCCCGAGCCCGGCGAAGGCGACTGATTTGCTGCACCGCAACCTCATTCGGGAACACCGCTTTCCCTAGTGAATGAGGGACTTGGCGAGGCTTTCGGCTTCGCACCGACATACCCGGAGGCGAGCGACTGCTAACCGTCTGCTCGCCTCTGGTAATTTTGTCACATCGATGCTATATAATCCAGCAACTGCCCGGGCCTTCTGCCCGTCTGGCAGGCATTTGCATTGCGAGGCAGGGTTCGAAAGCAAACGGCTGGGAGAGTGATCTGACCGGGCGGCGAAGAGGCTTTACGCATCTTCAAGTCGCATCCACCCGGGTTTCTCTCACCGTAAGTATGGCAACGAATACCTGCAGGTGAAAGGACGATACATGGCAACCAGGGCCGATGCCTTCGATGTTGGAGATTACGTCGTTTATCCCAAGCACGGCGTAGGCCGTGTGATCGAGTTGCAGAAGCAGGAAATTGCCGGGATGCAGCTCGACCTCTACGTGCTGCGTTTCGAAAAAGAGCGCATGACCCTGCGCGTTCCTGTGAACAAGGTCGAATCGATCGGCATGCGCAAGCTGTCGTCGGACAAGACCCTGCGCGAAGCACTCGACACGCTCAAGGGCAAGCCGAAGGTGAAGCGCACCATGTGGTCGCGCCGCGCCCAGGAATACGAAGCCAAGATCAACTCAGGCGATCTCGTGTCGATCGCCGAAGTGACTCGCGACCTGTTCCGTGCCGACGATCAGCCGGAGCAGAGCTATTCCGAGCGCCAGATCTTCGAGGCGGCTTCCTCGCGCCTGGCCCGCGAACTCGCGGCCATGGAAAAGACCGATGAACCGGCGGCTCTGAAGAAGATCCTTTCGATCCTCAACGAGTATGCGCCGAAGTACTACGAGAGCGCTGAAGCAGTCTGATCAGACGCAGCGTCATCTCGCACGCAAGGGGGCTGCTTCCACATCGGAAGCGGCCCCTTTCGTTATTGGCGGTCCGGATGTTCATTGCAGAGACAGCGACTCCGTGAGAGGCTCGGCGGTGATGACCAAACGCACCCTCGCTCTCCTCGCTCCTGCTGCTGCACTTCTGCTCTCGGGCTGTCTGAGCACCGCCGGCAAGATCATCACCGCGCCGGTGCGCGTCGCCGGCTCTGCCGTGGACGCGGTCACCACCAGCCAATCCGAAGCCGACGAAAAGCGCGGCCGCGAACTGCGGAAACGCGAAGAGAAGCTCGGCAAGATGCAGCGGCAGTATGACAAGCACTTGCGTCAATGCGATCGCGGCGACCAGCAGGCCTGCGACAAGGCCCGCAACGACTATGCCGACATGCAGTACCTGAGGCGCTGACTCCAGGGCCCTCGTCGTCGCGAACTTGATCCGGCGCCGCTGGCGGTCTTTACGCGCCGGCGGGCGACGAGACGCTCTGACGAGAGTTGGGCTGTTCACCGCCAGCAGTCCCGGATCAAGTCCGGGACGACGGCGAAGTTCAGGCCGCCGCTCGGCTCAGCCGATCGTTGATGGCAGCCCCCACACCCTCACCCGGAATCGGCGCCACGGCGATGCGTGGTTTACCCGCCGCCGCACCTTCATGCAGCAAGGCATAGAGCCGCGACGCTGCCTCCACGAGATCGCCCGAGCCAGAGAGATTCGCATCTCCCGCCACACCGCCGAACCCAATGTGAAATTCGTCCGCCTCTGCCTGTTCGGCGTTCAACCGGACCGGCTTGCCCGGCGCATAGTGGCTGGCAAGCTGCCCCGGCGCCTCGATCGCCTGAGAGGTCACGGCATCGCTCTCTGTGCCCAGAATCTTGCGAATAGCCTCGCGCGGGATCGGCCCTGGCCTCAGGATCTGCCAACGGCCGCCCTCGCGCAGAGCCACGATCGTCGATTCGACGCCGGCATCGCAAGGTCCACCGTCGATCACCGCATCGACATTCGCGCCCAAAGACGAAACGACATGCTCCGCCAGAGTCGGACTCACCCCGCCGCTGCGGTTGGCGGACGGTCCGGCCAGCGCCAGACCCGAGGCCGCGATCACCGAGCGCATCAGCGGATGAGCAGGACACCGTAGCGCCACGGTAGAAAGGCCTGCGGTCACCGCCGGCGCCACCGCCGCGCCGTCCCGCAAGGGTAGCACCAGAGTCAGAGCGCCGGGCCAGAACGCTTCCGCCAGCGCCAGCGCCCGATCGTCCAGCACCGCGAGATCCTGCGCCGAAGCCGGATCGGCGACATGGACGATCAGCGGATTGAAGCTCGGCCGGCCCTTGGCGCGATAGATCGCCGCCACCGATTCATCCCGATCGGCACGGGCCATGAGGCCATAGACCGTTTCGGTCGGTACTGCGACCAGCCTGCCCTCGACCAGCATTTCTGCAGCTCGTGCGACACCGGCGTGATCCGGTGCCAGCAATTCGGGTCCAAAGTTGCGCTCCATACGTCGCCGCTATAGGCCACGGACCCGAAAGCCAAGAAAAACCGCGAGCATGAGCCTGATCACCTTGACCGCGCGATCCAAGTTTCACGTGGAACAATCTAGATTGCCTCCAGCCCTCCCCTCCGAAAAAGATGGCGGCGCCGCTGTTTATCGACCATCTGGGGCCCACACCCCGCCTCATGCGAAAAGGTGGGCCTCTTCTTCCACGAATTGACATCTACGAACCGACAGAGGCGAAGAACCCAAATCATGATCGACCAGATCGAAGTGCTTAACCGCATCGCCGACGCCCTCGAACGTCTTGCGCCCCCTGCCGCCCCGCAAGTCGATTGGCTGGCCCACCCCGCCTATGTCTGGACCGGCAGCGAGGCACGCGGCGTTGCCGAACTGCTCGCGCCGCCCCTCGGCCTGCTGCGCGGCATCGAATCCCAGAAGGAACGCGTCGTCGGCAATGTCGAGCGCCTCGCCGCCGGCCATGCCGCGCATGACATGCTGCTCTGGGGGTCGCGCGGCATGGGCAAGTCCGCCGTTATACGCGCCTCGATCGTTGCCGCGCAGACCGCGCACCCCGGCCGCATCGCCTTGGTGCAGGTGGCGCAGGAAGCTCTCCACGGCGTGACCGCCCTTTTCGCCCTGCTCGGTACAGTGGACCGCCAGTTCCTCGTCTTCATCGACGATCTCGGCTTCGAGGAAAACGACGGGGCCGGACCGCGCCTGCTCCGCTCCTGGCTGGAAGGCGGTGTCGAGGCGCGCCCGAACAACGTCCGCCTGGCCGTCACCGCCAACCGCCGTGCGATCGTCTCACGCTCGATGTCTGAACAGGACGACCCCATCAACGCGCGCGACGTGGTGGACGACCGGCTCGCCCTTGCCGACCGCTTCGGCCTTTCAATCGGCTTCCATAACTGCGACCAGCCTTCCTACCTCGCGATCATCGAAGGCTATGCGCAGCAGTTCGGCCTGACCTTCGACGAGCACGATGCGCTGGAATGGTCCCGCCGCCGAGGAGCGCGGTCGGGACGTGTCGCTTGGCAGTATGTCACTGAAGTCGCCGGGCGCGCGGGCAAGGTGATCTAACAGAACGCAGGGGAACATAGCCCCCTGCCCCCATCACCGTAGAGGTTACGCGCACCACGCCTATGCGCGCACACGCCGGCAGCAGGGGGCTCGGGGGCGATGGCCCTGGTCACTTCCTTGTTCCAAAAAAGAACGCCAGGGCCCCTTCCCGCTCAGTGCCCCGTAGGAAGCAACTTGTCCGGCCCCTTGGTAAACCCCGCCTCCAGGTTCCCCCTGGCCCCCGGAATCGTCGGATCCTTGATCTCCTTCAGCGGCTTCATGTGCTCCGTCTCCACCGGCTTGACCGCAGCGGAAGGCGCAGCACCCGGCGCCTGCACGCGCCAGACCACACCGGCGGTATCGTCGCTGACCAGCAGACTGCCGCTCTTGTCCCAGGCCAGCCAGGTCGGGCGACCGTGCGTATGGGAGGCGTCCTTGAGGAAGCCGGAGAGTACCGGGATCGGCTTGCCGTTCTGCGGATTGCCATTGGCATCGAAGGGTACGAAGACCACATCGTAGCCGACAGCCGGGCGGCGGTTCCAAGAGCCATGGCGCGCCACGAAGGCGCCATTGGCGAACTTGGAACCCATGCGGTTGCCGCCGTTCGCGAAGACCATGCCGAGCGTGCTGGCGTGGGCACCCATCGCATATTCCGGTTTGCGGGTATATTCGAGCATGTAGGTCTGCATCGGCCACTGGACGCGCTCGTCGAACGTCGTCTTCCAGTAGATCCAGGGCCAACCGTATTGCGCGCCAACCGGCACGTTGGTCAGATAGTCCGGCACGAGATCGGGGCCGAGCATGTCACGCTCCTGCACCGTCGCCCACATCTCGCCGGTCGAGGGGTTCCAACCGAGGCCGTTGGGATTGCGCATGCCTGCCGCGAACTGGCGACGACGGGCAGTGCCGACATCGATTTCCCAGATCGCGGCCCGGCCGGTCTCCGCCTCCATGCCCTCGTCGGCGATGTTGCTGGCCGAGCCCACGGCGACATAGAGTTGCTTGCCGTCCTGGCTCAGCAGGAGGTTGCGCATCCAATGGTTGCCGGCGGGCGGCAGGTCCATCATCGTGCGTAGCGGCTTGCCGTCCAGCCTGGTCGCACCGGGCTGGAAGGCGAACTCCAGCACCTTGTCATGGTTGGCAATGTAGAGCTTGCCGTCCTGGTAGGCCATCCCGGAGGGCGAGTGCATGTCGGCGCTGCGGAAATCGAAGCGCTGCTCCGCCTTTCCGTCGCCATCGGCATCCCGCAGCAGCACGATCCTGTCGGGCGAGGCTTCTCCGGCACCGACTTTGTTGAACATCCAGCTCATCACCACGCCGGTCAGGCCCTTGGGCTTGTTACCCGCAGGCGCGTTGGTTTCCGCCACCAGAACGTCGCCGTTCGGCAGCGTGAGCATGGTGCGGGGGTGGTCCAGACCTTCGGCGAAGCGCGCGACCGCAAGCCCTTCCCCGGGCCTGGGCGCTTCCCTGGCGGCCCAGCCTACGGTCTCGACCAGCTTGACGCTGGGAATCCACTGGGGGTCCGGCTCCACCAGCCTGGGGTCCTTGCCCACCGTGTCGTCGAACGGCAGATCGGAGGTGTTGGAATACTGGGACCAGGCGATCACGCCGCCGCCGACGAGAACGACGGCACCGAGGGCCAAGGCAGATTTGATGAGAATGGAGCGCATGTGGCTGAGATAAGCCGCTACCGCCTATGCGGCAACAAGGACTTGGAGTATCGAAGGCGCTATGTACGACTTTGCTCCCCGGGGCGACCAGCCCAAGCCCGAACTCTACGCAGACCTTGCCGAAGCCGCCAAAGCGCTCGTCCAGGGCGAACCCGATGGCGTGGCCAACATGGCCAATGTCGCCGCACTGATCTGGCAGTTCCTGCCACACCTGAACTGGGCCGGATTCTACCGCACGATCGAGGACGAGCTGGTGCTCGGTCCCTTCGTCGGCAAACCGGCCTGCATTCGCATTCCCTTCGGCAGCGGCGTCTGCGGCACGGCTGCGGCGAGCGGCGAGACTCAGGTCGTGCCGGACGTCCACGCTTTCCCCGGCCATATCGCCTGCGATGCCGACAGCCGTTCCGAACTGGTGGTGCCTGTTCTGCAAGGCGGCAAGGTCGTAGCAGTGATCGATCTCGACAGCCCGATCGCAGATCGCTTCGATGCCGAAGACGCCGCCGGTATCGAGGCCCTGGCCGCGATCGTGGCCGCCTCGATCTGACCGTTTCTCTCCGGGATCGATGACTGACCTGGGATGCTTGGCCTTTCACGGGCTCTCATGCTAAACGTCTTGTTAACAGACGCGGCTAATGCCCATGAACCCGTGAAAAGGCCCAGCGAATGCGTTCGACTCTCTGCACCGCAAGTCTCGTGCTAACCTGGTTGGTCAGCATACCGGCTCTTGCTGCAGAGCGTCCAGGCGCTGATTACATGGAGGGGCACGCTACGCCCCGCGCGGCCGCCCCCTCACGCCATTACGAGTTCGAGCCTGCGCAGCGGGAAGCATGGCTGGCGGATTGCCATCGTACCGTCGCGGCGAACCGGCCGCGATCCGGGACCGTTCGCGAAGGCCAAGGCAATCATGGCGAGTGCGAGGCCCACCTGGACGACTATCTCGCCCGTTACCGGCAAGGTCAAGTCGCCGTGCCGGTACAGGGACATGCCGCGCCGGGCTATGTCTATATCTATCCGGTGCAGTACCAGAATCCCGTCGCTCCGCGCATGGTTTCGATCCCGGTCGTCCAGGCGATCGACAGTGCCGGGAAGCCGATCGCCTATGCCGAAGAATCCAGGGTCCGCCCGGCCCGGCGTTCAATCCCCCGCCGCCCGGCAACAAACGGGGACTTGCAAAGCGCCCAGTAGGACGGAATGTCCTTCCCCTGCTGGGGTCGATTCAGATCGCGCCGCCTGTCAACCGCTGGCAGATCAGATCGAGTTGATCCAGAGTAGCGTAACGGATCGTCACCGTGCCCGACTTTGGATCGGCATCGGCATTGATCTTCACCGGCAGTCCAAGGAACTCCTCCAGGTGGCTCTGCACGGCGACGATGTCGGCATCCTCATGTGTGCTGCGGGCCGTACGCGCCCGGCGGGGCGCAACATCGCCGCGCGCTTTCTTGCGCACCAGCTTCTCGACTTCACGCACCGACATCTGCTTGTTGATCGCTGCATCGGCGATTTCTTCCGCATCGTCGCAGCCGATCAGAGCGCGGGCATGGCCCATCGACAGGCTGCCCTTTTCCACCATCGAGATCACGCCGTCCGGCAGCGCCAGCAGACGCTGGAAGTTCGCGACATGGCTGCGGCTCTTGTCGACCATTCGGGCGATCTCGGCCTGGGTCATGCCCTCGAACTCGGCAAGGCGGTTGTAGGCCCGCGCTTCCTCGATCGGATTGAGATCCTCGCGCTGAAGGTTCTCGATCAGGGCCAGTGCCATGACCTCACGCTCGGTGAGCTCGCGGACGAGTGCCGGGATCTCATGGAGCTGCGCCTTCTGCGCCGCGCGCCAGCGACGTTCACCGGCGACGAGCTGGTAGCGTCCATTGTCCATCGGCCGCACGATGATCGGCTGAATCACGCCGCGATGCGCGATCGACGCCGCCAGTTCCTCAAGCGCTTCCTCGTCGAAGATCCGGCGCGGCTGATCCGGGTGCGGCGTGATGTCGGCGATCGAAAGGACGGCAAGCCCCCCTGCCCGCAAGGCCGGGCCCCTGCTCTCGGCGCTTCCGGTCGCGCCCAAAGGCTCCTCACGCCGAGTCTCGCCCAGCAGGGCGCCCAGCCCGCGACCGAGCCCTTTCGGCTTCTGCTTCGCTGCGGCACCGCTGACGGCTTTCAGGGCATTGGGTACGCTGATGCGGACGATCGATTCGTCGTTCATGCCGCCTTCCTCTTCTCGGGCATTCGGGTGATGAGTTCGCGGGCCAAGGCCATGTAGGCGCGGCTGCCCGCGCAGGCATGATCGTAGATCAGCGCCGGCACACCGTGGCTGGGCGCTTCGGAGAGACGCACGTTGCGCGGTATCGTCGTTTCGAAAACAAGCTGGCCCAGACAAGAGCGAACGTCTTCGGAAACCTGATCGGTCAGGCGGTTGCGGCGATCGAACATGGTAAGCGCGATGCCGATGATCCCGAGGTCGGGATTGAAACGCTGCTGCACGCGCTCGACCGTTTGAAGCAGCTGGCTGAGCCCTTCCAGCGCGAAGAATTCGCACTGGAGCGGCACCAGCAGCGTGTCGGCGGCGGTCAAGGCGTTAAGTGTCAGCAGCCCCAGCGACGGCGGGCAATCGATCAAGCAGACGTCGTAGCCCAGATCGCCCCGCAGGGCCGAGCGAAGCCGGTTGGCACGATCGTCGGCATTCACCAGCTCGACTTCCGCACCCGATAGATCCACGGTGGCGGCGAGCAGGTCCAGGCCCGGAATGCTGGTGGGCATGACGCAATCGGCCACGCGCGCGCGATCGACAAGCACATCGTAGGACGTGCGGTCGCGGTCGGAAGCCGATACGCCGATCCCGGTGGATGCATTTCCCTGAGGATCGAGATCTATGAGCAAGGTCTTCCAGCCGGTGGCAGCCAATGCGGTCGCGACGTTGATCGCGCTCGTCGTCTTACCCACCCCGCCTTTCTGGTTGGCGATAGCGATACGGATCACTCGGTCTTACCCTTCCTGTCGGCCAGCTTGCCGACAATTATGCCTGCCTGCGGGTCCGTCAGGGACTGTTCCACGTGGAACATGTGCCGCCACTTGCGAAGGTCCTCCAGTTCTTGCTTTGCTGACCGCCCTTTGGGCAACAGCCAAACCGTGTCGCTTGTGGAAAAACGTGCGGAAATTGTCAGAAGTTTTTCAAGTGGCGCAAAAGCGCGGGCCGAAATCACATTGACCGGGAAGCTCTCCACCAGTTCCAGACGCTGACCTGCAATGCGCGCATTGTCCAAGCCCATGGCGACCCGGGCACGATCGAGCCACTCTATCCGCCGTGTTCGCGATTCCACCATGACCACTTCGCACTCGGGACGAAGCGCAGCGACCACCAGTCCGGGAAATCCGGCGCCGGTCCCCAGGTCCAGCCAGGGGCGTGATGTTTCACGTGAAACATAAGGCAGAAGCTGGGCGCTATCGACAATGTGGCGGAGCCATACCTGCTCCAGGCTGGCGGCGGAGACGAGATTCTGCTGCCGGTTCTCCTCCACCAGCATGGCGATTAGTGTCTCGAGCCGAACCCAGGCCGCCTCGTCGCACTCCGGCAGTTTACGCAGCCAATCCCGCGCTTCGTCTTCTGTGGTAATCACGCCGCCTCCCTGCGGGCATGGACCAGCAGCGCCGCAAGCGCCGCCGGGGTAATTCCGGGTATGCGTCCGGCTGCGGCCAGGTTCTCCGGACGAGCCTTGCTCAACCTCTCGACCATCTCGCGCGAAAGACCCGGAACCGCCTCGTAACGGAAGTCGTCCGAGAGCCGCATCCCTTCGCTCGTGCGAAGCTCGCGAAGCTCGCGCTCTTGCCGTTCGAGATATGGAGCATAAGCCGCGTCCTCGACCATCTCTTCCACCAGATCCCGATCCTGCAGGAGTTCCGGGTCGATCCAGGGCGACAGTGCCGTCAGATCGACACCGCCGAATCGCAACCATTCTCTTACCAGCAGACGGCCGAGGTCGGGACGAACGGGCAATCCGGCTTGAACCAGTTGATGGCCGGAGATCTGGAAATCGAACGCGCTATCCAGCTTTTCCTGTTCGGCGAGACGCCGGTCGAACCAGGCCCTGCGCGCCGCACCGGCCGCGCCTATCGCAATGGCGAGCGGGGTCAGGCGCGTCGAGGCATTGTTGGCGCGCAGGCGCAGGCGATACTCCGCGCGCGCCGTGAGCATGCGATAGGGCTCGCTTACGCCATGCAGCGTAAGGTCGTCGATCATCACGGCCATATAACTGTTGGCTCGATCGAGCGCCGGCTGCTCACGCCCCAGCACCATGGCCGCTGCATGCATGCCGGCGACCAGCCCCTGGGCGGCCGCTTCCTCATAACCGGTCGTGCCATTGATCTGCCCGGCACAATAAAGCCCCGGCAATTCGCGCAGTTCGAGGCTCGACCGCAAGGCGCGCGGATCGATATGGTCGTATTCAACGGCATAGCCCGGCACGACCATCTCGACACGCTCCAGCCCCGCCATGGTTTGGAGCATGGCGAGTTGAACGTCTGCAGGAAGCGAGGTGCTGATACCGTTCGGGTAGACGAGCGGATTGTCCAGTCCTTCCGGTTCCAGGAACACCTGATGGCCGTCGCGGTCGGCGAAACGATGGATCTTGTCTTCGATCGAGGGGCAGTATCGCGGGCCGGACGCCCCGATCGCCCCGGTGAACAGCGGCGATCGGTGAAGGTTCTCCCGGATCAGATCGTGCGTACGCGCATTCGTCCGCGTGATCGCGCAGAAGACCTGCGGCACCTGCCGACCCCGCCCGGCTCCCGGTTCTCCCATGGCGGACATGGTCCAGTCTTCGCGATCCGAGGGCTGTTCCTCCAGCCTGGCCCAATCGATGGTGCGCCCATCCAGTCGAGGGGGCGTTCCGGTCTTGAGTCGGGCAATCGGCAAGGCCGCATCGCGCATCTGGCTGGACAATCGCTGCGCGGAAGACTCGCCGATGCGTCCGCCGGTCAGGCGCTCCTCGCCCCGGAACAGAGTGCCGCCCAGGAATGTGCCGGTACAGAGAACCACAGCCCGCGCGGCGATGCGGGTACCGTCTGCGAGATCGACCCCCAATACACGGCCTTGCTCGATCACGAGCGCCGCCGCCTCTCCGGCGATCTGAGTCAGGTCACCCTGCTCCTCAAGCAACCGGTGAATCGCAGCCTTGAACAGTTTGCGGTCCGCCTGGACGCGCGGTCCCTGCACCGCGCTGCCTTTCGAACGGTTGAGCATGCGGTAATGTATCGCCGCGGCATCGGCTGCCCTGGCGATCAAGCCATCGAACGCGTCAACTTCGCGGACCAGGTGCCCTTTACCGAGACCGCCGATAGCCGGATTGCAGCTCATGGCGCCGACCGTGTCGAGATCGAAGCTGATCAAGGCGACCCGAGCACCCATCCGCGCGGCGACGGCCGCCGCCTCGCAGCCGGCATGGCCGCCGCCGATCACGATTACATCGAAGGAATGCATGGGTGACGCGCTTACCCGAAGCCGCGCGATACGTCAAAGATGCTAAGACTGTTTCACGTGGAACATCGTTATTTGCCGATGCAGAACCGCCCGAACAGGGCATCGAGCATATCCTCGGTCGTTGCTCGCCCGATGAGTCCGTCGAAAGCCACGCGCACCAGCCGCAGGGATTCCGCGACAAGCAAGGGATCTCTCTCTTCACCGGCCCTCTGTAAAGCCGCCGCCGCATCGCTGACAAGAGCATGTTGCCGCTGGTTCAAGGCCGCGTCACCCGGGCGGGGCATGGCGGTAGTCGCTGCCGAGATCAGATCACGGCGAAGGGCATCGACGCCCTCTCCCGTCACCGCCGAAACCCGGTGCCGTGCCGAAGCTTTCTGTTCCACGTGGAACCGATCGCACTGCGCGGCGATCTCCCAAGCCCTTTCCGGCCCTTCTCCCTCGGGTCCAAGCCATAGCACGAGATCCGCTCGATCGACTTCGGCCAGGGCGCGTGAGATGCCGATCGCTTCGATCTCGTCTCCGGTCTCGTCTCGCAGTCCCGCGGTGTCGCCGAACAGGAAAGGAATGCCGCCGATAGATACGGCCCGCGTGAGCACATCGCGAGTCGTCCCGGCCAAAGGCGAGGTTATTGCCGCCTCATCCTCGACCAGGGCGTTGAACAAAGTGCTCTTCCCGGCGTTCGGCGGACCCGCGAGCACCACGCGGAACCCTTCCCGCAGAGCTTCCGCACGGGGACGGATCAGCCATGCCCTCAGCTCGCCCTGTAACCGGCCGAGCGTTTCAATGAAGTCGCGAGGCAACTCCGCCACATCGTCCTCGTCACCGAAGTCGAGCACGGCTTCCACTGCGGCTGATGCCCGCAAGACCCGCTCGCGCCAGTCCTCCACTTGCCGGGAGAACGCCCCTCCGGCCATGGCGAGCGCGGCGCGGCGCTGCAATTCGGTTTCGGCGGACAGGAGATCCCCGAGGCCTTCCGCTTCGGAAAGGTCGATCCGGCCATTCGCAAACGCCCTTCGCGTGAATTCGCCAGGCAAGGCGCGCCGCAGGCCAGCGACTTCCAAAAGCGCCGCCTCCACTGCCGCCACCACGGCCCTGCCGCCATGAAGATGCAGTTCGGCAAGGTCTTCGCCCGTGGCCGTAGCCGGTCCGGGAAACCAGAGAACCAGAGCCTGATCGAGAACCGCGCCTTGCGCGTCCTGCAGCACGCGGTAGCGGGCATAGCGTGGCTTCGGGAGCTTGCCGGCCAGACGGGTCAGCGCTTCGCCGGCCCGAGGCCCGCTCACTCGCACCACGCCGATCGCGGCGGGCGGCGCGCCGCTGGAAAGCGCGAAGATCGTGTCCTGAAAGTCTTGTGGCATGAGCGCCGCGCTACAGGAGCACGGCCGCGAGGTGAAGCCCTGCCCGGTCAGTCGGCCTTCTTCGGCTTGTTGCCGCTTCCACCGCTCATGGCCATGGCCGCGCCGCTTTCCAGGATCTGCTGGAACAGCTTCAGGCCCATCTGGCCCATCGGGGCGACCTGCTTGCTCAATTCCTGCAACTGATCGAAATTGCCGACGCCCTGCATCGCGTTGGCCAGCGCATCGACATAGACGTCGTTCGCCTTGGTGACGTCAGGCAGACCGAGGAACCGCCGTGCCTCTTCAGGCGAGCATTCAACCTCGACATTGACCTTCATCACGGCCTCCCATTTGGAATTCGTGCATCCTGGGTGGCACATGGCGATGGCAAAGTCCATCGCTCGTGCCTAGGTTCGCGCGCTGAATGGGCTTCCTGGCCGCTTTGAAGGAGACTGATCCATGACCAACACGGAAATCCCGACTCTCGACGGCAAGGGCCTGATCCCGGCCTATGTCGCACGTCCCGAAGGCACCCCGCGCGGCGCCATCATCGTCCAGCAGGAGATCTTCGGCGTCGATGCCGGCATTCGTCGAAAGGCAGACAGCTGGGCCGCCAAAGGCTACCTCGCCGTCGCACCCGACAGCTTCTGGCGGCAGAAGCCGGGAATCGAGCTGAGCCCCTATGTCGAGGAGGAAATGGCGCAGGCCCTGGACCACATGGCGGCGCATGACTTCGATCTCGGCATCCGCGATCTCGAGGCCGTGATTCACTGGATCCGCCGCGAGGAAGGCGTGCCCAAGGTCGGCCTCGTCGGCTTCTGCATGGGCGGGAAGATCGCCTACATGGTCGCCGCGCGCACCGACATCGATGCCTCGGTGGGCTATTACGGCGTCATGATCGACCAGATGCTTAACGAGAAGCATGCCATTGCCCGCCCGCTCATGCTGCATATTCCCACCGCTGACCACTTCGTGGATGCCGCCGCGCAGAAGGCGATTCACGAGGGCCTGGACGACCACCCGCGCGTCACGCTGTGGGACTACGAAGGCCTCGATCATGGCTTCGCCGCCGAGATCGGCGCGCGCCGCGACGAAGCCGGTGCGCAGCTGGCCGACAAGCGCACCGCCGATTTCTTCGCCGAACACGTCGGCTGACGAGATGACGGCTGCCCGGCGAACGCTTTCCAGAGGCGCGGCCGGGCAGCGTCTTCCAACCGCGAATTCAAGGACAAGACGATGACCACCGGATATCGAATGATCGCCCGGACTCACGGCGGTCCCGAAGTGATCGAACGCGAGAACTTCGAAGTCCCCTCCCCCGGCTCCGGTGAATTGCTCATCGAAACAGAGGCCGTCGGACTCAACTTCATCGACACCTACTACCGCAAGGGACTCTACGCCGATCCGCTGCCGATCCAGCTCGGCTCCGAAAGCGTCGGCCGGATCGCAGCGCTTGGTGACGGAGTGACCGGGTTCGCGATCGGCGACCGGGTCGGCACGCCTCACGCGGGCGGTGCCTATGCCACTCATCGCCTGATCGATGCTGCCCAGGCCATGCGCATCCCCGAGGGCATCGCACCCGACATCGCCGCCGCCGTCATGCTCAAGGGACTGACGGCCTGCTATCTTGCCGAAGACACGTTCCCGGCCGAAAAGGGCCATATCGCGCTGGTCCATTCCGCAGCAGGCGGAGTCGGATCGCTGCTGGTGCCCTGGCTGCTCGATCGCGGCGTCACCGTCATCGCCCATTCCGGCTCGGCCGAGAAAGCCGCCGGCGTCGCTGCGGAGCACTCGCTCCACTGCGCCTTCGACGACCTGGCCGCCGCCGTCAGGGAGATCACGCAAGGCGAGATGTGCCATGTCGTCTATGACGGCGTGGGCGCCGCCTCCTGGTCGGCCTCGCTCGCTTCGCTGCGCAGACGCGGACTGATGGTGACTTACGGCAATGCTTCCGGCCCCGTCCCTCCCTTGCCGCCGCTGGACCTGATGAAGGCAGGCTCCATCTATCTCACCCGGCCGACTCTGGCGGACTATGTCGCCACTCCTGGGCAACTTGCGATCAGCGCAAAGAAGCTGTTCGACCGGATCGCCAACGGGATTCTGAAGCCGCAGATCGGGCAGACCTTCAGGCTGGAAGACGCTGCCGAAGCGCACCGCGCGCTGGAGTCTCGCGCCACCACCGGGTCTACGGTGCTGATTCCCTGAAGCGATGAAGAGGAAAGGCAGGGTTCAATTCGGCTGCACTCCATGACCGGCCGACGCGCACGGCCGACATTCGAGGGTCTAGGCGGTCATCCCTCAGGACTTCCCTTAGCCGAATAGAAAAAGGGCTCGGAAACCCGAGCCCTCTTCCGTCAGATCAGAGTGACGATCCCGAGATGGGGATCCACCCACCCCTCGTAGATCATCTTCACCGCCACATAGAGGATCACCGCAAGGCCGAGCCAGGCGATCCAGCGATAGCGCTCGATATACCGGGCGATGAAGTTGGCAGCGATACCCATCAGCGCCACCGCGAAGACCAGCCCGACGATCAGGATGCCGGGATGGTCCCGCGCCGCGCCGGCCACGCCCAGCACGTTGTCGATCGACATCGAGATATCGGCCACGGCCACCGAGATCGCCGCTCCAAGGAAGCTCTTGGCGGGCTTCACCCCGGAGTGCTCGTCGCCTTCGATCTCCGGCGAGCCCGGAGAGTGGGCACCCGCATGAAGTTCGCGGTACATCTTCCACGCCACCCACAGCAGCAGGAGTCCGCCCGCGAAGATCAGGCCGACGATTCCCAGCAGCCAGGTCACCATCAGCGCGAAACCGATGCGCAGGACCAGCGCCGCGATCACCCCGATGGCGATGACCTTCTTGCGCTGGTCGGCCGGAAGCCCGGCAGCCAGGGCGCCGACGACGATAGCGTTGTCGCCTGCCAGCACGACGTCGATCATCAGCACCTGCAAGAACGCCGACATCGCTGCCGGCGTCCCAAGGTTCGAAAAATCGTTGACGATGTGCTGCCAGATCTCGGCGGGGCCACCCAAGGATGAGGTGGCCACCAGAGTCTGAAGGATACTCAAGCCCCCGATCTCCTCTTACTGGTTCATGGTGGAGAAGAAGTCCTCGTTGGTCTTCGAGTCCTTCATCTTGTCGAGCAGGAACTCCATCGCGTCGACGGTGCCCATCTGCATGAGAATACGGCGCAGGACCCACATCTTGGTGAGCTGGTCCTTCGGGACGAGCAACTCTTCCTTGCGGGTGCCGGACTTGCCGACGTCCAGCGCCGGGAAGATGCGCTTGTCCGCCACCTTGCGGTCGAGGACGATTTCCGAGTTACCGGTGCCCTTGAACTCTTCGAAGATGACTTCGTCCATGCGGCTGCCGGTGTCGATCAGGGCCGTGGCGATGATCGAGAGCGAACCGCCCTCCTCGATGTTGCGCGCGGCGCCGAAGAAGCGCTTGGGGCGCTGCAGGGCGTTGGCGTCCACACCGCCGGTCAGCACCTTGCCCG
This sequence comes from Novosphingobium lindaniclasticum LE124, assembly GCF_000445125.1. Taxonomy (GTDB): domain Bacteria; phylum Pseudomonadota; class Alphaproteobacteria; order Sphingomonadales; family Sphingomonadaceae; genus Novosphingobium; species Novosphingobium lindaniclasticum. Next base: position 42,342 of record NZ_ATHL01000095.1, read on the forward strand.
ACGAAGGCACCACGGTGTTGTAGGCGCGGCCGAGGCGGGTGATCGAGTCCAGCAGGATGACCACGTCGCGCTTGTGCTCGACGAGGCGCTTCGCCTTCTCGATCACCATTTCGGCGACCTGGACGTGGCGCTGGGCCGGTTCGTCGAAGGTCGAGGAGATGACCTCGCCCTTCACCGAACGCTGCATGTCGGTGACTTCTTCCGGGCGCTCGTCGACGAGCAGCACCAGCAGGAAGACTTCCGGATGGTTGTCGGTGATGGCCTTGGCCATATTCTGCAGCAGCACCGTCTTGCCGGTGCGCGGCGGCGCCACGATCAGGGCGCGCTGACCCTTGCCCTGCGGCGAGATGAGATCGATCACGCGGGCCGACTTGTCCTTGACCGTGGGGTCCAGGCAATCGAGCTTCAGGCGCTGATCGGGATAGAGCGGCGTCAGGTTGTCGAAGTTGACGCGGTGGCGCACCACGTCGGGATCGTCGAAGTTGACGCTGATGAGCTTGGTGATGGCGAAGTAGCGTTCGCCGTCCTTGGGGGCGCGGATTTCGCCTTCGACGGTATCGCCCGTGCGCAGGCCCCATTTGCGGACCTGGTTCGGCGAGACGTAGATGTCGTCCGGGCCGGCAAGATAGTTCGCCTCGGGGCTGCGCAGGAAGCCGAAGCCGTCCGTCAGCACTTCGATCGTGCCCTGGCCGATGATTTCCTCACCGTCCTCGGCCACTTCCTTGAGAATGGCGAACATGAGGTCCTGGCGGCGGAGCGTGGAAGCGCCTTCGACGCCCAGTTCCTCAGCCATTTCGACCAGATCGGCCGATGATTTCTTCTTGAGCTCTTTGAGATGCATTTGTCTGGATTCCGGATGGAAATTGCGTGTCGGCCGGCGGGATCGAAGGGCTTGGGGAAAGCGGATCCGGGCGGGAGAAAGGGCTCGCCGCCCTGTGCCGGAACAAGGCTCAGATAAGCGTTCCGCCGGTTTCGGTCAACGAGTCAATCCGTCAAGCGGCACTGGGGCGGGCCGAATGGATCGCGCCGTTCGTCGTCCCGGACCCGATCCAGGACCGTGGTCTGCTCTTGAGGGGCCACTTCGCGAGCGAGGCGCGGCTTGGCCAGCGGTCCCGGATCAAGTCCGGGACGACGCTAATGGCCGATTCAAAACGGCTTCACGACGACCAGGATCACGATCACCGCTGCGGCCAGGCCCGGAACCTCGTTCAGCAGGCGCAGCTTCTTGCCGGTCAGCGGGCGTTCGCCGCGCGCCAGCTTCTTGCCGTAGCCCACCAGCCACCCGTGATAGCCGGAGAGACCCAGCACGAAGAGCAGCTTGGCATGGAGCCAGCCTTCGCCCCAGGCACCCATCGCCGTGGCGGTGGCGATGCCGAGAACCCAGGTGATGATCAGCGCGGGCGTCAGGATGATCTTGCGCAGCTTGGCCTCGCGATCGATCCAGCGCAGTTCCTCTGCAGAGCCGGCTTCCGACTCCTGGTGATAGACGAAATAGCGCGGGAGCATGAACAGCCCGGCCATCCAGAAGATCACGAAGATGACGTGTCCGGCCTTGAGCCAGAGATAGAGCATGGACAGAACTTCCTGCATGGATCCCACGAGTCTCGACGGTTCAGGGGCGGCCCTCCTGCACCCTTGGTCGACGCGGGGCAAGACGATTCCGCCATGAATCTAGGTCGCTAGGGAGGCGGGGCGGCGGTGTCGTCTCTTCATCGCCCCACCAAACCGGGTAGGACTAACGGGACCAGTTGCGGACGATTCCCAGCAGTCGCTCCACGTTCTCGATCGGCGTGAACTGGCCGATTCCGTGGCCCAGATTGAAGACATGCGGGCGATCGGCGAAAGCGTCGAGCACGCGGCGGGCCTGACTCTCCAGGTCGGCGCCGCCCGAAAGCAGCAGCAGCGGATCGAGATTCCCCTGCACCGGAAGCCCTCCGGGCAGTTCGCGCGCCGCCCAGATCGGATCGATGGTCTCGTCGATTCCGACCGCGTCCACGCTGGTCTCCCGGGCATAGGCGGGAAGTTTTTCGCCGGCGCCCTTGGGAAAGCCGATAATCGGAGTCTCGGGATGGCGCGCCTTGATCGCGGAAACGATGGCGGCATTGGGAGCGATGACCCAGCGCTCGAACTGTGCCGGCGAGAGTGAGCCCGCCCATGAATCGAACAACTGCACGGCCTCGGCTCCGGCCTGGATCTGGCCACTGAGATATTCGACAGTCACCCCCACGATAGCCTGGATGATCGCCGCGAACGCCGAAGGGTCGCGATAGGCCATGGCGCGAGTCTCATGCTGGTCCCGGCTGCCCTCGCCTGCGCACATGTAGGTGGCGACCGTCCAGGGACTCCCGGCGAAACCGAGCATCGTCTTGTCGGAATCCAGCCCGGCGCGAACCTTGCGCACGGTTTCGTAGATGGGAGTCAGACGCTCGGGAACCGCGGTGAGATTCTCGAGAGCTGAGTCCACCAGACGCGGAGACAGTTTCGGACCTTCGCCTGCGAGGAACTCGAGATTCTGTCCCATCGCATAAGGCACGATCAGAATGTCCGAGAACAGGATCGCGCCATCGAATCCAAAACGGCGGATCGGCTGCAACGTGATCTCGGCTGCAGCGTCGGTATCGTAGACGAGCGCCAGGAATCCGCCCTTTTCGGCGCGCAAGGCACGATATTCGGGAAGGTATCTTCCGGCCTGGCGCATCAGCCAGACGGGACGCTTGCTCGTGTTCGTTCCAAGCAGGTTTTCGAGAAGGAGGCCAGGCATCGAGATTCAGGTCCGATCAAAAAAATAAAAGATTCTTAGAAGGATGATGGAGTCTGTTGGTCCTGTGGATATCGGGGAGTTTTGAATCTTGCCCGATTCATTCCACGACGAACAGGTTCAAATTCGCGCAGCGACTCTCCGGGGCGCGTGAGTCAAAGACTCTTTATCCCGGTTACCCACAGGGTGTGGGGCGGATTTGAATCATGTTTACGACTCTCGCGACGAAATCGGTTCAATGTGGAGCGAAACCGGGAAGCGAGTTGTCACCAGCACTGTCCCGTGGTTTATGCCGCCACATATCCACAGACCGCCGGGTTGTCTCGGAGGTTCTTCACCCGAAAGAGTCCGGAAAAAGCCTCGAATGGCGCGTTTTCATCTCCACCTGCTGTCAGATTCCACCGGCGAAACGCTGGAAATGATCGCCAAGGCCGCCCTCGCCCAGTTCGACGATTCCGACGTTCTGCGGCATTTTTGGCCGATGGTGCGCTCGCAGCAGCACCTCGACCGGATCATGGGCGAAATCGCCGCCCATCCGGGCCTCGTCTTTTTCACCCTGGTGAACGAGGAGACACGCGGGCGCCTTGAAGAGCGCTGCCAGCAGCTCGGCCTGCCGGCGATCGCGGTGCTCGACGGCGTGACCGACGCGCTCGAGGCGGCTCTTGGCCAGGAGGCAAAAGGCCGGCCGGGCCGCCAGCACCGCCTGGACGATGCCTATTTCGCCCGCGTCGATGCGATTCAGTTCACCATCGCCCATGACGACGGCATCGCCTGGGAGGACTGGGAAGAGGCCGATATCGTGCTGGCGGGAGTTTCGCGCACCAGCAAGACGCCGACCTCGATCTACCTGGCCAATCGCGGCTACAAGGTCGCTAACATCCCGGTCGTGGTGGAAAGTCCGCCGCCGCCGCTGCTTTACGGATTGAAGCGCCCGCTGGTCGTCGGCCTGACAACCGCGCCCGAGCGTCTGATCCAGATCCGCCGCAATCGCTTGCTGTCGCTGAGCCAGTCTCCCGATACCGATTACGTGAAAAGCGATAGAGTCGAGAACGAGCTGAAATATGCGCGGCGCATGTTCGCGGACAATTCCTGGCCGGTGATCGACGTGACGCGCCGCTCGATCGAGGAGACCGCAGCGGCGATCATCAATCTTTACAACGAACGCAAGGCCGAAGGGCCTCAGGATCCGGTCGGCCCCAAGCCGATCTGACATTTTCAGGATAACGCCATGATCGTTCTGGCATCGCAAAGCGCCTCCCGGCGCGCCATGCTCGAAGCCGCCGCCATTCCCTTCCGTGCCCAGCCGGCCCATGTCGACGAACGCGCGATCGAGGCGGGTCTGGGCGGCCGATCGCCGGCCGAAATCGCGCTGCAACTCGCCCGTGCCAAGGCTGCGGCAGTATCCGAAACGGCGCCGGGCGAAATGGTGCTTGGCAGCGATTCCCTGGTCGAGTGCGGCGGCCGTCGCTTCGACAAGCCCCCGAGCCGTGAGGCTGCGGCCGATCACCTTCGCTTCTTCTCCGGCAAAGTCATGAAGCTCCATAGCGCCGCGGCCCTCGTTCGCGACGGTGACGTGCTATGGGCCGAGGATGCCGTGGCGGCGCTTCATGTCGCCCCTCTTTCGGAAAGCTTCATCGCCGACTATCTGGACGCCGAATGGCCTGAAGTGGCCGGCTGCGTCGGCGTCTTCCGCATCGAGGCACGCGGGGTTCAGCTCTTCGAGAAGATCGACGGAGACTATTTCACCATTCTCGGCATGCCGCTGCTGAAAGTTCAGGCGGCGCTGCGCCGTCTGGGAGCGATTTCACAATGACCCTGCCCTATGCCGAAGTGATCGGCGATCCCATCGAACAGTCCAAGTCGCCGGTGATTCACGGATTCTGGCTGGAAAAGCTCGATCTTCGCGGCCGCTATGCGCGGCAACGCGTTTCGGAAGACGGGCTTGCGGACTATCTGGCGCAGCGGCGTAGCGATCCGGACTGGCGCGGTTGCAACGTGACCATGCCGCACAAGCTGGCGATCGTTCCGCTGCTGGATCGTCTCGACCCCCTGGCGGCGAAGATCGGCGCAGTGAACACCGTGGTACGCGAAGCCGACGGCACGCTGACCGGCTACAACACCGATGCTCCCGGTTTCCTCGAGCCCCTGCAGCCGCTGCTGGACCAGACTCACCTGTTCCGCATGGCGCGCGTGCTGGGTACCGGCGGCGCTTCGCGCGCGATCGTGGCGGCTCTGGCACAGCGCGGGTTCGTCATCGTTCTGGCCGGTCGCGATCCGGCCAAGGCACGGACCATGCTGGACGAACTGACCACCCAGAAGGATCACCACGCCATCGATTTGGGGCACTTCGCCGAGCCTACCGATTTCGCCTTCGACGACCGCGAGCAGTGTCTCGACCTGGTCGTCAATGCCAGTCCGCTCGGCATGGCAGGTCAGCCGCCGCTCGCCTTCGATTTCAGTCACGCGCCGCCGCGCAGCGTGGTCTACGACATCGTCACCGCGCCGCTCGACACGCCCTTCCTGAAGGATGCGCGCGCGGCGGGATTCGACACGGTGGATGGCCTCTCGATGCTGATCGGCCAGGCCGATGTCGCTTTCGAGCGCTTCTTCGGCGTCAAGGCGCCGCGCGCGTTCGACACCGAACTGCGCGAGCGGCTTCTGGCATGACCCGCACGGCCGGGCCCAAGATCCTGGGACTCACCGGCTCGATCGGCATGGGCAAGTCGACCGTGGCCGATATGTTCCGGGAGCGGGGCGTTCCGGTCTTCGATGCGGATGCGGTGGTTCATGCATTGCAAGGGCCTGGCGGCGCGCTGGTTCCGCCAATCGAAGCGGCTTTCCCCGGCACCACCGGGCCGGAAGGGGTCCTGCGCCAGACTCTCGGTGCGGCAGTCTTCGGAAACCGTGACGCGCTCGCGCGACTCGAGGGAATCGTCCATCCCGCCGTCGCGGAAGCGCGGCGCCGCTTCCTGGCGGAGCACCGTGCCGCACGGCTGGTCGTTTTCGATATCCCCCTGCTCTACGAGAAGGCGGGAGATCGTGGGCTGGACGGCGTGGCGGTGGTTTCGGCGCCGGCCGAGGTCCAGCGCGCACGGGTTCTCGCCCGGCCCGGCATGACGGCTGAGAAATTCGAGCAGATCCTGAGCCTGCAGGTCCCTGACGCGGAGAAACGCGCGCGGGCGGACTTCGTCATCGATACCGGTGCGTCGCTGGCAGAAACCCGCAAGCAGGTGGGCCGCATCGTGGATGCGCTGGCCGAGTCAGATTATTAACTGGCTGGCCCTTGCGAAGTGTGGCGGGCAGGCAGATATGGAGAGGGATGAGAGAGATCATCTTCGATACCGAGACGACTGGTTTCGACCCCAGGAACGGGGACCGGATGGTGGAAATCGGCTGCATCGAAATGATCAACCGAGTGCCGACCGGCCAGACCTACCACGCCTATTTCAACCCCGAACGCACCATGCCGGCCGAAGCGGAAGCGGTTCATGGTCTCTCGGACGATTTCCTCGCCGACAAGCCGCTTTTCGCGCATTGCGCGCAGGATTTCGTCGCGTTCATCGGCGACGCGCCGATGATCGCGCACAATGCGAGCTTCGACTTCAACTTCATCAACTTCGAACTGGCGAAATGCGGGTTGCCCGAGGTTTGCCTGACCCGGATGGTCGATACCGTGGCGCTTGCCAAGGTTCGCCATCCCGGTGCCAAGCTCTCGCTCGACGCCCTTTGCACCCGTTACGGAATTGATCGAAGTCATCGTACCAAGCACGGCGCCTTGCTAGACGCCGAGCTGCTCGCGCAGGTCTATGTGGAGCTGCGGGGCGGTCGCCAGATCGGCCTCGAGCTTCTCGCCGAAACCGCCGAGGCCACGACGGAATCGCGGATCCTGATTCGAAAGGACCGTCCATTCCGTCAGCCGCGTCCCCACGCGGCTACCGAAGAGGAACTTCTCATCCACGCGGAGTTTCTCAAATCGGTCGATGCCCCGCTCTGGGGCGCCTGAATCACAGCAGAGGAGTAATCACCCATGGACATCCGCGTTTCCGGCCATCAGGTCGACACCGGTGAAGCCCTCCAGACCCACGCCAGCGAGCGCCTGACCGCCATCGTCGACAAGTACTTCAGCCGTGCGCTGTCGTCGCAAGTCACGTTCGGCCGCGCCCCTGCCGCAGCTTTCCGCTGCGATATCGTGGTCCACGTGATGCAGAATCTGGTGCTCAAAGGTACCGGCATGGCGCAGGACGCGCACCTCGCCTGCGATCAGGCTGCCGAAAAGATCGACAAGCAGCTCCGTCGCTACAAGCGACGCATCCATGATCGCCACGAGCAGGCAGCGCACGCGGTGGCCGTGGAAGAAGCCGCCTACACGATCTTCGAAGAGCAGGCGGCTGAGCAGGAAGAGGAGCTTGAGGCCGATGCACCCGTCGTCATCGCCGAGACTCGCGTCGACGTTCCCGAAGCTACCGTTTCGGATGCGGTGATGATGCTCGATTTGCGCAACACCACGGCATTGCTGTTCAAAAATGCTGGTACGGGACGCCATAATATGGTTTACCGCCGCGGCGACGGTTCGATTGGCTGGGTTGAGCCGCACTGAAGCCAACCGGGGCGCTGATCAGGCGTCTACACTTCTTATTCAAGGAGCAGGCATAACCCCCGGATTTCCGGGGGTTATGGACGTTTGATCCTAGGCAACCCTTATTTGGGCCAGAACCAGAAACGCACAATGAGCAGTCTTTTTACCCTGTTGCCTGACGCCGTCGTCACTTCCAGCGCAGACAGCAAAGCTCTGATTCTCGGCCAGCTCGCCGACATGTTCGCCGAGGTTTATAACCTCGATCGCGAAAAGGTCCTGGCACGCATCAATGAGCGAGAGGAAATGGGCAGCACCGGCTTCGGTCGCCGCGTGGCGATACCCCATGCGCGGATGTCGGCACTCGGCCGCCCGGTGGCGGTCGTCATGCGGCTGGATAATCCGGTCGATTTCGAATCCGCCGACGGCGTACCGGTCGATCTGGTGTTCGGATTGCTCTCGCCGGAAAATGCCGGTGCCACTCATCTTCACGCGCTTGCCGCCATTTCCCGCATGATGCGCGACGAGCGCATGCACGCGGCGCTGATCGAGGCGCCGGGTCCGGAAGCGCTCTACAGCCTGCTCAGCAACGTCATCGATCGCGATGCAGCCTGACGCATCCGGAGGCGGCGCTGCGGACATGTCCGGCGCTGCCCTGCACTGGCGGGCGCTGGAAAGCCTCTACGCCTCTGCGCCCATCAACGAGATGTTTCGTTCGCGGCTGGAGATTACCGGCGAAGGCACCTCGCGCATCACGTTCGACGTAGAGCCTGACAGCTTCCATGCCGCCGGTGCGGCGCACGGCACGATCTACTTCAAGATGCTGGACGATGCCGCCTTCTATGCGGCGAATACGCTCGTGACCGACCGCTTTCTGTTAACTACCTCATTCAACCTGCTTTTGAGCAAGCCGATCAAGGGTGGGACGATCGTTGCCGAAGGGCGATGGGTCAGCGGCCGTCGGCGCGTGCTCGTCGCGGAAGCGCGACTGGTCGATCGGGACGGCGATGAAGTCGGTCGCGGCACCGGCACTTTCATGCGCTCGCGGATCGCCTTGTCCGGCCTGCCCGGATATTCGGCCTCCAAAGTCGTGGTCTGATCCATGGAGGCGAGGCTTCCTGCCCACGTCGAAGTTTCCGGTTTCATTCGTGCTGTCCAGGCGGAGGGAGGCTTCGGTACGGTTCTCAGCAAAGGCGAACGGGACGCCGGGACGATAATGCTTGTTCTGGTCGAGAATGGTGAACACGCCCGCGCCTACGAACGCATGCCCGGCCTGGACGGAACACGGGCCTGGCATTGCACCAGGCGGCAGGAACCCGGCGCAGATTTTTCGGCCCTGATCGACTCGAGACTCGCTTTTTCCGACTATATTGAAAAGCGCGGATTCCAGGATCCGGACCTGTGGATCGTGGAACTGGACGTCGCGAAGCCCGAACGGTTCATCGGCCTTGGTGTATAACCGGGTTGACTTGCAGGCCGTGCAAGTTAATGGCCTGTCCCAGACGCGGAAGCGGCTCGGGCAGCATTTCGGCCAGCCCGGCTAGCACGCAGACGGGGAATCGTCGGCAGGTCTGTCTGGAATTGAACGCCGCTTGACGGCAATTCGTTCCCGCCTGCGTCGGACTGGTTCACCGCCCTTGATCTAGAGTTGATGCGGAGCAAAGTTCAGTGGGCAAGCGCGTTGGCGCTGGCCGCTACGATCATGACCACCCTTTTCGGCGCACAGGGTTCGGGCGCCGCGGCCTTGGCACCGGTTCTGGTCCAGGCTCAATCGAACCTCGATCCGATCTTCGTTTCGAAGCCGGTCGTCCAGTCCCTCCCTTCGGAAGATGGGGCAGATGCGACGGACGGAACCGCGCTCGAAGATCAGGATGATGCTTCGCAGGACACTCCGGTCGATGCCGATACGCTCGCGCAGCTCGTTGCGCAGCAGTCCGTTCCCGGTCGCCTGAACAGCGAAATGCGCTGCCTGGCCAGCGCGATCTATTTCGAAGCGCGCGGCGAAACCCTGGAAGGGCAGCTGGCGGTGGGCCGCGTTATCATCAATCGCGCGGAATCGGGCCGTTTCCCGGCCAGCTACTGCGGCGTCGTCTACCAGCCCTCGCAGTTCTCCTTCATCCAGGGCAAGAAGATGCCCAAGGTGCGCGAACAGTCCAGCGGCTGGCGCGAGGCTGTGGCGATCGCCAAGATCGCCGTGGAAAAGAGCTGGAAGAGCCCGGTCAAGGGCGCGCTGTTCTTCCACGCCACGCGTGTCGAACCGAACTGGCGGCTGACGCGGCTCGCCCGCGTGGACAATCATATCTTCTACCGCTGAGATCACGCTTTCGGCGGCATGAAAAAAGGGGAGCGAAACGGGCCGTTTCGCTCCCCTTTTTGTTTCAAGCCGCCCCGTCGTGAGTCCAGGCAACCAGCGCGTTCAGTCCCGCAGCTGAACCCAGACCGGGGTATGATCGCTGGCCTTCTCGCGGCCGCGATAGCTCTTGTCCACGCCGCTGGCCACCAGTCTGTCGGCCAATTCGGGCGAGAGCAGCGCATGGTCGATGCGGAAGCCGTGGTCGCGCTGCCAGGCACCGGCCTGGTAGTCCCAGAATGTCCACACGCCGCCGCGCGGGTTGTGCGTGGCGATCGCGTCCGTCCAGCCGTCGCCGAGCAGGCGGTAATAGGCATCGCGCGACTCCGGCTGCATCAGGGCATCGGCAGCCATGGCCGGCGGAGACCAGACGTCGCGATCGGTGGGAATGACGTTGAAGTCGCCGGTGACGATCGCCGGAACTTCCTCGGCCTTGATCTCGTCCATGCGGCGGCGCAGGCGTTCCATCCAGCGCAGCTTGTAGTCGAACTTGGGCCCGGGCACCGGGTTGCCGTTCGGCAGATAGATGCAGACCACGCGAAGCCCGAACACATCGGCCTCGAGATAGCGCGCGTGTTCGTCCTCGGGCTCGCCGGCAAGACCGCGCTGGACTTCGACAGGCATTTCCCCATCGGCTAGGATCGCGACCCCGTTGAATCCCTTTTGGCCGTGCCAGATGCCCTTGTAGCCGATCTTCTCGAACTCGGCGATCGGGAAGCCCTCGTCCTGCGTCTTGATCTCCTGAAGGCAGGCGACCGCCGGACGGGTCTCCTCCAGCCATTCGAGGAGCCGCGGCAAGCGGGCCTTGATGCCGTTGATGTTGAACGTGGCGATCTTCTTCATATGGAGAAGCTCGAGCCGCATCCACAGCCTGCGGCGGCCTGCGGGTTCTCGACCCGGAAGGCCGCGCCGCCTAGCGATTCCACGTAGTCCACCACGCAGCCGCTGACGAGATCGAGGCTGACGGAATCCACCAGCAGCCGCACACCGTCGGTTTCAGCCACTGTGTCATCCGCTTCGGGTGCTTCGGCGAGGCCGAACTTGTACTGGAATCCCGAGCAGCCGCCGCCCTCGACCGAAAGGCGGAGAATCGCCGGTTTGCCTTGCTTTTCGGCAATGGCGGCCACGCGTGAGGCGGCCGAGGGGCTGAGTGTGACGGTTTGCTGGTCCATGGCCGCGATGTAGGCCTCCCGGCCGCTTGCGGCAAGGTAGCAGGGTGGCTGCGGCCTGAAGGTTCCGTCAGGCGGGGAAGGTGGCAAGCGATCTGCAGCGGCGCCGGAGTGCCCCTGGATTGCTTCGCTGCGCTCGCCATGACCCAGGGAGAGCGCGCTTGCGGCAGGGAGCGTGGGTAAGGAGGGGAGCGTGGGTAAGGAGGGGAGCGTGCGTCCGCGGGGCCGCTTCTGGGACGAAAGCCGCGCATGGGGCGAGAGGACGCGCGCCATCCTGCGGCTTGGAGCTTAAACGGAGTGCCGGAGCGGCTTACGCCGTCTGAATGTAGTCCCGCATCGCCGCTGCTTCGGACTCCACCTTTTCCAGCCGATACTTCACGATGTCGCCAATCGAGACGAAAGCCACCATGCGATCGTCCACCATCACCGGCAGGTGGCGGACGCGGCGCTGCGTCATCAGCGCCAGGGCCGACAGCGCGGTTGCCGAAGGTGTCACCGTAACCGGGGGAGCCGTCATGACTTCGCTGACCTGCATGCCCAGCACGCTGGGTCCGAACTCGCGCAGGCGGTAGATCAGATCGCGCTCGGAGAAAATTCCGATCAGCCGGTCGCCCTCGAAGATCGGCAGCGCACCGATCCGGCGGTCGGCCAGAAGCGACGCCGCTTCGCTCACGGTGCAGTCGGACTGGCAGGTGATAACGGCCTCTCGGCCAGCGATGATCCGCTCGATCGTCATCTTCGCATTCTCCCGTATCGGGTCTTCGACCCGCGTTCCCGCACCCTCTTCGGGGGCTTGTATCGGGAGAGTATCACAGCCTTGGCCGATCTTCCATGAGTCGCTTTCGCGACCCTTGCGAGTAGCGCCGCGAAAGCGCACATGGAGCCGATGATACCCCGTTCGCCCCTGGACGATCCCGAAAAGGCCGCCCACGCCTGGGCACGCTATCGCCGCATCATGACCTACATGCTGACGGTGACGGTGGCGCTGGTGATCGCTTCGGTGATTCTGCTCTACCGCTCGAACGGCATGGTCTCGGTGCATTTCTATATCGCGGCGGCCCTGGGGATCGGGTTCACGATGCTGCTCGCCTCGGCACTGATGGGCCTGGCGTTCCTGTCGAGCGGCACCGGACACGACGAATCCGTCGTCAATCCTCTGGACGACGATCACGAACTGTGAGTCGCCCTCAGGTCTCTGCAGGACGCAGCCGGAACTCTTCCACCGGTTCACCGCCGATCAGATGTCGTTGGATGACCTGCTCCAGGACCTCTTCGGTGCAGGAGTGATACCAGACCCCGTCCGGCCAGACGACGGCGATGGGACCGGCGAAGCAGATGCGCAGGCAATCGGCCTTGGTCCGGGCCACCGTGCCTTCCGGCCTTGCCGGAGCATCGAGGCCAAGCTGCTTGAGCCGCTTCTTCAGATACTTCCACGAGGCCGAGCCCTGCTCCGGCGCGCAGCACTCGCCTTTCTGCGGCTCGGCGCAGAGGAAGATGTGGCGCCGGACATTGTCGCCTCCGGTCTTCGCCAGCGCCTGCGCGGCCCTGGCCAGATCGTGAGCCGACGCGCTCATGCCGCCAGCATCCACTGCCGGGCGTTTTCCAGATAGTCATCCGTCAGCGGGGCCGGGCCGTTCGGGCCGACCATGACGATCACGGTGCGGGCAAAGACCACGGGATTGCCGTCCTGTGTCACCACCTGAAGGATCTGCTGGCTGGTTCGCCCGATACGCTCCACGGCGCCGTGGACCGTTACCGCTTCCGGATAATGCGTCTCGCCGAGGTATTCTATCGCGATGCTGGCTACCATCGTCGAGAGCCCGGCGAGATGCTGGAGTCCGCCGGCGGCGCGGAAGAGGCGCAGGCGCGCGTCCTCGAGCATTCCCGCCATGGCGACGTTGTTGATGTGCATGTTCACGTCAAGGTCGCCGAACCGGGGTTCCATGCGACAGGAGAACGGATAGCGTGCGGGATCGAGCAGTGCGGGATCGGGTTTGGCCATGGTCCCGCAAGTAGGTAGCGGCAGGCCGATGGTCCAGCCCGAACCGTTTCCTGGCGCCGGGCCTGGCGGCCTTATCAGCCCTTCTTGCCCACGATCCGCGCGATTTCCGCCGCCACCAGGCGTTCGACCATGGGCGGCAGGTTCTTGTCCAGCCATTCGGCCAGGGCCGGGCGCAGGAGTTCGCGGGTGAGGCTTTCCAGCGAAGTCTCGCCAGAGCGGACGATCTGCGGCGGCACGCCGGGCTCGGAAATCATGGCCAGCGCGGCCAGCGATTCCCGCATCGAGTTGCGGGTTTCGTCGTGCAGCAGCGCAGGTTCGTCCGCGCTCGGTTCTTCAGGCGCGAGCTGTGCCGTCTCGGTGAGGTCCAGCACATCCTCGTCGTCCTCAAGCATGACGGCGCGCACTTCCTCGACCGTGCGGCGCTGCCGTTCCGTGCGCGCGTCTACCCGCAAGTCGCGAGCAATGACCTGTTTGATCGACTGGAGAATCTCCTCGACCGAAGGTTCACCGCTCTGACGCATGCCACTTTGCCCCTGCTCGCGCTTCCGGCCGCCCATGCGTGCCGAACGCGACAAAAAACCTGCTCCGAATCGGAGCATTGATCACTGCTGCCGAATGTTCCCGTCCTGCACCGGTGTGTCAACGGTGCGGGTGGACCTGGCGACCGGCGCCGGGTCGTTCGTCCAGTCGAGGAACTTGCCTTTCACGCGGTCGTAATTGATCTGCGGATCGTAGAGGATCCCGCCGTCCAGATTGAGATCGCGCGCCTCGGCGCGTCCCATGGCGGCCAGCAGCGTGAAGCCGGCGACGTAGGCGTTGCGCCGCGCCGTAACCAGCGTGACCTGCGCGTTGAGAAGCTCCCGCTCGGCATCGAGAATGTCGAGGATTGTGCGGTTGCCCACCGAATTTTCCGCGCGCACGCCTTCCAGGCTGAGCGAGGCGGCATCCACCGCCACTTGCGATGTGCGGATCAGGTCGTTCGAAGCGACGTAGGAGGTGAAGGCCGAGCGGACTTGCGCGATGACGTCACGCTCGGTGGCGATCTCCTGCTCCATATTGGCCGAAGCCGTGGCCTGAGCCTGGCGCCTGCGGGCGGCGGGAAGACCGCCCTGGAACAGCGGGATGGACAACCGGGCACCGGCTTGCGCCGATGAATCGCTTTGCGAGATGTTCGCGTTCACGGCGCCGCGCGCCAGGGTGTTGAAGTAGTTGTTGTAGGTGCCCTGCCCGAACAGGCTCAGTGTGGGCAAGCGGTCGGCGCCGGCGACGTCGATGTCCTTCTCCGCCGCGCGGGTGCGCTCGCGGGCGCCGATCAGGTCCGGATTGGCATCGAGCGCGATGGTGGAGGCCTCTTCTGCACTGCCGGGCAGATTGGGCAACGGCGGCGGCGCTTCCAGCACTTCCGGGGCACGGCCGACAAGGCGGATGTAGGTTTCCCGCGCGCTGACCAGATTCGCCTCGGCCGTGCGCAAGTCGCCCTGTGCCACGGCCAGGCGTGACTGCGACTGGGCCACGTCCGTGCGGGTGAGGTCGCCGATTTCGAACCGGTCGCCGGTGGCCTGAAGGTTGGTCTCCAACACGCTGACGTTCTTGCGGTTGAGCCCGACGATGGCTTCGGCACGGATCACGTCCATATAGGCCGCGACGACCTCGGAGAATACGGAAGCCTCCGTGGCGCGCAGATCGGCCTGGCCTGCCAGGACGCGGATCTTGGCCGCCTTGACGCCGTTCTTCACCGCGCCGCCCGAATAGATCGGCACACCCAGTTGCCCATCCGCCGTGAATATCTTCGACGGCGCGGTCAGCGAATTCTCGCTCTGCTTCAGGTTCCTGACGTAGGTTTCCGTCATGCTGGCATTAGGCAGGCCGGGGGCCCGCGCAATCGGCACGCCCTCGTCCGTCGCGCGCTGCTGGGCGCGCGCGGCTTCGAGAGTGGGGTTTGTCTGGTAGGCGGCTATGAGCGCATCGCGCAGGGTATCGGCCCGCGCCGAAGCGCCGGCCAGTGCCAGTGTCAGACATCCCCCCGCGAGCAGCCCGGCACGCAGCGCGAACCGGGCCATGCTCAGAAGCTCCAGTTTTTGGGAGCGGCGAATTCAGGCAGAGCCGGAATCCCCATTTCGATCAGCGGCAGCAGCGAGACCGCCCCCGCGGCCTTCACGCCCGAAGCCAGGCGAGCGACCCCGCGCACCAGGACCCCGGTGACCACGCGGCCGCCTTCGGCGACCTGCGCCGCCAGCGAAGCGGGCAGTTCCTCGATCGCGCCGTCGATCACGAGGAGCGAGTAGCCGCCTTCACCCGCAAAACCGGCAGCCTCCGTGGGATCGATGACGGTCAGCGAGCCGACCAGCGGACGCAGCAGCGCGGCGAGGTAGCCATTGCTTTCGCCCACCAGGAGGACCTTGTCGTTCTCGCTCGGCGCGGCTTCGGCCAGCAGTTTGCCGTGGAACAGCGGCGCGGCCAGGAAGCGGCCGTTCCCAAGCGGAATCGCACGGTCGATATAGGCGGCGTCGCGCATCGCGGCGGGAACGAAATCCTCGCGCGCGACGGCCGCCATGGCGTTCAGAACCCAATGTTCGTTGACGCCGCTGGTGCGCAGCTGGCTGACGATCATGGCCGTACGGGCTTCGGGGCGTGCTTCGGTGGCGGACCGGTCCTCGGTCAGGGTCATTGCGGCCTATTCCTCATGCTGGCGCGGGAAAGGACGGCTGGACGCCTGTATCCCCGCAAATACGGACTTTATGCGAGGCCTTCTAGGCGAAGCGGCGATTTTGGCCAAGTGGTTTGAAAGTTCCTGGTCGATCCATGGCGACGCTTTGACGATGGCGTTCCGGGACTTGCAACCCGGTGCGCGTGGAACACAAGAACGGCCGCGTGAAATGCGCTTTTGCGGAAAAACCAAACCCGGTCTAAGGAGCGCGCAAAATCACGCGATCCGAAAAACGGGAGCCCATTTCCATGACGCAGATGGTGACGATCCGCGAAGACGACCTCATCGAGAGTGTTGCCGACGCCCTCCAGTATATCAGCTACTTCCACCCGATGGACTATATCCGCGCGCTGGGCGACGCCTACGAGGCGGAGCAGGGCCCCGCGGCCAAGGATGCCATTGCGCAGATCCTGACCAACAGCCGCATGTGCGCGGAAGGCCATCGCCCGATCTGCCAGGACACCGGCATCGTCAACGTCTTCATCGAATGGGGCCAGAATTGCCGCCTCGAATCCGAGAAGTCGCTGCAGGAAGTGGTCGATGAAGGCGTGCGCCGCGCCTACAACAATGCCGAGAACAAGCTGCGCGCCTCGGTGCTGGCTGACCCCGCCTTCACCCGCCGCAACACCAAGGACAACACGCCTTCGGTGCTCTCGGTCAGCATGGTTCCCGGCTCGAAGGTCTCGGTGGACGTCGCGGCCAAGGGCGGCGGCTCGGAAAACAAGTCGAAGTTCAAGATGATGAATCCCAGCGATTCCATCGTCGACTGGGTGATCGAGATGCTGCCGCAGATGGGCGCCGGCTGGTGCCCGCCGGGCATGCTGGGCATCGGCATCGGCGGCACCGCCGAGCACTGCGTCAAGCTCGCCAAGCAGAGCCTGATGGAGCCGATCGACATGGCCCAGCTGAAGGCACGCGGCCCGCAGAACGACATCGAGGCGCTGCGCATCGAGATCTTCGACAAGGTCAACGCGCTCGGCATCGGCGCGCAGGGCCTTGGCGGCCTTGCCACGATCCTGGACGTCAAGATCATGGACTGGCCGTGCCACGCTGCGGGCAAGCCCGTCGCCATGATCCCGAACTGCGCCGCCACCCGCCACGCGCACTTCACGCTCGACGGCTCGGGCCCGAGCTTCCTGGAAACGCCGAACCTCGACGAGTGGCCGCAGGTGGAATGGGCGCCAGACGCGGGCGCCATCCGCGTCGACCTAGACACCCTCACCCCCGAGATCGTCCAGAGCTGGAAGCAGGGCGACCGTCTGCTGCTCAACGGCAAGATGCTCACCGGCCGCGATGCCGCGCACAAGCGCATCGCCGACATGCTCGCCAAGGGCGAAGAGCTGCCGGTCGATTTCAAGGGCCGCGTGATCTACTACGTCGGCCCGGTCGATCCGGTGCGCGAGGAAGTCGTCGGCCCCGCCGGCCCGACCACCGCGACCCGCATGGACAAGTTCTCGGACACCATGCTCGACCTCGGCCTGCTGGCCAGCATCGGCAAGTCGGAACGCGGCCCGGCCGCCACCGAGTCTATCGCCAGGCACAAGTCGGCCTACCTGATGGCCGTCGGCGGCGCCGCCTACCTCGTCGCCCGCGCGATCAAGGAAGCCAAGGTCGTCGGCTTTGCGGACCTCGGCATGGAGGCGATCTACGAATTCACCGTCAAGGATATGCCGGTGACCGTGGCCGTGGATTCCGAAGGCAAGAACGTCCACCAGCTCGCGCCGCTGGTATGGAAGGAAAAGATCGCCAAGGAGCACCTGCTCCCGGCGTGATGCGCCTGGGACAGAGGGCCGAGCCGGCGGGTTTCCACCCGGGGATCGGCCCTCTCCCGCAGCCGGTTCGACGAATGTCGGTTCCGGTTCGATCAGGGAACTGGCGCTACAAGGTTTTTTCGCGCTATCCCCTGAGGATGACGACCCCCGAGACGCCCGTCGCCCATCAGGCCCGCATTCCCGTGCGGCTCGTCTTGCTGACTCTGGCCGCTCTCTGGGCCTGCTATTTCGTGGTCGCCACCTTGCGCGGCGCGGTGATGGGCTACGACGAGTTCTGGCCGCTCGTATCGCGGCGGCTGACGATCTGCATCCTCTCGATGCTGCTGATGGCCGCCGTCTGGCCGCTGCTGCAATTGCTGGATCGCCGGTCGACCCGCACGCGCTTCGTCGTGGTGCTGATCGGAGCCTTGCCGCTGTCGATTGCGCTCGCGTTGATCAACGACGCGATCTTCGCCGACATGAACACCGCCAAGGCCTATGGGAGCGAGGAAGAGGCGGCGGCGGTAAGAGCCGGCAATATCCGCATCAGCCAGGACGAAGCGGGCAATATCCTTTTGGACCTGCCTCCATCGGCGGATCGGCGGTCCGGCCCCAAAGAGGCCGCGCCGTCCGAACAGGCCACCGGGTCGTCGACCATCACGGACGAGACAAGCTCGGCGATCACCATCAACACCGAGAAATTGTTCGGCAAGCATTACGGCGATTGGGCGAAGATGGCCGATACCGCCTTCGGCCGCTACTTCCTGATCCTGGCCTGGGCGGCGCTCTACTTCGCGCTCGTCAAGGCAGAGGAAGCCCGCGCGGCGGAATGGCGCGAGGGCGAATATCGGCGCGCGGCGGCAGCGGCGGAACTGCGGTCGCTGCGCTATCAGGTCAATCCGCACTTCCTGTTCAACACGCTCAATTCGCTTTCCGCGCTGGTCATGATCGGCAAGCAGGACGATGCGGAGAAGATGATCCAGAACCTCTCGACCTTCTACCGCCGAACACTTTCGGGAGATCCCACCAGCGATCTTCCGCTCGTAGACGAGATCGAGATGCAGAAGCTTTACTTCGCAATCGAGGCGGTGCGCTTTCCCAATCGATTGCTGACGACGATTGATATTGACGATTCTGTTCTTGGTGCAATGGTGCCGGGCATGATCCTGCAACCTCTCGTCGAGAATTCGGTGAAGTATGCCGTTGCCGCCACCCAGCGGCCCGTCACGATCGCGCTCGTCGCGCGGCGCGACGATGACATGCTGGAAGTGAGCGTCACCGACGATGGACCGGGATGCCCGGAAAACAGCGGCGGCTTCGGTATCGGTCTCGGCAACGTCAGGGATCGGCTGCGGGCGCGTTACGGCGCCGCGGCTACCATCACGTTCGGAGAGCGCCCGGAAGGCGGTTTCGCCACGGTCCTGAGAATGCCCCTGGAGGCCGGTCTTGCCTGAAATTGCCCCTGAATCCGTGGATGCCGCGCCGCTGCGGGCGCTGATCGTCGACGACGAGCCGCTGGCGGTTGAACGCATGCAGGTGATCTGCTCGCGCATCGAAGGCGTCTCGGTGATCGGTACCGCCAGCGACGGCCAGGCCGCGCTGCGCCTGATCGACGCTCTGACGCCGGACCTCGTCCTGCTCGACCTCACCATGCCCGAGACGGACGGCCTCACGGTGGCCCGTCGCCTCTCCGGCAAGCCCGATGCCCCGGCCGTCATATTCGTGACCGCTCATGACGAATTCGCAGTCGAGGCGTTCGATCTGGATGCGATCGACTACGTGCTCAAGCCCGTCGCGCCCGACCGGCTGCAACGCGCCGTGGGCCGCGTGATGTCGCGGCGCGGCGACCAGCGCCCTGCTCCGACGAGCGAATGGCTGGAAGAGTTCTGGGTGCCGCACCGCTCGGAACTGGTCAGGGTTCCGGCGGCCGATGTGGAGCGCATCGATGCCGAGCGCGACTATGTAAGGCTTCACGTTCGGGGGCAGAGCTACTTGCTGCTGCAGACCATCACCAGCCTGGAAGAGCGCCTCGATCCGGAACGGTTCATCCGCATCCACCGAAGCTGCATCCTGCGCCGCGACCATGTGACGGGGCTTCGCCATGAAGGGCTGGGCGTGTGGTCTGTCGAGACCGGGAGCGGCGATGTCCTGCGGATCGGCCGAACCTACCTGCCGAGCGTAAAGAAAATGGCGGGCCGTTAAGCCCGCCAGTCTCGTATTCGCTTATTTTCTCAAGGGACTTCGTGGGAGCGGCTCGGCCTCACTGGCCCACCGCCAGGCGCTGGGCGCCGGCCTTGTCGATGGCGCCGGCAACCTGGGCGCTGACATCGGCGCGGGCCTTGGTGTAGCATTCGGTGGCTTCGTTGCTGCGGATGCGTGAGCCGGTGGTCGTGCGGCCATAGTCGCAGGCTTCGCGAGCGGCGGTGTCGATGCGGCGCTCCAGCTTCTGCTTGCCTTCCGCGGTCGAGAGATTGAGGTCCGAATAGCGCACTTCGACATTCTTGGCGAAAGCCGGGGCGGGAGCGGTGGCGGCGGCAATGGCGCCCACGGAAAGAACGGCAGCGGCGGCGGCAGCGATCAGGTTGGTCTTGAACATCGTCTCTTCCTCCTCAGGGTGAGCCGTGTGCAAGTCTTCGTTCGCATCGGCTCGGTGAAACCTGTTTGCAGCGAAATCGCATGTCCTTCACGCGAGGCTCGACCGCCACCCGTCGAAGGTCGACGAAGATCGAGCCGCGGGGACGAACGACATCGGGTGTCGACGAACGGCGTGGCGTGATGGTGCCAAGAGCAAGAAATGCGGCGAATCGGATCGCGAAATGATCGCCATCTTTACGAAGACTGGTGCCGCTACGGGTTTCGCGGTACATTATGTATGTACCTATGGGACTAGTGCTCGTCTTCTTCCTTGGCGTATTCAACTTCGCCGCCCACAAGGCGGTGCTGGAAAGCGGGCATGCGCTGCTTTCCCAGGTGCCATGGTTCTTCCGGCCCTTGGGAGGGCGCCTCAGCCTGGTAGTGGAATTCGCCATGCTGCTCGGCGCCATGATCGCGGTTGCGGGGCATTCCGCCGGTTGGGCCTGGATCTATCTGCTCTACTCGCTCCTCAACGGTATTTCCGCCTGGCTGATCTCCAGCGGACGGGTTTGATCGGGAACCGGGCGCGGCGGCGCCGGTTTCTGGCGACATGACCGAAAACGATTCCACGCGTCCCGGCCTTCGCGCCCTCCCCCTGGTCTGGCTGGTCTGCAACGCGGCCAGCGGCAGCAACGACGACGCTTCCGTCGGGCAAGTGCAGGAGGCGTTGGACGAAGCCGGTTTTCCGGTGGATCGCACCCTGCGCTTCCCGGACGAGGCGGCACCGACTCCGGCCGTTCTCGATGCCGCTCAGGTCGATCTGCTCGTGGTGTTCGGCGGTGACGGCACCACGCATTCGGTCGTGGCGGCTGCAAGCGGGTGGAGCGGGCCGGTCCTGGTCCTTCCCGGCGGGACCATGAACATGTTGCCCAAGCGGCTGCACGGCGACTTTCCAGCAACGGAAATCATCGCGCGCCTTGCCCGCGCCCCGCTGCTGACGACGCGTCCTCAGGTGATCTCGAGTCGCCACGGCGTGGGGCTGACCGGGGTGCTGGCCGGGCCGGGCACGATCTGGAACGAAGTGCGCGAAGCCATGCGCGCGGTGAACATCGTGGAATTCGTCAATACCGCCGCGCAGGCGATCTCGTGGTCGGCGAATGGCCCCAAGGTGACTTGCGCCGATGCGGATTGCGGCCGCGAAGAAGGCTATGCGGCGATCACCGTCACGCCGTACGAGAGCGGTCTCGAGGTCAACGGCTATTACGCGGAATCGCTGGCCGACTATGCGGGACAAGGGATTGCCCTGCTGAACCGGGACTTTCGGGATGGACCGCACGATTCGCTGGGAACGCACCGCCAGCTCAGGCTCGTGTGCCCCGATGGCGAACCGATGGGTCTGCTGATCGACGGCGAACCGTTCGACGGCGCGGCCGAGGAAGTGTTTTCCCTCGCGACTTGCGAAGTCGATCTGGTAACGACGCTCAATGCTTCCTGATAATTCCCTATCGCCGGGCGAGCCGATCCGCCTGTTCCATTTGAGCGACATCCATTTCGGGCTTGAGGACGAGTCCGCCCTCGCCTGGGCGAAATCCTGCATCGCGCGAGAAAAGCCCCATGCCGTGGCCATCACCGGCGACCTGACGATGCGCGCGCGGCATCCCGAGTTTGCGGCGGCGACGAACTGGATCAAGGCGCTCGATGTGCCGGTCACGGTCGAGGTGGGAAATCACGACATTCCCTACTTCAACCTCTACGAACGCTTCTTCGCACCGTACAAGCGGTTCCATGCGATCGAGAATATGGTGGAGGCCAAGCTCCATCTTCCGGGTCTGGCGATCGTTCCGCTCAAGACCACGACCCGGGCGCAGTGGCAGCGCTTCCCCTGGTCGAACGGCTGGGTGACGGAAAAGGCGCTCGCCGAAACGCTGGCGGCCATAGACGCCCTGCCCGCCGGAACCCGCGTGTTGATCGCCGCGCACCATCCGCTCACCGAGCGCCGCGCCAAGGACGGCAAGCTGCTGACGATCAACGGTACGCGGACGATGGAAGTCCTGGCCGAGCGCAAGGTCATGGCCGTGCTCTCGGGCCATATCCACGACGCCTTCGATCTGACGGCTGAGACTCGGAGAGGGCCGCTGCGCATGATCGGCGCCGGGACGCTGTCGAAGCGGATCCGCTCGACCCCGCCCAGCTTCAACGAGATCACCATCGACGGCGATCGTATCAAGGTCGTCGCCCGCAATCTCGAACACGTCCCCACCGCAGCCATGCAGATCGACCAGGTTCCGGAAAACGCCCTGCCCCCGCGCGAGCCTGACGAGCCCGTGGCACCTGTCGGCGCGGTGCCGCCGGTCGATCCGCCGGTGCACTGATCGCCCAGGGTGTCCGGCTAAACGCAAGAAGCCGCGCCGTCGAAACGGCGCGGCTTCTTGGGTTTCAGCCGCCGCGAGCGAGCCGCAGCGGTTTGCCTTCCTGCAAAGACTTACTTGTAGTCGTGGCTGACGTTGCCGATGCCGTTGATCTCGGTCTTGAGGTTTGCGGGCTTGCGGACGAGCGAGACATTGCCGATGCCGTTGATCTGGATGCTGACGTTGCCGGTGGCGCCGATCGTCATGTTGCCCGCGCCGTTCACTTCGATCGTGGCGTCCTGGATATCGACTTTGCCGAAATTCAGGCTGCCCGCGCCGTCGGTGGTGACGGCCAGTTTGCGGACCTTGCCGGTGGCGGCCAGGCTGAGCGCACCGTTGCCGTTCACCGTCAGGCTGTCCTGATCGAGGCCGGTCAGGGTAACATCGCCGGGGGCGTCGAAATCGAAGCCTTCGATCTCCGGCGCGGTAATCCGCACTTTCAGGCCCTTGCGGCCGTGCCAGCTGCCCTTCACGGCCAGGCGGCCATCTTCCCAGGTCAGGCGATCGACCAGCTTCTGCGGGCCGGTGACGACCATCTCGGCCTTGTCGCCTTTGGTGAAGACCAGCTGGACAGGGATGTCCATCGCCAGGCGGGCGCCGGGCTGGATCTGGAAATTGCGGGTGATCTGCGGGCTGTCGGTGTCTTCGTCGTCGTCGCCGATGGTCCAGTTGAAGTCGCCTTCGTGGACGTCGCGGCGGAACTTGTCGCCGCCGATCACCCAGGCCGCGCTGAAGGCGACGATCGTCAGGATCACGCCGCTGGCGAATACGATGAGCAGTTTCCTGAACATCACTCGGTTCCTTTCTCTCGTGCTTTTCAGTCTTGCGAATGCATGGCGGGTTCGAGCACGCGATAGTGCAGACGGCCGAACCACATGATGGCGTTGATGATCCAGATGCTGACCAGAGTCAGAAGGGCGGCGATGGCCACGGCGGCGCTCATCGTGCCGAGACCACCCAGGATGGCGACCAGCGCACCGCCTGGAAAGCCGCTGAACGGCCCGGCGACCAAGATGAAGCCGCCCGCTAGGAAAGCGGCCAGGGTCGCGACGTAAAGGCCGAACATCACGCCCAGTATCGGCAGCACGATCGGCAGCAGGATCAGGATGTCGATCGTGGCAAGGCCCATGAAGGCCAGGATCGCACTCCACGCCGAAGACGGCGAGCGGGCGCTTTCCCAGTTGCGGAAACCGGCCTCGAACCGCAGTTCGCGGGCAAGGCGGCCGGGATCGCCCAGGGCGGCGGCCACTTCCTGTTCGTTGCGGCCTTCGGCAGCCCCGGCTTCGAAGTGTTCCTCGTAATCGGCGACGATCTCGGCGACGACATCCTGCGGCATGCCCTTAAGGCCGGCCTTCAGGCGCCTGATGAACTCGTTACGCGTCATGGCTGGGCTCCTCCTGCACAGGTGCGACGGCGGCACCGTCGAGCAGTTCCTCGACGGCGGCGGTGAAGCCGCGCCATTCCTCGACCTGTTCGGCAAGGCGGCTGCGGCCCGTGTCTGTGATGCGGTAGTATTTGCGCGGCGGCCCCGAGGGCGATTCCTCAAGGTAGGTCACGACGAGGCCATCGGACTGCATGCGGCGCATGAGCGGGTAGATCGTACCCTCTCCCATATCGACTGCGGCCGCCATGCGGCTGGCGATCTCATAGGCGTAACTGTCCCCCCGCGACAGCAAGGCGAGTACGCAGAGACCGAGCACTCCCTTCTTCAGCTGCACTTCGATTTCGGACATCGAATCATCTCCTGCGGATGAGGGGTGTATATAGCCAGCTACTGTGTGATGCAAGATACCTTGTGTAAGTCGATATGGGGTGAAGACAGATACCTACCGATAGCAGCTATCGTGCTTGGGCTGCTGATCTCACGAGCCCGCCAAGTAGGAAGACGCAACGAAAAAGGGCCGCGGTTTCCCGCGACCCTCTTTGGTAAGCCGAAGCTCTCTGTAAGCGAATTAACGCTTCGAGAACTGGAAGCTACGACGTGCCTTGGCACGGCCGTACTTCTTACGCTCGACGACGCGCGGGTCGCGGGTAAGGAAGCCGGCAGCCTTGACGGACGCGCGCAGGGCGGGCTCGTACTTCGCGAGTGCCTGGGCGATACCGTGCTTCACGGCACCGGCCTGACCCGAGAGACCGCCGCCCTTGACGGTGGCGATCACGTCGTAGGCGCCGTCGCGACCAGCCACCTGGAAGGGCTGGTTGATGACGAGACGCAGGGTCGGACGTGCGAAGTACACTTCCTGGTCACGGCCGTTGATGATGAACTTGCCGGTGCCGGGCTTCACCCAAACGCGGGCCACGGCGTCCTTGCGGCGGCCGGTTGCGTAAGCGCGGCCATAGGCGTCGAGCTGCTGCTCGCGCAGGGGCGCGTTCGAAACGACGGGCGTGAAAGTCTCTTCCGAGGTTTCGACGGCGGCGACTTCGCCCAGGTCCTTAAGGTCGGACAGGCTCTGTACGGTTTCGGTATCGGACATTACGCGCCAACCTTGTTCTTGCGGTTCATGGAAGCGACGTCGAGCGCTTCGGGCTGGGTGCCACCGTGCGGGTGCTCGGTGCCGGCGTAGAGGTGCAGGGCACGCATCTGGTCGCGGCCGAGCGGGCCACGGGGGATCATGCGCTCGACAGCCTTTTCAAGCACGCGCTCGGGGAAACGACCGCCGAGGACCTTGTCCGCAGTCACTTCCTTGATGCCGCCGGCGTAGCCGGTGTGCTTGTAGTAGGTCTTGTCGCCCAGCTTCTTGCCGGTGAACTTCACCTTCTCGGCGTTGATCACGACGACGTGGTCGCCGCAATCGACGTGCGGGGTGAAGCTCGGCTTGTGCTTGCCGCGCAGGAGGTCTGCGATGACGACCGCGAGACGGCCAACCACCAGACCTTCGGCATCGATCAGATGCCACTTCTTTTCCACCTCGGCCGGCTTGATCGACCGGGTGACCTTCGTAAGCGCCTTCATGGCTGGTCTATCCCTAATGTTCAGGTCGCGGCGGTCGAATCGTTCGCTTTCACGAATCTCCGGCACCGCGGGAAGGCGGCCAGATCGTCGAAACGGGCCTTCAAGTCAAGGAGACCGCGGCTTTCCAGAGAGGTAAAATAATACCTCTAACACTGCGGTGCCCCAATTCGAGCCAGCCAAGCCACGGTGTCCGGTGCTCCCGCGTCGCAGCGCCAGCCCAGAACGGCGGGGGTTTCGTAAGGATGGAGTTCGGCGAGTCTACCAACGGCGGCATCGAGTAGTGCGGCGTTGGTCTTGACCAACAGGCCGAATTCCCGAGCCGTGTCCTTCTCGCCGTTCCAGACGAACACGGAAGTCATGCCCGGCAGCAGATTCCCGCAGGCAGCCAGACCTTCGTCCAGCAGGGTGTTCACCGCCGAGAGGGCGCTTTCCTCGTCGGGAAAAGGGCACCAGATGAGGGCAGGGGTCTCGGCGTGCCCGCTCACATACCGAGTCCGACCTGATCGCGGCGGCCCAGGCAATGCGCGCCCCAGACCGTCGCGGCAACGAGCAAGGCGCCGCAGAGCTGGTGCGCTACCGCCAGCCAGAGCGCCACGCCCGACCACACGGTGAAGATCCCGAGCAGCACCTGAGTACCGAAAGCCGAATGCACCGCGATCGAGGCGAGGCGGGCATGTCGTGCCTTGAGGCGGCGACCCATCACGACCAGCACGGCGACCACCACCCAGGCCCACCAACGGTGAACGAAGTGTGTCAGGAACGGATCGTTGACGAGCGCATGAAGCGCGCCGCCTGCCCATTCCACGCCGTCCGGGAAGAAGGCGCCCTGCATCAGCGGCCAGGCGTCCAGGCTGAACCAGCCCATGCCTGCGACGTAACCCGCGCGCAGGCCGGCGACCATCGCACCCATGAAGAGCTGGAAGAACAGGATGCCCAGGGCGATGGCTCCGAAACGGTTGAGGCGGGCCGGAGCCTGCCCACGGCGCAGTTCGCGGAGATCTAGCGCAGTCCAGACGAGGCCGCCCAGTGTCGTCAATGCGACCAGGAGATGCGCGGCAAGGCGGAAGTGGTTCACCCGGTCCGCCGCTTCCGGGCTGAGGCCCGAGGAAACCATCCACCAGCCCACCACACCCTGAAGACCGCCGAGGGCCAGCAGCGCGACGAGGCGCGGCTTGTAGCCCAGCGGGATCGTGCGCTTGTACCAGAACCACGCGAGCGGCAGCGCGAAAGCCAGGCCGATCACGCGGGCCAGCAGGCGATGAACCCATTCCCAGAAGTAGATGAACTTGTACTGAGCCAGCGTCATGCCTGCCGGCCCATTGACGTCGATGTACTGCGGGATCTGTTTGTAACGGGCGAATTCCGCCTGCCACTGCGCGTCGGTCAGCGGCGGGATCGCACCGGTGAGCGGCTTCCACTGGGTAATCGACAGCCCGGACTCGGTGAGCCGGGTGATGCCGCCGACCGCGACGATGAGGACGACCAGCGCGGCCACGAACAGCAGCCAGCGAACCATGGGGGCGATATCGTCGGCTGTACCGAGGATGGGGCGACCGTCAGAGACTCTCATGGCGCAAATCCCTGCGATCTTGCGACGAAATGCGCAAGAGGCGCGTCGGTCGAATGTTTCATTACACGGTCGGGGCTTGATGAATGTTACAACGTCTCATACATGAACATCCATGCGTATGGCTATCACTGCGATTCGAAACCGGCTGGACCGGGCAGGCATCGTCCTCAGCGGTCTCTGTGCGCTTCACTGTGTCCTGGGTGTTTTCTTCGTAGGATTCCTGGGTCTCGGGGGTGAAGTTCTGCTTGCGCCGGACGTTCATCGCGTCGGCCTGGTGCTGGCCCTGGTCGTCGGGGTGATCTCGCTGGGCTTCGGCGTCGTGCGTCACGGCCGCATCGCGCCGCTGGTGATCGGGGCTGTCGGCCTTGCACTGATGGCCGGGGCGATCGCGGTCGGTCATGGTCTGGCGGAGTCGGTGCTCACCATCATCGGCGTCGCGCTGGTCGCCCTTGCGCATATCCGGAACTTGCATCGCGCGCACTAAAAGTGCCGTCTGCGCACTTTCCAAATCGGTTCAGCGCGCTATCTGCGGCCCATGGCTGCTGAAATCTCCCTCATCGTGAACGGCGAACCGCGCCGCGTGGCGTTTGGCTCCTCGATCGCCGATCTCGTAGCCGGCATCGGCCTCGATCCGAAGAAGGTCGCCGTCGAGCACAACGGCGAAATCGCTCCGCGCTCGACCCTGGCTGACGTTTCGCTGTCCGAGGGCGACGTGCTGGAGATCGTCCACTTCGTCGGCGGCGGCTGAACGCGCCGTAATCGCCCGAATTCCGACATATCGTTCCCCGAAAGGACGCGAACCTTGACCGATACCGTATCTGATTCCTGGACCGTCGCCGGTCGCACCTTTCGCTCCCGCCTGATCGTTGGGACCGGCAAGTACAAGGACTTCGAGCAGAACGCGGCGGCGGTCGAGGCTTCTGGCGCGGAAATCGTCACGGTCGCGGTGCGGCGGGTCAATGTCTCGGACCCGAAGGCGCCGATGCTGACCGACTATATCGATCCGAAGAAGATCACCTATCTTCCCAACACCGCCGGCTGCTTCACCGCAGATGACGCCATCCGCACCCTGCGCCTGGCGCGCGAAGCGGGCGGCTGGGATCTGGTGAAGCTGGAAGTGCTGGGCGAAGCACGCACCCTCTATCCTGACATGCGCGAGACGCTGAAGGCCACGGAAACCCTGGCGAACGAGGGCTTCCTGCCGATGGTCTACTGCGTGGACGATCCGATCGCCGCCAAGCAGCTCGAAGAGGCCGGCGCCGTGGCGGTCATGCCGCTGGGCGCGCCGATCGGTTCGGGACTGGGCATCCAGAACAAGGTCACGGTTCGCCTGATCGTGGAAGGCGCGAAGGTGCCGGTGCTCGTCGACGCGGGTGTGGGTACGGCCTCGGAAGCCGCCGTGGCGATGGAACTCGGCTGCGACGGCGTGCTTATGAACACCGCCATCGCCGAAGCACGTGACCCTATCCGCATGGCGCGCGCGATGAAGCTGGCCGTGGAGGCCGGTCGCCATGCCTACCTCGCCGGACGTATGGCCCAGCGCCGCTATGCCGATCCGTCCAGCCCTCTGGCGGGGTTGATCTAAAAATTTCAGGCAGGGCACTATCTCGCCATCGGCCGCTCTTGTTCTCGATAGGGCGGAATTGTGGCGGGATAGCGCCGATATCGCATTTTTCGAGCTGTGCCAGATTGAAATGCTTTGCGAATCTTATTGGGAATATCGGGCACAAACCTTTGCGCAGTTAAGCCTGTAGCAACCGATGTGGCACAAACTGGTTCTAGTGACAGGGAGGATAGTCCTTCCGTGTCACGAGGATCAGGACCATGACTCACACGGGAAAGGCCACCATCACCATCAGCGAACTGCGGGAGTTCGCCAGCTTCACGCCCTGTGAGCAGCGTTATATCCGCCGTAGCCTCGATGTAGGACTCGGCCGACAGGATGCGCTCGGTCTGTGGGCCCGTGACGGGGCAGAGGCCACCTCGATCCGAAAGCAATACGAGGCCTATGCCGACCTTGCGGCCTTGCGCGACATGCGGCCCGACGAATTCGGCTTCGACGACATTACCGCGTTCATGGGTAAGCTCGTCCACATCGCCGCTTTCGATCTGGCGCAGGACCGTATCGTATCCTTCTCGGCGTTCCGCTTCCTCTACGAGCGCCTCCTGGGGGGATGGGCCAGGCCCTGGCTGCCGGCTGCTTTCTGCGGCGCGGCGGCACTCCCCCAGATCCGGCCCGACCGCCGCAAGACTCTGCTCCACTCGATCAGCGAAGCGGCTGCTACGGCCTCGGGATGGTCGGAGCGCGAACCGTCTTTCTTCCCGGAATGGATCGAGAAGGAAGTCGCCTGACGCAGGAGGCGGTCCGGGGCTGTCTTGCATGATCGCCCCGGCATCGTCTCTATCGTCAGCTTTCGCTTCCCCACTGCTGGGTTTGCGGATCGCCTGAAGTGACGAGCCGCCGCAAGGAGGTGCGGGCCAATCGCTCCGTCTCAACCTTGCGACGCGCCGCTGCCAGTTGGCGCAAGGGCGCGGGACGCAGGATTTCCGCATCGTAGCCATCGGCAACGATGACGCCGCATTGATCCGGCAGGAAAGGCTCGGTTTCCAGGGGCGCACGATCAAGCGAGGGGGGAAGGCCCCAGTAGAAACGATCGCAATAATCCAGATAGTCGGTCCACTTGCCGTCGCCGAGCAGGTCAGCCCGCGAGACCTTGATCTCCACGATGATGACGTGCCCCTTGGCGTCGATGCCCATAAGATCTGCGCGGCGCCCGCAGCGCAGCGCCATTTCAGGGAGGCACCAGATGTCGTTGCGGGCGAAAAGGCGGCCGATGCCGCGGACGACATCGGCAGCGACAAACGACGGGGGCGGGGCAACCAGAGGGGAATCAGCTTCCATCATTGCGGCAGCATAGGAACATAGAGGGAACTTTCAACCCGCATCTTGCCGTAACCAGCCCTTTAGCGGAGGCTTCGACGGGTTTTTCCCAAGCCTATGATCGATAGGCGCGATTTGGCGCTGGCAACGCCGCTCATGCTCTGCTACTCGGCCGAGCACTGCACCCGTAGCTCAGCTGGATAGAGCGCTGCCCTCCGAAGGCAGAGGCCACAGGTTCGAATCCTGTCGGGTGCACCATATTAACTCTGCTAAGGCATTGAGTTATTTAGATGAAGCGGAGCGCCTCGGAATTGCGTTCCCACATTTTACCCCACATCTGTGCTCCGCTGTCAGCGCTCGCCACCACTCCGGATCATCTTCGCATCCTGCGTCGTCAGTGGTAGGGGCACTGCCATGACGGAAAGAGACATAGCTTGGATCGACGAACTTCGTAAGGGAGGCAAGGAGCGGGCCCTAGTCGAGTTTAAGCACAATAACGCAGATCCTGAAATCGTCGGTAAGCTGGTTTCAGCTTTGTCCAACGCGGCGAGGGAGGCCGATAGAGAAGTCGCCTGTGTGGTTTGGGGCGTTGAAGATGAGACGGGAAGAGTGTTGGGCACCTCCTTCGATCCCAATGCCCTTAAAGTGGGAGGGCAAGCGTTCGAGATGAGGCTGGCTCAGATGTTGAGGCCGAGCCCCGCATTCTCGTTTAGAACGGTCGATCACCCTGATGGTCGAGTTGTCCTGTTGGAAATTCCGGCGGCGAGCACTGCACCGGTCGAATATAGCGGGACGGCTTACATCCGTGTAGGAAATGCCACGCCTAAGCTTTCTGATTTCCCCGATCGCTACCAAAAAATCATCACGAATTTGCGGCCGTTCGTTTGGGAAAAGGGCGTTGCAAAGTCGTTTGTCGAGAGCGATGAGGTTCTCGATTTCATCGATTATCCATCCTATTTTCGACTGACTGGTCAGAAGCTGCCCGAAGGTCGCACCGCTATTTTAGAACGCCTTGCAGCAGACCAGTTGATCCAGCTGGACGTGGGAGGACGCTGGAACATCATGAATTTAGGAGCGATTCTGTTCGCTTCTGATCTTCGAAAATTTGACGAGGCGATCTCCCGAAAAGCTGTCCGTTTCGTTGCCTACGACGGCAGAAACAAGGCCAGCACGGTCACTCACCGTCATGACGGCCGATTCGGTTATGCCACAGGCTTTGAAGGGCTCGTCACGTACATCAATGGCCTTGTGCCAAGCGTCGAAAGGATTGGCCCCGCCTTCCGAGAAGCTCAGCCGATGTTCCCGATGATTGCGGTACGTGAACTCATCGCAAATGCGCTCATCCACCAAGATATGACGATTGGCGGAGCAGGCCCTCAAATTGCGCTTTTCTCAGATCGGCTCGAGATCACGAACCCAGGCGAGCCGCTAGTTAGCACACACATGTTGATTGCCACTGAGATGTGACCCGGGGTTTTCATTGAGAATTGACCCGGGTGGGTATGGGTTATGTGCTGCCGTATCCTGGCAGGTTCAAGATGCTGGCTTCTCCTTTCTGGCTTTTGGCGCAGCGGTGCTGGCACGGAAGCGGAAGCTGTCGTTTCCGGTTTCCAGGATGTGGCAGTGGTGGGTTAGCCGATCGAGCAACGCGGTGGTCATCTTGGCATCGCCGAACACGCCAGCCCATTCGCTGAAGCTTAGGTTGGTGGTGATGACGACGCTGGTGCGCTCGTACAGCTTGCTGAGCAGATGGAAGAGCATGGCTCCGCCCGATGGGCTGAAGGGCAGATAACCCAGCTCGTCGAGGATGAGCAGGTCGAGACGTAGCAGGCGTTCTGCCAACTGGCCGGATCGGTTCATGGTCTTTTCCTGCTCAAGCGCATTGACCAGATCGACCGTGGAGAAGAAGCGAACCTTCTTGCGGTGATGCTCGACGGCCTGGACGCCCAGTGCCGTTGCGATATGACTCTTGCCGGTTCCAGGCCCGCCAATCAGCACGACATTGTCGGCGTTTTCCATGAAGTCGCCTTGGTGAAGCTGGCGGACGAGGGCTTCGTTGATCTCGCTGGCGGCAAAGTCGAAGCCAGCCAGATCCTTGTAGGCCGGGAAGCGGGCCGCCTTGATCTGATAGGCGATGGACCTGACCTCGCGTTCGGCCATCTCTGCCTTCAGGAGTCCAGCGAGCATCGGCACGGCAGCATCGAAGGCAGGCGCGCCCTGCTCGATCAGTTCGTCGGCGGCCTGAGCCATGCCGAACATCTTGAGGCTGCGCAGCATGACGA
>NZ_ATHL01000096.1 GCF_000445125.1 Novosphingobium lindaniclasticum LE124
GTAAGCGCTGACGGAAGGCGGCGTTGACGTAGGGTTATTTGGCTTTCCGCGGGCGCGGCGCCCATTTCTTGGCAAGTGCCGCGAAGCGAGCGTGGATCACCTCGATGTTGGGTTGAGTGTGGGGGTCATGGTCGTCGCCAAGAGCATCCAACGCCTCTTCATGGTATTCATGCGACGGATCGGTGAGAGCCTCCAGTTTCTCGGCATAGCCCCAAGGCCCTCCCGAGTCCTCCGGTGGGCGCATTCCGGTAGCTTCGAGCAGGCGCGGATAGCTGCCTTGCAGGTCAGCCGGAGCGATGCCGTGGATCCTGACGCTGTGCTCCCATCCATCGCCAAAATCGTAGAGGTACTGGAAGGTCTTGCCGCGCATTCCCTCCAACGCCTCAGCGAGGGTCGTCTTTCGGGCATCAAGTGGGCCACCAAAGCCGTAGGACGGGTCAGGGATGCCGAAGCCCGTGCGCCCGAAGGTCAGCTCCCACAGATGGCTATCGGTCCATCCCAACGCTTCCTGGAAGGTAGTGTGCAAACGATCGAGCCGGATGCCGAGCGGTACTTCGATCATGCGGGTCACGGCGGGCGTCACGTCATCCAGAGTGATCGTCATGTGCACGACGAAGGCGTTGCTCAAGCAGCTTGCTCCAGGTTCAGGATCGCTTTTGCGGCCTGCCAGTTCCACGGCAGGAGTTCGTCGATCCGGTTGATTGGATGATTGCCGATACGCTCAATTACGTCGGTGAACCAGGCTTCGGGCTCAACACCGTTCAGGCGGCACGTTTCGGCAAGCGAGTAAAACAGCGCCGAGGCATCCCCGCCCTTGGTGGACCCGACGAACATCCAGTTGCGGCGCCCCAGAGCAACGCCGCGCAGGGCATTTTCGACCAGGTTGTTGCTGATCTCGAGCAGGCCATCGTCACAATAGCGAGCCATCGCTGCCCAGCGGTTAAGCGGATAGCGGCATGCCTTCGCCAAGGTGCTGTCCGAAGACAGCCCCTGCATCTGGGTCTCGAGCCATGGTCGCAGCGCAGCCAGTTTTGGGCGGGCCAGCTGCTGGCGAACCCGCCGTCGCTCATCGGGCGGTGCTCCCTTGATGTCGCGTTCGATCGCGAAGAGCTCGCTGATCCTCACCACCGCTTCAGCTGCTACCGGTGACGGGTTCTTTTCCAGAATGTCGGTGAACTTGCGCCGCGCGTGCGCCCAGCAACCGACCTCCGTCACCCCGCGCGGTGCCTTGGTCTTGGGGTCATGATACAGCGCGTTATAACCGGCATAGCCGTCCGCTTGAAGGTATCCGCGGTAACCGGCAAGGTGGGCTGCGGGATGCTTGCCGCCGCGCCCGGTCGTGAAGCGGAACGCCACAGCAGGCGGGCTCATATCCCCGCTTGAACGGCAGTCGCGCAGATAGACCCAGAAGTAGGCGGTGTGGCTACCGTCTTCGCCCTGCAGCAAGGTCACGGGCGTTTCATCGCCGTGTATCTTCGGAGCCTCCAGGATGTAGGAGAGCAACCGTTCGCCGAGCGGCGCCATCAGCCAGGCCAGCTTGCGCGACCAGCGGCCCATCACGTCACGATCAATTTCCACGCCTTGACGGCGCAGGATGACCGACTGGCGATGCCAAGGCTGATGATCGACGAAGCGGCTGACGATGAGATGCGCGAGCAGTGCGCTGCTTGCCATCACCTTGGGCAATGGCAGATCGATGGCCGGCGCCTGGCGGATTGTTTCGCAGGACCGGCAGGCGACGCGAGGGCGAACATGACGCAAGACGCGGAAGCAGGCTGGCACGTAATCCAGCACTTCCGTGACATCTTCGCAGATCACGGTCTCGTTACCCCCGCAGTCGCAGGGCTCGGGAAGATGCTGCGTCGTCTGGCGCGGGATATGCGCGGGGATCGGCGCCCTGGTTCCAGCCTTGCGCGTCGGTTTCGCCTTCGACGCCGCAGGGGCGTCATCATTGGCCGGCTCCGGGGCATCGACCTCTTCGAACATCAGGCGCAGCTGCGCGATGTCCATTTTCTCGGAGCTGCGACCGAACTGGACGCGCAGCAGCCTGGCCAGACGGTGCTCGAGCTTTTCGATCGTCAGTCCTTGAGCTTTGACGGTCTGCTTTGCCGCCCCCAGTTCGGCCCGCTCCAGCTCCATGACCTCAGCCATCTCCCGCAGCATTTTCTGCAGGAGAACAGGGTCTGTGGGAAGGCGATCAAGGTCGAACCGCATGCCCCGAACTATAGCGCAAGCCGCGATCCCATCCTACATAAAACGGCAGTTTCCTGCGGTTTATCGCTCAAGCGAGCGTCGGAACGGATACCTCGTCGTGAACAATCGCCTGCCGCCAATCCAGCCCCTCGATCAGCATCGCCAACTGCGCAGCCGAGAGCCGGGCGGCTGCTCCATCCTGGGTTCTGGGCCACACGAACTTTCCCCGCTCGAGACGTTTTGCATAAAGACAAAGCCCCGATCCGTCCCAGACCAGCGCCTTCAACCTATCGCCTCTTTTCCCGCGGAAGAGGAAAACAGCGCCGGAGAAAGGATCGAGCTGGAGGATATTGCGCACCTGCGCCGACAGGCCATCGAAGCCTTTTCGCATGTCGCACGGCGCCAGCGACAGATAGATCTTCGCCGACGGCGGCAGCGACAGGCTCAACGTTCAAGCTCCCCGACAACTTCGAGCGCCAATCTCAACGCCTCTCGGTCAACCAGCCTGTCGATCGAAACCGTGAAGTCGCCGCGCCGGATCTCGATCCGGCCGGCGTCAGATGGCATGGCCAGCGGTTCGGCAGGCGCCAACTCAACCGGCACGAACCCCGCCATAGCACCGCGGAGCAATTGCTTGCGCCAGGTGTAAAGTTGACCCGTTCCGATCCCGTACCGACGCGCCACCACCGCCATGATGGCGCCGGGCTGCGTCGTCTCCTTCAGGATCGCCAGCTTCTCTTCGTCGCTCCAATGCCGCCGACGTTCCACCCGTACGACCGCTCCGCCATCTCGGCGAGCACTCATACGAGGCTCTTTTGACTGCTCGATATCCACTCGCAAGGCCTCCATCTGCCCTGCGAAATTCACGCCGATCCCAATCCGCACAAGGCCGGGTTCCGTCGGCGCTTACTATGCAAGATGCTTTCACGACACTCTATTCGGCTCGGCGAAGTGGCGATGTCCTTCTTGCTGCGCGCGCTACGGATGCTCTCGTTCATGGATACAGCGCCGGTCTAGTGACCGCATCTTGCGTGTTGGGGGCAGCCGCAGTGCTCGTGAGTTTCGTGGTGAGATCAGCGCCATCAGCGTGGCGGGATGCTCCGCCGAACTGTGGCTGATCATTGAATAATCCCATGATCGGCACTTAACGCCGCGTGGCTGGTTTTTCATGGATGACAGAAGAAATCGAGAATGCTCGCGATGCACAGGTGAGTCTCGCAGAGACCGCTGGCACGATGAGAAAGAGCGCGGACGCACAGACCGACAGTGCGGATCGTCGAACTGAGCTTGCCGCCGACCGCACCGTTCTAGCGGCCGAGCGGACCTACGCTGCTTGGGTCCGAACCGGCCTTTCAGCGCTCGCGGCTGGCATTGGCGCGCATGCCCTACTTGAAAATAAGGTGCCATCTTGGCTGGTCGCCCCTACCGGGTCGCTGCTCGTGCTATTCAGCGCCTTTTGCTTTGGCGCAGCAGTGTGGCGAGAAATGCTGAAAGTCGCGCCCCCGCGACCTCATGCGGTACGAATCCCGCCTGTTCTACTCGTTGCGGTAAACGGTTTCCTGATCATTGTCAGTCTTGCCGCCTTGTTGGAAATATGGGTCGTCTGAGCTGCTTGACGTGGGACAACCCCGAAGCGCTAAAGCACCCTGCACCGCCTCTTTGTTTCATGCCGCGGACTTTCGCGGGGATATAGCGTAGATGCCGGCATATGATCGTTTTTTCGGCCCCTAATCCTGGGAACAAACGTAATGGCACCGTGCAAAAAGCGGACCCGGCTTTGCGCCGGGGATGTAAGTCGGTGGACTGTGCAGTGAACAACGCGGCGAGCACGCCGGCACGCTGCCTTATTGCCGATGCCGACATGGACGGTGGGACCGTGTGATCCGGATTGACCCGCGCCCCGAGATGCTTTGCATGAAGTATCAGTTTTGCCAGCTTCTGGGCCCGCGTGTCGGGGGCGATCACATATCCAACTCCGGGCCAAACCAGGATAACCATCCGCAACTCCCCGCGATATCTCAAAAGTAATATCCCGCCATGATGAGTGCGGAGACTTTCCAGCGGTTGTCGCCACCTTGCGCGCTGCCCGACAAGAATTGCCCCGCTCCGACGTAAGGATCGTTGCGACCGACCAGCAGCTCGGTCCAGACGCGAATGCGTCCAGTCGCCTTGTCGGTCCATAATGCCCCCAGGTTGAATCGCTGGGTATCCGCGAAGCCGGCCGCGTCCTTGAACACCCGCGCATAACTGCCATAGAGGTTCACCTTCAGGGGAAAGCGGCGAGTCTCGATCGGATGGCTCAGCTCCCCGAATACCATCGTGCTCTTGGCGGCAATATTGTACGACGAGTCGTAATCACCCACAGCGATCAGATCGCTACGTCCGGCATTTGCAGGGTTGATGACCTGCCGCGCCACCAGCAGCTTCTTGCGCAGCGGCGTGGTTTCGTCGGTCAGGCTGAGCGCATAGGCCCGGCGTGAGCCGTCCCTGTCGGTATCGAAGTTATGGACATCGGAAAGCCAGGCAGAGCCTGTCAGGGTGAGCTTTCCGCGATCCGAAGAAGCGAGTGCATATTGAATGCGGCCCGCGACGATGTTGCGCTCCGCATTGTCCGAAGCGTCCGGCAGATAGGAATCCCCGCGAACGATATTGACGCTGTAGCGGGCGCTGTCCCTGCTCTGCCCCATCACCGCCGGGCCGGTCGTCGGGAACAGACCTGCAGCTACGGAAATCTTGTCGCCTGAATGCGCGTAGCTGATCCCGACATCGTAGACCTCCTCAAGGCCATAGACGAATCCCATGCTGTTGTACCAGGACGATCCCCAATAGCGATCATCGAACGGCACCGGCTGGAGCCCGACAGTCACTTTGTCCGCTGCGGAGAGTTTGGCGCCGATATAGGCGTAGGCCGGGAAGTTGATCTCTCCGGGAATGCCCTCATAGCCGTTCTTTCGACTGTAGATGAAGTTGCCGCCATAGAAGCGGTACTCGGCAGCGCCAAAGAAGGTCGACGAATTGTAGTCCAACTTCAGAATAACCGTATCGAACGACAAGTGTGTCGAAGTCCGCCGCTGACCGGAACTGCCCGCGTCGTTGAAGCGAAGATCGACACGCCCGCGAATGCCGACGCCAAGCTTCAGATGGCCGTCTTTCGGCGGCGGCGGGTTTTCCGGCAGCGACACCGGGAGCGAAGCGGCAGGTTCACGCTCGCCGGAGGTGGTTTCGGTGGCGGAATCGGTGCCTGACGCCGACTGTGCGGAAATCGGCTCGGCCGCCATGGACAGAACGGGAGCGGGGACCTCCACGGTCTCGGCCAGCGCGAGGAGTGGTGCGATCAGCATCCTGTGCGCTCCGGAACAGCCGGCAGGCGCGTGGCATCGCTTGTCCGCCCGTTAGCGGGCGAAAGATCATAGGTCATCGAGGCTCCTTCTCCCGGGTCGGTGATCTTGCGTCACTCGTTTCGTATCGCCCGCGCGCCTTCGATCGACGCGCGGGGTAGTTGCAATCTTTCGTACCTGAGGTCAGCTGATCTCCCGCTTGCCATCGACGAGGCGTTCGACACCCAGCGGATTGTTCCACTTCAACGCATCGGGCAGCAGCGCCTCGGGCAAGTCCTGATAGCTGACGGGGCGCAGGAACCGGCGGATGGCCAGACTGCCCACCGAAGTCGTGCGACCGTCCGACGTCGCCGGGAACGGTCCGCCGTGCACCATTGCATGGCCGACCTATCGAACGTGGTATCGCGCAGTCAAAACGGGATGAGATCGCGCGCAATATTCTCGGCCCGCCCCCCGCTTGCGCGCACGCAAAGCTCTGCCCCGATCGGCGGACCTTATCCAATCCTGCTTCACGTTCCCGTTCGTGAACCATCCACGATGGCAAAGCTGCCATCCTCGCGTTTTTCAACCCGAAAGCCGAACGTCGCGGCCAGTTGCCGGGCAAAGCTCTCCGGGTCTGATCGCCTGAACGCGCCGGTAACTCTCAGCGGCTGGGAGGACCGCAATTCGCAAAGGATAGGGCTTGGGGCCGTTCGGTTGAAGACGGCGACAGCTTCACCAATTTCCACGCCGTAGAGAACCAGCATGTCGTTCGGCCACTGGGTATCGGCGGCAGCGATCGAGGTGGGTTTCACGACTGAACCACCTTCGATCGCCGTTCTCTGGCCAGCCCTGAGGTCCAGCCGCTTACGACCATTTCCGCCGCTGGCATCACGCACTTCCACAGCCCCCTGCAGCAAGGCGATCCTCACGGCGCTTTGCGTCAGTTCCACATCGAAGAGAGTGCCATGTGCGATCACCCTTCCCGCCCCCGCTTCGACGATGAACGGCCGCGCCCGGTCATGGGCAACCGAAAAGCGCGCCCGCCCCACCAGAAGGCGCAGGCGCCGCTGTTTGTTATCGTACGAAATCTGCACCCGCGAACCGCGGTCCAGGATCAGCTTCGACCCGTCCGGAAGCGAAACATGCCGCGGGGCCTCTTCAAAGGAAGACACTTCCAACCGAGAAAACGATTGGGGCACGCCAAAACTTCGCTGCACCACGATCAAGACGAGCGAACCCATCAGCATCAGACCTATCGCCGCCGCGGCATACTTGCGAAACGCAGTTCGCAGCACCCAGGGTTTGGCGATATCGAGATTCCTTTTCCGCACGGTGCCGGTACTGGCAAGGAACATCATCGTGTCGAACGATCTCACCCGCCGCTCATAGGCCTGCGCATGAGCAGGAACGGAACGCCATTCTTCGAATTGCGCACGAACGTCTGCAGCATCGGGCCCGCGCATCCGGACAAACCAGTCATCGGCATCCTGATCGAGGCTCATTCGGTTTCCACGAGTTTGAAATCCTCCATCATGGGCTCAAGACGTCGCGTCACATGACCGATCGCACGGGTCATGTGTTTCTCGACCGTCTTGACGCTAAGGCCCGTCCGGGCTGCAATTTCTCTATAGGTAAAGCCATCGAAGCGGTGGGCCAGAAAGATCTCGCGGGTCCGTGGCGAGAGTTCTGCCATGATCGCCTCCAGCCTGACAAGCATGTCGCGTGCCTCGGAAGCCGCAACAGCATCGACGCCGACGATCGGAACATCGTCCGAACAGACGTGGAGGTTCTTGCAGCGACGCCGGTCATAGCGTGCCTCGCTCCGGATCAGGTTAATCGTAGCCTGCCGAAGATACGCATCCGGTGCTTCCACTTCGAGCGGATTTCCTCGGCCTCTCACTGCGAGACGAGAGAACAACTGCTGGACGATATCGGCAGCATGATCGGTGTGGATATGCTGCACGGCAAAGCGTACCAACTTGTCCCGGTGGGACCGATAGAGGCGATCGAGCCAATGCCCTCTTGCAATTGGAACCCGATCTTCCGGTGGCAAGGGCGCGCCTTCGGCAATCCCTTGGCACTCAAGACACCCGTCGTCTATGTTCAGGCGCATAACATCGCCCCATCTTCAACCGCACAGGTATCGAATACGCGCATATGGCGCGCGTTCTGCTTGCCCAAAGCCATGGGCAGCTCTCCAGTAGAAACCCGCACGGCTATCATCGAGCGGGGCCAACAGTAGGAATCGATTACCGACGTCTTTAGCCAAACGGCCTGGACATTCACGTCAGCAGCCCGGATGCACGCACCGAGCGATTTTTCCTGAAAGGCGGTTGGTGCGCCTTCGCGCCGTTTGTCGACGCAGTGGCATTCTTACTGATGGAAGCTGTCAAGACAAGTCGCAGTTTGCAGGAAGGTAGCCGGGCGAGAGGAAACCAGTGCCTTGAGGCATGGGCTGAGACCTTTAGTCG
>NZ_ATHL01000097.1 GCF_000445125.1 Novosphingobium lindaniclasticum LE124
GTAAGCGCCGACGGAACCCGGCCTTGTGCGGATTGGGATCGGCGTGAATTTCGCAGGGCAGATGGAGGCCTTGCGAGTGGATATCGAGCAGTCAAAAGAGCCTCGTATGAGTGCTCGCCGAGATGGCGGAGCGGTCGTACGGGTGGAACGTCGGCGGCATTGGAGCGACGAAGAGAAGCTGGCGATCCTGAAGGAGACGACGCAGCCCGGCGCCATCATGGCGGTGGTGGCGCGTCGGTACGGGATCGGAACGGGTCAACTTTACACCTGGCGCAAGCAATTGCTCCGCGGTGCTATGGCGGGGTTCGTGCCGGTTGAGTTGGCGCCTGCCGAACCGCTGGCCATGCCATCTGACGCCGGCCGGATCGAGATCCGGCGCGGCGACTTCACGGTTTCGATCGACAGGCTGGTTGACCGAGAGGCGTTGAGATTGGCGCTCGAAGTTGTCGGGGAGCTTGAACGTTGAGCCTGTCGCTGCCGCCGTCGGCGAAGATCTATCTGTCGCTGGCGCCGTGCGACATGCGAAAAGGCTTCGATGGCCTGTCGGCGCAGGTGCGCAATATCCTCCAGCTCGATCCTTTCTCCGGCGCTGTTTTCCTCTTCCGCGGGAAAAGAGGCGATAGGTTGAAGGCGCTGGTCTGGGACGGATCGGGGCTTTGTCTTTATGCAAAACGTCTCGAGCGGGGAAAGTTCGTGTGGCCCAGAACCCAGGATGGAGCAGCCGCCCGGCTCTCGGCTGCGCAGTTGGCGATGCTGATCGAGGGGCTGGATTGGCGGCAGGCGATTGTTCACGACGAGGTATCCGTTCCGACGCTCGCTTGAGCGATAAACCGCAGGAAACTGCCGTTTTATGTAGGATGGGATCGCGGCTTGCGCTATAGTTCGGGGCATGCGGTTCGACCTTGATCGCCTTCCCACAGACCCTGTTCTCCTGCAGAAAATGCTGCGGGAGATGGCTGAGGTCATGGAGCTGGAGCGGGCCGAACTGGGGGCGGCAAAGCAGACCGTCAAAGCTCAAGGACTGACGATCGAAAAGCTCGAGCACCGTCTGGCCAGGCTGCTGCGCGTCCAGTTCGGTCGCAGCTCCGAGAAAATGGACATCGCGCAGCTGCGCCTGATGTTCGAAGAGGTCGATGCCCCGGAGCCGGCCAATGATGACGCCCCTGCGGCGTCGAAGGCGAAACCGACGCGCAAGGCTGGAACCAGGGCGCCGATCCCCGCGCATATCCCGCGCCAGACGACGCAGCATCTTCCCGAGCCCTGCGACTGCGGGGGTAACGAGACCGTGATCTGCGAAGATGTCACGGAAGTGCTGGATTACGTGCCAGCCTGCTTCCGCGTCTTGCGTCATGTTCGCCCTCGCGTCGCCTGCCGGTCCTGCGAAACAATCCGCCAGGCGCCGGCCATCGATCTGCCATTGCCCAAGGTGATGGCAAGCAGCGCACTGCTCGCGCATCTCATCGTCAGCCGCTTCGTCGATCATCAGCCTTGGCATCGCCAGTCGGTCATCCTGCGCCGTCAAGGCGTGGAAATTGATCGTGACGTGATGGGCCGCTGGTCGCGCAAGCTGGCCTGGCTGATGGCGCCGCTCGGCGAACGGTTGCTCTCCTACATCCTGGAGGCTCCGAAGATACACGGCGATGAAACGCCCGTGACCTTGCTGCAGGGCGAAGACGGTAGCCACACCGCCTACTTCTGGGTCTATCTGCGCGACTGCCGTTCAAGCGGGGATATGAGCCCGCCTGCTGTGGCGTTCCGCTTCACGACCGGGCGCGGCGGCAAGCATCCCGCAGCCCACCTTGCCGGTTACCGCGGATACCTTCAAGCGGACGGCTATGCCGGTTATAACGCGCTGTATCATGACCCCAAGACCAAGGCACCGCGCGGGGTGACGGAGGTCGGTTGCTGGGCGCACGCGCGGCGCAAGTTCACCGACATTCTGGAAAAGAACCCGTCACCGGTAGCAGCTGAAGCGGTGGTGAGGATCAGCGAGCTCTTCGCGATCGAACGCGACATCAAGGGAGCACCGCCCGATGAGCGACGGCGGGTTCGCCAGCAGCTGGCCCGCCCAAAACTGGCTGCGCTGCGACCATGGCTCGAGACCCAGATGCAG
This sequence comes from Novosphingobium lindaniclasticum LE124, assembly GCF_000445125.1. Classification (GTDB taxonomy): domain Bacteria; phylum Pseudomonadota; class Alphaproteobacteria; order Sphingomonadales; family Sphingomonadaceae; genus Novosphingobium; species Novosphingobium lindaniclasticum. Next base: position 2,114 of record NZ_ATHL01000097.1, read on the forward strand.
GGGCTGTCTTCGGACAGCACCTTGGCGAAGGCATGCCGCTATCCGCTTAACCGCTGGGCAGCGATGGCTCGCTATTGTGACGATGGCCTGCTCGAGATCAGCAACAACCTGGTCGAAAATGCCCTGCGCGGCGTTGCTCTGGGGCGCCGCAACTGGATGTTCGTCGGGTCCACCAAGGGCGGGGATGCCTCGGCGCTGTTTTACTCGCTTGCCGAAACGTGCCGCCTGAACGGTGTTGAGCCCGAAGCCTGGTTCACCGACGTAATTGAGCGTATCGGCAATCATCCAATCAACCGGATCGACGAACTCCTGCCGTGGAACTGGCAGGCCGCAAAAGCGATCCTGAACCTGGAGCAAGCTGCTTGAGCAACGCCTTCGTCGTGCACATGACGATCACTCTGGATGACGTGACGCCCGCCGTGACCCGCATGATCGAAGTACCGCTCGGCATCCGGCTCGATCGTTTGCACACTACCTTCCAGGAAGCGTTGGGATGGACCGATAGCCATCTGTGGGAGCTGACCTTCGGGCGCACGGGCTTCGGCATCCCTGACCCGTCCTACGGCTTTGGTGGCCCACTTGATGCCCGAAAGACGACCCTCGCTGAGGCGTTGGAGGGAATGCGCGGCAAGACCTTCCAGTACCTCTACGATTTTGGCGATGGATGGGAGCACAGCGTCAGGATCCACGGCATCGCTCCGGCTGACCTGCAAGGCAGCTATCCGCGCCTGCTCGAAGCTACCGGAATGCGCCCACCGGAGGACTCGGGAGGGCCTTGGGGCTATGCCGAGAAACTGGAGGCTCTCACCGATCCGTCGCATGAATACCATGAAGAGGCGTTGGATGCTCTTGGCGACGACCATGACCCCCACACTCAACCCAACATCGAGGTGATCCACGCTCGCTTCGCGGCACTTGCCAAGAAATGGGCGCCGCGCCCGCGGAAAGCCAAATAACCCTACGTCAACGCCGCCTTCCGTCAGCGCTTACAATTTTCGATGAGATTTTGTGGTCCTTACAGGCTGTATGCGGCGGCGCAGTAACGCTTCACCGTCGCTGGCGACAAAGCGAACTGCGCGGCAGTGGTCTTGATGCTCGCCTTGTTGTCCTTGCGCCATTGAGCGACATGCGCCGCGTCAGCGGCAAAGGGACGACCAAGGCTTACCTTCCCCCTGTGTGTCTTCCCTGTTGCCTCTAGCGACGCCCTAGCGGCCTCTCGACCTGCATCGCAGCGCTCTTTGATGCGGTTGCGCTCCATATCCGCAATCTGAGCAAGCACGGCGACAATGAGTTCGCCTACGCCCTTGGCAATTGCTCCAAGGCCAAGCACTTCAACGGTGACACCCTTTTCGATTAGCTTTCGGACAGTGGCTTGGACGTTAAGGGCGTCGCGGCCTAACCGATCAATCGCGGCAACGTGAATGATATCACCTTCGCGAACGTAGTCGAGCATGGCAGCGAAGCCAGGACGGCTTTCGGCTGGGATCGCACCGGAAATGCCCTCGTCTGCAAACTCCTTGTCGAAAGGGCCCGGCAATGAAGAGCGCTGCGCTTCAATGGACTGATCGCCAGTCGATACCCGATAATATGCCAGCCTGCTCATAAATGCCCCTTCGAGTCGCTCATAAGATACCATAGCATTATGGGCCATGGATCATAATGCAAACTGATATCTTATGATCCAATTAGCGTACTAATTGGAAGGCAGGCTCAAAACCTACAAGTTTTGATCTGTAGTCGGGTGTGGGCTCGTACGGGGCGCCTTTCGCCACTGGGATGAATTCTGCACTTTTATTTCTTTAACTTTCATTCCTGTAACCAGGCGTCATACCGCGATTGCGGCTCATTGGAGGTTCAAGGGTGGAGCTTACATTTCACGCGCGTTACACAGAGGGAAGAGAAAAGTTCGATGGTTTGGACCACTATGACGGTGCGCAATCGCTTCTTGGCCTTTCTCAAGTTTTATTGATCGCGTTAAACGCTTTTTTTAATAAGGAAATACTGACACAAGCTCCTAGCGCAAAGGGCTTTCGCTTAGTCCTAGGTAAGGGCAAAGTAGGAAGTTGGGATCAGGCGATACAGCTTCTAATAACCAGCCCAGATGTACTAGAAGTCGCGAAAGACTTGGGTAAGTCAGGGGTTTATGACCTTTTAAAATGGGCGCTTCTTTCTGGCGTCGGTCTTGGTCATCTGGTTAAAAATCGGAAAGCGAAAAAGCTTATTCGAGAACTTGAGCAGAAGAATGAAGACCTGCACGAGCGCCTAGATGAAGCTCTAAAGCGTGTTCACTACCCGGTTAAGCATCAAGGACTATCTGTACACGTCATGGCTGGGCGAGATATTTTGGCTACTTTCAATGACGCAACTTTGCGACACATTGAAACAGAAGTTGTTCATGAAGCCCAGCGATACGAAGAGTTCGGTGTGAGTCGATTAAACGCAAGAACTGGTACAGGGCGCTTTATCAGGAACCTCGACGCGGCTTCGATACCTTTCACGCCGCAAGAAAATCTAAGCAAGGCTGCGATAAGAGCGCTAGGGGATAGCTTGGGTTATCTTACCCGCGACAAGTTTGTTCCGGTCCTTGCCCTTATCTCGGAGGTGACGTCCGCAGATGGTCATCTAAAGTCGTACCGCCTTCACTCCGCTACACCAATATGAGCAATGAAGGCGAGAGGCGAACTTGGAAAAAGGATTTGCGGGCGAGTCTGCTATATTAAAGAGAGAGTTCTTTTTCTAAATTATCTCTCAATATATTTAGTAACGTTCCAGGCTCGCAATCTAGCGCTTCCGCGATCACGATGAACTCCTGAATATCAAGTCGGCGTTCGAGCAATTCAATTTTGTTTATAAATGACGGCGGCTTTCCGACACGTCTTGCCAACTCTCTTTGACTAATCTTCAATTCTTTACGGATGGAAGATAGAGTGCTGATCAGGGTCCGGTAATCAGGCGATACCACCCAGCCGCGCTGCATTGAAGTGTCCCAACAGAAAGGAAGGCTGCCGGAATATAGCCACTTGCGGTTGTCCCCATGATGGGGACATAGGAAGCCGCTAGCGCAGCGATTCTTTATGCGCTGGAAAGAGGGGGCATGACTTCAGTTGAGAATCCGCAACCTTCCCGCGAGGGCGAGACTGTTGTTGGGCCAAAGCGGCAAAAAGATTGGTGGGATGGTGTCTTTGATGATGGACCGGCGGCGAAGCGGGGGTGCTTCGGCTGCTTGACCGTCCTTGGCATAGGAGCGCTCGCGCTTTTTGGTTACACGGTATATTCTTTCCAACAATCAGCAGTTCAGCACGTAAAGGATGAACAAGCTGCCGAAGTGGAAAGGGCAACACGCGGCCCCAGCGAAACCAACACCAACGCAATGTGCGACTTGGCGGTCAAAAGCGTCTTGGTGTCGGAAGACTCGTTCGATCCTGAATGGGGCGGGTCTTTCCATGCAGAGGGTGACATCGGCGTGGTATCGAAGAAGTTCGACTCCACTAACGGTTTCGGCGCAAAGCTAACCTCCCGGTATACCTGCAAGTGGAATTCCAAGACGGATACCATTGTATCCCTTGAGGTTACCGACCCTTATGGTGAAACGAGGAAGCTGCGATGAGGGCGGGGATGTCCTTTGCCCTTCTCTGCTCGCTTTCCCTTTTAGGATGCGAGAAGCCAGCTCAAATGGCGTCTGATGCGCCTGCCTCCCCGGCTACGGAAACAAATGCAATGCCAGAGGTATCAGCGGTTATCGCCCCGGCGAAGGCCGCCTCGATCTGCAAGGCAGGGATAGCAAAACTGTTTCAACAGCCTGTTTCTTCCATGAAGGCCGTGCCGGTGGCGGGCGGGATCATCCGTGTTTCCTACCGCCGCTCTTCGGACAATACATTGTGGTCGAATGATTGTCGACTGGAAGGCGATAGGATTGTCTGGCGAGCCGTTGATGTCAGTCCTGGCTCTGGTCCCGGAAGGTGGCGGGACGATCCTGCTGATGGACGGGTGACCTACTCCGTGGAAGGCGATGAAATCATAGTGGAAGAGACGTTCTAGGCCGTGTTGACAAAGAGGATTCCCAAATCGCGTAGGTTCTGATTCAAGGTGGCTTTTGGGGAAGCTACCTTGATCCGTGGTCTGATGAGCGATGAGGAATGGGCCTGCCTTGAGCCCTTCGTGATTGAGCGTGGTGCACGCAGCGGTCGGCGCCCACGAAATCACCGGCTTGTCCTGGATGGCATTTTCTGGATCGCACGAACGGGCGTAGCCTGGCGCGATCTGCACGAGCATTTCGGCAAATGGTCATCGGTTTACCGCCAGTTCCGGCGCTGGACGCTGTCTGGTCTGTGGGAGTTGCTGCTCGAAGCCTTCAACGAAAGCGGAGGCGGCGGCCCCAGCCTGCAAATGATCGACAGCACAATAATCCGGGCGCACCACTGTTCAGCCGGCGCTAAAGGGGGACTCCGTGTCAGGGTCTTGGCCGCTCAAAAGGTGGCTTTACGACCAAGATCCACCTCCGTGTCAATGCGCTGGGCTTGCCCATAGCGGTGGCGCTGACCGGGGGCGAAGCTTCCGACTTCAAGGGATATATGCCGGTCATGGATGCCGATGGACCAGCGCCCAAGGTGCTGCTGGCCGACAAGGGCTATGATGCAGACTTCATTCGCAAGGACATGGAGAAGCGCGGCGGTATTGCCATGATCCCGACCAAGCGGAACCGGCTGATCCAATTGCCCGTCGATGCCGCGATCTATGCCCTGCGCAACATGGTCGAACGCTGCTTTAACAAGCTCAAGAACGCCCGAAGGCTGGCAACCCGCTATGACAAAACCGCCGATAGCTACCTCGGCTTCATCCACATCGTCTCAATCCGGCTGTGGACCCGCCAATTTGTCAACGCCTCCTAGG
>NZ_ATHL01000098.1 GCF_000445125.1 Novosphingobium lindaniclasticum LE124
CCCGAACTCACCGTGCAGCGTGGCACTCATCTCGCCAGGTTTGGCGCCGGGAAACAGCGTGACGCGCTCGATCAGACCGCGAATGGCGCATGCCGCCTCATCTCGTTCAGAGGGATGATGGAGAGCCTCGGATAGGCGCTCAACTTTCTTGCGATAGAACTTCGCAATGTTCGGATGGATGTCAGGGGCGATATGCGGTGCCTCGCTCATCCGCGCCCGTATGGCATCTTCCTGTGCCTCCAGTGCCAACAGCTTGTCGACCAGACCTCGCGTGCCATCACCATCGGCTGCCATGTTCACAAGATGCTCGATGGCCTTCACCACCTTTTTGAGCTCCGCCTTGTCAGCAGCCGCTGACGCGCGCTGTTGTTGATTCAGGCGGTTGGTCTCCTCCACGTAGGCGTGGATGGCTTCAGCCACAATCTCAGGCGCCATCAACCGGTGGCGAAGGCCCTCAAGAACCCGCGCTTCAAGCGCTTCGCGCTTGATGGTGCGAGCGTTCGTGCACGAACGCCGGTTCAAGTGCGCCGAACACCCGAAGCGATCCTGTCCGCGCAGCGAGACCGGGCCATTGCAAATGCCGCAGACGAGCAGGCCGGATAACAATGATTTCGGACGGCGCTTCATCTGGAGCTCGGCTCCCACGTTTGCGCTGTCCATGGAGCTAGCGTAGTCAATGCGCAGGGAAGTTTGGCGTGCCTTCACGGCTTGCCACAAGTCGTCGTCGAGAATTCGCAGCTCGGGTACGTCCGTTGTAATCCACTCGGATTCGGGATTGATGCGGGAGACACGGCGACCCGTCCGAGGATCCTTGAGATAACGTTGCCGATTCCAGATGAGCCGGCCGACATAGAGTTCGTTGTTAAGGATGCCGGTGCCGCGTTTGATGTGTCCCCGCACCGTCGTGTTGCCCCATAGCTTGCCATACGGGCCGGGTATTCCTTCCGCATTGAGCCGCTTGGCTATTGTCAAAGGGCTGATGCCATTCGCGT
>NZ_ATHL01000099.1 GCF_000445125.1 Novosphingobium lindaniclasticum LE124
GCAAAATGGTCCATCGCTTCGTCAGGAAACCTGGAAATACGGACGTATTCCTGCGGCTTCCTTCCTTGCGCTGAACCATTTTGCCTCAAACCTCGATGGTGCCATTTATGAGTTTACGCCCTAATCAAGGGGCTGTCTTTCTGGTCAAAAATCCCTGCATAGAAAGCCACGCGATGAATTCGTCTAGCACGAGCGTTGTCGTGGTGTTTGGCTTTCCGAGCCCGAAACCATGGCTCCCCTGCTGGTAGCCATGAATTTCTACAGGCCGCTTGGCTGCGAGCCAGCCCTGCGCAATTGGAAAGCCCATCGAGGGAAACAAGGGATCGTCGAGAGCGATTGCATCGAACATCGGCGATGCGTCTGCCGGAACGTCGATCTTCGCCTGCGGGCCATAGATGTACCCGAAGAAAGCAGGTCGTTCGCCCGACTTCGCGGCAAGGACGGTCTGAAGCGAGGTCATGGCGCCTGCCGAAAAACCGATCATGCCGACGCGGGCCGGGTCGACGCCCCATTTGGCGGCATGTTCGCGGACCATCTTCAGCGCGGCAAGGCCATCTTCAGTCGCCTGCGGATTGGTCAACACCGGTTGCTTGGTCGGATCGGGAATGCCCTCCATCATCTTGGCCCAGACATATTTCCCGGCTTCGGCTTCGTCCTTCGGGGTTGGCAGCAGGCGATATTTTAGAACAAACGCGGCGATGCCGCGGTCTGCAAGGGCCCGAGCTACATCCCAGCCCTCGTGCGACATGGAAAGCGCCATGAAAGCGCCGCCGGGCGCCACGATCACAGCGGCGCCGGTCGCTTTGGTGGGATCGGGAAGAACCGGGGTCAAAGTGGGCCGGGTGACATTGCGGACCGTATAGTCCCCACCGAAATACTTGGCCCAGTTCTCGTTGGCGGCAGATCCCGGCGTCTTGGCGCCATAGAGCGGGATGGCGCCTGTTTCGACGGGCGCGCTTGCCGGAGCGGGGACAGGATAGTCGGCGGGCTGCGCAGCAGCGCTCCCTGCTGCAGCTACGCATGCTGTTGCCATAACAAAGTACAGCGATTTGCCAGTTGTCATCCACGATCTCCCCTGTTGCTTGGAAGGTGAATGACATCTTATAACGTACAGGGTCAATTACGATTATTTTGCAATCCCATAGCGATTTCTTATAAGGCGATGCCTTGCACTCATGCTTGCCAGCCTGCTTTGACACCGGCTGCATCGTGAAATCACGCCAGACATGAGCAAGCTAAGACGCGCCGGAACTGCCCCATATAAAGAACCCGCCCCTTCGTTGCCCTTCAATGGTCTTGCTTGTCTCAAATGTCCTTTCTCACGAATTGAAGCCTCCGGAAAGTGATCGGCCCCCACCGAGTGGTCCGGGTTATTTGTTAGTGTAAGATTGCC
>NZ_ATHL01000100.1 GCF_000445125.1 Novosphingobium lindaniclasticum LE124
CCCCCGCCGCCGCACCCACGGCGCGTCCCTCTTCCCCGCCCACCCCCGGCAGCAGCGAAGGCCCTGCGCAATGATCACCCGGTCGATCGTTCCCGACGCCATCGCACGGCAGCCGTGGCACATGCTGATCCCGTTGACGGGCCTCGTTACTCTGGGCGCGGCGGTGCTCTACTCGGCGGCGGGCGGCAGCCTCCAGCCTTACGCCCTAAGTCATGCGATGCGGTTCGTCATTTTCCTCTGCATGGCGATCGTCATCTCGCGGTTCAGCCGTGATTTCTTCCGCATGGCGGCCTACCCGGTCTACGGCACCGTCGTCGTTCTGCTGGTGCTGGTCGAGGCGATCGGCGCCGTCGGCGGCGGTAGCCAGCGCTGGCTCAATCTCGGCTTCATGACGCTCCAGCCCTCGGAACTGATGAAACCGGCCATCGTGCTGGTGCTAGCCCGCTTCTACGAGACGTTACCGCATGCCATGACCGCAAGCTGGCGCGGACTGGTGCCGGCAGGCGTGCTGATCGGCATTCCGGCCCTTTTCGTCATGATTCAGCCGGACCTCGGTACCGCCCTGGCGATCTGCTTCGGCGGAGTCGTGACGATGTTCCTTGCCGGGCTGCCGGTGTCCTGGTTCGTGGGCGCGGGCTTGACTGCCGGCATTGCCGCCCCGATCGCCTTTTTCACCCTGCTCCACGATTATCAGCGCAACCGTGTGCTGGTGTTCCTGGATCCCGAAAGCGATCCGCTGGGTACCGGCTACCACATCACCCAGTCCAAGATCGCCATCGGCTCGGGCGGGTTCCTGGGCAAGGGCTTCGGCAACGGCTCTCAGAGCCACCTCCAGTACCTCCCCGAATCGCACACCGACTTCGTCTTCGCGACCATGGCGGAGGAATGGGGCATGCTGGGCGGATTGTTCGTCCTGTTCGTCTTCGCGGTCGTGCTCTCCTGGGGTCTGCGCGTGGCGCGGCGCGCGCCGGACCGTTTTTCCAACCTTCTGGCCGCCGGGATGGCCGCGACGATCTTCTTCTATGTGGCTATCAACCTCATGATGGTCATGGGCCTTGCCCCGGTGGTCGGTATCCCGCTTCCCTTCATGAGCCATGGCGGCACCTCGATGCTGACCAACATGATCTGCCTCGGCACGCTCATGGCCGTGAACCGGTGGAATCGCCGCCCCGGATCATTCTCTTAAAAAAGTCGATTTTTCCGCTTCCCATCCTGAAAACAGACGCTATAGGAGCCTCTCCGCCGCCGGGTAGGTCCACCAAGACTTTCCAGTATGGCAGCCCAGGTCAGGGCAATGTGGACGCATAGCTCAGTTGGTAGAGCAGCTGACTCTTAATCAGCGGGTCCTTGGTTCGAGCCCAAGTGCGTCCACCATTCCTGTCCTTGCGCGGAAACGTGTGGACGCATAGCTCAGTTGGTAGAGCAGCTGACTCTTAATCAGCGGGTCCTTGGTTCGAGCCCAAGTGCGTCCACCATTTCCGTACCTTACGCGGCAACGCGTGTGGACGCATAGCTCAGTTGGTAGAGCAGCTGACTCTTAATCAGCGGGTCCTTGGTTCGAGCCCAAGTGCGTCCACCACCGCCCCCTTCCCATTCCATCGAAGAACACTGCACTCCGCTCGTGCAAAGCCGAAGCTATTAGCGCCATTGCCGCTCGGACGGGATGCCGTAGTGCCGCGCCAGGTCATCGATCGCCTCGCGGCTCAGTGGTGTCAGGAAGACCACCCCAACCCGGCCGCCACTTATCCAGCGCACTTCCGCCTCGATCGCCTTGAGATGCGCCATGCGCAGGGCCACGCGCTGGGCCGGAACGAAGTCTTCCGCAGCGCCGGCGAAGCAGCAGCCGCCCTCGGAAATATCGGCAAGCTCCACCGCGAAGACATGCCATTTCGACTTGCGGCACCTCGCTTCCAGCAGAACCTCATGCCGGGGATGCAACCTGCCGCAATCGTCGCGCACCGAAACGTCCTTCCTCTTGATCTGCAGATGGTCGCCCGCCGGGCGCCCGCGCTGCTTCGAAGAGATCCTAGCGCCGAGTGGTAAACCCGAGGTTGCGCTTCCGGAAATCGCTAAAGCGCGCCGCCGTCATCCAGTTCGACCTTGACCGCCGGAGCGCTTGAAGCGGGCGCTCCGGTGGCCGAGATCTGCGCATCGATGCTCTTGGCCCGCTGGCGGATCGTTTCGCTGGCCTTGTCGTAGCGCTCTTCGAATGTCGGCTCCTGCCGGCAGGCGGCAAGGGCAACCAGGCCTGCCACGGCCATGAGACCTCGCCGCATCAGTAATCCTTCTTGATGCGCAGGTTGAGGCTGTTGACTCCCGATCCGCCGGCCTGGCTGAGCACCGACAGCCACTTGGTCACGCTGACTTCGAGCTGCGTGGCGGTGAAGCCCCGCGCGTCGGTGATCAGTTCGACGTAGATATCATCCGTCAGGTACTGGCCGGCCGCCAGCGCCGTTCCGCGTCCGCTCGCCTCGTCGGGACCGAGGATGCGCAGGCGATCGATACCCGCCGCCGAGCGCAGCTTGCCCAGTGGATTGATGCCGCCGCCCGTCGCCCGCAGCGAATTGAGCGAGGACGCGAGCTGGACGGCCTGGATCGCCGAAAGGTTCTCGATCGAACTGCCGAACAGGATCCGCGACAGGACTTCGTCCTGTGGCAGGCTCGGCACGGAGCTGAACTCGATCTGCGGATTGAACGCCCGGCCGGTGACGGCGACGGTGACGTCCACATCGTCGATCGATTCGGTCGCCGTGATCGCCACCGTCGGATCGATGGTCTGGCCGCCGTTGAACGAGATCAAGCCGTCCGAAAGCTCGAACGACCGGCCTGCGAAGCCCAGCGTACCGCGCACCAGCTTGACCTCGCCGGCCATGCTCGGGGCCGAACTGGTGCCGCTCAGTCGGAAGTCGGCGCTCCACTCCGATTCGAGACCCATGCCCGACACGTAGAGCTTTTCCGGCGCGCGCAAGTGCAGGTCGAGGCGCACGGAAGAGAACGCGCTGGAGATCTGCGGGGCGGGTTCGTCGCCCGTCACGCGGGTCGGTCCCGCCTTCGGCTTGAAACGAACACCTGTCAGCTGCGGGATATCGACGGCGCCCTGCCGCACGATCTCATATCGGGTTTCCGGCAAGCGCAAGTCGCCGGACAGCAAGGCCGTTTCCCCGGCCCGCTTGGTCAGGTTGAGGGATCCGGTGGCGCTTGCCGAAAGCGAGTTGCTGCGCGCAAGCCTTGCCCGGTCCAACTTGACATTGAGATCCATCGGGTAGCCCGCGTCCGCGGCCAGGCTCAGACGGCCATTGGCGCTGACGGTGCCGCTGCCCGCATTGGCGTTCAAAGAGGTCAGTTCGAAGGAATTGCCGCTGAACTTGCCATCCAGGGTCATGTTGGAAAGCCGCGTACCGTAAGCCTGGTACTCGTAGGTCAGATCCTTGCCCTTCACGAGGCCGGTAATGCAGGGGTCGGACACGCGGCAGGAGAAGTCCGCCGCCAGGCCGACTGATCCGGTCAGGGTCTGGCCCGGCTGTCCGGCGAAGGAGAACAACGTGTCTGCAGGCCCGTTGTAGCGGATGCCGCCGCCAAGCGGCGCCTGCAGCAGGCGCGTGGTCCAGGCGCCCTCGCCCGGCGGCAGCGGACGAAGGCTGGCGACCAGCCTGCCGATGACGCTGCCCTGCTTGCGGAACACCGCGCGGGCTTCCCCCCCATCGGGGAGCAGCTTGCCGACGAAGTTGATGTTCACGGGCTGGCTTACCGTGCTGGAACTGGTGCGCGTGAAATTCACCAGGCTCATCCGGGCGTCGGCGCGCGGGAACGCGGTGGAGCTGCTCTGTTCGAAATCGAAGCTGCCGCTGGCCTTGCCGCCCAGGCCGTAGCCCGGAACAAAGGCGTTCACGAGCGCGACATCGACGTTCTCCAGGCGGCTCTGGATCTTCATGCCCTCGCCGTAAGTGCCTGCGATTTTCGCGGTTCCCGAACCAAAACCGATGGTCGTCGGCAGAAGTTCGTAGCCACCGTCCTTTGGAACGATCCGCGCCGGAGACTGGGTTTGCAGCGCCAGACCGCGCACGCGGCCCTGCAAGGCAACACGCCAGACTTCCGGCGTGAGATCGGCATTGAGGCCCACGCGGAACGGCACTCCGCTCACGCCTTCGATCAGGCCCTTGGCCTTGCCGCGCGCGTCGCGGTAATCCACGAGCACGCGTGCGGCGGCGATCTCGACCGCACCAAAGGAGGTGCCGGCCAGTTGCGCATCGGCGACCACGGCGGGCTTGTCATAGAGGACGGCGCGTCCATCGATGATCGCGGAACCGATGGCGAGGTTCGCCGGTCCCGGGAACACGGCGTCCTTCGCGCGCAAGTTGAAATCGACGGCCTGGTACTTGCCTTCGGCGTCCAGGCGCAGAGCCCCGCCGACACCGTTGCCATTGGCCGTCAATTGCCCCGCGAACGGGCCGGCCTTGGTCTGGACCATGCGGCCCGCGAAGTCGACGCCGGCCAGGTTTGCGCTGTTGATGTCCACAGACACCTGCGAGCCGAGCCCGAGCGAAACGTCAGCCTTGAGCGGCCCGTAGTCGGTGTCGCTCGTCATGTCCAAGCGGTAGCCGCCGCGAATTCCCGTGATCCGCGCGTCGAGGTTCGCAAGGCCGATGCCCAGACCGGGGCGCTCGGCGGTGACATGGGCGTCAGGATTGGCGATCGTGCCGGTCACCCGCACGCCGATGTTGCCATAACGGGTGGAACTGCCCTTCGCAGCCAGCGAGATGCGGCCATTGGGAGACCAGCTGCCCTGCCCGCCGCGCACCTTGAGTTCCGGCGCATTCAATTGCAGCGACGAAAACCGCACGACACCGTCCGGTCCATAACGGACGCGCGTCGACGCGGCGAAATTGCCGCCCAGATACGTCTTGAGCGTGTCGTTGAGCAACCTGGTCGAACGCGCGCGGACGGTACCCTCCAAAGCGAAGCCGTTGCCCTCGCTCTTGAGGTCCATGTTGGTGTTGATGTTGAAGATGCCGACGCTGTCGAGCCGGTAGTTGTCGATCCTGCCGTCGATCGCTCCCGTGTAGAACCCCTTGCTGACGTCTGCGACGAGGATCAGCCCGGCATCGATGCGATCGGAACGCAGGCGCATGTTGTCCGACAGGACCCGCGTGCCGTCTATCGCCAGATCGCCGTTCAGCCTGACATTCGCCAGCGAGCCACCGGCCACGGTATCCAGCCCGGTTATCCGCTGAACCTGCGCGGCGACGGGGATCAGGATCTTGTCAGCGTCCACTCGTGCCGCGCCGCTGGCGGTCAGGCGTTCGAGGCCCATGTCGTTCATGACGATCCGGGCAGCATTGATGCGATAGGCGACCTTAGGTGTCGTGAAAGCGCCGTCCAGCGCCAGCGATGCGGTGAGGCCGGCGCCGCTGAGGTTCGGCGCGATCGCCGCCGGCTTCAGCAGCGCGAAATCGAGTTTCAGGTCTTCGAAGCTGTTGGCGGAAAGGTCGACGATTCCGTTGGGCGTCAGAGTGAATGCGTCGCTCCAGATGCGCCCGGTCACCGTGGCGCGGCGCTGATCCAGCGCTGCGGTGATGTCCAGATTGGTGATCGGCCCAAGCAGGTTGGCTGTAGGCCCCGTCACCAGGCTGGCAACACGGGTCGGCCCCTTGATCATGAAGGTTCCGTCACGCGCGGCAAGGCTCAACTTGGCAAGTTCGCCATCACCCAGGCGGGCGTCCAGATTCCCGTTCCAGGCTTTCCAATCGCCCTTGCCGCCGAGCTTCAGCCGCAGCGGTTGCTTGAGACCGCCCAAGGCGGCGATGACGCCGTTCGCGGGCGCGTCGAGGTCAACGTCGAGGGCCAGCCGGTTCCTCGAAGGCACCGCATCCACCAGCAGGTTGAAGCGATCTCCGCCTTCCTTGCCCTCGATGGCGATCGTGCCGCCCTTTGCCGTGACTTGCGCCCGGCCATCCGAGATGTGCGCCTTGCCGTCGATGGTGACGATGCGCCGATCGCCGGACACCGGCGGCTCGGCGATGAAGCGATCGATCCGCAACCTGCCCACGTCGATATCGATGTCCGGCAATAGCGGCGCATCGCTGGGCGGAGTCGGCTTGAACTGAGGAACGCGGCGCAGGATCACTCTCTGCGCTGCGGCGCTGCGCACGTCGACATGATTGCTGAGATAGGCGAAAGGACGCCAGTCCACGTCGATTTCCGGCGAGAACAGGAACTCGCCCTTGGGATCGCTGACGGAGAGGTTGCGAAGCGTCATCCGCTTATAGAGCGAACCTTCGATCCGGCCTACTTTGATCCGCATGCCGTTTTCGAACTGCAAACCGGCGATCTGCTCGGCGACGAAGCGGTGACCGGGTCCGGTATCGATGCCGAAAATGACGGCGGCGACCAGCACGACCACGCCGAGAACGAGCCCGACGACGGTCTTGAGCGCGCGGATCCGCACGCGATGCCAGAGCGACGGCTTCCGCCTTGCCGCCTCGGCGGGGGGGGCGGCTTGCCCCACTCCGGCGTCGTTCTGGGGCTCGTCGGCCGGGATCATGGTGTCATTGTCCGACATCAGAATGCCTGCCCGATCGAAACGTAGAGATTGAAGCGGGATTCACCCGGCTGCCGGTTGACCGGAGTCGCGATATCCAGACGAACCGGGCCGAAGTTGGTGTAGAAACGGCCGCCGATGCCCACGCCGTAGCGCAAGTTGTTGAACTGCGGCATCGTCTCGCGATAAGCCTGCCCCGCATCGACGAAAGCGACGATGCCATAGTTGCCGAAGCGATAGCGAGCCTCGACCGAGGCCTCGTTGAGACTGCGGCCGCCAACCGGCGTGCCGTCCGCCGCCTGTTCGCCCAGCGCCTGATAGGCATAGCCGCGCACCGAGCCGCCGCCGCCGGCATAGAGCCGCCGCGAAGGGGCGATATCGAACAGACCCGCTCCCTGAATCGTGCCGAAACGCAGGCGGCCGGCGAGGACCAGGCTGTCCATGACGGGATAGTAGGCCGATGCGTCGATCCGCGCCCGGACATAGGGATCGAAACCCTTGCGGACCGTCGCTTCTGGCTGAACCAGCGTCGTCAGGCGGAAGCCCTTGGTGGGATCGAGCAGGCTGTCGGTCTGGTCGAAGCCGACCTGCCCATTGACGCCGGCGACATAGTACAGCTTGCGGTCGCGTTGGCCGGTGTTGCGGTTGTAGTCGGTTTCCGCCGTCGCCAGCAGTTCGACACCAAAGGCGTAGGTATATTTCTTTTGCCAGATCGGCGTGGAATCGCGCGCGACACGGGCGGCCAGGCGACCGGTATAGGCGCTGTAGGCGTCGTAGTCGTTGTGGAACGCCTCGGCCACGACTTCCAGCGTGCGATCCCGCTTGCCGGCGTTGGAGCGGCGGAAGGTGACGCCCGCACCCTGTTGCCGCGTACCGGCGATGGCTCGCGCGATCAGAGCCCCTTCCGGCGGGAACATGTTGCGATGAGTCCAGGTAGCCTGCGCGGTAATACCCTCGCCTGCAGCGTACCCTAGCGAACCGGCGATCGTTCGCGGCGGCCCGGCGTCCTGCTGGACATGCAGATCCACGTACTCCGTGCCTTCGGGCGCCGTCTCACCGGTCTTGCGCGGCTCCACCGAGACAGTGGAGAACAGGCTCGTCGCGACCAGGGCCTTGCGCAAGTCGTCGACCTTGCGGCTGTCGTAGAGTTCGCCGCGCTTGAAGCGGGCCAGCACATCGATGTGCTTGGCGTCGAACGCCAGGTCGCCGTCCGTGGTGAAGCCACCGAAACGGCCGCGCGGTCCGACCTCGACCGGCAGGGTATAGACGCCCTCGGCGGTATCCTGGTCGAGCAGAATGTCCCGGTCGCCCACTTTGGCGAAGGCATAGCCGTTCTCGGGCAGCGCGAGCGCGACTTGCGCCTCGGCACCCTGCACCCGCTCGGCGATGATCGGCTCTCCGACCTTGAGCGCCAGGTTCTTAGCGATGAGATCAGACGGCACCGTGGGATCGGCCTTCACGACAATATCCGAGAAGGAATAGCGTTTGCCCGGCACCACCTTGATCACCGCGACCAGCGGCGGACCTTCCGCACCGTCCGGTGTTCGATCGACGCGGGTGGTGACGATCGGCGAGTACCAGCCTTCCGAGGCCAGCACCGTCTGCATCAGCGTGGCGTCCTCGTTCAGGCGGGCATTCACCATGGCGAGGTTCGCGGCCTTGCCATCCCCCTTCTTCAAGGCCGAATGAGAGCGGAACTCGCTCTTCAGATCGGTTTCCGTCTCGTCATCGGGATTATCCAGACCCTCGATCCGGGTCTGGTATGCGACTTCGACGTCCTTCGTATCTTCCGCCTTTTCGGCGAACTGAACCGGCGTCACTTCGAACTGATCGATCGGCGGCAGCGCCGCATTCAACTCGGTGTCGCGAACCGGCGCATCGCCGATCTCTTCCGCAGCATCTCCGTCGGCCAGAGCCGGATCGCCGAGCGGCGCCGCCTGGCCGTCCTGCGGCTTCGTGTCCGCCTGATCGGCCGCCATCCGCCGCTCGAAAGCCTCGATCGATTCGAGAGGCTTGCCGAGCTCGGGATCGTCCTGGCTGCCGAGCGCGGGAATGGCATTGTTGAATTCGTCGTCAGGGATGACCGGCTTCACCTCGGGCAGAGCGACATCGGCAGGCACCGGCGGGACTGCCAACTTGCCGGCCTGGACCCGATCGTCGTCCGGCACACCGGCTTGCGTGCCCGGGCTGGCGGACTGAACCGTTTGGACGGCTTGATCCGTCCCGGGAGATTGCGCCCCCTGCTGGTTCTGCGCGTGTGCCGGCACCGCCGACAACGCGAGCAGCAGGGAAATCGTGGCCAGTCCCGCACCGTCGCGCAGCGAAAGGGAACAAGCCGGCTTTTGATCGATTAGCCAAGGCATGAGCAGCGCGATGTAAACCCCCTGTCGAGAATGGGCAACAGGCCACCTCGTGGAATACCCTATCGCATTGCAACAGCGAAAGTTCCCTGCCGCAAGTGGGTAAGCGATGAAATCTGAAGAAGGCATAGCCGCAGCGGCCGCAAAGACCCAGACGTCGGCTCGATCGGAATCCGGTAAACTCGGCACCGATGCCAATGCGCCCTGGCAGATCCCTGGGCGAGCCTGGTGGAAAATCGTCAAGCGCGTCTACGTCATGAGCGGCTTCCACGAGCTGGGCCTGCTTTCTGCGGGACTGGCGTTCTACTGCTTCCTTGCGCTCACGCCGCTGATCGGCGCGACGGTGATGATCTACGGTCTGATCGGCGACGTCGGGACCGTCCATGCGCAGATGCAGAGTATCGTCGAGGTCGTTCCGCCCGAAGTCGCCTCCATGCTGGAGCAGCAGCTGGTGCAGATCGTCACGACCAGCAGAGGCGTCACCGGCTTCGCCCTGCTCATCGCGTTGTTCTTCGCCATCTTCGGCGGCATGCGCGCCGCCAACGGCATGATCAGCGCGCTCAATATCATCAACGAGGAACGGGAAACGCGCGGCACCATTTCCCTGACGCTTCGCGCCGTGGGCCTGACGGTTTCCGCAGTGCTGATCGCCTTGACCGGCGTGCTTTCGGGCGGCGTGTTCGCCTGGCTGCAAACGCAGACCAGCGTGTTCCTCGGAGACGCTACGGCCGTCCTCTTCCAATGGCTTACCTGGATCGCGGCGATCGCGCTGGGCAGCGCAGGATTCGCGCTGATCATGCGCTATGGACCTGACCGCAGCCCTGCGAAATGGCGCTGGCTGGCGCCCGGCTCGCTGCTGGCGACGATCCTGTGGATCGCGGTGTCCTTTGGATTCTCGCTCTACGTCGCCTACATCAGCGACTACAACGCGACCTATGGCTCTCTGTCCGCGATCGTCGTATTCCTCATGTGGCTGTACCTCTCGGCCTACGGAGTCCTGCTGGGCGCCCTCGTCAATGCCGAGATCGAGCGGCAGACCTTCTGCGATACGACCATCGGTCCGGCGCTGCCTGCCGGAGAACGCGGCGCCGTCCTGGCCGATCTGATCGACAACCGCGTACCCAAGGCATCCGAGCTGGAGCGCCACAAGCGCCGCCGGGCCGAACAGGTCCGCCGCCAGACCGATCAGCCCTGACGGATATCGAGGACCTGCCGCTGGGCGCCGAGGCGAACGAGCAGATCGGCGCGCCGGGGCATTTCGGTCAGGATCCAGCGCGTCAGGCGCTCGTAATGGGCGATGAAGCGAGCGATTTCAGCTTCATCCATCGGCGCCACGCTTTTCCGTCCCGGCGCTGCGGCAAGCCCGCGCTCCTGCTCCAGCCTCCAGCCATGGACCACCTCGAAGCCGGGTGCCGCCAGGAGGATCAAGCGGTCGAGCCGCGCGAAGAGGCGCTGGTAGCAATCGCCCAAGGCGTCGTTGACGGCGCGGCGCCAGTGCCCATCTCCGTCCTCCTCCGCTTCCAGCGCGTTTACAGGTCTTGCCAGTTCGTTCGCCGGCTGCGGGAACGCGCCCACACACCACCCTTCGAAAAGGAGGACGTCGCAGCCGGGGGCGACGATGGGCCAGTCCCGCTCCGGCACCCGGTCGTCGGTGGCTTTGTCGAACCGGGGCAGCGCCGTCGGCATGCCACCTTCCAGGCTGTCGAGGGTTTCGAGGCCGAGCGCGACGTCATGGGTTCCCGGCACCCCGCGCGTGGCGAGCAAAGGGTGCGCGCTTCGCCCCAGCACCTGCCGCTCGTCCCGCGTAAGGTAGAGATCGTCGAGCGACAGCACGGCCGCGTTCAATCCCTGCCGCGTGCAGGCCTGCGCCGCCGCCGCCGCTAGCGTCGATTTCCCCGCGCCCTGCGCTCCGCAGATCCCGATCACGACAGGCCGATGCCGATGCCTTTCCAGCGCCGAGCGGATCTGGCCGAACACCGCCTCCACGAGCTTCGGATCCGCCTTTGTCTTGCTCTCGTCGTGATCGTCGCGTCGCATCCTTCCCGTTTGGGCGAGGGGCGCGGGGCTTGCAAGAGCATGCGTCGCCCCCTGCTCCTCCCCCTGCCCCTGCCCCCTGGTCCCCTTGCGCCAAGCTGCTAAAGCACGCGCACGCGAGGGAGAAGGAACAAGCACGCATGGACAAAGCCGTACTCTACGACATCGATGACGAAGGCATCGTCACCCTGACGCTCAACCGGCCCGACATGCGCAATCCGATTTCCGATCCCGCAGTCATCGAGGGCCTGCTTGGCGCACTTGACCGGCTGGAGAACGATGGCGCGGCCCGAGTGGCCATCCTGACCGGGGCCGGAAAAGGATTTTCGTCCGGCGGCAATATCAACGAGATGAAGCCGGGCGGCAACGTCAATGGCGGAACGCCCATTCGCACGCGTATCAACTACAAACGCGGAATCCAGCGCCTCCCGCTCGCCTTCGCGGCGCTGGAAGTGCCGGTGATCGCCGCCGTCAACGGCGCGGCGGTGGGCGCGGGGTGCGACCTCACCTGCATGTGCGACTTGCGGATCGCCGGGGAAAGCGCTCGCTTCGCGGAGAATTTCGTGAAGATCGGCCTGATAGCGGGAGACGGCGGATCGTGGCTGCTGCCGCGTATCGTCGGCTGGTCGAAAGCTGCGGAAATGGCTCTGACCGGGGACATGATCGATGCGGCGGAGGCACTGGCCTGCGGTCTCGTCTCGAAAGTCGTACCGGATCATGAACTGATGGACTCGGCCCGCGCCCTGGCCCGCCGCATCGCCGCCAACCCGTCCCATGCGGTGCGCATGACCAAGCGCCTGCTATGGGAAAGCCACCGTGGCGATCTTGCGACGGTGCTGGAGATTGCGGCCGCGATGCAAGCGGCGGCGCACGGGACGCAGGATCATGCCGAAGCGGTCGCGGCATTCCTGCAAAAACGGCCGCCCAACTTCAAAGGGGCTTGAATTTCGATGTGATCGGTTCATATGGCGATCACATCGAAATGTGAAGTGGATGATTGCAATGGCTGGTAACGTGATCGAACAGGTCCGCAAGCTCGTCAATGAAGGCGGCATGAGCAAGGCCGGCCTCGCCCGCGCTGCCGGGCTTCATGCCAATACCCTGCGAGACTGCACCGAGCAGGACTGGAATCCGACGGCCGACACCTTGACCAAGCTGGAACGCTTCCTGCTCTCGAACGACGATCGCCCTGTGCTCGTGCCCATCGAGGAAATCATCGACGAAGCTCGCAATGGCCGCATGTTCATCCTGGTCGACGACGAGGACCGCGAGAACGAAGGCGACCTCGTCATCCCGGCACAGATGGCAACGCCGCAGGCGATCAACTTCATGGCGACGCACGGCCGCGGACTGATCTGCCTGACGCTCACCAGCCAGCGCGTCGAGGAACTCGGCCTCGACCTGATGAGCCAGCATAACGGTACGCGCCACGAAACCGCCTTCACGATCTCGATCGAAGCCCGCGAAGGCGTCACCACCGGCATTTCGGCCGGAGATCGCGCCCGCACCATCTCCGTGGCGATCGACGGCAGCAAGACCAAGGCCGATATCGTCACCCCCGGCCACGTCTTCCCGCTCCGCGCCCGTGACGGCGGCGTATTGGTCCGCACCGGGCATACCGAAGCCGCCGTCGACATCTCGCGCCTGGCCGGCCTCAACCCGTCGGGCGTGATCTGCGAGATCATGAAGGACGACGGCACCATGGCGCGCATGGACGACCTGATCGCCTTCGCCCGCATCCACGATCTCAAGATCGGTACGATCCGCGATCTCATCGCCTATCGTCGCCGTCATGACCGGATGGTCGAAAAGAAGAACGAGATCACCTTCCAGAGCCGCTACGGCGGCCAGTGGCTGGCCCGCAGCTATTTCAACAAGGCGACGGGCGAAGAGACCATGGCCCTGATCAAGGGCAGGATCGATCCGGCCAAGCCGACGCTAGTGCGCATGCATACCCTGTCGATGTTCACTGACGTTTTCGGCGAGGAATCCAGCGATCGCAGCGATCTGCTGCATCATTCGATGGAGATGATCGCGGAGGAAGGCGCGGGCGTGATCGTCGTCATCAACCGTCAGATGACGGGTGCCATCTCGCGCGTCATGGACATCAAGCACCAGGTTCGCGCCGGCGAAAATCCCGATCTCGAGGAACTGCGCGACTACGGCGTCGGCGCCCAGATCCTCGCGGAGCTCGGCATCCACGACATGATCCTGCTCACCAACACCCATCATTCGCTCGTCGCGCTGGAAGGCTACGGCCTCAACATCGCTGGCGAGCGCCCCATCACCGCCCCCGAAGGAGCGTAATGACATGGCCCGTTTTCTCATCGTCGAAGCCCGTTTCTACGACCACCTGAACGACAAGCTGATCGCCGGTGCCAAGGCCGCGCTGAAAGCGGCCGGTCACGAGGGGGAAGTCATCACCGTGCCGGGCGCGCTGGAGATCCCGGCCGCGATCTCGATGGCCGATTCGACCGGCGACTATGACGGCTATGTCGCCATCGGCGTGGTCATCCGCGGCGAAACCTACCACTTCGAAATCGTCGCAGGCGAATCCGCGCGCGGCATCATGGCCCTGACGATGGACGGCATTCCCATCGGCAACGGCATCCTGACCGTGGAAAACGAGGAACAGGCGCTCGTTCGCGCAGAGCCGGACCAGAAGGACAAGGGCGGCGAAGCAGCCAAGGCCGCTATCGCTCTCTACGAGCTCAAGGAAAAGTTCGGCTGATATCCCAGACCGTTGGACTGATGAAAATGCCCGCATTCGCGGGCATTTTCATATCCGGAACCGGGCCGGTCCGACGAGCTTGCGATCCTTCGGAAGGATGGTGCGCCCGACGGGATTCGAACCCATGGCCCCCAGATTAGGAATCTGGTGCTCTATCCGGCTGAGCTACGGGCGCACTCGAGCGCGTCCTAGCTTGCGCGGCAGGCCTTGGCAATCTGTTGAATGGACAGGCTTCAATTGGCCTGTCCGGGCGGAAGCACCGGAAACGGCAAGGCTGCAACGGCGATGCCCTCTTCGAGCAATTCCTTGGCCTGTTCCACCGTGGCGTGGCCATGGATCGATTCGCTGTCCCGCTCGCCGTAATGCATCGCGCGGGCATCTTCGACGAAGCTCTCGCCTACGAACCGGCTCGACTTCAAGGCGTTCGCCTGCATCGCGGCGAGGGTTCTCAGCGCTTCTACCGCTTGCGGCGAGAGTTCCCGTGGCGGCCCGGGAGCGGCAACAGGCGGAACTGACGCAGCCGGCACTTCGGCGGCGACTTTCGCAGGAACCGGGGCCGAAACCGCCTCCATGCGCTGATTGCCCTTCCGACCGAGGCGCGGTGCCTGAACGGCCTTGCCTACCTCCGCCGAACCACAATGCGGACACTCGACAAGGCCGCGCTCCTGCTGGCGTGCAAAATCATCGGAAGACTTGAACCAGCCTTCGAACCGGTGCTGCGCGGAACGGCATTCGAGATCAAATACGATGGGCATCTCTGCCTATTTGGCGATTGCGCGCCGGTTGGCAAGGCTGGGCAACTGAGCCCGCACTTCCGCGATACGGGCATGATCGAGATCGACGAAGCCAAGGCCGGCCCGCTCCCCGCCCAGATCCAGAAGCACATCGCCCCAGGGATCCACCGCGAGCGAATGGCCGTAAGTCTCGCGGCCGTCCTCGTGTGTCCCGACTTGCGCCGCGCTCAGCACGAACGCACTGGCTTCGACCGCGCGAGCGCGTTGCAGGAGATGCCAGTGCGCCTTTCCGGTCGGAACCGTGAACGCTGCCGGTATGGCGATGACGTCGCACCTGGCGCGTCCAAGCGCTTCGAACAGCGCCGGGAACCGCACATCATAGCAAATCGCGAGACCAAGCAGGCCCAGCGGCGTTTCGACCGTGACTGTGCGCTCACCGGGCGCATAGGCGTTGGATTCGCGCCAGGATTCTCCTCCCGCCAGATCGACATCAAACATATGGATCTTGTCGTATCGTGCGCGGATATCGCCGGTCGCATCGATCACGAATGCACGATTGGCATAGCGTCCGCCTGAACGGGCTTCGGCATCGGCGGCTTCACAGGGCCGCACGGCCAGCGAGCCCAGATGAACCCAGATCCCTTCTCGCGACGCTGCCTCACGCGCTGCGGCCAGAACGCGGTCCTCGGCTTCGGAAACAATCTTGGCAGCCGCCCGCTCCCGCTTGCGATCGATGAGCCCTGACATTTCCGGGGTAAATAGCATCTGCGCGCCGCCCGCACCCGCCTCGCGAATAGCGGCGACGATGGCGGACGCATTCGCCTCGGGATCGATCCCGGAGGTCATCTGCAACAAGGCGGCGCGTGCCATGTCGGTCAGAGCCCGAGAACGGGGTCGAGCTTGCCTGCGCGGTTCAGTGCGTCGATATCGTCGAAGCCGCCATAAGGCGTGCCGTCAACCAGCACTTGCGGAACGGTGCGCGCGCCAGGCACCCGCTCGAGCATTTCCTGCCGCTTGGGACCGCCCATCGTGATGTCATATTCCTCATAAGGCACGCCCTTGTCGTCGAGCAACGACTTGGCCATCACGCAATAAGGGCAGCCCCATTTGGTATAGATTTCCACCTTCGGCTGGCTCATCGAAACATATCCTTCCATCTTGGCGGCCGGGTCTTTGCAGAGGCCTCTGCTCTCGCTCGCACCCTCTGCGAAGAGGGCCTTGAAAGCGGGGGCGGCTATCATATCTAGGGATTCGAGTCATGGCCCGCCAAGGGGATGGCTCGAAAACGAAGCGCCGGGAGGTCCGGGCTTCGAAATCACGAAGATTGCTCATTGGAGGATTTTTGTCATGAACCGTATCGATTTCTCGCCCTACCGCCGCACCATGGTCGGCTTCGACCGGCTTTTCGACATGATCGAAAACCAGGGTCGTGCAAACCCCGGCGAAAAGTACCCCCCGTTCAACATCGAACGCCGCGGCCCCGATGCCTATCGCATCACCTTGGCCGTCGCGGGCTTCAAGCCGGCTGACATCGACATAACCGCGCAGGCGAACCTGCTGGTGGTGAAGGGTCAGAAACCCGAAGAGTCCGTGGATGGGGAGATGCTGCATGTCGGCATCGCCCAGCGCGGCTTCGAGCGTCGCTTCGAACTGGCGGACTACGTCCGTGTAGACGGTGCCGACCTTGCCGACGGTCTTCTGGTGATCGATCTCGTGCGCGAGGTGCCCGAGGCGATGAAGCCCAAGAAGATCGCCATCGGTGGCAATAGCCTGACCGTGGTGGATGGCAGCATCGAAGGCGATTCCGCCGCTGCCTGACGGATAGGACGGCTGGAGGAAATCGGGGCGGTCCGGAGATGTCCGGGCCGCCCTTTTGTTCGCTCTTTGCCGGTAGTCGCGGTCCTGCACGACCCGCATGCACGGGAGAATGGAGAGTTGGCGCGGACGCAGCTCGCGATTAAGCCGCAGACTGAGCCATAAGCGAGCTGCGGTTTCATCATGATCTCGATCCTGTCGGTTGTCCTGCCGATCTTCGCGCTGACATTCGTCGGCTGGCTCTCAAGGCGAGCCGGCATCTTCGGTCCGCAATCGACGCGTGAACTGAACCGCTTCGTTGTCTACCTGGCGCTTCCGGCACTTCTGTTCGACATCGTCGCCAAGGCCGAACCCGCTCAGCTCTGGCAACCGGAATTCATCGCGGTCTTCGGGTTCAGCACCTTCTTCTTCTTCATTATCACGGTGGCGATCAGCCGCCTGAGCGGGGCGGACATCGGGAGTGCCGCGATCCACGGTTTGAACGGCGCCTATTCGAACGCAGCGTTCCTCGGCTTTCCGCTGCTCATCGCCGCCCTTGGGCCCGCATCCCAGACTTTCACCCTGATCGCGACGATCAATACCGTCTGCGTGCTTTTCGCCTTCGCCATCGTGCTTATCGAGTTCGGCAATCAAGCCGGAGGGCACCCGCTCACGATCGCCTTGCATGTGTCTCAGGCGCTGCTGAGAAATCCGCTGGTCCTGGCGCCTCTCTGCGGCGCCCTCGTCATGGCCAGCGGCGCGGGGATCGCAGCTCCACTCGATGCGTTCCTCAAGCTCCTGGGTTCGGCCGCCAGCCCCTGCGCGCTCGTATGCCTGGGCATGTTTCTGGCCGAACCGCGCGCTTCGGAACAGGCCGAGGCCGGAAAGACCGCCATGCTCGTCGCGCTCAAGCTGTTCGTCTATCCGGCCTTGACGCTGGTGCTCGCGCTATGGGTTTTCCCGCTCGCGAAGCCCGTGCGAGATGCTGCCGTTCTGCTGGCGGCACTGCCCACCGGGACGGGTCCATTCATGCTCGCGGAGTTCCACCGCTGCGAGGGCGCGCTGACCGCCAGGGTCATCCTGATCTCGACCGTGCTTTCCGTCGGAACGATCACCCTGTTGCTGGCAGTGCTCGGACGATCATAAAAAGGGCGGAACCTTCCGGCCCCGCCCCGCTTTCTTTCGATCCAGCGCCCTATCAGACCAGGCGTGCCTGCCGCAGCGCCGCCGCGACGAACCCGGCGAACAGCGGATGCGGTTCGAACGGACGCGACTTGTACTCGGGATGGAACTGCACGCCCACGAAGAACGGATGATCCGGGCGTTCGACGATTTCAGGCAACAGGCCGTCAGGCGACATGCCGGAGAAGATCAGGCCGTTGCCCTCCAGAACGTCACGGTAGGAAGCGTTGACCTCGTAACGATGGCGATGGCGTTCCGAAATTTCGGTCGCGTTGTAGAGCGAGGCGATGTGGCTGTTGGGCGAAAGCTCGGCCTTGTAGGCGCCGAGCCGCATGGTGCCGCCCAGATCGCCGCCCTCGGCGCGCTTCTCGAGGCCGTCCTTGCCCATCCACTCGGTGATGATGCCGACGACCGGCTCTTCGGTGGGGCCGAATTCGGTTGAATTGGCCTTTTCGATCCCGGCCGAACGGGCACCTTCGATGCAGGCCATCTGCATGCCGAGGCAAATGCCGAAGAACGGCACTTCACGCTCGCGGGCGAAACGAACCGAGGCGATCTTGCCTTCGGTTCCGCGCTCGCCGAACCCGCCAGGAACCAGGATGCCGTGCATCGGCTCGAGCGCAGCGGCGATCTCCGAATCTTCCTTCTCGAAGATCTCGGCATCGATCCAGTTGACGTTGACCTTGACCCGATTGGCCATGCCGCCGTGAACGAGGGCTTCGTTGAGCGACTTGTAGGCGTCCTGGAGGCCGGTGTACTTACCGACGACGCCGATGGTCACTTCGCCTTCGGGGTGTTCGAAACGATCGGTGATGTCGTTCCAGCGCGAGAGGTCGGGCGCTTCCGAGGCCATGCCGAAGTGGTGGAGCACTTCGGCGTCCAGCCCCTCGTGATGGTACTGAAGCGGCACGGCATAGATGTTCGGCGCATCGAGCGCCGGGATGACCGCTTGCGGACGCACGTTGCAGAACAACGCAATCTTGCGGCGCTCGCTCTCGGGAAGTTCGCGGTCGCAGCGGCACAGGAGGATGTCCGGCTGGATACCCAGGCCGGTCAGTTCGCGTACGGAGTGCTGCGTCGGCTTGGTCTTCAGTTCGCCGGCGGCCGCGATGTAGGGCACCAGGGTGACGTGAACGAAGCAGGTCTGCTCGCGGCCGAGTTCGTTGCGCAGCTGGCGCAGCGCCTCGACGAAGGGCAGCCCTTCGATATCACCGACCGTACCGCCGATTTCGCAGAGGACGAAGTCGAGATCCTCGGTCTCCGCCATCGCGAAGTCCTTGATCGCGTCGGTCACGTGCGGAATCACCTGGACCGTGGCGCCGAGGTAGTCGCCGCGGCGCTCCTTGGCGATGATGTCCTGGTAGATGCGGCCCGAGGTGATGTTGTCGGCCTGGCGTGCCGAAACGCCGGTGTAGCGCTCGTAATGCCCCAGATCGAGGTCCGTCTCGGCGCCGTCGTCGGTGACGTAGACTTCGCCGTGCTGATACGGGCTCATCGTGCCCGGATCGACGTTCAGATAAGGATCGAACTTGCGGATGCGGACGCGATAGCCGCGTGCCTGCAGAAGAGCCGCGAGGCTCGCCGCCATGAGACCTTTGCCGAGCGAGGAAACCACGCCGCCGGTGATAAAAATATGCCGCGCCATGGGAGTCGGCCCTTAAATTGCATGGGGGCACGAGCGCAAGAGCGCTGTGCCTCAATCCACAGGTCAAAACGAATGAAATGCCGCCTGCCAAAGCCAGACGGCATTTCTGTTACTTCGATGCGCCGGGCCGTGCCCTGCCGGAGTACGCCGATTTACTGACCGGCAGCACCCGAAAGCGGATCATTGGCGGGAGCGGCACCGGCCGGTGCCGGGCTCGCGCCTTCTACCGGTGCACCGGCCGGTGCGGCTGCACCGGCAAGCGGATCGACCGGCTGCGCGGGAGCGGCCGGTGCCGTCTCACGCTGAAGCGAGGTATCGATGTCGCGGCCGCTGGTGGTGTTCACCGCCAGAGCAGCCAGAACGATCGAGAGAATCACGAAGATCGCAGCGAGAATACCCGTTGCGCGGGTCATGAAGTTGGCCGCTCCGCGCGCCGACATGATACCCGAAGGGCTGCCGCCACCGACACCGAGACCGCCACCTTCCGACTTCTGCATCAGAATGATGCCGACGAGCAGGAGAGCGACAATCGCCTGGACAACGGTCAGGAAGGTGAACAGCATCGTGCGTTTTTCTCAGTCATCTTGGGGGTCTTGATCCAATAGGCGATCAAGGACCCGCATCTCAAGTCGCGCAGATAGGCGCTAGGCGCGCTCCGCGCAAGTCATCAGCCGGACCCCTTCGATAAAGCGGGCATCCGGCCAATCCGCGTGCCTCAGTCGTTGCCCAGCGAAGCTGCTGCACCGACGATCGCGAGGAAACTTTCGGCGCTCAGGCTCGCGCCGCCGACAAGCGCTCCGCCCACATCCGGCACGGAGAGCAGTTCGCCGGCGTTGTCGGCCTTGACCGAACCGCCGTAGAGGATGCGGACATCCGCTCCGCCCTCGCCGTAGATGGCGACGAGCTTCGCCCGGATAGCGGCATGCATCGCCGCCACATCCTCGACCGAAGGCACTCGGCCGGTGCCGATCGCCCAGACCGGCTCGTAAGCGAGCGACAGCTTCTCCGGCACACCGTCGATAGCGGGGCAGGATCCCTCTATCTGCGCGGCGACCACGGATTCGGCATCGCCTGCATCGCGCTGTGCCTCGGTTTCACCGACGCAGAGAATCACCGCGAGGCCTGCCGACAGCGCGGCCTCGGCTTTGGCCTTCACATCGGCATCGGTTTCGCCGTGAAGCGTCCGGCGCTCCGAATGCCCGACAATGGTGAAGTCCGCGCCGGCATCCTTGAGCATGGGAGCGGAGATGTCGCCCGTGAAGGCGCCGCTGTCTTCCGCCCGGCAATCCTGGCCGCCGACGCCGATCAGTTCCACCGCATCGCGAATGCGGTAAAGCAGCGTCGCGGGCGGCGCGACCGCCACCTGCACCTTCGGAAAGCGTGCGGCAGCCCGGTCGATCGCGCGCGCCTCGTTGAGCATCGCACGCGTGCCGTTCATTTTCCAGTTACCGACGATGTAAGGCAGACCAGCCATGTTATTGAGAAACCTTGATTTCAGGGCGCGCGGACCGCTCAGATCCCCCCAAGGGAGCGGGAATCATGCGCCGTGCTTTCGAGGCGCTGCTAGTGCACCGAGGGCGCTCTTGTCAAAATCCGTGCTTTCCCGGTGTCGCTTCCACCAGGAGCGACCTGGTCGATCTCGCGAGTCGCAGGTCTCTCATCGCACGTCGCCATTGCAGGATGATACAAGCCCCCCTAAAGCCTGCCCCGGTTCGCGCTAAGGCTTGCCCATGGCGCTCCGATTGAACCCGAATTTCACGCTGATCGGCACGGTACATGATCTCATTTTTCCGAAACGTCCTGAACTCCAAGATCGGCGCCGGCATAGCCCTGGCGGTGCTGGTGCTCATCACGCTGGCGTTTGTCGGCGGCGATCTCACCGGGATGAGCGATTCCGGCGGCATCAGCGCCGGCAAGGCAGTAGCCACCGTCGGCAAGGACGAGGTTGACGAGAACGAACTGGCGCTTGCGGCCAAGTCGGCGCTCTCGCGCGTCCAGGCGCAGGATCCCACGATGACCATGAAAGTGCTCATCGCACAGGGCGGCCTCGAACAAGTGCTGGACGAACTGATCGACCGCACTGCCACGGCGTTTTTCGGTAAGAAGATCGGCGTCGTCGCTGGCGATCGGCTGATCGATAGCGAGATCGCCAGGATTCCGGCGTTCCAGGGCGTCGACGGCAAGTTCGATCAGGCGACGTTCCGCCAGCTTCTTGCCCAGCAGGGTCTTTCGGAAAAATCTCTACGTGAGGATATCGCTCAGGGCCTCATCGCGCAGCAGCTGATGCTGCCCGCGCAGTTCGGCACGACGATGTCGAGCTTCGCCGCCAAGCGCTACGCCGCCCTGCTCGACGAGAATCGGGCCGGCACGGTCGTCGCCCTCCCCTCCGAGCTTTTCGCTCCGACGAATGCACCGAGCGATGCCGAGCTCCAGGCCTTCTACAAGAGCCACACCAATGCCTTCATCCGCCCCGAACGCCGCGTGATCCGTTTCGCCGCGTTCGGCGAGAGCGCGGTGAAGGACGTCGCGGCACCGGACGATGCCGATGTGGCGAAACGCTACCAGGCCGACGCCGCGCTCTATGCGGCGCAGGACAACCGGAAGATCACCCAGCTGATCGTCCCGACCGAAGCCGCCGCCAAGGCCATCGCCGGCGAAGTCGCCAAGGGCAAGACGCTCGAAGCCGCTGCGCAGGAAAAGGGGCTTTCGGCCGCCAAGCTCGAGTTCTTCAGCAAGGCCCAGCTTTCGAGCCAGTTTTCCCCTGCCGTGGCCGACGCCGTTTTCGCGGCGCCGGTGGGCAAGCTCGCCGCTCCGCAGAAGAGCGCGCTGGGCTGGCATCTGATCCGGGTCGAGGAAGAGCAGAAGAAGCCGGAACGCCCCCTCGCCGCGGTGAAGGACGAAATCGTCGCCAAGCTGACCGAGGAAAAGAAGCGCAGCGCCCTCACCGATCTTCTCGCCAAGCTCGAGGACGAGTTCAGCAACGGCGCCAGCCTCGTCGAAGTGGCCAAGTCGCTCGGCGCGACGGTCCAGACCACCGCACCGATCACCGCCAACGGCCAGGTCTACGGCAAGCCCGGCGAGACGGCTCCGGCCGTACTCCAAACCGTGCTGAAGACCGCCTTCGCCATGGATCAGGAAAAGCCGCAGACCGCTCAGGTCACCAAGGACGAAGCTGCGCCTGCAGGCCAGAACGGCTTCATCGTCTACGACGTCACCGACATCACCCCGTCCGCTCCGGCGCCGTTCAAGGAGATCGTCAACGACGTGAAGGCCGCTTGGGCCATCGACAAGGGTGACGTCGCGGCAAAGGCCGCAGCGCTCCAGGTCCAGACCCAGGTGCGCCGCGGCAAGACCCTCGAACAGGCCATCGCCGCCATCGGCAAGACGCTGCCGCCGGTCCAGCAGGTCTCGATGTCGCGCGCCACGCTGACCGCTGCCCTGCGCTCGGGACGTCAGGTGCCGCCGCCGGTCTCGCTGATGTTCCACATGGCCAAGGGCACCGTTAAAGTGCAGTCGGCCGGTCGCGATCGTGGCTGGTTCGTGGTCGCCCTCAAGGAGGTCGTCCCCGGCAAGGTGGAATCGGCGCAGCTCGTGGAAGGCACCCAGCGCGAACTCGGCGGCCAGCTCGGCCAGGCCTATACCGATGCCCTGGGCAAGGCGATCCGCAAGGAAGTCGGCGTGAAGCGCCACGACAAGGCCATCGCAGCGGTGCGCGACCAGCTCGCCGGTGCCGGCAGCGCCGAATAAGGCAAGTGAGATGGTGACTGGGGTAATGGAACGCGAATCGGATCGCCTTGCGGCGATGGCTCAGCTTGCGGATGGAAAGCCGGCGCTGCTCTGGCGCAAGCTGGTCGCCGATACCGAGACGCCGGTCGCCGCCGCGCTGAAGCTGTTCGAGGAAGGTCGCGGAGATTTTCTCCTCGAGTCCGTCGAAGGCGGCGAGACGCGGGCGCGCTACAGCCTGATCGGCCTGGACCCCGATCTCGTGTTCCGCGCGCAGGGCGAGTCCTGCGAGATAAATCGCGCCTGGCAGAACGACCGTACCGCCTTCGCGCGACTGCCGGGCGATACCCTGGCCGAACTGCGCAGCCTGGTTGAAAGCTGCCGTTTCGACGTACCGCCGGAGCTTCCGCCCGCCCTCGCCTGCCTCGTCGGCTATTTCGGCTACGAGACGATCGGCCTGGTCGAAAAGCTGCCTCGGGCGGCGCAGAGTGCGCTGGACCTGCCAGACATGCTGTTCGTCCGGCCGTCGCTGATCCTGGTGTTCGATCGCCTGAGCGACGAGCTGTTCTGCGTGGCGCCGCTCTGGCCGGAAGCCGGCGCGCCCGAGCGCCTCGTCGATCTCGCGGGCGAGCGCATCGACGAAGCCCTGCGCAGGCTTGCCGCGCCCATCCCGGCGGCGGAAGCGGCTGGCGATCTGCCCGATCCGGTGCAGACGCCGGTGATGTCCGCGTCCGACTATCGGTCGATGGTGCTCAAGGCCAAGGACTACATCGAGGCAGGCGACATCTTCCAGGTCGTCCTCGCCCAGCGGTTCACTTGCGAGTTTGCTTTGCCGCCGCTGGCGCTCTATCGCTCGCTGCGCCGGGTGAACCCTTCGCCGTTCCTCTACTTCCTCGACATGCCCGGCTTTGCGCTGATCGGATCGAGCCCTGAAATCCTCGTTCGGGTGCGCGACGGCGAAGTGACGATCCGGCCCATAGCCGGTACCCGCCCGCGCGGGCGGAACGTCGCGGAAGACAAGGCAAACGAAGTGAGCCTGCTAGCCGACCCCAAGGAGCGCGCCGAGCACCTGATGCTGCTCGATCTCGGCCGCAACGATGTCGGACGTGTCGCCGCTGCCGGGACCGTCGAGGTCACCGACAGCTACACCATCGAACGCTACAGCCACGTCATGCACATCGTCTCGAACGTGGTCGGCCGGCTCGATACGGCCAGGCACGATGCGATCGACGCCGTTTTCGCCGGCTTTCCGGCAGGCACCGTTTCCGGCGCCCCGAAAGTCCGCGCCTGCCAGATCATCGGCGAGCTGGAACCGGAGACACGGGGCGCCTATGCTGGCGGCGTCGGCTATTTCGCACCCGACGGGTCGGTCGACTCGTGCATCGTGCTGCGGACCGGCGTGCTCAAGGACGGCATCCTTCACGTCCAGGCCGGCGCAGGCATCGTTGCCGATAGCGATCCTGCCTCGGAGCAGCGCGAATGCGAGGCCAAGTCCGGAGCGCTGTTCGCAGCCGCCCGCGAGGCCGTTCGCGTCGCCAGGGAGCCGGGTTTCGGCCAGTGATCGATATCTCCGCCTCGAGCCTATCCTGGTGGTCGATCCGGGCGCCGGCCTACCGATGGTGACGCGCGTCGGCAGCATCGCCGCCTTCGCGCTTCTCGTCGCCGCCTGCTCCTCCGACGCCGCACCCGAGCGCAAGGCTTCCCCGCCGCCGCCCTCCTGCGAGGGTGCGACTTTCGAAGGCGCGTCCTTCACCCATTGCACCGCCGACCCGGCAAGGCACCGCATCCACATGGTGCTCGGCCCGAAGGGTGGCGCTCCCTATCGAAGCCTCTCCGAACTTGCCGCCAGCGGCGCTCCAGGCGGACACGCCGTCGCCTTCGCGATGAACGGGGGCATGTTCGACGACAAGGGCCAGCCGATCGGCTATTACGTCTCCGAAGGCGAGCGACTGCACAAGCTGAACACGAACCCGGGGTGGGGTAATTTCCATCTGAAACCCAACGGCGTGTTCTATGGTGACGCCAAAGGCGGATGGGCCGTGCGCACTACGGAAGATTTTGCCGCCACCGTTGCGAAGCGTCCCGATTTCGGAACCCAGTCGGGCCCGATGCTGGTCATTGCCGGCAAGCTTCACCCCAGCATCGATGCGGACGGCGACTCGAAAAAGCTGCGGAACGGCGTCGGCGTCGATCGCAAGGGCCGAGCGCATTTCGTGATCTCGGACGAGCCGGTGTCGTTCGGCAAGCTGGCCCGATACTTCCGGGATAGGCTGGATTGCCCCAATGCGCTGTTCCTCGACGGCAGCGTATCTTCTCTCTGGGATCCCGAGCATGGGCGCGTCGACGGCGGACCTCCCCTGGGCCCCTTGATCGTAGTCGAGAAAGCGACGAAAGGTAGGAAATGATCCTCGTCATCGACAACTACGACAGCTTCACCTGGAACCTGGTCCATTACGTCATGGAACTGGGGGCCGAAGTGAAAGTCGTCCGCAACGACGCCCTTACCGCCGCCCAGGCGATCGATAGCGGGGCGCAAGGCTTTCTGCTGTCTCCCGGCCCCTGCACGCCCAATGAGGCGGGCATCAGCCTGGATCTCGTGGGCGCCGCGGCGGACTGCGGCAAGCCCCTGCTCGGCGTTTGCCTCGGCCATCAGTCGATCGGGCAGTATTTCGGCGGCAAGGTCGTTCGCGGGGGTCTGATGCACGGGAAGACCTCGCCCGTGACGCATGACGACAGCGGCGTGTTCGCCGGCATCCCCTCGCCTTTCACCGCAACCCGCTACCACTCGCTCGTCGTCGAGGATATTCCGGCGTCACTGCAGGTCAACGCGCGCTCGGACGATGGACATGTGATGGGTTTTCGTCACATCGACCTGCCGATCCATGGCGTGCAGTTCCATCCGGAGAGCATCGCCACGCAGCATGGTCATGCCATGCTGGCGAGCTTCCTTAAACTCTGCGGAATCGACGCGAAGTTGCCGGCGCGGATCGCAGCATGACCGCCGCCATCATGCTTCCCGATCCGCTCCACCCCATCGCGGAGGCCGAAGCCGAACATGCCTTCGGACTGATCCTCGATGGAAAGCTCGACGATGACGCCATTGTCCGGTTCCTCATCGCGCTGACGGAACGCGGTGAAACCGCCAGCGAGATCACGGGTGCGGCCCGCGCCATGCGTGCTCGGATGATCCCGATAAACGCGCCCGCCAATGCCATCGACGTCTGCGGCACAGGCGGAGACGGACACCACACGCTCAACGTCTCCACCGCAGTTTCACTGGTCGTTGCGGCCTGCGGCGTTCCCGTTGCGAAGCACGGCAATCGCGCAGCCAGTTCCAAGGCCGGTGCAGCCGATACTCTGGAAGCCTTGGGCCTCGATCTGGACCGAGCAGCGGAAACGGCCGAAGAAACCCTGAGCGACCTGGGTATCTGCTTCCTTTTTGCCGCCCGCCATCACCCGGCGATGGGACGGATCATGCCGATCCGCAAGGCAATCGGACGGCGCACGATCTTCAACCTCATGGGACCGCTCGCCAATCCGGCCAAAGTGACGCGCCAGTTGGTCGGCATCGCCCGACCGGCCTATGTGCCCATCTATGCCGAAGCCCTGATGCACCTCGGCAGCGAGCACTCTTTCGTGATTTCCGGGGACGAGGGCCTCGACGAATTGAGCCTCGCAGGCGGCAACGAAGTGGCCGAGATCAAAGGCGGCGAACTGGCGATGCGCCGCGTCTCTCCCGAAGATGCCGGACTAGCCATCGCGCCGGTCACCGCGATCCGGGGCGGAGATGCCGCGTACAACGCCGACGCCTTGCGCCGACTGCTGCTGGGCGAGCACGGACCTTATCGCGATGCCGTCCTGCTCAACGCCGCCGGTGCCCTGATCGTCGCTGGCGAGGTGGAAACCTGGCGTGACGGTGTCGAGGAAGCGGCCGAGGCGATTGACAAAGGCCTCGCCAACGCCTTGCTCAACTGCTGGATTTCCGCACTCCGGGCCTGAGCCCCGACGTGTTTTCGAGGTACCGATGTCCGACAAGCTGACCGAAATCTGCGATACCAAGCGCCTCGAAGTGCAAAGCCGCCAAGGCTTTGCAACGATCGGCGATCTCGACGCACGGGCGCGCGAGCAGAGCGCGCCGCGCGGCTTCGAAGCCGCGCTGCGCCGCAAGGCGGAAACGGGCTTTGCACTGATCGCGGAAATCAAGAAAGCGTCGCCTTCCAAGGGGCTGATCCGTCCCGATTTTCGGCCGGCTGAGCATGCTTTCGCCTATGAGCGAGGAGGCGCCGCATGCCTTTCGGTGCTGACGGATGCGCCGTATTTTCAAGGTCACGAGGATTACCTGGTGGATGCGCGCGCAGCCTGCTCGCTTCCGGTAATCCGCAAGGACTTCATGGTCGATCCCTGGCAAGTGGCCGAGGCCCGGGCGATCGGCGCGGATGCCATTCTGATCATCGTTGCGGCTCTCGAAGACGGCATGATGTCGGAAATCGAAGCGGCTGCTTTGGAGCGCGGCATGGATTGCCTCGTCGAAGTTCACAACGAGCAGGAAATGGAGCGGGCAAGTCGCCTCAGGTCGCGCCTCATCGGCGTCAACAACCGTGATCTCAAACGCTTCGTCACCGACATCGCCACTACGGAACGGCTCGCCTCGCTGGCGCCGGAAGGAACGCTTCTGGTCAGCGAAAGCGGCATCAACGCGCACGAAGACCTGGTGCGCCTGTCGGCTTGCGGCGCCCGCACCTTCCTGGTCGGCGAAAGCCTGATGCGCGAAGCGGACGTTGAGGCGGCGACCCGCCGCCTGCTCCTCGGTCACTGACGGGTTGGTAGCCATGGGCAACGCGCTCACCCACATAGATGCCGAAGGCACCGCCAGGATGGTCGATGTCGGCGGCAAGACCGACACGCGGCGAATCGCCGTGGCGTCCGGCCGGATCGTCATGACGGACTACGCGCTGGAGGCGATTCGCACAGGTGACGCACCCAAGGGTGACGTTCTGGGAACCGCACGCATTGCCGGGATCATGGCCGCCAAGAAGACCGGCGATCTCATCCCCATGTGCCATCCGCTGACGCTTGATGCGGTGAACCTCGACTTCGCCTTCGTAAGCGATGCCGTGGTGGTCACGGCCACGGCTTCCCTGACGGGCAAGACCGGCGTGGAAATGGAAGCGTTGACAGCGACTTCCGTTGCATTGCTGACAATCTACGACATGGCCAAGGCCCTCGACAAGGGGATGGTCATCGAGAGCATCCGTCTGATCGAGAAGATCGGGGGGAAATCCGGACACTGGAAGGCAGCGCCGGACGACTCATGACCACGCCCATGCTTCTTGAAGAGGCCCAGACCCGCCTGCTCGCACTGGTCGAGCCGTTGGAGGTCGAGCATGTCGACATCGGCGGCGCCCTTGGGCGCTATCTGGCTGAGCCGCTGTTTGCCCTGCGCCACCAGCCTGCCGCCGATGTATCCGCCATGGACGGCTATGCCGTGAGTGCCGGCGATGTGTCCGGGCCATGGCGGATCATCGGCGAGAGCGCCGCTGGTCATCCCTTCTCGGGGAGCCTTGAAGCGGGAGAGGCCGTGCGGATCTCAACGGGTGCCCTGCTCCCGGCGGGATCGAAGGCGGTCATCGTTCAGGAAGATGTCGCGCGCGACCGCGACCATCTGGTCATGACGGGTGAGGCACCGCGACCAGAGAACAGGCATGTTCGGCCGCGCGGCATGGACTTCGTGGAAGGAGCCTCGGTCCTTCCGGCAGGTACGCTGATCGGACCGGCCCAGGCCGCGCTCGCCATTTCTGCGGGCCACAAGTATCTCCCCGTCCGTCGCCGCCCTCGACTTGCCGTGATCGACAGCGGCGACGAACTGTCGCCGGTTTCACAGCCCTGCGCGCCGCATCAGATCCCCGCCAGTAACGGCGCCATGCTCGCCGCCCTCGCGCGCTCTGTTCCCATTGATGTAGAGCAAAACGGACCTATTCCTGACGACCTCGATGCGCTCATGACTGCCTTCGACGCAGCAGCGGACGCCGACGTTATCGTAACGAGCGGCGGTGCCTCGGTGGGGGACCACGATCTCCTTCGACCGGCCCTTGAAGCATGGGGCGCGAAGATCGAGTTCTGGCGCGTTGCCATCAAACCGGGCAAGCCGCTTCTGATCGCAAGCCGCGATCACGGATCGCGAAAACAGCTTGTGATCGGCCTTCCTGGCAACCCCGTATCAAGTTTGGTGACGGCTTACCTCTTCATGCTCCCGGTTCTCCGCGCATTCCTGGGGGCGTCCCACCCTCTGCCGCGAGCGATCACGACACGTCTCGCCGAGCCGCTGGAACCCACCGGCGCGAGGCGCGAGTTCCTGAGGGGCGTCTGGGATGGAGAGGCCGTTCGCCCGCTTACCCTTCAGGACAGCGGCGCGCTGTCCTCCCTTGCGGCCAGCAACGTCCTGATCGACCGCCCTGCCCATGCTCCTGCGCTGGTCGCGGGAGAAAGCGTTCAGGTGTTCTTGCTCCAAAATGGCGGTTATGCTTGACGATACCCCATTCGTTGCATAATTGTTCTCTCATTGTTCGCATGAATGTTCTCTAATGGCAGCCATGTCGGGGAGAACTGTTCGTCGGGCGACCAAGGGCCAAGCGCCGCAGAACATATGAGGCTAAGCAGATGTTGACGCGCAAGCAGCATGAATTGCTCCGGTTCATCCAGGTCCGACTGGAAGAAAGCGGCATCTCTCCGAGTTTCGAGGAGATGAAGGAAGCACTCGATCTCAAATCGAAGTCCGGCGTTCATCGGCTGATCTCGGCGCTGGAGGAACGCGGTTTCATTCGCCGCCTTCCCAATCGCGCGCGCGCCCTCGAAGTTCTTCGTCAGCCCGAGGATGCGAACACGAAGCCGGCGAAAGCGCCGACCTCCGGCGCCGTGGGCATGGTCGCTGCGCCGGCCCGAACCGCTCCGCTCGCCAAGCCGGCAAATGACGTCATCGAGATCCCGCTCCACGGCCGCATCGCTGCGGGTGTTCCGATCGAGGCGCTTGAAGGGCAATCTTCGCTTCCGGTGCCTGCCGCCTTGCTCGGCTCCGGTGACCATTATGCGCTGGAGGTATCCGGCGACTCCATGGTCGAAGCCGGCATTCTCGATGGAGACTTTGCGCTCGTGAAGCGGACCAGCACCGCGCGTGACGGCGAGATCGTTGTCGCGCTGATCCGCGGCGAAGAGGCGACGTTGAAGTATCTGCGCCGGGAAGGCAGCATGGTGCGCCTTGATCCGGCAAATGGCGCTTACGAGCCGCAGATCTACGGTCCCGACGAAGTCGAAGTGCAGGGCAAGCTGGCAGGCCTTTTGCGCCGCTATCACTAAGTCTGACAGCGAGGTACAGGCGCGGCCTTGCACAATTTGTTTATCACGTCCTGATTCCGTAGCCGTTTGTCGAATTTCAGCGCTTGCCGTGGGGCCACCAACCGTGATCACCTTGCGTTTCGCTGACGGTTCTCAAGCTTCGGCTCGCGAGGTGGATCGTCACGCCGCCGGTGCGGTCCAGCATCTGACGGTCCAGTTTCAGCCATTTCGGACGGCAATTGCCAGGTAGCCAGCGATCGGCAATCACGATGTCGGTGTGTCTGCAAGCCCGCTCCAATTGCATCTCGGGTACGAGCGCTCTGCTTCGGGCAATCAGAAGGTGGAGTTTCTCGCCTCGCTCTCGCAGGGCGACATGACAGAAGTCGCGGTTGCACCGAGTGCCCGGAAGTGCCGTGCCGCCTGGCAGTTCGTGTGTTCCAACAGCTTCCATCATATTGTCCAAAGCATAGTCGCTGGTATTTTTACGTAAGGTCACGAGCCGCTGCGTCATCGGATCGAGCCAGGCGACATGGCGGCCATCTCCCGAAATGAGGACATCTGGCGTCGGGATCATCAGCAAGCCGATAAATCCGGCCGAGATGGGCAGCAGGCCTAGTAGACGAATTCTGCTCGTCCAGAGTGCCAGCCATAGCCCGCCGGCAACAAAAGATGCGAAATGCCAGGCGCCCATGGCGGGCAGCGCGCTTACGGCGGCCGGTCTCGTCGCGGTAAAATGCGCGATGCTCAACAATACATCGATCCCGCGGTCCGCCGCCCACCAGACGGGAATGCCGAGCCCGACAAGATCGAGCAGCAGCGCCGTCGCCACCAAGGGCATGATGATCACCGTCGTCAGGGGAATGGCCGCAACATTGGCAAGCGAGCCGTACACGCCGGCACGATGGAAGTGGAACAGGCCGATCGGCATCAAAGCCAGCTCGATCACGACACCGGTCACGAGCATCATCGCAAGGTAGCGCAGCGCCTTCAGCGGCGGTGCCTCCTCGCGCGGCGCCAGCAACCGCTTGGCCCAGGCCGCGTTCCCCAGCGCGATAAGAACGATGACGGCCGCGAAGCTCATCTGAAAGCTGGGGCCGACTACGGCTTCCGGCCACATGAGGAGCACCAGGATGGCTGCCACCGCGAGCAGCCTCATTGAAAGGGCTTCTCTTCCCAAGGCCACGGCCGCAAGGACGAGCAAGCCCGCGAGGCAGGATCGCACGGTGGGCACTTGCGAGCCGCTGAGCAAAGTATAGGCCAGACCCGCCGCGGCTCCCGCAGCCGCCGCCAGCACGGGCAGGCGGACCCGAAGAGCCAGGGCCGGCGAAAGCGCCAGGAGGCGAAGCACGACGAAATAGACGCAGCCGATCACGGCACTGACATGCAGGCCGCTGATCGACAGAAGATGGGCGAGACCGGCATCGCGCATGTCCTGGGCGTCGTCTTGCGAAATCGCGCCCATGTCTCCCGTGATCAGCGCCGCGGCGATGCCTCCTGCCGAGCCGGCCAGACGGGAGGTGATGTGCCGCGACAGGGCCAGGCGCTGCTGCGCCAGCCAATCACCGCCAGCCCCCGCAGACAGCACTTCGAAATCGGACGTCACCGACCCCGTCGCCGACAGACCTGCAAACCATGCGGTCCGCGCGAAATCATATCCTCCTGGAAACATAGGAGAGGCAGGCGGCACCAGACGTCCGCGGAACCGGATCACTGCCCCCACTTCCGGCGCATGGCTGCGCAGACCGACCGGCAGATTGACCCGCGCCTTGATGGCACGGCCGCTCTGCGGATCGCGCAGGGCCAGAGTGAGCCGGTCGCGCTGCAATGCCGGCTGCTCATCCAGTGCAAGGACGCGCGCCGTCAATATCCCGGAAACCGGATGCGCGATGGGGGACTGGCCCACGATCTCGGAGCGTGTCCAAACGGAAAGACACCCTGCCAGAACGAACAGGGAGACCGAAACTAACGCCTGCCGCGTATAAGGAAAACGGAGCCGGCCGGCGTTCCACCAGGATGCGAATAATGCAATTGAGACGCACACTACGCAAAGGACGACCCAGTCCTCGGCCCTGGGCATCGAAAACCACGCAATTGCGCCAGTTCCGAACGCCACTGCGAGCCATGGCACTCTGTCGAAACCGGAGTTCGAAAGAAAACGCTCGACACTGGGCAAACTGCTCGACATGTGGCTCTGGCTGATCCATGGGCGATGCTGCAATGCAGCGCCTCCGGCAGGAACCGGAAGCAGAGGATCATCTGTCGTGGCGGCTTCGCTGGCCATGGCGAGCATAGGACAGGAAGGTTATAACAATGGCAAGCGGCAGTGCATCGAGCGGATCGACGACCGGCAAGACCGTCGTCACGCGCTTTGCCCCCTCGCCCACGGGTTATCTCCATATCGGAGGCGCTCGTACCGCTCTCTTCAACTGGCTGTTCGCGCGCCACCACGGCGGCAAGTACCTGCTTCGCATCGAGGACACCGATCGCGCCCGCTCCACCGAGCCGGCGATCGACGCGATCTTCGACGGCCTGACCTGGCTGGGTCTCGATGGGGACGAGCCGGCCACGTTCCAGTTCGCGCGCTCGGATCGCCACGCCGAAGTGGCCGCCGCGCTGCTTGCCAGCGGCCACGCCTATCGCTGCTACCTGACTCAGGAAGAACTCGCAGAGCGCCGGCAGAAGGCGCAGGAAGCGCGCCGTCCTTTCCGCATCGACAGCGAATGGCGCGATGCCGATCCCTCGACCTGGCCCGCGGACAAGTCCTACGTCGTTCGCGTCAAGGCTCCCCGCGACGGCGAGACCACGATCAGCGATCTCGTCCAGGGGGAGGTCACTGTCCGGAACGAGGAAATCGACGACTTCGTCATCCTGCGCTCTGACGGCACCCCTACATATATGCTCGCCGTCGTGGTGGACGACAACGACATGGGCGTAACCCATGTCCTGCGCGGCGACGACCACCTGAACAACGCTTTCCGCCAATTGGTGATCATCCAGGGCATGGGCTGGGACGTGCCGACTTACGGCCACGTTCCGCTGATCCACGGATCCGACGGCGCCAAGCTCTCCAAGCGCCACGGTGCCCTGGGCGTCGATGCCTATCGCGACGACATGGGCGTCTTGCCCGAAGCGCTCTTCAACTATCTGCTTCGTCTTGGCTGGGGCCATGGCGACGAGGAATTC
Organism: Novosphingobium lindaniclasticum LE124; assembly: GCF_000445125.1. GTDB lineage: Bacteria > Pseudomonadota > Alphaproteobacteria > Sphingomonadales > Sphingomonadaceae > Novosphingobium > Novosphingobium lindaniclasticum. The sequence continues at coordinate 33,254 of NZ_ATHL01000100.1, forward strand.
ATCAGCCGCGAAAAAGCGGTCGAGTGGTTCGACATGGCCGATGTCGGCAAGTCGCCCTCGCGCTTCGATATCGCCAAGCTGCAAAATCTGAACGGCCATTACCTGCGCGAGGCGGAAGACGCCCGCCTGGCGGAACTGGTCCTGCCGCGCCTGGTTCAGGCCGGTTATGAAAATCCCGACCTCGCTCTGCTCACGCGGGCGATGCCGGTGCTGAAGGTCCGTGCTAAGGACCTCAACGAACTTGCAGAAGGCGCCGCCTTCCTGTTTGCCAAGCGTCCGCTCGCGTTCAGCGAGAAGGCGCAGGCGCTTCTGACGGACGAGGCGCGGGGGCGCCTGGCCGCCATTCACGAGCGTCTTTTCAGCGTATCCGACTGGGCGCTGGAGGCACTGGAAGCCAGCCTGAAGGCAATGGCCGAGGACTTGGGATTGGGCCTCGGCAAGCTCGCGCAACCCTTGCGGGCGGCCCTGACTGGTCAGACGACCTCTCCGGGTATTTTCGACGTATTGGTTCTGCTCGGCCGGGACGAAAGCCTTGCTCGCATCGGCGCGCAGGCGGACGCCGCGACCGGGTCGCACATATAAGGAGTAAGAACTGGTGGGTGATCAGGTCAAACTGAATGCTGCTGGCACGGAATACGACTATCCCGTGCTCAAGGGCAGTGTCGGCCCGGATGTCATCGATATCCGCAAGCTCTATGCCCAGACGGGCAAGTTCACGTACGATCCCGGCTTCACCTCGACGGCCAGCTGCGAAAGTGCGCTGACCTACATCGACGGCGACGAAGGCGTGCTGCTCCATCGCGGCTACCCGATCGGCCAATTGGCCGAAAACTCGTCGTTCATGGAAACCAGCTACCTGCTGCTGAACGGCGAACTGCCGAACGCAGCCGAACTGGCGACTTTCGAGAACACCATCACGCGCCACACCATGCTCCACGAGCAGCTGGCGAACTTCTACCGCGGTTTCCGCCGTGACGCCCACCCGATGGCGATCATGTGCGGCGTGGTCGGCGCGCTTTCGGCATTCTACCACGACTCGACCGACATCTCCGATCCCGAGCACCGCAAGATCAGCTCGCATCGCCTGATCGCCAAGATGCCGACGATCGCCGCTGCGGCCTACAAGTACTCGGTCGGCCAGCCTTTCGTCTATCCGGACAACAAGCTGAGCTACACCGGCAACTTCCTGCGCATGACCTTCGGCGTGCCCGCGGAAGAGTACGAGGTGATCCCGGCGGTCGAGAAGGCGATGGACCGCATCTTCATCCTCCACGCCGACCACGAGCAGAACGCCTCGACCTCGACCGTGCGTCTGGCCGGTTCGTCGGGCGCCAACCCGTTCGCGTGCATCGCAGCCGGCATCGCCTGCCTCTGGGGCCCTGCCCACGGCGGCGCGAACGAAGCCGCGCTCAACATGCTCAAGGAAATCGGTACGCCGGACAAGATCCAGCACTACATCGACCGGGCAAAGGACAAGAACGATCCGTTCCGCCTCATGGGCTTCGGTCATCGCGTCTACAAGAACTACGATCCGCGCGCCACGGTCATGCAGAAGACCGTCCGCGAGGTGTTCGACGCGCTCAAGGTCACCGACCCGCTGTTCGAGACCGCCCTGCGCCTGGAAGAAATCGCTCTCAGCGATCCGTACTTCGCCGAGAAAAAGCTGTTCCCGAACGTCGACTTCTACTCGGGCATCATCCTCTCGGCCATCGGCTTCCCCACCACGATGTTCACCGCGCTCTTCGCGCTGGCCCGCACCGTGGGCTGGGTCGCGCAGTGGAACGAAATGATCTCGGATCCCGGCCAGAAGATCGGTCGTCCGCGTCAGCTCTACACCGGCCCGACGCAGCGCGACTACGTGGCGATCGGCCAGCGCTGAGTTTTCGCTCGCAAGAGCTGACACGGCCAATTGCGAAACAGGAAAGGCTCTCGCGCAAGCGGGGGCCTTTTCCTTTGCGGCGTGCCGTTCGACGGAATCGTTCGTCAGGCCGCCGCCCTTTGAATCGCACGGAGGCGCGTCAGCCTCGATGAAAGAATTCCCTTGATGTCAAAGCCATCTGCTCGCATTTTCGGGAGCACTGATGGGAGGAATAGTCATGTCGTTCCTCAGAATTCTCGCTTTCGTAGCGGGGCTGGTTGCAATCGCCTTCGGGCTGTTCTGGGTCGGACAGGGAACCGGTATCGTCGATTGGCCGCCGGGCAGCGTGATGCTGGGCGACCGCACCTGGGCCGTGCGCGGCGCGGTGATGACAGCGGTCGGTGCCATCCTGCTCTGGCTCGCGCGGCGCGGCAATGCCGGCGACAACCGCCTTTGATCAGCGGCCCCTGATCGGCTCTTTTCGTCAGGACTCGGCGTCAGCCGGAAGGTCCAGAATGAAGCGAGCGCCCTGCCCCGGCGCGCTCTCCACCGCCAGATCCCCGCCCATGGCACGCGCCAGGCTCCGCGAGATGTAGAGGCCCAGACCGGAGCCACCATCGCCGCTGCGCCCCAGACGCTCGAACTTGTCGAAAATCTTGCCCTGCTCCTCGAGCGACAGGCCCGGCCCCTGATCCGCGACGATGATCCGCGCCCGGTCGCCCAAGGCTTCCAAACGTAGCCATATCTGCGAGTTCTCCGGCGAATAGCGGATCGCGTTGCCGATGAGGTTCAGCAGAATCTGCATGACCCGGCGATATTCCGCCACCGCCGGCAAGGCTTCGGCAGGATGCGGCGCTTCTATGACGATGCCCTTTTCCTGGGCTCTCACGTTGAGGATACCGGCGGCCTGCCTGGCCAGTTCCGAAAGGTCCACGCGATCGGGCGCCGTGCTGAACCCTTCCGTCTCCACGACCTCGAGATCCGCAAGATCCTCAAGAAGACCCAGCAGCAGCTTGCCTGCTCCGGCGATCTCTCCGGCGTATTCGGCATAAGCATCGGGCAGCGGCCCGGCGAGCCGGGTGCGGATCGTTTCGGCATTGGCGATGATCCGCGAGAGCGGCTGACGCAGCACGGGCGCAAGGTCGTGACCCACGAGGCTGCGGCGGAGCAGGGGCTCGATGGGTTCGTGCGCCAGCACAGTGCCGGTGGACGGCGTATCCGAAACCAGGAGAAGCTCGAAACCGGCAGGATCGAACCCTGGCCGCATATGCGGGATGAGAGCGACTTTCCAAGACCGGCGCGACCCCGGAACGATGACCCGCGCCCCATCGAGCAACCGCCAGTGCAGAGGCTGCTGTTGCGTCATCTTTTCAGGTGCCAGGAATTCGGTCCAATGGCGTCCGAAGCCGGTCTGCATCGCCTCTGTAACGGCGACAAGCTCCGCCCCCTCGGACGTGACGGACAGAACACGCTGCTCGGGATCGAGCTGGGCGCTCAGTTCTGCTACGTGCCGGTCGATCATCGTTCGCCGCCGTTCCGCCGAAGCCGTGTCCTCGACCGGCGCCGGCGCCGTCTGCCAGTTCCGCACGACGATCTGGCAACCGTCGCCAAGCTCCTGCGGCTCCACTTCGACCCAGGCGGTAACGACCTCGCCGCCGTCGTGCGCTGTTACGGCGCGGGCGAGCCGGAAACCGTAACGCCGGGCCTTGCGCACCAGTTCGAGCAGTTCGGGCACGGCGATCGTGCCGGGAAGCTGGCCTCCGCAGCGCTCCTGCAGTCCGGCAAGCGGCTCGTCGGCTTCAAGCAGCCGGTCCTGCGCATCGCTGGCTGCACGAGCAATAATGCTACCTTCCATCAGCATCAGCGGCCGAGCCGACCGCTCGCCAGGATCGAGGCGGCCATGTCGGTGCCGAGCCTTTCGAAGCCTTCGGGCAGCATGGCTTCGGGGTGGATCGCGAGAAACTGTCTTTCGATGTCGGCAGGCTTGAGCCCGGCAGCACGCAAAGCCAGTGCCAGTCGCGCCAGCTGCGCTTCATGCGTGGCAAGGACCGCCGCCTCCCGCCGCAGTCCCGCCCCGACCGACAGCGCGGTCAGGAACAGCGCAGTACCCGCATGGGCGACCGAAAGAGCGACGTGGTACGCGCCGCCAAGGCCGGTCAACAGCCGCCCGGCGAGTGCCAGGCGCGTGGCGCCTTCGTCGTACCGGCGCCGCAAGTCCCCCTCTACCGACATCAGCCTTTCGCTCTCCGGCGCACGGCCGGTCACGGCCTGGCGTGCAGCCAGCAGGACACGGTGGAGAAGATCGCCCGGCAGTTCCTCCAGAGGCAGGCTCATGCGGCGCTGCGCCTGACACCAACGGGCCTGGGCGGCCAGCCAGCTTACGGCATTGCCATGGACGGTTCCCTCGGCCGAGGCCAACATCGCCTGGACGAGCGGCGGCACCACCGGATCCAGCCCCAGACGCACCTGCAACCGCTCCGTCATCTGCCATTCCAAAGCCAGGGCATGGACGTGCGACAGAAGAAGCGCGTCGGCCATGAGCGCGCGAGCAAGATCTTCGGCGTCTTCGGCAAACGGCTGGGCGTGATCCTCGCCGAGATGGAGTGGACTGACGATCTGGCGCGCCATGTCGGCGATCATGCCCCGTACCCGGGCCAGGATCTCGTCGCTGAACAGCGCGCTATCCTCGGCGGCAAGCAAGTACTGCAGGATGGGCAGCACACTGTCGGCCATGGCATCGCCGCGCGCCAGATCCGCACGGAGCAAGGCTTCGGCAGTCTGGTCGTCGGCCGGATGAACAGCGTTGTCGATCATCCGTCCCGTTTACCCTGTACTTGGTTAAGTCCCGGTTAGTCCTTGCGACGTAGCGGAAGAACCATCCCGACCACAACGAGCGTGACAGCCAGAACTTCCACCAGGCCCTCAACTTGCCCGAATCCTGCGGCAAAAGCTAGCGCCAGTCCCAATGTGGCACGGTCCGCGACCAGCGAAGCGACGGCTCCGGTCACGAAGCGGGGAATCATCGCCAGCAGCAGCATCAACATGGTCGCCGGGAACAGCCAGGAGATCAGCGATTCGCCGCCGAGGCGAGGAATTCCGGCGAGAAGCGACAGTCCGAAGGCCGTATCGACCAGCCAGCGCAGCACGTCCGTACGCGGGATCGCGGGCGGCAGCTGCCCCAGAGCATGCCGCTCGGCGATGCGCAGGAACCGGCAGGCTTCGACCAGAAGCGATGCGGCGGTGAGAGAAAGGAAGGCCGCGACCACCAGTCCGAACCAGGCGAAGCCACCGGCAAGCGCCAGAACCGTCAGGACCGCCAGGCTCATGATATTGGAGGCATTGCCGGCATGGAGCAGGGACGAGCCAAACGTGAGCACGCCGTAGCGGGCCACGGCGCGACCGGGCGCGGCCGTTTCCCCATTGGCGAAACGCTCTCTTAGCCAGTCGATTTCAACCGCATGCGCGTCCGCCTCGTCGCGGATCAGCCGCCAGTTGATCCCGGTGCGCAAGGCAGCCGGAACTTCGCGCATCGCCACGCCGGACTGCAAGGCGATCCGCGTCAACGCCGAGGAAACGTCGCAATCCTCGGGCAGCTGCTGGAGGCTTTCGACGAGTTGGCCCGGTATCCGCATCACGCCTGCACTGGCGCGGTTGATGTCGATTCGTTCAAAGCCGGCCGCCAATCCGCCTTCCACGGGCTGAACGAGAACGGCTGACGTTCTTCCCTCGAAAAGGGGAACGACACCGACGGGATCGACGAAAAGCGCCTCGTCAATCACCACCAATTCGTCATTCGCCGTCACCAGGCCGGCGAGCGGTCTCGCACCGGTGGCGATGTGGAATTGCAGGCCGGCATCTTCGGCCTTGTGCTGAAAGGCGATCATCTCCGGCGATGACCCGCGTGCGACGCAGATCACCCGCTGGCAGTCGAGCGCCAAGGCCAGGCCGAGCTGGTGCTGCGCAAGCGTGGCACCGCCCACCCGCAGGAATGCGCGCGGCACCGTCTGCCCCGCGACCGCAGGCTCCATCATGGCGAGCAACGCTATACGCAGTGTATCAACCTCCGGCGAGCCCCGAGCCGTTAAGCCCCGACGTCTTGGCTCCTGAACCACTTATGCAAAGGGCTGCTCGATGCCAAGCTCGACACGCTCATCCGGCGGCGGAAAACTCGGCGACATAAGTGCGCAGATGCCGGATCACCGTTGGCTCACCCGGAGCGCTATCCAGCGCACGGTCCGCCAATTCCAGCAGGGCCGAGGAATGAAAGCTTGCCGCCAGCCCCTTGAGCCGCATCGCCGCGACCTGCCAATTGCCGTCGCAGCGGGCCCGCGAAAGCAGATCGACCTGCCGCGCCACGCCCTCCACATAGGAAGCGCGCAGTTCCGCAAAAAGCGTGGGATCTCCGCCCGCTGCCGCGGCCAGGGTCTCTTCGAGGGCGCCTGCTTCATATGCCATTTCCCCAGCTTAATGCCCGAAGGGTTAAAGCGGGCTTTATCCCAGCCCCTGCCGTGGTATCCTGGGCGCATGGCTGGGGAAAACACGATCATCGCATTCGACGCGAACGGCAGCGAAGACAGTTCGGACCGCGCTTCAGACAGCAAACCGGAAAACCGCATGAACGAATTTTCGGCTTCGGCCGCTGCTTCGGCCACCGCAGCCGGCACGCCGGCCCTGGCGCAGGACCGCGAGGAGATCTCGGACGACGCCTGGCGCAACGCCTGGGTCGCGGCGGACGGGCCTGCGGGCAACGGCGCGCGTGACTGGCTCGCGCCGGTGCTCGCAGGCGGTTCCGCCCTGGCCTGGACCGGCTTCCTCATCTACGTCCGCTTGCTCCATCCCGGCGGGCGCGGAGAAGGCACTTCGGGCCTGGCGGCCGTTCCGGCACTTATCGTGCAATGGACGGTTCCCCTGCTTCTGATCGGCACCTTGTGGCTTCTGGCGCTGCGTCACAGCACCCGGGAAACGCGGCGGTTCGGCCACGTCGCCCGGGCTTTGTCGAACGAGTCCGCCCAGCTGGAAACGCGTCTGATCACGGTCAACCGCGAGCTGAGCCTCGCCCGCGAGTTCATCGCCGCCCAGTCCCGCGATCTCGAATCCCTGGGACGGATCGCCGCCGAACGACTGTCCGGCAACGCGGCGCACTTGCAGGAGCTGATCCGCGATAACGGCGCGCGGGTCGATACGATCAGCGGCGTCAGCCAGGTCGCCCTCGACAATATGGAGAAGCTGCGCAGCCAGCTTCCCGTGATCGCCAGCTCGGCAAAGGACGTGACCAACAACATCGGCAATGCCGGGCGGGCGGCCCATGTCCAGCTCGAAGACATGATCAACGGCTTCAACCGTCTCAACGAGTTCGGATCCGCAAGCGAGCGGCAGGTCGCTCAATTGCGCGAAGCCGTGGAAGCCGCGCTGGCGCAGATCCATGGCCGCAGCGAACAGATCGGCCGTTTTGCCGACGAACGCTTCGCCTCCCTCGCCGAACGCGGAGAGGCCCTGCGCAGTGAACTGGACGGCCATGAGACTGCCGCACTGGCGGCCATTCGCGCGCGCTCTGCCGCCCTCGAAGCCGAAATCGTCCACACGCGCGGTCAACTCGATCGTCACGAGGAAGAAAGTCTGACATCGCTGCGCGCACGCCTGGTTGCCTTGCGCGAAGAAAGCGATGTCGTTTCACGCGCGCTCCGCGATGGCGAAGGACGAGCCGCCGAAGCCTGGCGCCAGGCGCTCGACGACCTGCACGAGGAGCAGGCAGAAGTCGGGCGGAGCATTGCGCGCACGCAGGAAGCATCGATATCCGCGCTTCGCGACAGCCTGGCCGTCATCGGAGACGACGCCGAAGCGCTCGATCGCCAGATCGCTGTCCGGCGCGAAAAGCTCGCCGAAGAAGCCGGCGAACGTCTGGCCCGTCAGGCTGAACAGGAACGTCATGCGATCGCCCGTATCGAACAGATGGTCGGCGATCTCGACAACGCTATGGCAGAGCGCCTGGAGGCCCACCGGCTCCAGGCCGCCACCCTTGGCGAGCGCGCTCGCGCGATCACCGGTGAGCTTGGCGAGTACGAAACGCGTTTGGCAGCCATCGTCGAAAGCGGCGAGGCGCTGGAAACGCGCTTGCGCGGCAGCCTTTCCGCGCTGACCGAACACTTGACCGCTGCCCGGGCCACGCTGTCCGCAACCGACAGCGAAGCCGACAAGCTGACCGAGACCAGCGTGCGCCTGCTGGAACTGATCCAGGGCAGCGCGCGCTACGCCCAGAACGATCTTCCGGAAGCGCTGGCAGTCTCGGAAAATCGGCTCGACCGTCTTCATGCCGGCGTCGCCGGTGTCCTCGAAGCGCTGCGCCAAGCAGCACTCAGCGGCGAAGAACTGGCGGGCGGTGTCGAGCAGTCGGGAACCAACCTCAAGGACTTCGCCGACGAACTTTCGGCAATGCATTCGGAACTCTCCGAACATGGCGCCGCCCATGCAAAGCTCCTCCAGGTCCTGCACAGCTCGCTCACCGATATCGACGAGGCAACGCAGACGGCCGCCGATCGTGCCAAGGGCGAATTGCGTGAAGCGATCGCAGTTCTGGGCACGACCATCGACCAGAGCATCGCCGCGATAGAGACGGACAGCGCCGCGCGTATCTCACGAGTCGCGGAAAGCCTTGGCACTGAAAGCGCCCAGGCCATCGACCGGTCCATGCGTACGCGGGTCGCCGAAGTTACCGGTCAGCTGGACCAGGCCGTCGCTCACGCCTCTGGCGCCTCTCGCGAGGCGACCATCCAGCTTCGGGATCAGCTCGCGAAAGTCGAGGAACTGGTCGGCAATCTGGAAAACCGCGTCGCGCAGGCGCGCGCCAAGGCGGAGGAACAGGTGGACAACGACTTCGCGCGTCGCGCCGCACTGATCACGGAGTCGCTCAATTCCAATTCGATCGATATTGCCTCGGCCCTGTCCAGCGAAGTCTCCGATACGGCCTGGGCCTCTTATCTTCGCGGCGACCGGGGCATCTTCACGCGTCGCGCCGTGTCTCTGCTGGATGCGGGCGAGATCAAGTCTATCCAGCAGCTTTACGAGCGAGACGAAGCCTTCCGAGAGCATGTCAGCCGCTACATACACGATTTCGAGTCGATCCTGAGACAGATCCTGTCGACGCGGGACGGCAATGCGCTGGGCGTAACCCTGCTCTCTTCGGACATGGGCAAGCTCTACGTAGCCCTGGCTCAGGGCATCGAGCGTCTGCGAAGCTGATCCGAACTTAGTCCTCCAACAACGAAAAAGCCCGCTTCAGGTGAAGCGGGCTTTTTTGTTCGTCAGTAGCCGAGGTCCTGGACCGGCGGTCTCCCGAAGACGTTCAGATCCTCCACGGTAATCCACTGCTCCGCATAGTTGGCGTAGTAGAGCCCGAACAGCGCCAAGGCGAGAACCGTCGCCCGCGCGGCGATCACACGCGGCCGGAAATTGACCGGGGCACTGTCCGCATGACCTTTTGCGACGGTATGGCCTTTGACGTCGCCAGGCGTCCGCAATCCGACAGGCATGACGAGGAAGGCGCTCAGGACCCAGAACAGGCCGTAGATCGCCACCATCGAGGTCCATTGCATCGCCATCGGCTCAATCCTCCAGCAGCATCACCTGTACTTGCGGCTTCTTGCCCGACCAGCGCGTGGCCGCGCGCCGCGCCGCAAGCCGCGCCGCTTCGACGCGGACTTCCCGATCAGACTTCTTCGCCCGGCCCAGCGCATCCGCAACGTCACGCTGCGCTTCCTCCACGAACTTGGGATAGTCCTCGTCCAGTGGCAAGCCGATGGCGGCAACCTGCACATGGCCGCGGCGGTCGGCCGCTACCGAGACCACGCCGTTCAGGGCGATCCGCCGACGCATGACCATCGACTCACCATCTGCAGGAGCAATGATGTCTCCGTCCAGGATCAGGCGCCCGGAATGCACTTCGCCGAATTTTCCGGGACGGCCCGGCGCTAGCCGGACCAGATCGCCGTTCTTCTGGAACACCGCATGCGGAATGCCGCTTTCCAGGCCCAGGCGCGCCTGCTCGCGCATATGCCGGATCTCGCCGTGGACCGGCAGCAATATCTCCGGCTTGAGCCAGCCATAAAGCGCCACCAATTCGGGACGCCCCGGATGACCCGAGACGTGGATCATGCTCTGGCGATCGGTGACGATCACGATCCCGGCATCCGACAGGCGGTTCTGAATGCGACCGATCGGGATCTCGTTGCCGGGAATCTGGCGACTGGAGAACAGCACCACATCGCCCTTCTCGAGCTTGATAGGGTGATTGCCTTCCGAAATACGCGAGAGCGCCGCGCGAGACTCGCCCTGCCCTCCCGTCGCCACGATGAGGACTTCGCCGCGCGGGAGATCCATTGCCGTTTCGATATCGACCAGTTCGGGCAACTTCTTGAGATAGCCGCTCGCCTGTCCGGTCTCGATGATCCGGTCCAGCGAGCGCCCCGCAACGCAGAGCTTTCGATTGGTCTTCCGGGCGATCTCGCCCAAGGTCTGCAACCGAGCCACATTGGACGCGAACGTCGTGACGAGAACGCGCCGGCCGCGGTGTTTCTTCACCTCTTCCAACAGACCGCGGTAGACTTCACCCTCGGAACCGGATGCCTCGGGATTGAACACGTTGGTGGAATCGCAGACCAGAGCCAGGACGCCGCCCTTGCCGATTTCCGTCAATTCGGCCTGAGTCGCGGGCGTGCCCACTTGCGGCTCGTCATCCAGCTTCCAGTCGCCGGTGTGGAAGATACGGCCGAACGGCGTGTCGATCAGCAGCGCGTTACCTTCGGCGATCGAATGCGCCAGCGGCACATAGCGGATCCCGAACGGGCCGATCTGGAACGGATCGAGATGGTCGATGACAATGAGTTCCACGTCACCCAGAATGCCCGCCTCTTCCAGCTTCGCCGCGACCAGTCGCGCGGTGAACGGCGTGGCGTAGATCGGTACGTTCAGTTCCTGAGCGAAATAGGGAACCGCGCCGATGTGATCTTCATGGGCATGTGTCAGCACGATGCCCAGCAGGTTCTCGCGCTCACCCTCGATGAAGTCCAGGTCGGCGAACACCAGATCCACGCCGGGATACTCGTTCATGCCGAAGGTCATGCCCAGGTCGACCATCAGCCATTTGCCCTGGCAGCCATAGAGATTGACATTCATGCCAATCTCGCCGGAGCCCCCGAGCGCACAAAACAGCAGTTCGTTACCTGGAATCACGTCTTCGATGCCCTTTCGGCAAGAATGGCGAGGCCTTCGAGCGTCAGGTCGGGATCGACCGCGTCGAAAATATCGGAAGCCTCGTCGAACAGTACAGCCAGCCCGCCGGTCGCGATGACCTTGGCGGGGCGCCCGATTTCGGCACGCATGCGCGCGATCAGGCCCTCCATCATCGCCACATAACCCCAGAACACGCCGATCAGCATCTGGTCTTCGGTATTGCGGCCGATCACGCTCTTGCTCGGGGGAACGGCAATGGCAATGCGCGGCAGCTTGGCGGTATTGCCCACCAGCGCGTCCAGCGAGAGATTGATGCCGGGCGCGATGATGCCGCCCTTGTAGGCGCCATGGTAGTCTACCACGTCGAAAGTCGTCGCGGTGCCGAAATCGACGACGATCAGGTCGCCCCCATGGCGCTCGTGCGCCGCGATGGCGTTGACGGCCCGGTCGGCACCTAGCGACTTGGGCTGATCGACGTCGATGTCGATCGCGTATTCCGCCTTGCCGGCGCCTGCCACCAGGGGCTCCACGTCGAAGTAATGGCGGCAGAGAATCTCTAGGTTGTGCAGCGCGCGCGGCACTACGGTCGAGATGATGATGCTCTTGATCTCATCGGCCGCCACGCCCCGGATCGAGAGAAGCTGCATCAGCCAGACTGCGTATTCATCGCCCGTGCGGCGCGGATCGGTGGCGATGCGCCAGCGGCCGCGCAAGGTGCGGCCTTCGAATAGCGCGAAGACGACATTGGTGTTGCCGGCGTCTATGGCAAGCAGCATGGAATTTCCTTCAGGCGAGCGAAACGTCACCAGCGTGGACGACACGTAGGGATCCGTCTGCCAGACGCAAGCGCAATGCTCCATCCGGGTCAAGCCCGGCGAAGGCGCCCGGCAGCAGGCCTTCCTCGTCCAGCGTCACCAGCAGGGGCGTACCCGGCGGATGCGCGTAGCGGGCCCAATCGGCCAGCGTCGATGACAGACCTTCGCTGCGCCACTGGGTGAGCCGCTCGGCCAAATATGCCGCGAGCCGCTCCAGAACAGCCTGCGCATCTTCGGCATTATCGGGATTTTCGGCCCGGATGGACGTAGTTGCCCGGTCGGGTAGATCAGGCGCGCTAACGACGTTCACGCCGATGCCGATGATGACATGATCGCGCGCACGTTCCAGCAGAATGCCGCAGATCTTGGCCCCTCCCACGAGAACGTCGTTCGGCCACTTGAGCTGGCAGTGTGACCCGGGCGGCAGTTGCCACAGCATCAGGTCGTGAACGGCCAAAGCTGCGACGAAGGCCAGGGTGTGGACCGAAGGGTCATTCGCCCCCAGCGCGACGACGGTGCTGGCGTAGAGGTTGCCCTCCGGAGAGGACCATGGGCGACCGCGGCGGCCGCGTCCGGCGCTCTGTCGCACCGCACGCAGCCAGTATCCCTCGGCGAGCCCCTCCCCGGCGCCGAGACGCCGGGAAAGGTCCGCGTTGGTCGATGCGGTCTCTTCGACGACCTCGATCAAAGGCCGGAGAACAGCGCGGCTGCGGCGGTCCTGGTGAGACCGTCGAACCAGGGGGTGAGCAGGTAGCCCAGCGGCGAGATGAACACGCAGGAGAGCACCAGGATCAGCTTGTGCCAGAAATCGCTTTCACCCTTCACCACGTCGGCCGCTTCGTCGAAGTAGATGACCTTGACGACCTTGAGATAATAGAAGGCCCCGATCACCGAAGCGGCGAACCCGATGGCGGCCAGCGCGACCATGCCGCCGTCCACGGCTGCCTTGAAGACCAGGAACTTGCCCCAGAAACCGAACAGCGGCGGAATGCCGGCAAGGCTGAACATGATCATCGCCAGTGCCAGGGCAAGACCCGGACGAGTGCGCGACAGGCCTGCCATGCGCGAGATTTCCTCGACCGGCTCGCCGTTTTCGTCCTTGAGCATGAGGATCGCCACGAAGCCGCCCACAGTCATCGCGACATAGATCGCCATGTAGTACAGCATCGCCGCAGCGCCCTCAGGGTTGGCCACAGCCAGCCCGATCAGGATGAAGCCGACATTATTGATCGACGAATAGGCCATCAGGCGCTTGATATTGTCCTGCCGGATCGCACCGAGCGCACCGATCACGATCGAAGCGAGCGCGGCGAAGACGACGATCTGCTGCCAGGCGGCCGACTGATCGCCGAATGCCTCGAAAGCGACGCGCATGGTCAGGCCCAATGCACCGACCTTGGCGGCCGTTGCGAAGAGCGTCGTCACCGGGGTCGGGGCGCCTTCGTACACGTCTGGCGTCCACATGTGGAACGGTGCTGCGCTGATCTTGAAGGCAAGACCGGCGAAGACGAAGACGATGCCGAACAGAGCGCCGTTAGAAAGGCCCTGCGTCATCGAGGCGCTGATGCCGGCGAAGGACGTCGCGCCCGCGAAGCCGTAGGTCAGGCTCATGCCGAACAGCAGGATGCCCGAAGCCAGTGCGCCCAGCACGAAGTACTTGAGGCCCGCTTCGGCCGAACGACCGTCGGTCCGCAGGAACGCGGCGAGGACGTAAGCGGCCAGCGAGTTCATTTCGAGGCCGATGTAGAGCGTCAGCAGGTCCGTGGCCGAAACCATCATGCCCGTGCCGAGTGCCGCAAGCAGCACGAGGACCGGATACTCCGCGCGCATCGCCTTGAAGCGGTCGAAGAAGGCGGGCGCGATCACCAGCGACACGGCAGCCGAAAGGTAGATCAGGATCTTGGCGTAGGACGCGAAGGCGTCGGCACGGAACTGGCCGAAGAAGGCCGAGGTTTCGGCACCCATGGCACCGCCGCAAAGCGCGGGGGCGACCAGAACGCCGGCAGCGACGAGCGCCGCCACGGCGAGGATGGAGATCAACCTGGCGGCCTTGTCACCGCCCCAGGCGGCAACAAGGAGCAAGACGAGGCTTGCGACGCTCAGTGTTTCTTCCGGCGCGATCAGGCGCAGCGACTGTGACCAGTCCATCAGTGTGCCCCCTCATGCGCGGCTTCTTCGTGCGCAGGCTTTTCCTTGCCCATGACCAACTTGGGGTCTCCTTGCGGCTTTGCGCGAGCGAGCCGGGCGTCGAGCGCGGCGATGTCGGCGCGCATTGGAGCGATGAAGCTCTCAGGATAGACACCCATCCACAGCACCGCGAGGCCGAGCGGGATCACCATCAGGTATTCACGCAGGTCGAGGTCGGCCATGGCGGCGGCATCGGCATTCTTCTGGTCGCCAAAGACGACACGGCGATAGAGGTAGAGCATGTAGGCAGCGCCCAGGATGATGCCGGTGGTGCAGATCAGCGCCGCCCAGCTCGAGACCTGATAGATGCCGCCAAGGCTCAGGAACTCGCCGACGAAACCGCTGGTGCCCGGAAGGCCGATCGAGGCCATCGTGAAGAGCAGGAAGAACAGCGCGTAACGCGGCATGTTGATGGCGAGGCCGCCGTAACGGGCGATCTCACGGGTGTGCAGGCGGTCATAGATGATGCCGACGCAGAGGAACAGCGCGCCCGAGACGAGGCCGTGGCTGAGCATGACCAGCATCGAGCCTTCGAGGCCCTGCACGTTGAAGGCGAACAGGCCGATGGTCACGATCGCCATATGCGCGACCGACGAATAGGCGATCAGCTTCTTCATGTCGTCCTGCACCAGCGCGATCAGCGAGGTGATGACGACCGCAGCCATCGAAAGGCCCCAGACCAGCGGCGCGAAATAGGCCGAGGCTTCGGGGAACATCGGCAGCGAGAAGCGGATGAAGCCATAGCCACCCATCTTCAGCAGCACGCCCGCCAGGATTACCGAGCCTGCAGTCGGTGCCTGAACGTGGGCCGCCGGAAGCCAGGTGTGGACCGGCCACATCGGCATCTTCACCGCGAAGCTGGCGAAGAAGGCGAGCCACAGCCAGGTCTGAACCTGCGGGTCGAAATCGTAGGCCATCAGCGTGGGAACGTATGTCGTGCCCGCGGTGTGGACCATCCACAGCATCGCCACGAGCATCAGCACCGAGCCGAGCAGCGTGTAGAGGAAGAACTTGTACGAGGCGTAGATGCGATCCGCGCCGCCCCAGATGCCGATGATCAGGTACATCGGAATGAGGCCGGCTTCGAAGAACATGTAGAACAGGAAGATATCCTGGGCCGCGAAGACGCCGATCATCAGCGTTTCGACGAGCAGGAAGGCCGCCATGTATTCGCCCACGCGCTTCTCGATCGAGTTCCAGCTCGCGCCGATGCAGATCGGCATGAGGAATACGGAAAGCTCGATCAGGAGCAGCGCGATACCGTCGATGCCGAGCGCGTAGGAGAAGCCGGAGAACAGCTCATGCCGTTCCTGGAACTGCCACTGCGCACCGCCGACATCGAAGTTCAGCCAGAGGACGACGCCAAGGGCAAGGTTCGCAAGGGTGGCGAGAAGCGCCACCGTGCGGGCCGATTTGGCATCAAGGTAGAGACACGCCAGTGCCGCCGCGAGCGGCACCAGCAACATCAGACTGAGGATCGGAAAACCACTCATCATCTTATCCCGCGATCACCCAGCTGATGGCGCCGACAAGGCCCAGCAGCATGACAAGAGCGTAGCTGTACAGATAGCCCGACTGGACCTTCTGCGCGTAAGTCGAACCCCTGGCGACGACCCAGGCCGCACCGTCGGGACCGAACTTGTCGATCACGCCGATATCCAGGATCTTCCAGAACACCCGGCCGAACCAGAAAGCCGGACGAACGAAGATGTTGTGGTAGAGTTCGTCGAACATCCACTTGCGGTACACGAAGGTGTAGACCGGCCCGAGCTGTTCGGCGACTGCCTTGGGGAACGAGAGGTTCTTGATGTAGCCGTACCATGCGGTCAGCAGGCCCAGCGCCATCACGGTGAACGGTGCCCACTTCACCCAGGTCGGGACGCCGTGCATCGCATGGATGAGGTGTTCGTGGAAGACCAGAGCGCCCTTCCAGAACTCGCCGGTCCCTTCCGAGACGAAGGCGTGGTTGAACACGTAACCGGCGGCGACGGCACCGATCGAGAGGATCAGCAGCGGCAGCAGCATGACCAGCGGGCTTTCGTGCGGGTGGTAACCACCCGTACCGTCTCCGTGGACCGTGTAGTCAGGACCGCGCGATCCGAGTTCGGGTCCGCCGTGAGCATGTGCATCGTGATGATCGGTGCTCTCGCCCGCATCTTCCTCGGCCGGAGCGCCGTGGCCGTGCGTGTCGTGAGCATGATCGTCATGGCCATGGGCATCATGAACGGCGTGCTGGATGTGCTCCGACTGGATCCAGCGCGGCTTGCCGAAGAAGGTCAGGAAGACCAGACGCCAGGAGTAGAAGCTGGTCATCAGCGCAGCGGCGATACCCATCCAGAAGGCGAAACCACCGACTGCCGTACCCGAGCCGAAGGCCGCTTCGAGGATCGCGTCCTTCGAGTAGAAGCCAGCGAAGCCGATGAAGCCTGCGATGCCGACGCCGGTGATGGCCAGCGTACCCGCCGTCATCGTCCAGAAGGTTATCGGAATGTGCTTACGCAGTGCGCCGTAGAAACGCATGTCCTGCTCGTGATGCATCGCGTGGATGACCGAGCCGGCACCCAGGAACAGCAGCGCCTTGAAGAACGCGTGCGTGAACAGGTGGAACATGGCCGCGCCATAGGCGCCGACGCCGGTGGCGAAGAACATGTAGCCGAGCTGCGAGCAGGTCGAATAGGCGATGACGCGCTTGATGTCCCACTGCGTGCAGCCGACGGTGGCAGCGAAGAAGCAGGTGCAGGCGCCGATGACGGCGATGAAGTGCATCGCCGTCTCGCTGGTTTCGAACAGCGGCGACAGACGGCAGACCATGAAGACGCCCGCGGTCACCATGGTGGCCGCGTGGATCAGCGCCGAAACCGGGGTCGGGCCTTCCATCGCGTCCGGAAGCCAAGTGTGGAGGCCGAGCTGCGCCGACTTGCCCATCGCACCGATGAACAGGAGGATGCAGATCACCGTCATGGTGTCGAAGCGTGCACCGAGGAAGCCGATCGTCGATCCGGCCATGCTGGGTGCGGCGGCCAGGATCTCGGGAATCGAGACGGTGCCGAACACCAGGAAGCAGCCGAAGATGCCGAGCATGAAGCCAAGGTCACCGACGCGGTTGACCACGAAGGCCTTGATCGCGGCGGCACCGGCCGAAGGCTTGCGGAACCAGAAGCCGATCAGGAGGTATGAGGCCAGGCCCACGCCTTCCCAACCGAAGAACATCTGCACCAGGTTGTCCGCCGTCACCAGCATGAGCATGGCGAAAGTGAACAGCGACAGATACGCGAAGAAGCGCGGCTGATCCGGCTCCTCGCTCATGTAGCCCCAGGAATAGAGGTGCACGAGCGCGGAGACCGAAGTGATGACCACCAGCATGACAGCGGTGAGCGAGTCCACCCGCAGCGACCAGTCCCAGGTCATGGCGCCGGACTGGACCCACTTCAGGACCGGCACGACGCTGGCTTCGGCGTTCCCGGTGAGGAAGCCGATGAAGATCGGCCAGCTCAGCGCGCAGGCGACAAACAGCGCGCCAGTCGTCAGAACCTTTGCCGGAACGTTGCCCAGCTGCTTGTTGCCCAGCCCGGCGATGATCGCTGCCAGTAACGGCAGGAAGACGATGAAAAGGATCGGGTGCAAGGCCTTATCCCTTCATCCGGTTGACGTCGTCGACAGCGATGCTGCCGCGTCTGCGGAAATAGATCACGAGGATTGCGAGCCCCACTGCGGCCTCGCCGGCAGCGACCGTCAGCACGAACATCGCGAAGATCTGGCCCGTGAGGTCGTGCAGGAACGCGCTGAACGCGACGAGGTTGATGTTGACCGCAAGCAGGATCAGTTCGATCGCCATGAGCAGAACGATGACGTTCTTGCGGTTGAGGAAGATGCCGAGGACGCCGAGCACGAAGAGAATCGAGCTCACGACCACGTAATGTTCGACGCCGATCACAGCGAAACCCCCTTACCCACTTCGGGCTTGACGTTGACGGTCGCCTCGTCGGGACGGCGAGCGTTCTGCTTGCTGATCTTCTGGCCGCGCGTGCCGCTGCGCTGACGATGGGTCAGGACGATGGCGCCAACCATGGCGACGAGCAGGATCAGACCGGCCGCTTCGAACAGGAACAGATAGCGGCTGTACATAAGTCCGCCGATCGCCTCGACGTTCGAAGCCCCGGCGGGCGTGGCCGCTGTGCCATCGGGCGTGCCGAGGTCCAGGGCTCCGGCCTTGTAGGCCCCGATGCCGAGCACCATTTCGGCGAGAAGCACCACCGCGACCAACATGCCGAGCGGGAAGTTCTTCACGAAGCCCGCGCGAAGTTCCGCGAAGTCGATGTCGAGCATCATGACCACGAAGAGGAACAGCACTGCCACAGCGCCGACGTAGACGATGACGAGCAACATGGCGATGAATTCGGCACCGGTGAGAACCATGAGGCCCGCGGCGTTGAAGAACGCCAGGATCAGGAACAGCACCGAGTGAACCGGATTGCGCGAGAGGATCGTCGCAGCGGCAGACGCGATGGTCAGCACCGCGAAGAGATAGAAGGCGATAGTCTGGATCATACCCGCGGCCCCCTATCGGTACGGTGCGTCGGCTTCAAGGTTCGCGGCAATCGCACGCTCCCACTTGTCCCCGTTCGCCAGCAGCTTGGCCTTGTCATAGAGCAGCTCTTCGCGCGTTTCGGTCGCGTATTCGAGGTTCGGCCCTTCGACGATGGCATCGACCGGGCAGGCTTCCTGGCAGAAACCGCAGTAGATGCACTTCGTCATGTCGATGTCGTAACGCGTGGTACGGCGCGAACCGTCGTCACGTGGTGCGGCTTCGATCGTGATGGCCTGCGCCGGGCAGATCGCCTCGCAGAGCTTGCAGGCGATGCAGCGTTCCTCGCCGTTGGGATAACGGCGCAGGGCGTGCTCACCACGGAAGCGCGGCGAAAGCGGGTTCTTCTCGAAGGGGTAGTTGATCGTCGCCTTGGGCTTGAAGAAATACTTCAAGGTCAGCCAGTGCGCCTTCACGAACTCCCAGAGCGTGAAGCTCTTTATGAGTTGTCCGACGGTCATTGGAAGTGTCCGGTAGCCATGAGGTAGCCGCTGACGATTACGACGAACAGCAGCGATACGGGCAGGAAGACCTTCCAGCCCAGGCGCATCAACTGATCATAGCGATACCGCGGAACGGTGGCCTTGATCCAGCTGAACACGAAGAAGAAGAAGAAGACCTTGAGCAGGAACCATACGAAGCCCGGCACGAGGTAGAGAACGGGAATGTCGAGCGGCGGCAGCCAGCCACCCCAGAACAGCGTCGCGTTGAGCGCGCACATCAGGAGCACGTTGGCATATTCGCCCAGCCAGTAGGCGGCGAAGGCCATCGACGAATATTCGGTCTGGTAACCGGCGACGAGTTCCGATTCGGCTTCGGTGAGGTCGAACGGCGCGCGCTGCGTTTCCGCAAGGCTCGAGATCAGGAACATCACCCACATCGGGAAGAGCAGCGGGTTCGCGACGAAACCGTTGATGATTCCGAAGACGTGGCCCTTCTGCGCCCAGACGATGTCGTTGATGTTGAACGTGCCCGCCCAGAGAACGACGCAGATCAGGATGAAGCCGATCGAGACTTCATACGAGATCATCTGCGCCGAGGCGCGCATCGCCGAGAAGAACGGATACTTCGAGTTCGAAGCCCAGCCCGCCATGATCGTGCCGTAGACGCCCAGCGAACTGATCGCGAGGATATACAGCAGGCCGATGTTGATGTCGGCCAGTATCGCGCCCGAGTTGAATGGGATCACTGCCCAGGACAGCAGCGCGAGCGTGAAGGTCACGATCGGGGCAATCAGGAACAGGCCCTTGTTCGCGGCCGAGGGAACGATGGTTTCCTGAAGGAAGACCTTCAGGCCATCCGCGAAGGACTGCAGCAGGCCGAACGGGCCGACAACGTTGGGACCCCGGCGCAGTGCCATCGAGGCCCAGATCTTGCGGTCGACATAGATGATCATCGCCACCGCCAGCATCAGCGGCAGCGCGATGAGCAGGATGCCACAGATCGTGGACACGAACCATGCCCACTCGTAGCTCATCCCGAGATTTTGGAAGAAGCCGGTCATTCCGCAGCCTCCGCCAGGTCTTCACCGTGTAGCAGTTCGGCCGAGCAACGCTGCATGACGGCGCTCGCGCGGGCGATCGGGTTGGTCATGTAGAAGTCCTTGATCGGATAGGCGATCTGGCCGGCTGCGGAACCGCCGCCGCTGGGCAGAACGCTCCCGTAATCGGCAAGACCTTCGCTGCCGAGCGCGGGAACTTCCGCGATCATTGCGTCGCGCAGTTGATCGAAGCTGTCGAAGCCCACCGTCACGCCGAAGGCGTCGGCGAGCGCGCGCAGGATCGTCCAGTCTTCACGGGCATCACCCGGAGCGAAGACGGCTTTGTCGGACCACTGCACGCGGCCTTCGGTGTTGACGTAAGTGCCTGCCTTTTCGGTATAGGCCGCAGCCGGCAGGATCACGTCGGCCGCGTGAGCGCCCTTGTCGCCGTGATGGCCGATATAGACGATCATCGAGCCTGCGAACCTGGTATAGTCCACCTCATCGGCGCCGAGCGCGATCAGCACCTTGGGCTTGGCAGCGACGAGGTCGGCGATGCCGCCCTTCTGCGCGTAGCCGAGCATCAGGCCGCCCATGCGCGAAGCCGCCATGTGGAGGACATTGAAACCGTTCCACTTGGTACCGTCTTCGAGATCGCGAACGAGGTTGAACTGGCCTGCGAGCGCAAGGCCCGCTTCCAGACCGCCACGACCGAGCGCCGCGCCGCCGAGGATCACCGCCGGACGCTTGGCGTTCGACAGGGCATCAACGACCGCCTGCGGAAGATTGCCGAGAACCGAGAGATCCTCGCCCAGGAATTCGCCGCCGAAGGTGGTTTCCCACTCGGGACCGACGAGGAACACCTTGGCGCCGCGCTTCACCGCCTTGCGCAGGCGGACGTTGAGCAGCGGGGCTTCCCAGCGCACGTTGCTGCCGGCGATCAGGATCGCGTCGGCGGTCTCGATACCCGAGAAGGTCGTGTTGAAGTTGACCGCCGCGAGGCTGTCCGTCGCATAATCCATCCCGGTCTGGCGGCCTTCGATGAGCGTCGAGCCGAGCGCGCCGACCAGCTTCTTGGCGGCGAACATCGTTTCGCAATCGACCATGTCACCGGCGATCACGCCGATCGAACTACCGGGGTTCAGCGTGGCGATAGCCGCGAACGCCTCGTTCCAGCTGGCTGCGACGAGCTTGCCGTCCCGGCGCAGGAACGGCTTGTCGAGACGGCGCTTGGTAAGCCCGTCGACCATGTAGCGCGCCTTGTCGCTGATCCATTCCTCGTTGACGTCGTCGTTGTTACGAGGAAGCACGCGCAGCACTTCGCGGCCGCGCGCATCGATGCGGATGTTGGCCCCGGTAGCGTCCGACACGTCGATGCCCAGCGTCTTCTTGAGTTCCCATGGACGGGCTTCGAAGGCGTAGGGACGAGAGGTGAGCGCACCGACCGGGCACAAGTCGATCACGTTGGCCGACATCTCGTGCTTGGCAGCATGTTCGAGATAGGTCGTGATCTGCATGTTCTCGCCGCGATAAAGCGCGCCGATCTCGTCCACGCCGGCGATCTCTTCCGAGAAACGCACGCAGCGGGTGCAGTGGATGCAGCGCGTCATCTGGGTCTTGATGAGCGGGCCCATGTACTTTTCGGTGACCGCGCGCTTGTTCTCATCATAACGCGAGGCGCCGCGACCATAGGCGACCGACTGGTCCTGAAGGTCGCACTCCCCGCCCTGATCGCAGATCGGGCAGTCCAGCGGGTGGTTGATGAGGAGAAACTCCATCACCCCTTCCCGCGCCTTCTTGACCATTTCGGAATCCGTGCGGATCTCCTGGCCTTCGGTGGCCGGCAGAGCGCACGAAGCCTGGGGCTTCGGCGGTCCGGGCTTCACTTCGACCAGGCACATCCGGCAGTTGCCGGCGATGCTCAGTCGTTCGTGATAACAGAAGCGCGGGATTTCCTTGCCGGCAAGCTCGCAGGCCTGCAGCACGGTTGCGCCGTTGGGGACGTCGATCTCGACGCCGTCGACTTTGACCTTGGGCATTACTCGGCAGCCTCGCGGACGTTATCGGCGATCCGGCGCTCAAGCTCCGGACGGAAGTGCTTGATCAGGCCCTGGATCGGCCAGGCGGCCGCATCGCCCAGAGCGCAGATGGTGTGACCTTCGACCTGCTTGGTCACCTGCTGCAGCATGTCGATCTCCTCGACTTCCGCGTTGCCGGTGCGCAGGCGCTCCATCACGCGCCACATCCAGCCCGTGCCTTCGCGGCAGGGCGTGCACTGGCCGCAGGATTCGTGCTTGTAGAAGTACGAGATGCGGCTGATGGCGCGAACGATGTCGGTGGACTTGTCCATGACGATGACGGCGGCGGTGCCGAGGCCCGAGCCGACCGCCTTCAGACCGTCGAAGTCCATCGGCGCATCCCACATGTCGGCAGCCGGAACCAGCGGAACCGACGAACCGCCGGGGATCACCGCCAGCAGGTTGTCCTTGCCGCCGCGAATGCCGCCACAGTGACGCTCGATCAGCTCGCTGAACGGGATCGACATCTCTTCCTCGACCACGCAGGGACGGTTCACGTGCCCGCTGATCTGGAAGAGCTTGGTGCCCTTGTTGTTCTCGCGGCCGAAGCTGGAGAACCACGCGGCGCCGCGACGCAGGATGGTCGGGGCGACGGCGATGGATTCCACGTTGTTGACCGTGGTCGGGCAGCCGTAGAGGCCCGCACCGGCCGGGAACGGCGGCTTCAGGCGGGGCTGGCCCTTCTTGCCTTCGAGGCTCTCGATCATCGCGGTTTCTTCGCCGCAGATGTAGGCGCCGGCACCGCGGTGGACGAAGACGTCGAAGTCGTAGCCCGAACCGCAGGCGTTCTTGCCGAGAAGACCGGCCGCGTAGGCCTCTTCACGGGCTGCGAACAGCGTTTCGGCTTCGCGGATGTATTCGCCGCGGATGTAGATGTAGGCCGCGCGCGCACCCATGGCGAAGCCCGCGACCAGCGCGCCCTCGAACAGGAGGTGCGGATCGTGCCGCATGATCTCGCGATCCTTGCACGAACCCGGTTCGGATTCGTCGGCATTGATCACGAGGAAGCTGGGCTTCGGGTTGCCCGCCTGGTCGAGCGGCGGCTGCTTGGGCATGAAGGACCACTTCATGCCGGTGGGGAAGCCCGCACCACCGCGACCGCGCAGGCCTGAAGCCTTCATCTCGTCGATGATGGCATCACGGCCGCGCTCGATCAGCGCCTTGGTGTTGTCCCAGGCGCCGCGCGCCTGCGCTTCCTTGAGGTTCCACGGCTGATACCCGTAGAGGTTGGTGAAGATGCGATCCTTATCGAGGAGAGCCATTACCACTCACTCCGATAGTCATGGTTTTCGGTGATCATCGCGACCAGGTTGGTCGGCTCGCCCACCGGCTCGACGGTGTGACGGGCGGGATCCTGGGTGCCGGCCTTGGGCGTTTCACCACGCGCCAGCGCGTCGAGCACCGCGTTCAGGCGGTCCGACGTGAGGTCTTCGTAGTTGTCGTCGTTGATCTGGACCATCGGGGCCGAGGCGCAGTTGCCCATGCACTCCACCTCGGTGAACGACCAGAGACCGTCTTCCGAGATGTGGCCCTTCTTCATGCCGCGCGACTTGCAGGTTTCCAGCAGGTCGTCCGAACCGCGCAGCATGCAGGGCGTGGTGCCGCAGACCTGAACGTGGAACCGGCCGATCGGCGCGATGTTGTACATGGTGTAGAACGACGCGACCTCGACCACGCGGATAACCGGCATGTCAAGATAGGCGGCGATATATTCCATCACCGGGATCGGCAGCCAGCCCTGCGTGTTCAGCTCGGCACCGACCTGGCGCTGGGCAAGGTCGAGCAGCGGCATCACCGCAGAGCGTTGGCGGCCGGCCGGATAGCGGGACACGATGTCCTTCGCCTTCTCGGCGTTCTCGGCGGTCCAGGCGAAATTGCCCCAACGGGCCCGAAGCTCGGGCGAGTCGGGTTCGATATAGCGGTCAGCCATGCTTACCCCTGCGCTTCAGCCACTGGTCCTGGCCGAAAAGAAACAATTCGAAACCACCGATCGCAGTGACCAGCATCGGCAGCAGAGCCGTGGGCTGGAGACCGAGATAGACGGCGGCGAGATACCAAACCGCCAGAGCGACGCCGGTAACGGCAGCCCAGATACGGGTCAGTTCGAGCGTGTTGAACTTCATCGGACGCCCCCTCACCGGATGAACTCGACGCGAGAGCACTTGTCGCCCTCGAAGCTGTAGACAGCGAGCACGTCGAAAGGCGCGACGAGATCGGAACCGTCCGTGGCCGGGCCGCGCGTGACATGCTCGCGCAGGACCACGTAGTTGTCGGTCTCTTCGCGCGAGACGATCTCGGCCCTGTTCTCGGGCCACCGGGCGAAAGCCGCCTTGAGACCCGAGCGCGTGCCTTCCTTGCCTTCACGAACCACGGCGCCGCGATAGTTCGCTTCGCTCGCCTCTTCGGTCATGTAGGTGACGTAGAGATCGGCGTCCTGCGCATTGTAGGCGGCGATCATGGCTTCTGCGATGGCGAGCTTGCTCAACGGTCGCACTCCCCGAACACGACGTCGATGGCGCCGAGAATGGCGGTCGCGTCGGGTAGCATGTGGCCCTTCGACATGAAGTCCATCGCCTGGAGGTGCGAAAAGGCGGTCGGACGGATCTTGCAGCGGTACGGCTTGTTCGAGCCGTCCGACACCAGATAGACACCGAATTCACCCTTCGGGCTCTCGGTGGCGACGTAGACTTCGCCCTCGGGCACGTGGAAGCCTTCGGTGTAGAGCTTGAAGTGATGGATCAGCGATTCCATCGACTGCTTCATCTCACCGCGCTTCGGCGGAACGATCTTGCGATCGCTGGAGGCGATCGGGCCTTCCGGCATCTCGGCCAGGCACTGCTTCATGATACGGGCCGACTGGCGCACTTCCTCGACGCGGACCATGAAACGATCGTAGCAGTCCGAGTTGGTGCCGACGGGGATCTCGAAGTCCATCCGGTCGTAGACGTCGTAAGGCTGCGACTTGCGCAGATCCCAGGGAATGCCCGCGCCGCGGATCATCGGGCCCGAGAAGCCCCAGGCGAGTGCGTCTTCCTTGCTCACCAGGGCGATGTCGACATTGCGCTGCTTGAAGATGCGGTTGTCGACCACCAGGCTCATCGCGTCTTCGAACAGCGTCGGCAGGCGCGTGTCGAGCCAGTCGGCTATGTCGGTCAGCAGCTTGAGCGGCACGTCCTGGTGCACACCGCCGGGACGGAACCAGGCCGAGTGCATGCGCGCACCCGATGCGCGCTCGAAGAAGTTGAGGCAGTCCTCGCGGATTTCGAACAGCCACAAGTTCGGCGTCATCGCACCCACGTCCATGACGTGCGAACCGATGTTGAGCATGTGGTTGCAGATGCGGGTCAGCTCGGCGAACAGCACGCGCAGATATTGCGCGCGGATCGGCACTTCCAGATTAAGCATCTTCTCGATCGCCAGGACATAGGAATGCTCCATGGCCAGAGGCGAGCAATAGTCCAGGCGGTCGAAGTACGGCAGCGCCTGGAGGTAGGTCTTGTGCTCGATCAGCTTTTCGGTGCCGCGATGCAGCAGACCGACGTGCGGATCGATGCGCTCGATGATCTCGCCATCGAGTTCCATGACCATGCGCAGAACGCCGTGCGCCGCAGGGTGCTGCGGACCGAAGTTGATCGTGTAGTTGGTGATGACGTCATCGCCGGTAGTCGGCGACTGCTCGAGTTGGATGCTCATGTTCAGCTTCCCTCCGGAGCCGGGCCGTTGCCCTCGTCGGCGCTCGCGCCACCCGTCGCCCCGCGGTCGGGACGGTCACCGGTGGGATCCGGAGCGCCGGGCTCCTTCTTGTCGGTGGTAACCGGAGCGGGATTGCCCTGCCCCTGACCGGCGATGGTGCCGTCCTTGCCGCCGGGAGCAACCTTGTCGTCGGCCTTGGCGTCGGTCTTTCCACCGGCGCCGCTGTCGCCCTTCTTCTCGGTCGTCTTGGGTTCCGCGACTGGTGGCGGAGCCGGCTGCTGCGCGACCTTCTCGTCGCCCGGAAGAACGTAGTCAGCACCTTCCCAGGGGCTCATGAAGTCGAACTGACGCAGGTCCTGCGCGAGCTTGACCGGCTCGTAGACCACGCGCTTGTCTTCTTCGGAATAGCGCAGTTCGGTGTAGCCGGTGAGCGGGAAGTCCTTGCGGAACGGATGACCTTCGAAACCGTAGTCGGTCAGAATGCGGCGCAAGTCCGGGTTGCCGGCGAAGATCACGCCGTACATATCGAACACTTCGCGTTCGAGCCAGCCCGCATTGGGCCAGAGAGTCGTGACAGTCGGGACCGGGGTATTCTCCGCGGCGGAGACCTTGACCATCAAACGATGGTTCTTCGTCACCGAAAGCAGCATGTAGACTACTTCGAAACGCTCAGGCCGCGAGGGATAGTCGACGCCGGCGATTTCCATCAGCTGCTGATATTCGTGATTGTCACGCAGCAGGCGCAGAACGTTCTCGATCTGGTCGCGCGCGACAGTGAACACGACTTCGCCGTGTTCTTCCTTGGCGGAAACCAGCATCGATCCCAGCACACCGGACAGGCTCTCGATCACGCCTTCGTTCGACGCGAATTTCGGGGCGGAATGCAAAACGGTCATCGTGCCCTTACCTCTCGAGCGTGCCGGCGCGGCGGATCTTGCGCTGCAACTGCATCACGCCATAGAGCAGCGCCTCGGCGGTCGGAGGGCAGCCCGGCACGTAGATGTCGACCGGAACGATGCGATCGCAGCCGCGCACGACGCTGTAGCTATAGTGATAATAGCCGCCGCCGTTGGCGCACGAGCCCATCGAGATGACGTACTTCGGATCCGACATCTGGTCGTAGACCTTGCGGAGCGCAGGCGCCATCTTGTTGCAGAGCGTGCCGGCCACGATCATCACGTCCGACTGGCGCGGGGAAGCGCGCGGCGCGGCACCGAAGCGCTCCATGTCGTAGCGGGGCATGTTGACGTGGATCATCTCGACCGCGCAGCAGGCAAGGCCGAAGGTCATCCACCAGAGCGAACCGGTACGGGCCCACTGGAACAGCTCTTCGGTCGAGGTGACGAGGAAGCCCTTGTCGGAAACTTCCTGATTGAGATCCTTGAAGAACGCCTGATCCGGCGCGGTGATCGCGCCGTGAGCGGTTCCAGGATGGGCGGCAGCGGCCAGGGGCTGGCCGGCGGAATTGACGAGCGTGCTCATTCCCAGTCCAGAGCTCCCTTTTTCCAAGCATAAGCGAGGCCGATCGCCAGTTCGCCCAGAAACACCATCATCGTCAGCCAGCCGGCCCAACCGGTCAGCTTGAGCGAAACGGCCCAGGGGAACAGGAACGCGGCTTCGAGATCGAAGACGATGAAGAGGATCGCCACGAGATAAAAACGCACGTCGAACTGGCTGCGCGGATCTTCGAATGCGGGGAAGCCGCACTCGTATTCGCTGTTCTTGTCGGCGCTGGGGTTGTGAGTGCCGGTCAGACGCGAAACGCCCAGCGGCAGCAGCACGATCACCGACGAAAGCGCGAGCGCGACCGCGAGAAAGATCAGGATCGGCAGGTATTGTGACAGATCAGTCAATGGTTCTGGCCTCATACCGGATACGGCAGCCGGACTCAGCCAAAGACGGGGCCCGGTCGTTGGGGGCGCTCTTAGGCCAGCCCCTCCCCCTCCGCAAGGTGTCGAAAGGGAATAAATGGCGGAACTCTGCGGTGTTGCGACACGTTCGCAATAACGGCTGCACACGACATAATTCGTTACAAGGGCGCATCAAGACGCAACCCTTGAGCGCCGGTAGTTCGGCCGATTCCGTCGTTCACAATCGCTCCGCCCGAGCAGATGCAGGATTTCGAATGAGGCTTGCGAAAATGGCCGCTTGAAGCGCCCTCCAAAAGCCACCCTCACGGACCATCTTCAGTTGAGGCAGGATGAGGCAGGACAGGAGTCGCCAATTGCAATTGGTGCAGTGCAGCACTAGGCTCCTGCCAAGGATACCTGATTTTCAACGCGTGAAAGGCATCATAATAATGGCCCAGATCTCGGCTTCGGACCCGATTGTCATTCTTTCCTACGCCCGCACACCGATGGGAGGCCTTCAGGGCGCGCTCGCCGAGGTTTCCGCTACCGAACTGGGTGCGACCGCCGTCAGGGCCGCCGTAGAGCGCGCAGGCGTATCCGGCGATGATATCGAGCGCATCTACATGGGCTGCGTCCTCCCGGCCGGGCTCGGCCAGGCCCCGGCCCGCCAGGCCGCGCTCAAGGCCGGCCTGCCGAAGTCGGTCCAGGCCACGACAGTCAACAAAGTCTGCGGCTCGGGCATGCAGACGGTGATCATGGGTGCCGAGGCGCTCGCATCGGGCTCGCTCGACCTGCTGATCGCGGGCGGCATGGAATCGATGACCAATGCGCCTTACCTGTCGAAGAAGCACCGGTCCGGCGCACGAGCGGGCCATGACACGCTCTACGATCACATGTTCCTCGACGGCCTGGAAGACGCCTACGAAGGCGGCTCCATGGGATCCTTCGCTCAGGTGACGGCCGACGAGTACCAGCTGACGCGCGAAAATCAGGATGACTATTCCATCGAGTCGCTCCGCCGGGCTCAGGAGGCGATCAACAACGGTTCGTTCAAGAACGAAGTCGTTCCCGTCACGGTCAAGACGCGCAAGGGCGAAGTCGTGATCGACAGCGACGAGCAGCCGCCCAAGGGCAACCCGGAGAAGATCCGCACTTTGCGCGCTGCTTTCGCCAAGGACGGCACGATCACTGCCGCAAGCTCCAGCTCGATCTCGGACGGCGCCGCGGCCGTGGTGATGACGCGCGCCAGCGTCGCTGCCGAAAAGGGCCTCGCGCCTGTAGCGACCGTCGTGGGGGTTGCAGCTCATGCGCATGAGCCTGCCAAGTTCACGACCGCACCGGTGGGCGCAATCACGAAGCTGCTCGATAAAGTGGGTTGGAAGCTCTCGGACGTCGATCTGTTCGAGGTAAACGAGGCTTTCGCCTGCGTCGCGATGTTCGCCATGCATGACCTCGGCATTCCGCACGAGAAGGTGAATATCCATGGCGGCGCTACGGCACTCGGCCACCCGATCGGCGCTTCGGGTACCCGCATCATCGTGACTCTCATCAATGCTCTCAAGGAACAGGGCCTGAAAAGAGGCGTCGCCTCCCTCTGTATCGGCGGCGGCGAAGCCACGGCCATCGCGGTCGAACTGGCCTGATTCTTAGGCGGCTCTCAAGAAGATGCCCCCGTCCCTTGCGGCGGGGGTTTTCCTTTTAAACCGACGATTGGTCGAGATATTCAGGGTGCGCCCGCACCCCAGAGCATTTCCTGCTCGACATATCCCTTGTGGCCCTCGACATCGAGCGGGCACCAGCCTTCCTTGCAGTCTCCCAGAATGCCGACCGCACCCGGTTCTATGCGCCAGAGCATGGGCGAAGCGGAACTGGCGGCGGCATGCATCTTGACGAGCGCCTTGCCGCCCGCCCCCCTGACAAGAGCGGAGCGCTGACGAGACAGCAGCAGATCCCGCATCCAGCCTTTGGTACCGTCTGGATCCTCCACGAGGCGCCAAGGTCCTTCTCGACGCAGCACTTTCACCGGCAGATGCAGCCTTCGATAGACCCAGTCGATCTTGTAGGATTCCCCAGGCCCCACCCGCAGATTGGCACGATCGGTATCGACCGATGCCCAATAAGGCACCTTGTCGTCTTCCGATGCCCTTGCAGTGCCGGATGTCACGGAAATTGCGAGGAGGCAGGCCGTCAGGATAGACTGCCGGGTCTTTAGGCGAAACATGGCTATTTCATACTCTCGTGCGCGCGCCTTCTTCAAGGCCTGTCGACTCCGCTCTCGAGGAGATTCTTCTATGACCCAGCCTTGATCACTTCGAGACGCAGATGCGCAATACGCCGCATCTTTACAACGATATGTCAGTGCTATGCTGGAAAATCCTGTCACCCTGGGGAAGTTTGAAAACGCCGAACGGCGAGGAGACCCTCTGACAGGAGACGATTTGGCCACTGCGTCGAGACACCTAGCGCTGACGCGCAATCTCCCATCCGCTTGATCCCCCGCCTCGCCCGATACCGACATCGCTCGTTCTGCCGCCTTGCAGTCGACGGTATGTCCCGCCACCTCTCGACAGCGCGCAAGGCACAATCTATTCCGATTTAATCGATCACTTAAACGGACCGAACATGACCTTGCCTGCGCTCTTTGCGAACTTGCGCCTTCCCGTGATTGCAGCCCCGATGTTCATCGTGTCGACACCCGACCTCGTCGTGGCGCAAGTGCGATCGGGGATAGTCGGCAGCTTTCCGGCGCTGAATGCTCGTCCGGTCAGGCAACTCGACGAATGGCTCTCGCAAATCGCCGAACAAACAACGGGTTGTTCTGCACCCTTCGCGGTCAATCTCATCGTTCACAAGAGCAACAATCGGCTAGAGCAGGATCTCGCGATCCTGGAACGGCACAAGGTTCCTCTCGTAATCACCTCCCTTGGCGCCAGCCCGGAAGTCAATGCCGCCGTCCATGGGTGGGGCGGTCTCGTTCTTCATGACGTGATCAACGATCGTTTCGCCCGCAAGGCCGTCGAGAAAGGCGCTGATGGCCTGATCGCGGTTGCTGCCGGCGCTGGCGGCCATGCCGGACCGCAATCGCCCTTCGCACTGATGCAGGAAATCCGCGCCTGGTTCGAAGGGCTGCTCGTCCTGTCCGGTGCTATCGCTTGTGGACGCTCGATACTCGCAGCGCAGGCCATGGGCGCCGATCTCGCCTATATCGGCACGCCCTTCATCGCCACTGACGAAGCCCATGCGGCAGCGGGGTACAAGCAGGCGATCGTCGACGGCAGCGCTGCCGATATCGTCTATTCCAGCCTGTTCACCGGCGTTCATGGGAATTATCTCCGCGCTTCGATCGTAGCGGCCGGGCTCGATCCCGACGACCTTGCGGAAGGCGACAAGAGCCAGATGGATTTCGGCTCGGGCGGGAACACCGCAGCGAAAGCCTGGAAGGACATCTGGGGCTCGGGACAGGGCATCGGCGCGATCTCCTCCCTGGTGCCGGTCGCGACACGGGTGTCCGAGTTCGAAGCGCAGTACCACGCTGCTGGCCGCGAGCTTCGCGAACGAA
Organism: Novosphingobium lindaniclasticum LE124; assembly: GCF_000445125.1. Lineage (GTDB taxonomy): Bacteria > Pseudomonadota > Alphaproteobacteria > Sphingomonadales > Sphingomonadaceae > Novosphingobium > Novosphingobium lindaniclasticum. The sequence continues at coordinate 64,584 of NZ_ATHL01000100.1, forward strand.
TCGGCATGATCTGAACGAAAGCGGCAGAAGGGAACGAGACCGGGTCCGTGCCGGATCGACCGGCGTCGTCCCGGAGGTCGCCCGTGCCTTTCCAAAGTGTCTCGGCCAGGCTGTCGATTTCGACGAAATCTGCCGCTTGCCTCAGCGGATCATGGCGGTTGAGCACCGGCCCTCTCTTTGATGCGCCTAGCAGCAGCCTTCTCAGGGCCCGTTGCAACAGAGCTATCTGCCAGGCAGCCGCTTCCACGGCACGGAGACTATCTTTCCGACACTCGCGTGACCAGCGGATCTCGATCTGGCCGAGACGCTCACAGACGAGTTCGTTGTAGCGGCGGTGAGGTCCGCGATGCAGCGGCAAACCCAGGCGGATGCCGGCCGCCTCGTTGCAGGGCAGGAGCAGTCCGTTACGCCGAAAATCCTCGAAACAGGCCCGAAGTCCCCCCAGGGAATTGAAGAACGCGTCGAACTCGGGTCTGCGGCCGATTTGCAGAGGAAGTAGATGATGTCTCTGCAGCCCTGCGTCATGGTCTGGCAGGCCCCGACGGTTGACGGCGCGAAAAGCGAGATGCGGCCTCGACAAACCTGACAGGTTTTAACGCTGGCGCCACACCCAAAGCTGCCGCCGGGCCTGTGAAGCCTCCAGAAGCAACCGTCCACGCGGGGACTCGATCTCTCGCGTCTCGGTCAATGGACCTTGGCGAACCAGGTAGTCCACAACGCGGATGGCCAGCTTCAGAGTGTCGGCAGGCGTTTCCTCGACAGAGCCTTCGAGCTGCATTTCGCTGCCGACGAAGCGCGCCAGGCCGCGCGTGGCAATGCTGCCGTCTTGCCCCCGCAGCAAGGCCGTGAGCCCCAGCGCGGGGAATGTTCCGCCGGCCAGCCAATTCACCACGATTTGCGCGAAATAGCGTGGCTCCATGAGCGTCCGCGCGGATTGCCATCCCACAGCCGCTACCGGCAGCTTCAATGCGAGGCTTGCGGCCAGTCCGGCCTGGGTGCGGATGATCGGCGCGAGTCCGGCGCCGCCCGCAATGTGCCCGCCCGGCAGCAGGTCGATCCCTTCAAGTCCCTCCATTCGCGGTGCCTGATCGAAGCCGTGGGTCTGCACCGAGATCGGGGACAGCGAAGGAAGCGCGGGCGCCAGGCCGAGAAGATCGAACGTCAGTCCACTTGCAAGCAGTTCAAGCCAGCCATCGCGATCAGGAGGACGATGCGAGATCCGCGCCATGATCGCGCCGCTGGATTGTTCCAGCAAAGCTGCGATCGTCTCCGCAGAAGGCCGTTGTCCCGGCGAGAAGTAGAGCGACACGCCGTTGCCGGGCACTTCGCCATCTCTGGCAGGCTGATCGGATCGCGGATCGCCGACCAGGGAGGTCTCTCCTGGGGCTTGATCCGGCTCCAGAGTATCGGGTTCGTTCGTTTTCACTCCGACAGTAAGGCAGCACTCGCGCCTTTCGTCGAGTCTGTTTGCTAACTGATGCAACCGAAGTGGTTTTATCTTAGAAGATCCCGAGTCCCAACCCTTCCGCGAAGGCTGAACCTAGATCGCGGCAGCGACCGAGATCAGCTTCCGAAACGGACTTTTCCGCGCGAATTTGCTCCGGAGTCTGTGCTCCCAGATTGACGATCAGAGGCTCCGCCACGCGCTTGAGCCGCCAGCCCGTCACGATGCGGTCCATCTGTGCCTGTGCCCCCGCCCCGTCGGATCCGGCCGAGATCGCCGTCGCGTAGGGCCGTCCTTCGATGCGGCCGAGCAGGGGATAATAGCAACGGTCGAACATTTCCTTCATCTGGCCGGACATGCTCCCGAGGTTTTCCGGGCAGACGAAGACGTAGCCTCGGGCGCCGAGCAGGATCGCCGGCATGGCTTCCGCCGCGGCAAGCAGCACGGCATCCTGCCCGGCGCCCTGCGCCACGGCCGCCGCCATCGCTCGCGATGCGCCGGTACGACTGTGCCAGATTATCGCCAGCATCGCCAACTCTCCTCCGCCGATCCGCGCCCGGACTTTTCCCGGCCCCCGGCATAGTCTAATCGGATCGCCATGGCTTCGCGACCTGTTACTTCCGTATTCGGCATAGATCGTTCCCTTACCGGCAAATCGTGGCGCTGGCGGGGCGGCAACATGGACATCTCCGGTGATTCGCCGGGCTTCGGCGGAAGCCTGGAAGACGATATCGTCACCCAGATCCTGCTGTCGCGCGGCGTCCCGCGCGATGATCTCGAGCGGCACCGCACCCCCTCCCTTCGCGCCTTCCTTCCGGACCCTTCGGCATTCCGCGACATGGATGCCGCTGCGGAGCGACTGGCCCAAGCCGTGCTCACGGGGGAGACGATGACGATCTACGGCGACTACGACGTGGACGGCGCCACCAGCGCCGCCCTGCTGATCCTTTTGCTGCGGGATCTGGGCCTCGACGCCCGGTACTACATCCCCGATCGTCTGCTGGAGGGCTACGGCCCCAGCGGCGAGGCCCTTGTCCGCATTGCCGGGGAGGGATCCAGCCTCATCGTGACCGTCGATTGCGGCGCCATGGCTCATGAGGCCCTCGAAATGGCGCATGGGGCCGGAGTCGACGTCATCGTGGTGGATCACCACAAGTGCGCCCCCGAGCTTCCCCGCGCGGCAGCGCTGGTCAATCCGAACAGATTGGATGAAAGCGAACTCGCCGCAGGACATGGTCATCTTGCCGCCGTGGGAGTCGCTTTTCTGCTGGCGGTGGCGACCGTGCGAACGCTCCGGCGCCGCGGCTTCTTCGAGGGCCGCCGTGAGCCGGACCTGTTCGCCCTGCTCGATCTCGTCGCCCTCGGCACCGTGGCCGACGTCGCGGCTCTTCATGGCCTCAACCGCGCTCTGGTCGCCCAGGGCCTGAAGGTCATGGCGCGCCGCGAGAACATCGGCATGGCCGCGTTGATCGACGCAAGCCGCCTCAGCCGCGCGCCGACATGCTCGGATCTCGGCTTCGCGCTGGGGCCGCGCATCAACGCAGGCGGCCGCGTCGGCGAGGCGACTTTGGGCGTGCGCCTGCTGACCACCGCGGATCCCGATGAAGCGCAGGCGATCGCCGCGCAGCTTTCCCGCCTCAACGACGAGCGGCGGGGTATCGAGCAAGTCGTTCAGGAAGCGGCCGAGGCACAGCTCGATCGGCAGCACAATCGCTCGGTCATGGTACTCTCCGGTGCGGGATGGCATCCGGGCGTGATCGGGATCGTCGCCGGACGCATCAAGGAGAAGACCGGAAAACCCACGCTCGTCATCGCCATGGACGCGGACGAGGCGGGCAACGGCAAGGGCTCCGGCCGCTCCATCCCCGGCGTTGACTTGGGCGCGGCGATCATCGCGGCGCGGCAGGCAGGGTTGCTCGTGGCCGGCGGCGGCCATGCCATGGCGGCCGGCCTCACCGTGGCCCCCGACAAGCTCGACGCGCTTTCCGATTGGCTCGACGATCTGCTGGCGGCAGACGTTTCGAGAGCGGTGGCCAGCCAGTCCATGCAACTTGACCTTGCGCTCGCACCGCGCGGGCTGACACCCGAACTGGTCGAGAAGCTCGAAAGCGCAGGTCCGTTCGGCATGGGCTGGCCCGGACCTCGCGTGGCCGTGGGGCCGGTTCATGTGATCAAGGCGGACACGGTCGGCGCCGACCACGTTCGCCTGATCGTGGGGGGTCAGGACGGCGGGCGGTTCAAGGCGATGGCATTCCGCTCGGCGGAAACGGAAATGGGCCAGGCCCTCCTCCACGGATCGCAAGGCCGCCGCCTCTGGCTCGCCGGCCGGGCGAAGATCGACGACTGGGGCAGCCGCCCGCAGGCGGAACTGCACATCGACGATGCCGCCTTCACCGCCTGAAATGCATCGTTTCCGATGGCCTTTTCAGAGCTCGCCAGGCGGTATGTCACAGAGAGTTCAAAATATTCGCCATGAGGGGTTGACCCCCATACGGACCCCCGCTAGAGGGCCGGTCCTGCCTCCGGCGCAACCCGGCATGGCCCCTTCGTCTAGCGGTTAGGACGCGGCCCTTTCACGGCTGAAACACGGGTTCGATTCCCGTAGGGGTCACCATTTCGATGGTGTAGCATATCGGAATGCAGGTGGCAGATAAATGGCTCAATGGCCCCTTCGTCTAGCGGTTAGGACGCGGCCCTTTCACGGCTGAAACACGGGTTCGATTCCCGTAGGGGTCACCATTTCGATGGTGTAGCATATCGGAATGCAGGTGGCAGATAAATGGCTCAATGGCCCCTTCGTCTAGCGGTTAGGACGCGGCCCTTTCACGGCTGAAACACGGGTTCGATTCCCGTAGGGGTCACCATTTCGATGGTGTAGCATATCGGAATGCAGGTGGCAGATAAATGGCTCAATGGCCCCTTCGTCTAGCGGTTAGGACGCGGCCCTTTCACGGCTGAAACACGGGTTCGATTCCCGTAGGGGTCACCATTTCGATGGTGTAGCATATCGGAATGCAGGTGGCAGATAAATGGCTCAATGGCCCCTTCGTCTAGCGGTTAGGACGCGGCCCTTTCACGGCTGAAACACGGGTTCGATTCCCGTAGGGGTCACCATTTACAATCGCGCTCGCGCGACAGATTCTGGCTCATTGGCCCCTTCGTCTAGCGGTTAGGACGCGGCCCTCTCACGGCTGAAACACGGGTTCGATTCCCGTAGGGGTCACCAGAATAGAGCGGCAAAGTTCGCCCTTCCTCATAGATCCATTTTACCGACAAGCGCGCCAGCCTGCCGATCGGCTTGCCTGATCCAGATGCAGATGGTCGGCATGAGCGGCATTGTAGTCGGGCGAGAGAACCGTCGAAAACGCGGTGCAGGCAGAATCGCGGACCGCGTGAAGGAAGGCGGCCGCATTCACTGATCCCGCCCAGTCTTTCCGCACGGAAATCCGTCGGCCATCGGCCAGCACGAAAGCCGAGATGTCGATGGCATTGCCGGTGGCGTGCTCACTCCAGTTGCCCGCCGCGCCATTGCCGATCCGTCGGCAATTGTAGGTGCCGAGCTGTTCTATGCGTACCACCCGGCTGCCGAATATTGCCTCGGCCTGGGGCTGAACGCCGTGCCGCAGCCACCACGCCATCGCGGCATCGACGGCGCAGGTCGCTTCGGCGCCGGACGGCACCAGAGAGACTTCGGCGGCCAGAGGCGCGGCCACTCGTTTGCGGTCTTCCCGACGGCACATGCCGCTTCCTGTCGGTTCCAGCGCGGTCTTGTCGATCCCGCTGCGATCCAGGAAAGCGCGGCAGGCTTCGCGGTCGGCGCTGAGGGCTGAGAGTTTACGCGGCGTGGCCCAGCCCGGTTGCTCGTCCAGCGTCAGCGCGGCCCAAGGGTTGTGGCCGGGATGCTCGAGCAGCCAGCCTTTCCCGGCAAGCAGCAGACAGGCAAGCAGGAGCAAGGCCACGACGATACGGTCGAACGGAAAGGACATCCTCGCCCAACGCGCGGCACTAGCGTCGGCTCCGCAGGTCTCAGTCCAGAAGGGAAAAGATCAGCCAGGCCAATGCCGTGGCGCCGCAGAACAGCGGCCAGGACCAATAGAACATGTGCCCTTGGTAATAGGTATGCGTGATCGCCAGGAGCCCGCCGCGGGAGCCTTGGGAGCCGATGAGGCCCGATACGATCCAGGTGAGCAGGAAGCCTGGGATCAGCGCCTTGATGGCAGACATGGTGACGTTGGTTCCCGGTTTTTGCCTGCCATCGTTCTGGCGGGGACTGGTAAACTTTCCTTTAGCGCACCGCCTGAGGGCCTGTGGACAAGTATGGGATAAGCCTGCGGACAGAGCGTGGACTTGTCGTCGATAGGTTGGGCACAACGGGAGACCATGATCGGCGCAAAGAAAAGGGGAGCACATGGCTCCCCTCCCCTGGTTCATGGATATGGCTGCCGATCAGAGCGGCGGCACGGGTTGCGGCGGCGCGTCCGGATCCGCTTCATGAGTTTCGATCAGACCACGGCCCACATGGCTCCGCGACCGGCTGTAGGCATAGTAGACGAAGAGGCCGAGAACCGCCCAGGCGACGAACAGCGCGATCGTCTGCAGCGAAAGGCTGAAGAACAGATAGACGCAGCCGACGATGGCCAGCGGCGCCGTCAGCATGATGGCGGGTGTGCGGAACGGACGCTTGCGGGTCGGGTCCGTCCTGCGCAGCACCATGACGGCAATCGAGACGGCGGCGAATGCGAAAAGCGTGCCGGAGTTCGAAACGTCCGCGAGCAGTCCGACCGGGAAGAAGGCCGCGAACAGCGTCACGAACAGACCGGTGAGCAGCGTGATGACGTGCGGCGTGTGAAAGCGCGGATGGACTTTCGAGAAGAACTCCGGAAGCAGCCCGTCGCGGCTCATGACGAAGAAGATGCGGGTCTGGCCGAACATCATCATCAGGATCACCGAGGGAAGCGCGATGATGGCGGCTGCCCCGACCAGCCAGCCCACGAAGGGGTAACCCACCTGGCGCAAGGTCCAGGCCAGGGCTTCCTTCGAACAGACCACTGCGTTCTCATGGATCGCGGCGCAGGCCTGGGACAATTGCGGCGTCCCGGGAGAGAGGGCGGCGCCATCGGCGCCCATGACCGGCTGTGCGCCCACGGTGCCGATCACGCCCGAGGCGACCAGCATGTAGAAGATGGTGCAGATCGCCAGGCTGCCGATCAGGCCGATCGGCATGTTGCGCTGCGGATTCTTGGTTTCTTCGGCAGCGGTGGAGACCGCGTCGAAGCCGACATAGGCGAAGAAGATCGAAGCCGCGGCGCTGGAAATGCCGGCGAAGCCGAGCGGCGCGAAGGGCGTGAACTTGCCCGACTGGATCACGGGGATCGTCAGCACCACGAACAGCGCCAGCGCGAGGATCTTGATACCCACGAGCACGGCGTTGACCGTGGCGCTTTCCTTGGTGCCCTTGATGAGCAAGGCCGTGACGGCCGCGGCGATCAGCATGGCGGGCATGTTGATCATTCCGCCGTCGAAAGGCCCTCGCACGAATTCCAGCGGCACGTTCATGCCGAAACTGCTGTTGAGCCAGCCGATAAAGTAGCCGGACCAGCCCACTGAGACCGCGCCAGCGGCAATCGCATATTCCAGGATCAGCGCCCAGCCGACCATCCAGGCGACCAATTCGCCCATGACGGCATAGCTGTAGGTATAGGCGGAGCCGGAGACCGGCACCATGGCGGCCATTTCGGCATAGCAGAGCGCCGCCACGCCGCACACGAAGCCGGCGATGACGAAGGAGAACATCATGCCGGGACCGGCTTTCTGCGCGGCCTCCGCAGTGAGAACGAATATGCCCGTGCCGATCACGGCACCGATGCCGAGCATCGTCAGCTGGAATGCACCCAGCGATCTATGAAGAGATTTCTTTTCCGCTGTCGCCAGAATGGCGTCGAGCGGCTTTACGCGTCCGAACATGCGGAAGGACCCCTGAATTCTTGTATGGACCGACGCTAGCGGCCTCTTGCGGCATGGCAAGTCCTAACGCATCCGGCTCCCCAGGTTTGCCAAGTTCCGTCCCGAGGCGCTGCAGGATAAATGGGATTTTGCGCATCGGAAGGCCCCGCGCTAGAAGCGCTTCCATGTCCACGACCTTCCAGCTCGACACCGCGACCAGTCGCGCAAATCCCACCCCTGCGCCGATGAAGCGCCTGACCGTCCCTGCCATTCAGCGCCGCAAGGTGGAGGGCAGGACGCAGGAGCCGCTCGTCATGCTAACCGCCTATACGGCCCGGCAGGCCCAGCTGCTCGACGCGCATTGCGATATCCTGCTGGTTGGCGATTCGCTGGCTCAGGTGATCTATGGCCTGCCTTCCACGCTGCCGGTCACGCTCGACATGATGATCGCGCATGGCGCGGCGGTCGTGCGCGGCAGCTATCACGCGCTCGTCGTGGTGGACATGCCTTTCGGGTCCTACGAGGAAAGCCCGCAGCAGGCCTTCGCTTCCGCCGCCCGGCTGATGGCCGAGACCGGCTGCGCGGCGGTCAAGCTGGAGGGCGGCGTCGCCATGGCCGAGACCATCGCCTTTCTCACGCAGCGGGGCATTCCGGTCATGGCGCATATCGGCCTCACGCCCCAGGCCGTGAATGCTTTGGGCGGCTACGGCGCGCGCGGTCGCAGCCAGGAAGAGCACGCCAAGATCATCTCGGACGGCAAGGCGGTGGCCGGGGCGGGTGCCTTCTCCGTCGTGGTGGAAGGCGTTCTGGAGCCGATTGCGATCTCGCTCACCCAGAGCCTCGACATCCCCGTCATCGGCATCGGCGCTTCTGCGCAATGCGATGGCCAGGTGCTCGTGGCGGAGGATATGCTCGGCATGTTCGATCGCGTTCCCCGGTTCGTGAAGCGCTATGCCGACATGGCCGGGCTCGTGTCGGAGGCTGCCGCGAGATATGCCGAAGATGTTCGCGCCCGCACGTTCCCCACGGCGGAACAGACGTACCAGCCCAAGTAAGGGAAAACGCCATAGGGCGGCACGCGGCGGCGCCCTTCAGTTCTGCAAGTCGTACTGCTTGAGCAGATCGTAGAGCGTGGGACGGCTGATTCCCAGCATCTTGGCCGTGCTCGAGATATTCCCTTCGCTGCGTGCCAGGGCATGGCGGATCACCTTGCGATCCGCCTGCTCCCGCGCTGCCTTGAGGTTGAGGGCGTTGATGACTTGTTCGTCGGGCTGGGCCAGGTCGAGATCGGCGGCGCCGACCAGTTTCTCGTCGGCCATGATCACGGCCCGTTTCACCCGGTTTTCCAGTTCGCGCACATTGCCCGGCCAGTGCCAGGCATCGATCGCCGCCAGGGCGTCGGTAGCGAAGCCGCGAACGGCGGGGTTCATTTCCCGGGCGTAGCGATGGAGGAACGCCTTCGCCAGCAGGGTGGCATCCCCGGGTCGCTCGGCAAGGCCGGGTATGCGCACGACGATTTCAGCGAGGCGATAGAACAGATCCTCGCGGAAGCGTCCTTCCGCGATCATGGCTTCGAGATCCTGGTGCGTGGCACAGACGATGCGGGTGTCCACCGGGATCGATTCCCGAGAGCCGACCCGCTCGATCACGCGCTCCTGCAGAAAGCGCAGCAGCTTGACCTGGAGTTGAAGCGGTATGTCTCCCACTTCGTCGAGGAAGAGCGTGCCGCCAGCAGCCTGCTCGATCTTGCCGGGCGTCGTCTTGACCGCGCCGGTGAAAGCCCCCTTCTCGTGGCCGAACAGTTCGCTTTCGAGCAGGTTCTCGGGAATCGCGGCGCAGTTGATCGCCACGAACGCGCGCTTGGCGCGGGCGCTGGCCTCGTGCAGGCCGCGCGCCAGCAGTTCCTTGCCGGTGCCGCTCGCACCCAGCAGCATGACGGAGACATTCGTATTCGCCACGCGTTCGATCGTCCGCCCGACACGGATCATTTCCGGTGCCGCCGTGAGCAGCCGTCCGAGCACTTTCTCGTCTTTTTCCACCCGCGCGGCCAGGCGGCGGTTCTCCTCCTCCAGCCTGTGAAGCTGGAGCGCACGGCGAACGATGAGTCCCAGCGCATCGATGTCGATCGGCTTCTGGTAGAAGTCGTAAGCGCCGCGCGCGATCGCCTGGAGCGCGGACTCCCGTGCACCGTGCCCCGAGGCGACGATCACCTTGGTGTCGGGCTTCAGCGCCATGATCGCGTCCAGGATCGCAAATCCTTCGGTCGTGCCGTCGGGATCCGGCGGCAATCCGAGATCGAGAGTCACCACGCTGGGCATCTCCGATCGAAGCAGCGTCAATGCCGAATTCCGATCGCCGGCAACGACCACGTCGAAGTCCTCGTAAGCCCACTTGAGCTGTGCTTGAAGACCGGCATCGTCCTCGACGACGAGGAGCTTGGGTCTGGTCTCGGTCATCCTCAGGCTACCTTCTGATCCTTGGAAGCGTCGGCCTCGGTACCGACGCACGGCGCCAAGGGGAGACGCACAGTGAAGCGCGATCCCACCCCTTCCCGCGACTCCACGTCGAGCCGCCCTTTCATGGCTTTCACCAATTCCCGCGCCTCGAAGGCACCGATCCCGAAGCCTCCGCTCTTGGTGGAGACGAAGGGCTTGAAAAGCCGGTTACGCACGAACTCCGGCGACATCCCGGTTCCGGTATCGACGACTTCGAACACGGCGTGGAGATCGTCGCCGCTCAGGGAGAGCGAGACCGCGCTTTCCGGAGCGCTGGCATCGAGGGCGTTCTGCACCAGGTGAACCAGGACCTGCTCGAGGGAATGGGCACTGGCGGTTACGCCGATTTCCCGCGTTTCGGCAAGCTCGAGCCGTCCCGTGGGCTGGAAACGCGTCATGACGGCGCGGGCCACATCCTGCGCAGCAACACGTTCGAGGCGGTCGACAGTTCCCCCTCCGTATCGGGAGAGCCGCGCCAGCAAGGCGTTCAACTTGTCCGACGAATTACGCAGCGTCACCAGCATATCGGCGCGAAACGCGGGGTTGTCGGCGTGAAGCTCGGCATTGCGGGCCAGGAGGCTGAACTGGCTGGCCAGGTTCTTGATGTCGTGCATCACGAAGGCCATGCGGCGGTGGAAATCATCGAACCGGCTGGCCTCCGCCAGGGCTTCCTGGCTGGCGTTCTCCGCCAGATAGCTGGCGAGTTGCTGGCCGATGACGCGCAGCAGGTCGAAGTCTTCCCAATCGAACTTGCGCGCCATGGCGGGCCGGGCCAGCACGACCAGTCCGACCAGGCGCTCATAGTGGACCAGGGGGACGAGTGCCCAGGCGCGGCGCTCAGCCAGGAGCCAGTCCGGCGCCTGCATCTCGAAACCGCCTGCCGCTATGCCCTCGCGGATCTCGTCGAGATCTGCGATATAGCTGGACTGCTCGAACAGGCCCAGCGTGCCTGCACGATAGGCGAGCGGCGGCACTTGCGCTTCCGGCCAGTTCCACCGCGCGGCCAGAACGAGGTCGCCCTGCTCGTCCGGGGTCAGCAGCAGCCCGGCCGGGCTATCGGTGATGTCCCCGACCGACTGGATCACGCGCTCCCCCAGCGGCGAAGACCCGTCGCCGGTCCTGCCGATCGTGCGGGTGAAGCGCAGCCACTCTTCCCGGTAATCATAGCGGTGCTGGAAGAAGTGCTTGGTCAGGATGACCTTGAGCCAGGCCCGCACGCGCCGCGACGGCAGCACCACCAGAGCGGCGGCGCTGGCGAATGTGAGGAAGCCCATCTCTATCAGCCGCGCAAAATCGCCGCCTGCATAGGACAGCCACTGCGCCACGGCCACCATGGCGACGAGATAGACGCCGATGACCAGTAGCGAGAAGGTCTGGAAGGTCACCGCACGCGAAGGCCTCAGGCGCAGTTCGTCCCGCTTGCGCGAGGCCGCGATCGCGAAGCACCCCGCCAGCACGAGCGCCGCCAACCCGCGCAGCGCCGCGATCTCGCCCGGCCAACTGCGTGCCAGATAGGCGACCGTGTAGAGGTTGAGGTCGAAAGTCCACAGCACGGCCAGTCCGATCGCCGGCCAGCGCAGCGCCGGGCGTACTTCGCGCGGCGCCCCGGCGTAAAGGTTGTGCACCAGCACCAGTCCGCCCACCGTGACGAGCAGGCGCAGCATGATCTCGACCTCGAAGCCGACAACTGCCAGTCCGCCGGGTATCGAGAGGTAGGAGAGCGCCAGCGTCACGCTGACGTGCAGCAGTTCCACGAAGGCCAGCGCGAAGATCACCGGCCGGATCGGCGCCAGGCTGGAATGCCGCCCGTCACTGGCAAAGAGACGGTAAATGGCAACCAGCCAGGCAAGATTGCGCAGGCTCTCCGCGAAAGAGCAGGCCACCGCCATCTCGGGAGTCAGCGCGGCCGCCGCGGCCAGGCACCAGGTCGCCGTCACGACGAGCGCCACCACGACGGGTGCCCCCGCGCCCGCCAGGCGCTGCCGCCGGGGCCAGAGCCAGAGCGCCAGACTGGCCGTAGCGATCGCGCCGGTCAGGTCGAACGCTACCCCGGCCGTTGCCCAGACACCCGGTTCCGCGCCGGCGCTCATCGTGCGCCTTCGCTCCAAAGCACCACGCGCAGCGTTTGCAGAATGATGAGCAGGTCCAGGAACGGCGTGTAGTTCTTGGCGTAGTAGAGGTCGTATTCCAGCTTGTTGCGGGAATCGTCTATCGATGCGCCGTAGGGGTAGTTGATCTGCGCCCATCCGGTGATGCCGGGTTTGACCATGTGCCGCTCGGCATAATAGCGCAGTTCCTCTTCGAGTTCGGCTACGAATTGCGGGCGTTCGGGACGCGGCCCGACGAAGCTCATCTCGCCCTTCAGCACGGTCCACGCCTGCGGAAGTTCGTCGATGCGGACCTTGCGGATGAAACGGCCGATCCGCGTGACGCGGGGATCGTCCTCGGCAGCCCACTGCGCGCCTGCGGCTTCCGCGTCGGTGCGCATGGAGCGCAGCTTGATAACGTCGAAACTCTGGCCGAACAGACCGACTCGCTCCTGCCGGTAGAAGGCGGGGCCCCGGCTGTCGATCTTCACCAGCAGCGCGAAAAGCAGGATGATCGGCGCCGTAACGCAAAGCGCCAGCGCGCTCGCGACGATATCGAACAGCCGCTTGGCCGCGCTGGACACCATACGGCCCGAAGAGAAGCCGTCGGAGAAGATCAGCCAGCTGGGATTGACGGTGTCGAGATCGACGCGGCCGGTCTCGCGTTCCAGGAAGCTGGAGAATTCGTTGACGTGGACACCGGTGGTCTTGATCCGCAGCAGGTCCTTGAGAGGTAGTGCATTGCGGCGCTCTTCCAGTGCGAGGACCACCTCGGTGACCCCCAGATTGTCCACGAAGCGCGTCAGATTGGCGATCGCGCCGCGCGCGATGGCCTCCTCCACCACCGGCTCGCCGTCGCTCATGGCGACATAGCCGACGATGGTGAAGCCGCTCTCGGGCCGTTCCGCCAGATCGCGCAGCCGCTGGGCCCGATGCCCGGCACCGAGCACCAGAACGCGGCGGCGAAAGGCGGCGGTGCCAAGGAAAGCGCCCAGGATCAGCCGGTTCGCCACGAGCAGAACGATCGCGAGGCCCATGGAATAGGCCAGGGTCGAGCGCCAGAAGTTTTCCGCCGCGAACAGGAAGTCGAGAAGGGCCAGGACGATCACGCCGAGCGAGATCGCCACGAGCAGCCGCGCTGCGGCAAAGCGCATCGAACGCAGGGCTTCGGCGCCGTAGACCCCCACGGCCACCATCGACAGCGAGAGCACGAGCGCGAAGCCGGCATGGATACCCAGGCGATCGCCCAGGTCCCCCAGCGCCATCCCGATCTGCCCCGCCCGCAACCGCCAGGAAACCTCGTTCGTCGCCGTCAGCAGGAGGACGTCCACGAGCCATAGCAGGACCACGGCATGGGGAATGTAATGTTTGAAAAGGCGAATCATCGTCGCGTGGCGCCATTCTCCAGGCCGAAACCGGCAGGGACGCCATGCCTATCCGAAAGGCGTAAACCCTCGGTGAATTTGACAGCCCCGCGCAAACCGCAACGATGCCGCGCAGAGCGCCCGCGCGGTTTCACCGCCCTTCCCTGTCGAACGGCCTTACACACGGGCAGCAGCAAAGCGCACTGATCGCTTCAGGTGCGAATCACTTGGCCGGCATGAGCCGCAAGGCCGTCAATGTCAGTGCCTCGCTTCCCGAGGCGATGACTTTGTCGGCCTGCGGTGCCCAGAACGGGCTGTGGAGCGAGGGCATCGGCGAACCGCCTGCTTTTGCCGCCGCCAGTTTCTGCGGATCGGCGCCTCCGACCCAGAATATCACCGATTTGATATGATCCTCGTCCGCGCGCCGGAATTCACCGAAATCCTCGCCGCCCATGACCGAGGGCGTAATCACGACATCGCTCTCACCCATTTTGGTCTTGAGATCGGCGACGGCCTCTTGCGTGAACTCGGGCGAATTCCACGTTGCGCGTGTGTAAGGCTCCTTCACGGAAACTTCCGGCAGGAGAGCGTCCGGCAGCCCGGAGGCGATCGCCTCGCCTCTTGCGATACGGCGGATACCATCCAGCAGATGGGCACGGGTCTCGTCGGAGTAGCTGCGGACTGTGAGTTCCAGCTTCGCCTGATCGGAAATGATGTTGTGCTTGGCCCCTGCGTGAAACGAGCCGACGGTCACGACGGCGGGGTCCAGAGGGCTGGTTTCGCGGCTGACGAGAGTTTGCAGCTTCATCACGATCGCACTCGCCAGCACGATCGGGTCCTTGGTCGCCTGGGGATAGGCCCCATGGCCGCCGACGCCTTTCACCACGACATCGACACTGTCCACATTGGCAAGCGCCCAACCGACGGCCGCGCCGACCTGACCCGCCGGAAGGTCGGCGGAATCGTGGAACGCCAGGACATAGTCCGGCTTGGGAAAACGCTTGTAGAGCCCGTCCTCCAGCATGCCGACCGCGCCGGTGCCGACTTCCTCCGCCGGCTGGCCGATCATGACCAGCGTGCCGGACCACTCCGCCTTGCGCTTGGCCATGAGCCGGGCCGTTTCGATCCAGGCGGTCATGTGCGTGTCGTGACCGCAGGCATGCATGATGCCGCTTTCGACCCCCGCCGTGGAGACGCCGCGCTGCTTCGACGCGAAGGCGAGGCCGGTCTGTTCGGTCACGGGCAGGCCATCCATATCCGCGCGAATCAGAACCGTCGGGCCTTCGCCGTTCTTCATCACGGCGACGATGCCGGTCTTCCCGACCTTTTCGGTTACCGTGAAGCCCGCCTCCCGTGCCGCCTTGGCCATGATCCCGGCACTGCGGACTTCCTGGTAGCTGAGTTCGGGATGGGCATGCAGATCGCGATAGATCGCCATCAGTCCCGCCATATCGCGCGAGATGGTCTCGGGAACGGGCCCCGCCGCAAGGGCCGTTCCCGATGGGGTGAAGCCCAGGGCGGCAAGGCCCAGCATAGCGGCGATGCGGGAAGATGTCATTCCGACATGACTAGGAAAGCGCAGCCTTTCAGGCAAGCGGCATGCGCAACCAGCTTCGGCGGGACGCCGGGAGCCAGAGAGCCGGGGGCCGTTCGCTTCGCAAGCTGACCAGCGGGGTACTGCTGGAAGCGCGCCGGCGATCGTTGCCGCCAGTGTCCCGGAATCTCGTTTCCTCGGCTCGGAACGAGCTTCCAGCAGACCTCGCGTCGATCGCACCCTTGAGAAACGAAAGACATGCCGCCGCTCGTGAACGGCGGGTTTTCAAGGTTACTGACAATGTAGGAAAGTCTTGCGGCGATCCGGGTCTTCTACCCCTTAAATTGCCTTTTTTTAGGCAGATAGCTCATATCGTTCAGCAGCTTGGCCGATTGTGTTCACTATTGAACCCCGCCGAACGACGTGCCGGAGCATGATCGCCTACTCCTGACGCGAAAAAGCCGCGAGACCCGGCGCGGGTTCGCGGCTTTTCGTGTGGTGCCCCTGGCCCGACTCGAACGGGCACGCCTTGCGACAAACGATTTTGAGTCGTTCGCGTCTACCATTCCGCCACAGGGGCACTTACGTGCTGCCAACCTCAAGGATCGGCATCGGCGCGGCTGGCTTTAGCCGCGCCTTGGCTTCGGCTCAAGTCACTTGAGCGCGTTTGCCAACAACTTGTGGAGACGGGAGTGCAGCGCGTCGTTGCCTGCAAGGATCTGCTCGTCATGAAACGGCAGCGAACGGCCCTTCCAGTCGGACACGAAACCGCCCGCCTCGCGCACGAGCAGGCAGCCCGCCGCCGTGTCCCAGGGCTTGAGGTCGGCTTCCCAGTACCCTTCGTAGCGGCCGGCAGCGACCCATGCGAGGTCGAGCGCCGCCGAACCGAAGCGGCGGATCCCCGCGACTTGCGGTGCCAGGGCATGGTAGATCCTGGTCCACTCGCCCGCGTCGCCATGGCCCGCGAAAGGAATGCCGGTAGCGATCACGCTCTCGTCCAGGTGACGACGCGAGGAAACGCGCAGGCGCTTGTCCTGAAGCCAGGCGCCGCGGCTCTTTTCGGCCCAGTAGCTTTCGTCGGTGATCGGGTTGTAGATCAGGCCGGCAGTGACTTCGCCCCAGCCCTTTCCATCAAGACGCGGCTCCTGCACCGCGATCGAGATCGCGAAGTGCGGGATGCCGTGCAGGAAGTTGGTGGTGCCGTCGAGCGGATCGACGATGAAGCGCGGCTTGTCGGGATCGCCCTCGATCTCGCCCGCTTCCTCGAAGAGGTAGCCCCATTCGGGCCGGGCGGCGCGCAGCTCGTCCCAGATGGTCCGTTCCGAGGCCTGGTCGGCCTTGGAGACGAAATCCGCCGGTCCCTTGCGCGAGACCTGGAGGTGCTCGATTTCGCCGAAGTCGCGACGCAGGCGGCTGCCCGCCTTGCGGGCCGCCTTTTCCATGACGCGAATGAGACCGGAGATGGCCATAAAACTTACCTTGTCCTTCGAGTACCGGCCGCAGCCGGTCTGATTATCGGCCCTGCGGCGCGGGGTGTTGCGGAGTGGCGGAAGCGCCGGTAGCGCCGGCAGCGGCTGCCGTGGGCTTGTAGCCGCAGATCGCCACCATGGCGCTCAGCAGTTCGGTGGGATTGTCGCGATGGATCTTGCCGGGATTCTCGGCGATCACCTTGTCCATCGATTCGCTGATCTTCTCGAGCGAATTGTTGTAGATGCAGCCGACCAGCGCGCCCTTGATCGGGCCTTCCACCTTCTCGGACTGCAAGCCGCTGATCAGCACCTTCAGATAGAGCATCGCACGCTCCACCTCCGGAGAAGGCGCGTGCCCACCGGCAGCCGGCGCCGCTGCCCCGGCCTTTGCAGGAGCGGCTTTGCCCCCGGATTGCGCAGGCGCCTTCTTCGGCGCGGCCTGAACCGGAACGGCCAGCCCTGCCACCAGGGCAGCCCCAGCGATGAACGACGCCAGCGCGCGCATCAGTCGGCCTTCTTCACGTAGGTCTTTTCGTAGACGTCCACGACGATGCGCGTACCGCTTTCGATGTGCGGCGGGACCATCACGCGCACGCCGTTGTCGAGCACGGCGGGCTTGTAGCTGGACGAAGCGGTCTGCCCCTTCACCACGGCATCGGCTTCGACGATGGTCGCTTCGACCTGCTCGGGCAACTGCACCGAGATTGGACGCTCTTCCCAGAGTTCGAGAAGAACCTGCATGCCGTCCTGAAGGAAGGCCGCCGCATCGCCCAGAAGGTCGGCGGGGAGCTGGATCTGCTCGTAGGTTTCGATGTCCATGAACACCAACTGGTCGCCCTCGACATAGAGGAACTGGAAGTCCTTGGTGTCGAGACGGACCTTCTCGACGGTGTCGGCGCTGCGGAAGCGGACGTTGGTCTTGCGGCCGTCGATGAGGTTCTTCATCTCGACCTGCATGAAGGCGCCGCCCTTGCCCGGCTGGGTGTGCTGCGTCTTGGCAACTTTCCAGATGCCCTTTTCGTATTCGAGAATGTTGCCGGGACGAATGTCGACGCCGCTGATCTTCATGGGATGAACCTTAAGATGGGAAAGAGCCGGTATTACCGAAAGCATGCGCCCTTAGCCGAGGAGACTGCCTGTGGCAATTGCTTCGCGCGGATGCTAGCGGTTCGTTATGATGCGCGCCTTCCGTAACGCCCCTTCCGTCGCTCTTGTTGTCGCCCTTGGCTTGGGCGCGGTTCCGCTCAACGCGCGACCCACCCCTCCGCCGGTCCCCGGCGGGCCGATCGGCACCATGGACTTGGGCCAATACCACTGCGAACGGGACGGCACGGCCGGCGGCCCGGTCGGCATTCGCCTGCCGCAGTACGACTTCCGCGTCGTCACCGGCTCCAACTACAAGACTCCCGATGGCGCGCGGGGCAGCTATCTGATGACCGGCGACCGCATCGCCATGACCGGCGGCGCGCTCAAGGGCATGAAGATGCACCGCACGTCCAAGGGCTTCCTGCGGCATGTCGGCACCGACGGCGCGGACAGCGACATTCGCTGCGTGCTGACTCGCGGCGGGCCTGGCCCGCTCGACGCTGCCGAGGGCGTGAACGAGCCCGACAACTGATTTCCTCGGCGGTCTGCCGCCTTCGCGAATGCGCCTGTTCCAGCGGCTGCTCCGCCACGTCTGGCAAAAGCGGAAAACCTGGGGCTCTCGCAACCTCCGGCACGGCAACCTCCGGCACGGGCGCGCGCAACCGATCGCTCGGCCGAAAATCCGGCCTCGCAAGCAACCAAGCCCGGCCATGAGCGGTTGAAACTCCTCGCAATCCCCGAGGAACCGCCACCATGAGCGAGACAGGCAGCCTTGCCGCGCATTTCAAGGCCAACATCGTGCTTTACGGCGCGCTGGCGGCCAATCTCGGCATCGCGGTCGCAAAATTCGTGGCAGCGGGGATCAGCGGTTCGTCCTCGATGCTGACCGAGGGCATCCATTCGCTCGTCGACAGCGGAAACCAGGTGCTCCTGCTCTATGGCCAGAAGCGCGCGGACCGTAAACCCGATCCCACCCACCCTTTCGGTTATGGGCGGGAACTCTACTTCTGGGCTTTCGTGGTCGCCATCCTCATCTTCGCCGTCGGGGCTGGAGTCTCGATCTACGAGGGCTTCGTCCATATCGCGCAACCGCACGCGATCGAGGATCCGGCGCTGAACTACATCGTGCTCGGCATCGCTTTCGTGATGGAAGGGGCATCCTGGTTCATTGCGGTGCGCGAATTCGATCGCGGGCGCGGCGAACAGACCTGGTGGCAGGCCATCCACCGCAGCAAGGATCCGCCGGGCTTCATCGTCCTGTTCGAAGACAGCGCCGCGCTGATCGGGCTCATGATCGCGGCTCTGGGCGTGTGGGCTTCGACCACCTTCGCCGACCCCCGGCTGGACGGCGTCGCTTCGGTGCTGATCGGCGGTGTGCTGGCCGGCGTGGCCGGGCTGCTCGCTCGCGAGGCCAAGGAACTGCTGATCGGGGAAGCCGCCGATCCCGTTCTCATCGCCAGGCTTCGCGGCGTGCTGGAAGGCCATGCGCAGATCGAGGCGGTCAATCACATTCGGACCATCCACACGAGCCCTCAGGCCATCTTCGTAGCCGTGAGCGCCGACTTTGCGGACGACTTGCGCATGGGCGATGCCGAGACGCTGATCGAAGATCTCGAGCGCCGGATGAAGGCGCTGTCGCCCTGGATCACCTCGATCTACATCCGGCCGGAAAAGCGTGGGGACGCCGTGGTCTGGTAAGCGGAAGCAGGAGGCGGAGCAGCGGCGTCGGAGCGAAAGCCTGACGCTTCTTAGCGAGAACGGCGGAGCACCAAGGCCCCGCCGTCCCGGAATTCTCAGGCGCCGACCAGCCCGCGAATGGCGCTTTCGAAAAGCGCACGGCCGTCGGTACCGCCATGGGTGTTCTCGATGGCGCGCTCCGGGTGCGGCATCATGCCCAGCACGTTGCCCGCCGCATTCAGCACGCCGGCGATCTGCCGGGCAGAACCGTTGACGTCCTCGGCATAGCGGAAGGCTACCCGGCCCTCGCCTTCGAGACGGTTCAGCGTGTCCTCGTCGGCGTGATAGTTGCCGTCATGGTGCGCCACGGGAATGCGGATGTGCTGGCCGGCCTCGTAGCCCGAGGTGAACAGCGACTGTGCGTTCTCCACCTTCAGCGAGACCTCACGGCAGACGAAGCGGATGCCTGAATTGCGCAGCAGCGCGCCCGGCAGCAGCCCGCTTTCGGTCAGCACCTGGAAGCCGTTGCAGACGCCGAACACCGGGACGCCGCGCGCCGCAGCGGCGACGACCGCCTGCATGACCGGCGAGCGCGAGGCAATCGCACCGCAGCGCAGATAGTCGCCATAGGAGAAGCCGCCAGGCAAGCCGATGAAATCGAGATTGTCCGGCAGTTCGGCATCGCCGTGCCAGACGCGGATGGTTTCGGTGCCCGAGATCTTCTCCAGCGCCACCGCCAGATCGCGGTCGCAGTTGGAGCCCGGGAACGTGACGACAGCGGAGCGGAAAGCCATCAGGCGACCTTCTCGATGCGGTAGTTCTCGATCACCATGTTGGCGAGCAGCTTGCGGCACATGTCGTCGAGCGCTTCGTCGCTGACCGAGTCCGCCACGTCCAGCTCGAAGAGACGGCCGGCGCGCACATCGTTGACGCCGGAGAAGCCCAGGCCTTCGAGCGAGTGGTGGATCGCCCGGCCCTGCGGGTCGAGGACACCAGGCTTGAGGCTGACGTGGACGCGGACTTTCATCACAGGGCCTTTCGCTCGAGCACGATCCGCTCGCTGAGCGGGTCATGCGCTGTTTTCGTTTGTTAGCCGCATTTTCCAAGTCGTCAGGTGATCCACCTGACGTGAAAATGCTCTGACGGGGCAGATTCGTTTCAGCGCCTATGGCCTCGGACAAGCGCGGGGGCAAGGTTTGAGAGTGCTCGTCCCTCAATGGAGGCGCAAACCGGCCGAGCAACTCCCGATTGAAGCGCGCGAGGCAACCTGCCATTTCCCTCCCCATGCACACTGAAATCTCGTTCGCCGGACAAGTCGCCGTGGTCACGGGTGCCGGCCAGGGCCTCGGCCGCGCTTATGCGCTGGAACTCGGTCTTCGCGGCGCGAAAGTCGTGGTCAACGATATCGGCGCCGCTCGCGATGGATCCGGTCACTCCGAGGCCGCGCTCGCGGTCGTGGAGGAAATTCGCGCCGCCGGCGGCGAGGCCATGGCGGACGGCGGCGACGTTTCCGACTTCGCGCAGATGGAAGCGATGGCCGCGCGCACCCGTGAAGCCTGGGGCGGCATCCATGTCCTTATCAACAATGCCGGGATCCTGCGCGACCGCACTTTCGCAAAAATGGACATGGCCGATTTCGAACGCGTCGTGCGCGTCAACCTGCTGGGCAGCGCCTATGCGACGAAGGCCGTGTGGGAGACCATGCGCGAGCAGACCTACGGGCGCGTGCTGATGACCACCAGTTCCAGCGGTCTCGGCGGCAACTTCGGCCAGGCCAACTACGGCGCGGCGAAACTCGGCGTGCTCGGCCTTGCCCGCACCTTGCGCATGGAAGGCGCCAAGTACGGGATCCGGGTTAATTCGCTCGCGCCCACGGCGGGCACCCGCATGACCGCCGATATCTTCCCGGACGAAGCCTACAATGCCTTCCGTCCCGAGGCCGTGGTTCCCGCCGCCCTGTTCCTCGTCTCGAAAGACGCCCCGAATGACGCCGTCGTCGGTGCCGGGGGCGGCGTGTGCCAAAGCGCCTTCATCACGATGAACGACGGCGTGCTGCTCACTGGCGAGACTCTGACCGTCGAGGGCTTCGCCGCAGCCTGGCCCCATATCCGCGACCGGGCGGGAGACTTCGTGCTGGAAACCGGCATGGAACAGGCACACCATGCCCTGTCCAAGGTCTTGAAGGGGCCAGACTGAACACCGGAAGCAGCGCCGCCGCCGATCAGTCCTCAACCACTTTCAGCAATTTGCGCTCCAGCGGGCTCAGCACACCGGCCAGTTCGTGACCGCGCTTGAGGACTTGCCCGGATTCTCCGAACAGGGTCCACATGCCCTGTTTGGCGCGCAGCGAGGGGCGCTTTTCCACGCGGGCCTGGGGACGCTCGGCGGCACGGCGAAAGGCGGAGAAGTTGGCCGCCTCCTTGCCGAAGTCCATCGCATAGTCGCGCCAGATCCCGGCGGCGACCATTCGGCCATAGAGGTCGAGAATGCGCTGGAGTTCCAGACGATCGAAGCCGACCTGAAGCGGCATTCGCCCCGGAAAGGCGACGACGGTGCCGGAAAGAGGCGTGTTGCCTGCGGACATCCGCCGGTCAGACGCCCTTTACGACCGGCTCGGCCCGCTTTTCTTCCTCAAGTTTGCGCATCAGCGAATCGACCTGGGCGCGCAGGGCCGCCACCTGTTCTTCCAGTTCGTCCACACGCTGGCTGCCGACCGGTTCGCAGGGTTCCTTGCAGGGCGTGCCGTAAGGCATGAATTCCTTGGCGTAGGTCTCTGCCTTGACCAGCGTGGAGCGGGCCTTGACGCCGATCATCGTCGCGCCTTCTGGCACGTCCTCTGTCACCACTGCACTGGCGCCGACGCGGGCGCGTTTACCCACGGTGACCGGGCCGATGATCTGCGCGCCGGAACCGACGATCACATTGTCCAGCAGCGTCGGATGGCGCTTGCCGCCCTTGCCGTTGGTCGGGTTCGACCCGCCGAGCGTGACGCACTGGTAGATCGTGACGTTATCGCCGATATGCGCGGTCTCTCCGATGACGGTGAAGCCGTGGTCGATGAAGAAGTTGCGGCCGATCGTCGCGCCGGGATGGATGTCGATCGCGGTCAGGAAACGGGAGACGTGGTTCACCACGCGGGCCAGGAAGAACAGGTCGGCCCGGAACAGCCGATGCGCGATCTTGTGGAAGAACAGCGCCCAGACGCCGGGATAGAGCAGAACTTCCCAACGCGAGCGCGGCGCCGGATCGCGCGCGACGACGGAATCCAGATAACGAACCAGATTACCCAACATCCCGCGAATCTCCCATCAATTGGCCTGCGTGGCAAGCCATGAGGTCAAGAGGCCCCAAGATCGCCATCGCCGTCCTGATCGCCTGCTGCATCGGCGGAATGCCCCTCTGAACCGTAAAGTTCCACCAGCGCCTCGCGCCAGATCGCCAAGGTCGGCGGCTGCTTGCGCTCCAGGCTGAGGCGATCGATCGCCGCGAGCAGCTTCTCGACGCCCAGATGGCTACGCTCGCAGCGCGGCACAAGGTATTCCCTTGCAGAAGGGTCGAGCGAGAGGCCGCGCATCTGCGCGTGAATGTCGATAAGCTCGCCGAGCATCTCTTCGTCAGGGTCGCCGATTTCCAGTTCGAGCGCGGCACCCAGGCGCGACCCCAGATCAGGGAGAGAGACCTGCCAGAGCCCCTCGGCATCCTCCGTGTTCCCCGCGCGGCGGCAGCTCGACACGATCAGCAACGGACGGCGGCTTTCCTGCGCCCGGTTCCAGCTATGGAATACGGCATCCTCGTCCATCCGATCGGCATCGTCGAGTGCGTCGCCATGCCCCGATTCGACGAACCAGCGCGCCAGCAGCGACTTGCCCGAGCGCGGCGGCCCGGAAAGGATCGCGCTGTGGAACGGCCAGGAACGCGATTCCAGCAGCCCGTCCACCGCATGGGCATTGGCATTGCCCACGACAATGCGCGGCGGGCTGTCGCTCGCGGCCGACAGCGGGAGTGGGATCTGCTTCATCACCGGGAAGACCTAGCGGGTGATCCTCAGGGCACCGCCGCCGCTCGTCACTTTCCAGCCCTGTCCGCGCAGAGCCGAGGCAAGCCGTTCGCTGCCGCCTTCGACGGTCACGCGCATCACCGATGTCCCGCCGACCGCAAGGCTCATGGTGGCGGCGCCGCGCACGCCCGGTACGCCGCGCACGGCGGCGAGCGCCGCATCGACGGCCGCCGCATCGGGCGAGGCGAACTGGACCGAGACCGTCTCGGCCGGGGCCGTGGACACCGGCGACGGCGTCGAACTGGGCAAGACGATTTCCTGCGGCAGCGCTTCGATCGGCGCACCGCCCTTGGGCATGAGCTTGGTGCGCAGTTCGGCGAAGGCGCGGTCGAGCACCTGGCCGCTGGTGGTCAGCGTCGGGTCGGGCCGCAACTCGCCGGCGGCAAGCGCATCGCGATAGAGCCCGTCCATGCGCTGCACCGCCTTGTCGAGCATGCCCGCGAGCTCCTGCTCGCTGCCCGCGTCCATCTCGAAGGTGCCGAGGAACGTGTTGTCCGGACCGTAGCGGGCTGTGAAGGTGCCGTGGATCGGGCCGCCGGGCCACTGCCGCTCCAGGCGGGCATAAGGAATCAGCACGGAGGCGGCGTCGAACTGGTTGAGCACGTTGCGCCACCACAGGCGGCTGCGGCGCGAGGCCTGGCCTGCCGTCAGGATCAGCGATTCGCCGCCTGCGCCCACGGGACGCACATAGTCGATCGGACTTTGCGAAGCCTGGAACTCCGCCCAGGCGCGCTGCCAGGGTCCGCGCACTTCGAAGACCTGCTGCACGCCGCCCGAATAGAGCACGGGCAGGACCAGCATCGGTGCCGAGCGGATCGTTGCGCCGCCGGCGCCGACATATTGCCCGGCGCGCGCCTTGTTGAAGATGACGCCCAGCGTGGCGATGTAGCGGCGCGGGCCGACCTGTTCCTGGCCGATCACCACGGAGGAGACCATCGCGTCGATCGCCTCCACCGGCATATCGGGGCCGCCCAGCTTCTTCCAGGCTTCCTTCTGGGCCAGCTTCCAACCTTCGAGGCGCGCTTCGGCGCCGGTCTTGGCAGTCACGTCGACCTTGATGCCGTTGACCTGGATATCTTCGGAATTGGCGAGCGGAGCTATGCCGCGATCGCCCTCCACTTGGGCCACAAGGCGATAGCCGCCCACGGCGCCGAGCGCGAGAATCGCCGCGCCGCCGGCTACGAGCGCCATGCGGCGCACCGTGCTTTCGCCGGAGGCTGCCCCGGACACGCGCCGGAATTTGGGGGAAAATGTCATCGCCATCATCAAACCGTGGGGCCTTTTGCCCAAACCCTTTCGGAAAACCAAGCCGTAATACGCCGCCTCCCGCAGCGACAGGGGAAGCATGCACAGCCGAAATCGGCGGAACAGCCCGCGCGAGACCGATCCGCGATAAATTTTTCCGCCCCGATTGCCGGAAATATCCCTGCCGAAACCCAAGCTCGGGCGTGACAGCGCCGCGTTTGCGCACTATGCGCGCGCAATGTCCGACGATAACACCCCGAAGAGCTATTCCTACGAGCAGGCCGGCGTCTCCATCGCTGCCGGCAACGCGCTGGTGAAGGCCATCGCCCCGCTCGCGAAATCCACCGCGCGCCCCGGCGCCGATGCGGAACTGGGGGGCTTCGGCGGTTTCTTCGACCCGCGCGCGGCAGGTTACAAGGACCCGCTGCTGGTGGCCGCCAACGACGGCGTCGGCACCAAGGTCAAGTTGGCGATCGACCATGACCGCCACGATCATATCGGCATCGACCTCGTCGCCATGTGCGTGAACGACCTTATCGTCCAGGGCGCGGAGCCGCTCTTCTTCCTCGACTACTTCGCCACCGGAAAGCTGGAGAACGGCGTCGCCGAGCGTGTCGTCGCAGGTATCGCCGAAGGCTGCCGCATTTCCGGCTGCGCCCTGATCGGCGGCGAGACCGCCGAGATGCCGGGCATGTATGCCGTCGGCGACTACGACCTCGCGGGCTTCTGCGTCGGCGCCGTGGAACGCGGCGAGCAGCTGACCGGCGACAAGGTTGCCGATGGCGACGTGCTGCTGGGTCTCGCCTCCTCGGGCGTCCACTCGAACGGCTATTCGCTGGTTCGCCGCCTCGCCGAGGACAAGGGTTGGAAGCTGGACCGCCCTGCCCTGTTCGATTCGGACACGCTGCTGATCGACGCGCTGATCGCGCCGACGCGCATCTACGTGAAGAGCCTGCTGCCGTTCATCCGCTCCGGCCGAATCAATGCCCTTGCCCACATCACCGGCGGCGGCCTGCTGGAGAACATCCCCCGCGTCCTGCCCAAGGGCCTCCACGCCCGGATCGACGCCGGTGCCTGGGAGCAGCCGCGCCTGATGGCCTTCCTCCAGGCCCAGGGCAACATCGAGCCCGGCGAGATGGCCCGCACCTTCAATTGCGGCATCGGCATGGTGCTTGCGGTTCCGGCGGATGGCGTGGCCGCGCTCAAGTCCGAACTGGAAGCGGCCGGAGAGACCGTCTTCGTGATCGGCATCGTCGAAGAAGGCCAAAAGGGCTGCACCGTGCAGGGCAGCGCCGAAGTCTGGTCCGCTCGCGAGGACTGGGAAGCCGTGCACCTTGGATGAGAGGGCCTCAGGGAAGGCTAAAGTCGCTGTCCTGATCTCAGGCAGCGGCACCAACATGGCCGCCCTGCTCTACGCCAGCCGCTTCGAGGATTGTCCCTATGAGATCGTCCTCGTCGCCAGCAACCGGCCGGACGCGGGCGGCCTCGCCCTTGCCGCCGCCGAGGGCGTGGCGACTTTCGCGCTGAGCCACAAGGGCTTTTCCCGCGAAGAGCACGATGCGGCCATGGACGCGGCGATCCGCGAATCCGGTGCACAGTGGATCGCGCTCGCGGGCTATATGCGCATTCTGACCGAAGGCTTCGTGCGAGGTTGGGAAGGCCGGATGGTCAACATCCACCCTTCGCTCCTGCCGAAGTATACCGGCCTCCACACTCACCAGCGCGCGATCGACGCAGGCGACAGCCATGGCGGCGTCAGCGTCCACCTTGTCATTCCCGAGCTGGATGAAGGCCCCATCCTCGGCCAGATCCCCGTCGCCATCGTTCCCGGAGACACGGCCGAGGCACTCGCCGCGCGCGTGCTGATGGCCGAGCACCAACTCTACTCGCGGTGCCTGGCGGAACTGGTCGTGCGCGAATCGAGCCCGGAATGGCTGCTGGATCGTGTGCGCGAACGCGCCATGGCACTGCCGGAAGCCGACGAGGTCGAGAGCCACGGCATGCCCTGCTTCGGCGTGATCAAGGGGAAGAAGTTCGCCTATTTCACTTCGAACCATCATGCCGACGGCCGCACCGCCCTGCTCGTAAAGATCAGCGGAGCCGACGAGCAGGCGATGCTGATCGAGCAGGACGCAGGTCGTTACTTCCGCCCCGCCTACTTCGGAGACGGCTGGATTGGGATCCGTCTGGATCTTGGCGAGAACGATTGGGACGCGATCGGAGCATGGCTCACTCGATCTTGGCGCGCGATCGCGCCGAAGAAGCTGACTTCACTCATGGATGCCGCCGACCAGTTCTGAGCACGCGCTTTAGCCGCGTCCATCGTCGTTCCGATTGAGGCAGGGGGCGGGTATGCGCAATCAGGCCCCCACTGCCCCTGCATCCCGGATCATCCGCCCGAGCTGGTCGAGCAGGCAAAGCCGTTCCTTCTTGAGATCCTCCAGCCTGGTATCGGACGCAGCATCCAGTTCCGTTTCGATCCGGTAGATCGCGCCGTTCACCTCGTCATAACGGTCGGCCAGCACCGCGAAGTGGCCGCGCGTGGCCTTGAGGTGCTTCAGGACTTCGAGATCGTCCGGAAACTCGGCGGCGAGTTCGTGGGCTTTGTGGGACATCGGGTCTCCTCTTCGCTCCAATCGCATCAACGGCGTGATCGCAGGATAGTCTGCCCTTGCCGACGCTGCCTTGCGCGGGATCAATCCTCAGATCTCGGAATAATCGACTTGCGGTCGGCTTTCTCGCGTACCGCGATAACGCTTTTCAGGTTCCGACGGATCCGCGGTGATCACCACATGATCGTCGTGCACCTCGACCAGCGTTCCCACGAACGGCAGGCCTTCCAGACCGCCGTTCACGCGGTAACTCACCATGTCTCCCACTTTGAAGGTCTTCTCGTCAAAGTTGAAGGCGAACGGACAGACTTCGTCAGACGTACCCAGGCCCTGCATCGTCGCTCTCCGGTTTTTCCAAAGCCTAACGCAAAAGGCGTGTTCGCCAAAAACAAAAAGGCCGCCCCGGAGGACGGCCTTTTCTGATCGAATGACGCCTTAGCTTCAGCCGACGATTTCTTCCGGCTTGAAGAAGTAGGCGATCTCGATCGCCGCGTTCTCGTCCGAGTCCGAACCGTGGACCGAATTGGCTTCGATCGATTCGGCGAAGGTCTTGCGGATGGTACCTTCGGCAGCGTCGGCCGGGTTCGTGGCGCCCATTACGTCGCGGTTGCGCTTCACGGCATCTTCGCCTTCGAGAACCTGCACGACTACCGGGCCGGAGATCATGAAGGAAACCAGGTCGTTGAAGAAAGGACGCTCCTTGTGGACCGCGTAGAAGCCCTCGGCCTGCTCCTGCGAGAGCTGGATGCGCTTCGAAGCGACGACGCGCAGGCCGGCTTCCTCAAGCAGCTTGGTAACGCCGCCGGTCAGGTTGCGGCGGGTCGCGTCGGGCTTGATGATCGAAAAGGTGCGGGTGACCGCCATGGTAGGTTCCTTGAAAAAAGGGTTGGAATCTTGCGCGCGCCAGTAGCCGGGAACGGGCCGGATCGCAAGGCGGGCGAGATTAACTTGCGGTCGTGATGCTTCATCGTCGTCCCGGACTCGATCCGGGCCGACGGGATCAGGCAGCCTGGACCCAGCGCCCGCCGTCCTGTTTCCAATAGTGATGCTCCACGCCTTCGCGGGTGCGCAGCATGCGCCAGGTGTCTCGCGCGTGCTGCAGCGTGGTTTCGTCGAACAGGAAGAAAGTGCGCTCGAACGGCGTCTCGCCTTCCCGCCACTGGCCGTCGGCGATCGCCAGGAACTTCGCGCCATTGGCGGGTTCAGGCGTTTCAGACAGCAGGATCGGCTGGCGATCCTCGTTGCCGTCGCCTGCGAAGCCGTTGGCCAGGAAGCTCTCCGGGCCCACGGACCACAGGGCCTGGCAGATGCGCTGGCGCTGGCCGAGATCGGCGGAGACGACGAGCAGGCGCCCGCCATTCCCCGCAACCTTTCCGGCGATCAGCGCCAGGGCGCTTTCGGCAGGGTCGCGACTGAGCTGATAGAAATCGACGCGCATGTCGCGGCCCTGCCGTTCGGCTTACGCTTCGAGAGTGTCGCGGACGAAGCGATCGAGCAGGCGCACGCCGAAGCCGGAAGCGCCCTTGTCCCAGGTCGCCCCCGGCTTGTCGGTCCACACGGTTCCGGCAATGTCGAGGTGCGCCCAGGGGGTGTCGTTCTCGATGAAGCGCAGCAGGAACTGCGCTGCCGTGATCGAGCCGCCGAAGCGCGGGCCGACGTTCTTGATGTCGGCGATCGGGCTGTCGATCATCTTGTCGTAGTTCGGCCCCATGGGCATGCGCCACAGGCGGTCGCCCGAAGCGTCGCCGGCGGCGGTGAGCTGCGCGGCAAGCTCGTCGTTGTTCGAGAACAGGCCCGCGTATTCGTGCGCAAGGGTAATGAGGATGGCGCCGGTCAGCGTCGCAAGGTCGATGACCTTGGCGGGCTTGTACTCGCGCTGCACCCAAGTCAGCGCGTCGCAGAGCACCAGACGGCCTTCGGCATCGGTGTTGATCACTTCGATGGTCTGGCCGGACAGCGAGGTGACGACGTCACCGGGGCGCTGGGCATTGCCGTCGGGCATGTTTTCCACAAGTCCGCAGACGCCGATCACATTGGCCTTAGCCTTTCGCAGCGCCAGAGCGAGCATGGTGCCAGCCACCGCACCGGCGCCGCCCATGTCCCACTTCATGTCTTCCATGCCGGCCGCCGGCTTGATCGAGATGCCGCCGGTGTCGAAAGTCACGCCCTTGCCGACGAAGGCGACCGGGGCCTCGCCCGCCGTGCCGCCGAGCCATTCCATGACCAGCAGACGGGCAGGACGCACCGATCCCTGCGCCACGCCGAGCAGCGAGCCCATGCCGAGTTCGGCCATTTCCTTGTCGTCGAGCACGCGCACCTTGAGGCCGCTGCCCGCCACTTTCGCCTCGACACGGGCCACGAAGGATTCGGGATAGATCACGTTGGCCGGCTCGGTCACGAGTTCGCGGGTGAACGAGACGCCGGCCACGATCGCCTGCTCGACCGCCCAGACCGCCTCGGTGCCTTCCGGCGCGCCGACTACGGCGATGTCCCCAAGGCTGGGCTTCGCGTCGTCGGCCAGCTTCGTGCGGTAGGTGTCGAGGCGCCATGCGCGCAGCACCGCGCCGAGCAGCGCAGCTGCCGCTTCGTCAGCCGAGAGGCCTGCGCCGGTCAGGTCCAGCGTGACGGCCGTCTCGCCCGAAGTCAGGTACTTGCCGACAACGGCCGCGCCGGCGCGCTCGATCGCGCTCTTGCGATCCGCCGCGTCGGCCGCGCCGATGCCGGCCAGCGCCACGCGCACGGTCTTGCCGTCACGCTCGACGAAGCCTTCGAAGATCTGTCCGGCCTTGCCGGTGAAGCGCGAGACCTTGGCGCCTTCCACGAGAACCGGCTCGATATCGGCGGGAATCGAATCCTGGTTCACGAAGCGGGCAACGAGACGCGCCGAGGCGGCGGCAGCAGCGTCAAGGAACTGGATATTCATGAGATCTCCTGAATCACGTGGGCGAGCGCCGATGTTGTGCGCTTCGCCGCAACAGCGGATTGCAGTTAGGCACAGGCGGTGCGATAGGCAAGGGATGCTCCCTGCCGCGCCGACCTTGCTGCAAGCCCCTATCCGCCGCTTGCGACCCGTATCGCTGAGCGCGATCGCCCTTGGAATCGCCGCGTTCGGCCTGCCTTCGCCGGCGGTCGCGCAGGACCTTTCGCGTCCCGTGGACACCGGCCCGATCGAAGGCGCGCCTGCCGCCCCGCCCCCTTCGACCGATACGCAAGTGCCGATCGCCTTCGAGGCGGACACCGTCGAATATGACCAGAACGACGAGTTCGTAACTGCCACGGGCAATGTCGTGCTGCGCAAGGACCGACAATCCGTTCGCGCCGACAAGGTGACCTGGAACCGCAAAACGGGGCAGATCCTGGGCAGCGGCAATGTCCGCATGGTCGATCAGGACGGCAACCAGCTCTATACCGAAAGCGTCGAGCTGACCGACGAACTCAAGACCGGCATGATGGAGAACCTGCTTCTCGTGATGCGCCAGGGCGGCCGCCTGGCCGCGAACAAGGGCGAACGGATCGCCAATGGCGACGTCGTCCTCCAGCGTGCCGCCTATACCGGCTGCGCTGTGGAAAATGACGA
Organism: Novosphingobium lindaniclasticum LE124; assembly: GCF_000445125.1. Taxonomy (GTDB): domain Bacteria; phylum Pseudomonadota; class Alphaproteobacteria; order Sphingomonadales; family Sphingomonadaceae; genus Novosphingobium; species Novosphingobium lindaniclasticum. The sequence goes on from NZ_ATHL01000100.1 coordinate 95,174, forward strand.
GGGTTGCCCGAAGAAGCCGACCTGGCGGGTGGTGGCGAAGACGGTCGTCTACAGCGAGACGCAGAACCGCGTCCGCTTCAGCGATGCCCGGCTGGAGCTGTTCGGCGCGGTGCAACTTCCCTTGTTCGGCCTCTCCGTCAGCACCAATGGCGGCGCGGTTTCCGGTTTCCTGGTGCCGGACTTGCGGTCCAGCCCGTCGAACGGCATCGAAGTAGCGCAGTCCTACTATTGGCGCATCGCTGACAACCGCGATCTCACCGGCTCGCTTCACGCCTATACCAAGGCGGCGCCGATGGCCTCGTTCCAGTACCGCGCGCTTACCGATATCGGCGCCTATCAGATCACCGGTTACGCGACCTCGAGCAACCGCATCCCGATCAACAGCAACAACCCGGACCCGAACCGCGAACGCGCCTTCCGCGGCTATGTCTTCGCCAACGGCAAGTTCCAGCTCGACGAGAACTGGAGCGTCACCGCCTCGATCCGCCGCGCCACCGACCGCACTTTCGTGCGCCGCTACGACATCTCGCGTGACGATCGCCTGCGCTCGTCGGTGGAACTGGAGCGGATCGGCCAGGACAGCTACTTCTCCTTCGCCGGCTATGCCACGCAGACCCTGCAATCGAGCCGCAACCAGGGCCAGATCCCGGTGGCGCTGCCGGTGCTGGACTATCGTCACCGGTTCGACGAGCCGCTGCTGGGCGGCAGGATCGAGACTCAGGTCAATACGATGGCTCTCACCCGCGTTGACGGGCAGGACACCCAGCGCGCGTTCGCCGCGACGCAGTGGTCTCTTCGCAAGCTCACAGGCATGGGCCAGGAGGTAACCCTGACCGGGCTGGTGCGCGGCGACGTCTACCATTCGGATGAGAACGACCTGACGCCGACCGCGCTCTACCGCGGACAGGCCGGCTGGGAAGGACGCGGCATAGCGCTGGCCGCGGTGGACGTGAAATGGCCTCTGGTCGGACAGGTCTTCGGCGGCAGCCAGGTGCTGACGCCCCGCGTCCAGCTGGTCGCCGCGCCGAAGATCAAGAACCTTGCGATCCCGAACGAGGATTCGCGGGCGATCGAGCTTGAGGACTCCAACCTCTTCGCACTCAACCGCTTCCCCGGCTATGACCGCTTCGAAGACGGCGTGCGCTTCACCTACGGCGTCGACTGGATGTTCGAGCGGCCGCGCTGGCGCATCAAATCCACCATCGGGCAGTCGATCCGGCTCAGCAACAAGCCGTCGATACTGCCCGACGGCACTGGTCTTGCCAGCAAGACGTCGGACATCGTCGGCCGCACGGAAGTCCGCTACCGCAACTTCTTCAACATCATCCACCGATACCGCGTCGACAAGGACACGCTGGCGGTTCGCCGCAACGAGTTCGACATCTCGCTCGGCAACAACCAGACCTATCTGGAATTCGGCTACACCAAGCTCAATCGCGATATCGCCATGGGGATCGAGGACTTGCGCGATCGCGAGGAAGTTCGCGCCGCCGGCCGCGTCGCTTTCGCGAACTACTGGTCTTTGTTCGGCTCCGCCGTGGTCAACCTGACCGACCGCGCCGAAGATCCCACTTATGGCTCGGACGGGTTCCAGCCCCTGCGCTCTCGCCTGGGCATGGCCTACGAGGACGACTGCCTCCAGATCTCGTTCACCTGGCGCCGCGATTACGTGACCTTCGGCGACGCCCGCAAGGGCAACTCGTTCCAGCTCGGCTTCGCGCTCAAGAACATCGGCGCGTGGTGAGGCTCTCCGTGATGCAAGGCCGCGACGACGGGCGGAGCCGCCGTCGTTGGCACACCGCACCAAAGCGGCTATCGGACGTGCTCAGTTTCGGTTAAGCCGCGAGCCGACAATAGGGGCGGGATGCGTCCCTCGGCGAAGTTCTCCATCGCAGCGGCATCGGCCGAGTGGGTCGAATACGGGATATAGGTCAAGGTGAAAGCAATCCAACGCAACACGTTCATCAAGCGCGCCGCTCTTGCCTGCGGCGTCCTGGCCGCCTGCGGCACCGGGGCGGCGACGCTTGCGGCCAATGCCGCTTTCGCCCAGTCCGCGCCGCAAGGCGAGATCGTCATCCCCGACGACGTGAAGATCTTCGGCGACGACAATCCCAACATGCGCCGCGCCACGGCCGTGGTGAACGGCTCGGTCATCACCGGCACCGATGTCGACCAGCGCCTGGCCCTGATCCTCGCCGCCAACCAGGGCAAGATCAGCGAAGAAGAACAGAAGCGCCTGCGCCTTCAGGTCTTGCGCAACCTGATCGACGAAACCCTGCAGATCCAAGAAGCCAAGGCCGTGGAAGTGTCCGTGGCCGATGCCGAAGTGGACCAGTCCTACGCCCGCGTCGCCTCGCAGAACTTCAACCAGAACACGCAGGCGATGGACGCCTATCTCAAGCGCGTCGGCTCCTCGCCGGATTCGTTGAAGCGCCAGATCCGCGGCGAACTGTCCTGGCAGCGCTTGCTGCAGCGGAACGTGCAGCCGTTCATCAACGTCTCGGACGATGAAGTGAACGAAGTGATCGATCGTCTCAAGGCGTCGAAGGGTACCGAGGAATATCGTCTGGGCGAGATCTATCTCGCCTCGACCCCGGAATCGCAGCAGCAGGTGGCCGCCAACGCCAACCAGATCATGCAACAGCTTCGTCAGGGCGGCAGCTTCGTGGCCTATGCGCGCCAGTATTCCCAGGCCTCCACCGCGTCGGTCGGTGGCGATCTCGGCTGGGTCCGGCTCGGCCAGCTGCCCGGAGAAGTTTCGGCTGCCGTGCGCGACATGCAGCCCGGCCAGCTTGCCGGACCGATCGAGATCCCTGGCGGTTTCGACATCGTCTACCTGATCGACAAGCGGCAGGTCCTCACCGCCGATCCGCGCGATGCCGTGCTGGCGCTGAAGCAGATCTCGCTCGACTTCCCGAAGGGAATTAGCGAGGCGCAGGCCAACGCGCGCGCGGAAAACTTCGCCAAGACCATGAAGACGGCCAAGGGCTGCGGCGATGTCGAGAAGGTCGCCGCCACCATCGGCGCGCAAGTGGTCGCCAACGACCAGGTCAAGGCGCGGGACCTGCCCGGCCCGATCCAGGCTTCCATCCTCAACCTCTCGCCGGGCGAGACCTTGCCCCCCTTCGGTTCGCTGACGGAAGGCGTGCGGATCCTGATGCTTTGCGGCCGCGACGATCCGCAGGTCGATTCCGGTCCGAACTTCGATCAGGTCATGGCCCAGCTGGAAGACGATCGCGTCAACAAGCGCGCGCAGATGTACTTGCGCGACCTTCGTCGCGACGCGGTCATCGAATACAACTGACGATAGAGGGGGGCGGCACGATGGCGGCCACTACGGAAGGCGCGCCGCCCCTCGCGGTTCCGCCTCTGGCGATTTCCCTGGGCGATCCGGCAGGCGTCGGCCCCGAGTTGTTCGCCCAGGCCTGGGTAGGCCGGCATGAGGCCGGGCTGCCGCCGTTCTTCGCGGTAGGCGGCGCCGAAGTCCTCAAGGCAGCCGCGCGCACGCGCGGCATCGATCTGCCGGTCGCTCGCATATCCTTACCGGAAGAAGCGGAAGCGGTGTTCGCCCGGGCTTTTCCCGTGCTCGGCGATGAAGATGCCGCCGTGACGTTCGGCAGGCCGGAACCTGCCGGGGCCGCGCTGGCACTCCACTCGCTGACGCGCGCCGTTGAGGTCGTGCTCTCGGGCAAGGCGGGCGCCATCGTCACCGGGCCTGTCGCCAAGTCGAAACTGGCGGAGATCGGCTTCTCCCAGCCCGGCCAGACCGAGTTTCTGGCTGATGCCTGCGGCATCGCCCATGGCGATGCCGTGATGATGCTCGCCGGTCCCAACTTGCGGACCGTGCCGCTGACCGTCCACGTCGCCTTGGCCCAGGTTCCGGCACTGATCACCCGCGCATTGATCGAGCGAAAGGCCCGTATCGTCGCGCAGGCGCTTCGCCGCGACTTTGCCCTTTCCCCGGCCCGTATCGCCATCACCGGCCTCAATCCGCATGCCGGTGAAGATGGACGCATGGGCCGCGAGGAGATCGAGACGATCGCACCCGCCATCGCCGCGCTCGCTGCGGAAGGGCTTGCGGTTACCGGCCCTCACCCCGCCGACGCGCTGTTCGCGGCGCATGAGCGCGACGGCTTCGACGTCGCCCTCTGCATGTATCACGATCAGGCCCTGGTGCCGATCAAGACGCTGGATTTCGATGCCGGCGTGAACGTCACCCTCGGTCTGCCGATTATACGAACGTCGCCGGATCACGGCACCGCCTTCAGCATCGCCGGACAAGGCGTCGCGAGCGCCGGCGCCACCATCGCCGCCATCCGCATGGCCGGAGAATGCGCCGCGCGCAGGCTACTGCCGGAGATTTCCGCATGACATCCCCCTTGTCGTCCCAATTGCCGCCGCTGCGGGAGGTCATTGCCAGGCACGGCCTCTCGGCGTCCAAGGCGCTGGGCCAGAACTTCCTGTTCGACGAGCAGTTGCTCGACCGGATCGCCGCCATACCCGGGAGCCTGGAGGGCAAGCAGGTTCTCGAAGTCGGCCCCGGCCCCGGCGGCCTTACGCGCGCACTGCTGCGCGCCGGAGCGCGGGTGACCGCCATCGAGATGGATCGCCGCTGCCTGCCCGCTCTGGCGGAAGTGGAAGCCGCCTTCCCCGGCAAGCTCAAGGTCATCGAGGGCGATGCCATGAAGATCTCGCCTGCCGACTTGTTCGACGGCCCTTATGCCATCGTCGCGAATCTGCCTTACAATGTGGGGACGGCGCTCTTCACCGGCTGGCTCTCGGGCGAAGCCTGGCCGCCGCAGTGGTCATCGCTGACCCTGATGTTCCAGGAGGAAGTGGCTCGCCGCATCATCGCGGATCCCGATACTTCGGCTTACGGCAGGCTTGCGGTGCTGGCGCAGTGGCGCTCGAAGGCGAAGCTGGCGATGAAGGTTCACCGCAGCGCGTTCACGCCGCCGCCGAAAGTCATGTCCGCCATCGTTCACGTCGAGCCCGGCGAAGCGCCGGAAGGCGTATCCATGCGTGTGCTGGAGCGTGTCACGGAAGCCGCGTTCGGTCAGCGGAGGAAGATGCTGCGGCAGAGCCTCAAAGGTGTGCCCGGCGCGCTCGACGCGCTCGAGGGCCTGGGCATCGATCCGCAGCGCCGTGCGGAAACTCTCTCCGTGGAAGAATTCGTCAGCGTGGGCCGGGCGCTGACGCGGAAGTGAGTTATTGGCCGGGCACGCTACCGGCCGATATCGACTGAGACTGTTCCAGTTTCTCGCCGGCCCCCAGACCAGGCTCGGCCATCTGCGATACGGCCCAGATGGCGACGGCGACGCCGATCGCCATGATCGCGAACTGAACGAGGCGGCCCGCCCAAGGGCCGTCGGACGCCAGCAGACCGGCGAAACCGGGCTCCCGCCGAAAGCGCATCGCTTCGATCGCCAGCCCGACCGGCAAGACCCCGTCATCCGCCCCCTTGTCCGAACCGGAAGCATCGCGCGCCGCGCGAGCCTCTTCCAGGCGCACTACTTTCGCGTGGTCACCTGCTTCGGAAAATTCTTGGTCCGGCACGCTATTGGAGTTGCCGGGTATGGCGTGCCCAGCGGCACGTTCGATTCGATTTCTCTTCAACGCCGGGCCCCCCTAGCGAACAATCCTCCGGATAGTGCTTAACGCGCGATAGATCAAATTAAAGTTAATCGCAGAGTCAGACTTCTACGAAAAGGCTCCGCTGCGCGGCATCCTTCTTCCTGCGACGCCAGGCATGCAGCAGCGGTTCGGTATAGCCGTTTGGCTGCTCGACGCCGTTGAAGACGAGATCACAGGCGGCTCGGAATGCAAACGAGCTTTCCCAATGCCGGGCCATCGGCTGGTAAAGCGGATCTCCGGCATTCTGCACGTCTACCTTCGCCGCCATGCGCTGCAACGAGTCCAGCACCTGCTCCTTCGTACAGACGCCGTGCAGCAGCCAGTTCGCCATGTGCTGGCTGGAAATGCGTAGAGTAGCGCGATCCTCCATCAGGCCGACATCCTCGATGTCGTGAACCTTCGAACAGCCCACGCCCTGGTCAATCCAGCGCACGACGTAGCCCAGCAGGCCCTGCGCATTGTTGTCGAGTTCGTCGCGAACTTCCTCTTCGGACCAGTTCGCCCCCGTGGCGAGGGGCGCCTCCAGAAGCCTATCGAGTCCGGGAATGTCGGTGTCCGTCATCGCTTCGCGCAGGGCGAACACGTCGACCTCATGATAATGCATGGCGTGAAGGGTCGCAGCCGTAGGAGACGGTACCCAGGCGGTGTTCGCCCCGGTCCGCGGATGCGCGATCTTCTGCTCCAGCATCTCGCGCATTCGGTCGGGTGCCGCCCACATGCCCTTGCCGATCTGCGCAACGCCCGAAAGCCCGTGCTTGAGGCCGATCGCGACATTGCGCTTTTCATAAGCGGCAATCCAGCCCGAGCCCTTGATCGCATTCTTGCGCATCATCGGCCCCGCCCGCATCGAGGTATGGATCTCATCCCCGGTGCGATCGAGGAAACCGGTATTGATGAAGACGATGCGGTCCTTCACGGCATGGATGCAGGCCGAGAGGTTGGCCGAAGTGCGCCGCTCCTCATCCATCACCCCAACCTTGATGGTATGGCGCGGCAATCCCAGCAGATCCTCCGTCCGGTCGAACAGGTCGTTGGTGAAGGCGCATTCCTCGGGCCCGTGCATCTTCGGCTTGACGATGTAGATCGACTTCGTGCGGCTGTTGCCGAAGCGGGTCAGGCCGAGGACATCCCGTGCGGAGATCGCGCTGGTGACGACTGCGTCCAGGATGCCTTCGGGTATTTCGGACCCGCCCGGCAGCAGGATCGCGGGATTGGTCATCAGATGACCGACATTGCGGACGAACAGCAGGCTGCGTCCCGGAAGTTGAAGCAGCTCTCCTGATGGCGTGGTGATTTCCCGGTCGCTCGCCAAGGCACGTGTCTGCGATTTCCCGTCTTTCTCGAAAGTCTCGGACAGATCCCCGCGAATGACGCCCAGCCAGTTTGCGTAAGCGGAGAGCTTGTCCCGCGCATCGACTGCCGCGACCGAATCCTCGAGATCGACGATCGTGGTGAGCGCGGCTTCGAGGACGATGTCGGCAATGCCGAGGCGGTCGGATCGGCCAACTTCGCTGGCGGGATCCAGCACGATCTCGATTCCCAGGCCATTAGACCGGTAGAGCCGCCCACGTCGCGTCCGGCCGACATACTGGTTCGGCTGGGCCAGGATCGCGTCGATGGTTTCCAGATCCGCCCAGTTTCCCGAAGCAAGCGGCAAAGCCTTGTCGAGAAAGCGTCGCCCCTCGGCGACGACGGCTGCGCCCCTGGCGGCATCATATCCGCCACGGCTGGCCGGCGCGGCATCGAGCGCATCGGTGCCATAGAGCGCATCGTAGAGGCTGCCCCAGCGGGCATTGGCAGCATTAAGCAGAAAACGGGCGTTGAGCGCAGGGACGACGAGTTGCGGACCGGCCATGGTCGCGATCTCCGGATCTACCCCTTGCGTGCCGATCGTGAAATCGTCCGGTTCCGGCACCAGATAGCCGATCTCTCGCAGGAACGCCTGATATTCGGATGAGTCTATCGGTTTCCCCGCCCGTTCCAGGTGCCACGCATCGATATCGACCTGCAAGGCGTCACGCCGTTCGAGCAGCGCCCGGTTGCGCGGCGCCAGGTCCGCCACCAGCGAGGCGAAGTCGGCCCAGAACCGATCCGCCTCCCGCCCGATCGGCGGCAAGGCCTGATCCTCGACGAATCGCGCAAGTGCAGCGTCGACACGCAGGCCCGATCGTTCAACTCTTTCCGTCATCTTTCCTCGCATTCCATGCGCGCGCATCGGCCATATAGGCCCGCGGCGACGTGACATCTGTTCAAGACTGTCCTGGGGAGGATCGCCACGATATGCCTCATCCTTAGGGACATGGCAAATGCGAACGACGGCTCAGCCGACACCTGTACGGCAGCCGAAGCGGCTTAGTCCCAAAGTGGTACCGTGTCGGATCAGCTTACTCTTGCGCCGGAAGCACTTACATAGAAGATTGCGCCGGTCGCTTGACAAGCGGAACTGGCGACCTGCCGGGCGGTTCCAGCAAGGAACCCGCGGTCGGCAACCGTGCCGCTTGGTTCAGGCTCAAGGCTCCGGAAACCAGGCTTGAGACGGCCGAAAGGATGGGAATGCTCCAAAAGATCAGCCGCCTGTTCGTGATCAAGACGCGCTGGGAGGCCTTCATGATCATCTATGCTCTCGCCCTCGGGGCGGTGGAGCGTGGCAGCGCCTATCTCACGCGCTTTCCTGGATGGGGCGGGAAGCTGCTGTTCCTCGCCTGCACCGGCGCTGTCTTCATGGCGGGTGCGAAGATCCTGGACTGCCTCAAGTTCGAGCAGGCGCAACAGGCTTCAGCGCGACTTGCCGACGAAAATGGATCCGAAATCGATCGGTCGAGCGGCACAAAGCCCGACCTCGCCTAACTCGGCGGCTTCACTCAGCGGAACAGATGTCCGGGAAGACGCCTGGACGCCAAATTGCAGGCCGCTTTATTGTTCGACGCTGAAGGAAGGTGGGGTGATTCTGTTGCAAGGCTCACCCCGGGCCCCTGGAATCCCTTCTGTTGCCCGGTGGGTCCAACCGCGCTTTAGCTTTGTAACGTCAGGCCGTTAGGCCCTAGAATTACGCGGCGAGAGCGAGTGCTTCGTTGTCGTTGGCACTTGTGAGTTTTGAGCCTTGAACGGGTTACTCAGCCCGAATGAAAACACCGCTTTTCAACACACGTCGATCCTAGTTCGGCCCCGTCATCACCCCTGCGACAACAGGGTTGCCCGGCCCGAAGGCAGGACGGGTGATGGTGGAGCCGCCGGGTACCGCCCCCGGGTCCGCTGTGCCTATTGTACGGCGCAGTTTATCATCATAGCCGATCGAAACCGGCGAGACCTCATATAAGGCGCCGCGCGGAAATGAAAAGGGGCGGGATGCAGCCCGCCCCTTCGATAGGGAATGTCCCTGTGGAACAAAGCCTGTGGGCTCAGGTCTTTTTCAGCGCGTCGCGGATTTCGGCGAGCAGTTCGACCTCGGTGGGTCCGGTCGGGGCTGCAGCCTCTTCCTTCTTCGGCAGCAGGCGATTGGCCTGACGCACGATCAGGAAGATCACGAAGGCGAGGATCAGGAAATTGATCACGGCGGTGATGAAAGCACCGTAGCCGAACAGCGCGACGCCCGCCTTCTTCAGGTCCAGGTACGTCATCGGTCCCGAATAGCCGGCCGGGATCGAGCCCAGCACGATATACATGTTGCTGAAATCGATGCCGCCGGTAATCAGACCGATGAACGGCATGATGACGTCTTCGGTCAGCGACGAGACGATCTTGCCGAACGCGGCGCCGATAATGACGCCGACGGCAAGGTCGAGCACATTCCCGCGCGCGATGAAAGTCTTGAATTCCTGAAGCATGGCTGGTTTCCCCTAGATCCTGGACGGTTCATGGCCGGCGGCGGAAACTGCCACATCGCACGTCAGCTAACAATCGATAGCGGTGGAACGTGCACAGTAAGACGGTTCTTGAACCAGGCCGGACGGCTGCTATCTATCTGGCAAGAGGCAGGACCCTGACGGTCTTGCCGATCAGGAGGATCACGCATGTCCCTTTCCAACCTGGCCCGCAAGAGCCGCGCCGTGCTGGCCCTGGCGGCCGCGCTGTCGCTGGCGGCCTGCGGCTTCAACTCGGTTCCGACCAAGCAGGAAGCCGCCAAGGCCAAGTGGGCTGACGTGCAGGCGGCCTTCCAGGAGCGCGCAAATCTCGTGCCGAACCTCGCCGCCGTGGCGAAGGGGGCCGCGACGCAGGAGAAGGAAATCCTCACCGGCGTCGTCGAAGCGCGCGCCAAGGCGACCAGCGTCCAGGTGAATGCTCAGGACCTGAACGATCCCGCCAAGATGCAGCAGTTCCAGGCCGCGCAATCGCAGTTCGGTGAAAGCCTCTCGCGCCTCTTGGTCAGCGTCGAGCGCTATCCGGACCTCAAGTCGATCGTGAACTACCAGATGCTGCAGACCCAGATCGAAGGGCAGGAAAACCGCATTCGCGTCGCCGTGCGCGACTACAATGCTTCCGTGCAGGACTACAACACCGAAGTCCGGACTTTCCCGACGATGATCGGCGCCAAGCTGCGCGGTGCGGACCCGCTGGTTCCTTATCAGGCCGCCACGCCGGGTGCTGACGTCGCGCCGAACCTCGAAGGCAAGATCTGATAACGTGATCCGTCTCCAGGCCGTCCTGGCGGTCATCCTGCTGGCCCTCGGCGCGCTGTTTGCCCAGCAGGCAGCTGCCGAGCCTACTTTTCCGAAACTCACCGGCCGCGTCGTCGACGAGGCCGGGCTGCTCAAACCCGAACAGGCTGCCCAGCTTACCCAGAAGCTGGACGCCCTGGAAAAGAACTCGGGCCGGCAGCTGGTGGTCGTCACCCTTCCAAGCCTGCAAGGCTACGAGATTTCGGATTACGGATACCAGCTTGGCCGCGCCTGGGGCATCGGTGAGAAAGACAAGAACACCGGCGCGCTACTGATCGTGGCGCCGAACGAGCGCAAGGTGCGGATCGAGGTCGGCTACGGCCTCGAACCGATCGTGACCGACGGTCTCTCGTTCCTCATCATCAACAACGATATCCTGCCCCGCTTCAAGGCCAACGATTATCCCGGCGGCATCGCAGCCGGCACAGACGCGCTGGTCAAACAGCTTACCCTGCCCCCGGATCAAGCCCGCAAGGTCGCGGCGGACGCCGATGCCTCGCGCAAGCGGAACGGCGGGGGCTTCCCGATCGGCACGATCGTCTTCATTGTCATCATCGTTTTCTTCGTCGTGCTACCGATGATCAACGAGGCGCGCGGCGGCGGGCGTCGCCGGGGCGGCTTCGGTGGACCGATCATCTGGATGCCGGGCGGCTTCGGGAACGACGACGACGACCACTGGGGCAGTGGTGGCTGGGGCGGTGGCGGCGGCTTCGGAGGCGGCGGCGGTTTCTCGGGCGGCGGCGGCAGCTTCGGCGGCGGCGGCGCGAGCGGCAGCTGGTAGGGGAACAGACGATGCCATCACCGGTCTACCTCTCGGAAGAGGATCACGCACGGATCAGCGCCGCCGTGGGCGAAGCGGAAATGCACAGCGCGGGTGAAATCGTCACCGTGCTGGCCGACCGCTCGGACGGATATACCGACGTGGCGCTGGCCTGGTCCGCTATCGTGGCGTTCCTTGCCCTCGCCGCGCTCGTCATGGCGCCCGGCTTCTACATGGACCTCTACGAGCGCCTGCTTGCGGACTGGGGCCACGAATGGAGCCCACGCATGATCGTCGGGCTTGCCGCAGGCGTGGCCGCCGTCAAGTTCGGCGCGATGCTGCTGCTCCAGATGTGGCAGCCGCTCAAGTTCTGGCTGATCCCGCCTCGGATCAAGACCATGCGCGTTCACGCCCATGCGGTCAGGGCCTTTCGCATCGGCGCCGAGCAGCGCACCACCGGCCGCACCGGCGTCCTCATTTACCTCTCCATGCGCGAACACCGCGCCGAGATCGTCGCCGACCGCGCCATAGCGGCGAAGGTGGACCCGGACGTCTGGGGCCAGGCGATGTCGGCCATGCTCGCCCATGTCGGGCAGGCGCGCATAGCCGACGGCATGGTCGTCGCCGTCGGCAAAGTCGGGGCGATCCTTGCAGAACACTTCCCCCGCGCTCATGACGACGTCAACGAACTTCCAGACCGGCTGATCGAAATATGAGCGATACCAATATCCTTCCCGCCGATGCCGACGCGCCTGAAGAAGTCATGTGGCAGGGCAGGTTCATCACAGCCCGCAAACGCGGACGCTGGGAATACGTCGGCCGCGCGCGCGGCATTCGCGCCGCCGTGATCCTCGCCGTGGATGCAGAAGATCACGTCATTCTTGTGGACCAGTACCGGGTGCCGCTCGGCAAGCGCTGCATCGAGCTTCCGGCGGGCCTCGTCGGCGACAATGACGACATTGCCGACGAGGACGCCAGCGTCGCTGCCGCCCGTGAGCTGGAAGAGGAAACCGGCTATCACGCCGGTCGCATGGAAAACCTCGGCGAATTTCATTCTTCGCCTGGCATGGTCAGCGAAAGCTTCACCCTGTTTCGCGCCCATGATCTTGTAAAGGTGGGCGAAGGCGGCGGCGTGGATAGCGAGGACATCGTCGTCCGCCGCGTACCGCTTGCCGACATCGAACGGTCCATCGCGCACTGGCGTGCGGAGGGCTATGCGATGGACGTCAAGCTGCTGATACTCCTTGGCGCACGGTTGCTGGGCTGACATGCGCACCCGCTTCGGCGTCTGCCGGCGCAAGCGGCGCTATGTGAGCGAGGCGGACGCGCTGGAGGTGGTGGCGAAAGCGACAATCGTGCTGCGGCCCTATCGCTGCGGACTGTGTCGACAATATCACCTGACGAGCCGGACCAAGGGGATGCGGGTCCCGCGGTTCGTTCTGGAAAGAGTGATGGAAGAGGAAAACAGGCGCGCTGAGAGGATTTTCTAATCGGATGGACCACCTGATAACTCGAAAAATGCGTCAAACCAGAAAGTCAGAGTGGCTGATCCGAAGCAGTCGGATCGGAAACCGCTCTAGCCCCCTGTCCTCGCCAATACTGTCGATGCTGCGCCCTGCACCATTCGGTGCGCCCGCCTTGCCTCAAAGCGTCGTGAAGATCGCTCCGAAATCCTTTCCGCCATTGCCCTCTTCCACGAAGGCTTCGTAGATCCGGGTGGCGTGTTCGCCCATCGGCACTTTGGCGCCGGATGCCTCGGCTCCCGCCATGGCCAACCGCAAATCCTTCAGCATCAGCGCAGAGGCGAAGCCGCCGGCATAGCCGTTGTCTGCCGGGCTGTTCGCGCCGACGCCCGGCATCGGGGTATAGTCGTTGAGGGACCAGCAGTAGCCGGTGGCCTTGGAACTGATGTCGTAGAAGGTCTGCGGATCGAGGCCCGCCTTCTCGGCCAGGGCCAGGGCCTCGCAAGTGCCGATCATGTGGATCGCCAGGAGCATGTTGTTGCACATCTTGGCGACCTGCCCCGCACCGGTCTCCCCGGCGTGGATCACCGCCTTGGCCATCGGTTCGAGTACAGTCCTGGCCTGCTCGAACGCCGCTTCGCTACCACCGACCATGAACGTCAGCGTTCCGCCATTGGCCGCCGCGATGCCTCCGGACACCGGTGCGTCGACCATCTCGTACCCCGCCTCATGAGCCAGTTCCACCACTTCGCGCGCAGTGGCGAGGTCGATGGTCGAGCAGTCGAGAAGGAGCGCACCCTTGGGGGCCCTGGCGAAAACCTCCCCTGTATAGACCGCGCGCACGATCGCACCGTTGGGCAACATCGTCACCACCGCGTCCACGCCCTCGACCGCTTCGGACACCGTGCCGAAAGGGGCGCAGCCGTGTTCGGCGGCTTTGGCCGAGGCCTCGGCAGAGAGGTCGAAAGCATTCACCGCGTGGCCCGCCTTGACCAAGTTCGCGGCCATGCCGCCACCCATGTTGCCAAGACCGATGAAAGCGATTTTCATGACGTTCTCTCCCAATCTACCGGGCACACGCCCGCTGCCCCGGCTTGAGCCGGGACTGAACTTCCCAACATCAAGCTGCTCGTATGACCGCCTGGCCCGCCAAGGTCTCGCGCCGGCTTACTGGCCCTTCCACGTGCCGGGGCGCTTTTCGACGAACGCGGCCATGCCTTCAGCCTTGTCCTCGGTCGACGCGAGCACCTGGAACATGCGGCGTTCCAGGATCAGGCCGGTGTCGAGCGTTGTTTCGAAGGCCATGTTGACCATTTCCTTGTTCATCATCGCGGCGAGGGGCGGCATTGCGGCGATCGCTTCGGCAGCCGCCAGCGCTTCGGCGAGAAGCTGATCCAGCGGTACAACGCGGCTGACGAGCCCGGTGCGCTCGGCCTCGGCCGCATCCATCATTCGGCCGGTGAGGCACATGTCCATGGCCTTGGCCTTGCCTACCGCACGCGCCAGGCGCTGCGAACCGCCCATGCCGGGAGCGACGCCCAGCTTGATCTCGGGCTGGCCGAACCGGGCATTCTCGGAGGCGATGATGAAGTCCGCCATCATCGCCAGTTCGCAACCGCCGCCGAGCGCAAAGCCGTTTACTGCGGCAATCCACGGCTTGCGCGTGGTCTTGACGATCTGGCTTGTCCAACCCGCGAAGAAGTCCTGCGCGTAAAATTCCGCACCGGCTTTATCGACCATCTCCTTGATGTCGGCCCCAGCGGCGAAGGCCTTCTCTCCCAGGCCGGTCAACACGGCGCAGCCCTGCGTGCGGTCTGCCTCGAACGCTGCGAACGCCTGGATCAGATCTTCGAGGACCCTAGAGTTCAGCGCATTGAGCGCCTGCGGCCGGTTGAGCGTGATAAGAGTGACATTGCCTTTTTTCTCGACCAGTATCGTCTCGTAGCTCATCGGGGCTTCCATTCCTCTTCTGGGGCGAGCGGCGCGAAGATCGCGTCCAGCATCGCGTCGGTGACGCCTTCCGGCGTCGGCGGATTCCACTGCGGCGCCTGGTCCTTGTCGACGATTACCGCGCGCACGCCCTCGGCAAAGTCCGGCAGCACCAGCACGCGGCTGGCGATGCGATATTCCATGGCCATGTTCTGCTCGAAACTGACCAGCCTCGACGACGTGGCAAGCTGTCGCAGCGCGACCTTGCAGGCCTGCGGACTCTTGGTGCGCAAGGTAGCGAGTTCACGCACCGCCCATTCGCTGTCGTCAGCTTCCAGGGACGATAGCACCTGCTCCAGCGTGTCGCCCGCGAAGTGCTTGCGGATCTGGGCCTCGTGAGCCGCGATCTTGGGCTCGGGCGGCTTGACGGACAGCGCCCCCAGCACGCCGCCGATCTCATGCCCGGCAGCGATACGGCGCTTGGCTTCCGCCAGAGCCTCGCTTGGCAGATAATGCGTGGCAAGGCCCGCCCAAAGGCATTCGCTACCGTCCAGCCGCGCACCGGTGAGCGCGAGGAACTGACCGAGACGTCCCTCAAGGCGCGAAAGATACCAGCCGCCGCCCACGTCAGGAAACAGGCCGATCCCGGTTTCGGGCATGGCGAAACGCGTATGCTCGGTCGCCACTCGGAACTGCGCAGGCTGTGAAATGCCGACGCCCCCGCCCATGGTGACGCCGTCCATGAACGCGACCACGGGCTTGGGGTAGGTGAAAAGCTGATGGTTGAGCTGATACTCGGCCAGGAAAAAGCGGCGACCTTCCGCGCCTTGATCTTCCAGTGCGGACCGGCGCAGCAGGTTTATGTCTCCGCCCGAACAGAAGCCGCGCCCCTCGCTGTGCTCGATGATCACCGCCTTCACTTCGCTGTCGGCTGCCCAGCCGGCGAGAGAAAGGCTCATCGATTCGCACATGCCCAGCGTCAGGGCATGGATGGCCTTGGGACGATTGAGCGAAATCACGCCCGCCCCGCCCTCGCGGCGGGTGAGAATTTCGGCGGCGAGAATGTCGGTATCCATGGTCATGTCCTGCCTTTGCCTCGGCGCGGTTTTCAGTTCAGGCCGGTTTACTTCAGGAGGTCACGGCCGATGATCATCCGCATGACCTCGTTGGTGCCTTCGAGGATACGATGGACGCGCAAGTCGCGCCAGAAGCGCTCGATGGGATAGTCGCGAAGATAGCCGTATCCGCCGAAAAGTTGCAGCGCGCGGTCGACGACGGAAGAGCCCGTGTCGCTGGCCATCATCTTGGCCATGGCAGCGAAGCGGGTCTTGTCGGAAGAACCGGCAGTGACCTTGGCCGCGGCGAGATAGAGCAGAGCGCGGGCCGCCTCCAATTCTGCAGCCATTTCCGCGAGCCGGAACTGCGTGTTCTGGAAATCGGCAAGCGGCTGGTCGAACTGCTTGCGATCCTTCACGTACTGGATCGCCTCGTCCAGGCAGCGCTGGGCGCCGCCCAGCGAGCAGGCGCCGATATTGAGGCGTCCGCCGTCCAGCCCGGCCATGGCGAACTTGAAGCCGTCTCCCTCGGCCCCGACCCGGTTCTCCGCCGGGATGCGGGCACCCTCGAAGATCACCTGCGCGGTCGGCGAAGCGTTCCAGCCGAGCTTCTTCTCGGGCGCACCGAAGGAAACGCCGGGCGTGTCCTTGTCCACCACGAAGCAGGATATTCCGCGCGACTTGTGCTCGCCGGTACGGGCCATGACGACATAGACGTCGTTGTAGCCGCCGCCGGAGATGAACTGCTTGGTGCCGTTCAGCACGTAATGGTCGCCGTCCAGCCGGGCCGAGGTCTTGAGCGCCGCCGCGTCCGAGCCGGAACCCGGCTCCGTCAGGCAGTAGGAGCCGATCTTCTCCATCGAGCAGAGGTCGGGAAGATAGCGATCCTTGAGCTGCTGGTCACCGAACCGGTCGATCATCCAGGCGACCATGTTGTGGATCGAGATATAGGCGCTGGTCGCCGGGCAGCCGTAGGACATGGCCTCCATGATCAGCGCCGCGTCGAGACGGCCGAGGCCGATGCCGCCGTTTTCCTCGGACACGTAGATCGCCCCGAAGCCGAGTTCCCCGGCGGCCTTCCAGACATCGACGGGATAGTGGTGCTTCTCGTCCCACTCGGCGGCGTAGGGCGTTATGCGGTCGGCGGTGAACTTGCGCGCGGTCTCCTGGATCGCGAGTTGGTCCTCGGTCAGGCCAAATTGCCCGGCTTGTAACTCTTGGCTCATCTCTGTCCCTGTCAGGTACGATGGGATGCCTCAGGGGCATTTCTTGTAAGTCAGCGTCCCGGGCGCTGCATCCGGGCCGGTATCCTTGCGGATCAATGTCTTGCCGCCATCGGGAGAGGACAGCGCGACGTCCAGATTCCAGCTTTGCCCTTCACCCGTGAAAGCGAAGCTCGCCTTGAGCGCGCTGGCGGATCCAGATTGGATCGCACCGAGCGTGGCAGCCGATTCGTAGAATTTCAGCGTATCGGCATCGATCGTCAGCAGACCCTTGGCGTCCCCCCTCGTGCTGGTGCAATCGG
Organism: Novosphingobium lindaniclasticum LE124; assembly: GCF_000445125.1. Lineage (GTDB taxonomy): Bacteria > Pseudomonadota > Alphaproteobacteria > Sphingomonadales > Sphingomonadaceae > Novosphingobium > Novosphingobium lindaniclasticum. The sequence goes on from NZ_ATHL01000100.1 coordinate 112,195, forward strand.
CATCGACGATCCCCCAGCGCCCCTGCAGAACGGCCGGAATAGCCGTTGGCACGGCCGCTGGCTCGATGGCGACCGACGCTGCAGGTTCGGGCAGAGCCTCCTCGGTTGGCTGCGCGGTGGGGCCGGCCGGCTCCTTCGAGCAGGCCGCCAGGGCAAGGGCGAATATCGAAACAACGACGGTGGATCCGAGGGCCTTCCCGATCTTCATCATCGTAAGACGTCCTTTCTGCGAGCGTTCGAAACAAACACCCGCGATCCGTACCCTGTTCCGCCCGCATTGCGAATGCCCTTCGCGTTCCTCCCCTCACGTTACCCCATGGTCGGAATGATGAAGGCGCTGTCTCCCGCGCCGCCGTCCGGCCAGCGCTGGGTGACCGTCTTCACCTTGGTCCAGAAGCGCACGCCTTCCATGCCGTACTGGTTGTGATCGCTGAAGGCCGAGCGCTTCCAGCCGCCGAAGCTATGGTAGGCGACCGGCACCGGAATCGGCACGTTCACGCCGACCATGCCCACCTGCACGCGCTGCACGAATTCGCGCGCGGCATGGCCATTGCGGGTGAAGATGGCGACGCCGTTGCCATACTGGTGCCGGGAGGGAAGCTCCACCGCCTCCTCGAAGGTCTTTGCGCGGACGATCTGGAGCACGGGGCCGAAGATCTCCTCCTTGTAGGCGCGCATCTCGGTGTGGACGTGATCGAAGAGCGAGGGGCCGACGAAGAAGCCGTCCTCGTACCCCTGCAGCGAGAATCCGCGCCCGTCGACCACCAGTTCGGCGCCCTCGTCCACACCGGTCTGGATCCAGTCCTCGACCCTCTGCTTGTGCAGCGCCGTGACGACCGGGCCATACTGCGCTTCGGGATCGTGGGACACCCCGACCTTGAGCTTGTCGATCGCGGCGACCAGTTTTTCACGCAGGATATCGGCCGTCTCGTCACCCACCGGAACCGCGACCGGCAGCGCCATGCAGCGCTCGCCCGCCGAGCCATAGGCGGCGCCCATGATCTCGTTGACGGTCTGGTCCATGTCCGCATCGGGCATGACGATGGCATGGTTCTTGGCGCCGCCCATCGCCTGCACGCGTTTGCCGGCAGCGACGCCGCGCGAATAGACGTAATGCGCGATGTCGGACGAGCCGACGAAGCTGACAGCGGCAATGCCCGGATGATCGAGGATCGCATCGACCATCTCCTTGTCGCCGTGAACGACCTGGAGCACGCCCTCGGGCGCGCCGGCTTCCAGAAACAGTTCGGCAAGGCGGTTCGGCACCGAAGGATCGCGCTCGGACGGCTTGAGAATGAACGTGTTGCCCACGGCCACGGCCGGAGCGAACATCCACATGGGGATCATCGCCGGGAAGTTGAACGGCGTGATACCCGCCCCCACGCCCAGCGGAGCGCGCAGCGAATAGACGTCGATGCCGGGACCAGCGCCCTGCGTATATTCGCCCTTCAGCATATGCGGGATGGCACAGCAGAACTCGACCACTTCCAACCCGCGCTGGATGTCGCCCTTGGCATCGTCCACCACCTTGCCGTGCTCGGAGGCGAGCAGTTCGGCGAGGGACTGCATGTTCTGCTCGATCAGTTCCTTGAACTTGAACAGCACACGGGCACGGCGTTGCGGGTTGGTGGCCGCCCATTTGACCTGGGCTGCCTGCGCCGTCGCCACGGCACGATCCAGCAGTGCCTTGTCGCCAAGCGGGACTTGCGCCTGGACCTGCCCGGTGCTGGGATTGAAGACGTCGCCCAGACGCGCGGCCGAACCGCCGCTTCCGCCGACTACGAAATGGTCAATCAGGCGCATTCCTCATCCTTTCACGTATTTTCGCAGGCACTCGCGGTGCGCTTTCCCGTTAGGTGGTCTCGCGCCGATTTGCAGGCAAGCTGAAAATACGCCATCGGTGGCTGCACATTTGCAGCCGCAAGGACTTCACCTCACCGTGACGATGCCATCGATCGACTGGAGCGACTACCAGGCCTTCCTCGCGATCGCCCGCGCGGGACAGCTTGCCGGGGCCGCGCGCGTGCTTGGAGTCGATCCGACGACCGTCGGACGCCGGTTGCGCCGCCTTGAGGCCTCCCTGGGAACCGCGCTGTTCGAGCAGACCCGCAGCGGACAGGAATTGACGGAAGCGGGCGAATCGCTGCTCTCCTCGGTGGAAGCCATGGCAAGCGCCGCCGGGCGCATCACCGAGCACGCCGACGGGAACGACGGGCTCTACGGCACTTTGCGGATCAGCACTTCGGAAGGGTTCGGCTGCTGGTTCCTCGCTCGCCACCTCCCGCGCTTCCAGGCCGCCCACCCACGTCTCGCCATCGACCTCGTCGCCAGCAGCGGTTTCCTGAGCCCGACGCGGCGTGAAGCGGACGTGGCGATCATGCTCTCCCGCCCGCGCACCGGGCCGCTGGTGGCACACAAGCTCTCCGACTACAGCCTGCGGCTCTACGGCACGCGCGATTACCTTCAAGCCCACGGCACGCCGGCACGCCCTGCCGACCTGTTGGAAGGCCACGGGCTGGTCGGATATATCCCCGACCTCATCTATGCGCCGGAACTGCGCTATCTGGACGAGATCCAGCCTGGCCTGAAAGCGGCGATCCGGTCTCCCAGCATCACCGCGCAGCACGGGCTCATAGCCAGCGGCGGCGGGCTCGGCGTATTGCCCTGCTTCATGGCCGATGCCGACCCGCGCCTTGTCGCGGTGCTGCCCGAAAGGCGGATCGTGCGCAGCTTCTGGTTCGTCACCCATCAGGACATTCGCAAACTCCCGCGGGTGACCGCCTTTCGTCAGTGGCTTGACGAAACCGCCGCGTGCATGGAGGGAATACTCAAGCCCTGAGCGCACCGCGGCGGCCTCCATCGACAGGATGAATGAACCAGTGACCACAACGACCATCGATCCGGCAGAATTCCGCAAGGTGCTGGGCAGCTACCCGACCGGCGTCTGCGTGATCACGGCGCTCGACGATGACGACAGGCCGGCCGGCATGGTGGTCGGCTCGTTCACCTCGGTCTCGCTCGACCCGCCGCTCGTGGGCTTCTTCCCCGACCGCAAGAGCACGTCCTGGCCGCAGATCGAGAAGGCCGGGCACTTCTGCGTCAACGTCATGGCCAGCGACCAGACCGACGTCTGCCGGGCCGTGACCGCCAAGGGCGACCAGAAGTTCGTCGGCGTCGACTACGTCGTTTCCGATCACAACCTGCCGATCATCCGGGATTCGATCGCCGCCATCGAATGCCGCCTCTATTCGGTGACCGAGGCGGGCGACCACTGGTTCGTGCTGGGGGAAGTCCTGCGCATGGAAACCGTTCGCGAGGACGATCCCATGCTGTTCCACAAGGGACGCTACGGTGGTTTCGCCGAGCGGATGTAATCCGGTTCCCCGCCCGGCAAGCCATGAGCGCTTCGGGCCGTGCACGCGGATTTCCACGCCCTTCTTGCGCGCGGGAGCGCTAGCGGCCTGATGCAGGAATTCACCATCGAGATCGGCCAGGCCAGGATCGCCGGTTGGCGGCGCGAGGGCACTGGGACGCCGCTGGTGCTGGTCCACGGCTTCGCCGGGTCGCGGCTCGATTGGGAGCCGGTCATCGCCGCCCTGCCCGGCGACATGTCGCTGGTCGCGTTCGACCTGCGCGGCTTCGGCGCATCCACCGCCGAACCCGGGCAACCGTTCGCGCATTCGGAAGATCTGCTGGCCCTGTTGGGCACGCTCGGCCTGGCCGATGCCGACTTGTGCGGCCTGTCGCTCGGCGGCGGCACGGTGCTGAACTTCGCGCTCAACCATCCGGCACGCGTCAGGCGAATGGTGCTGGTCAGCCCGCTCATGGTCGGCTGGTCGTGGAGCACGGAATGGATCACGCGGTGGAAGATGATCGGCCGCGCGGCGCGGAGCGGAAACATGCCTCTGGCGCGCCAACTCTGGTGGGAGCACCCGCTGTTCGAAACCACGCGGGGAGGACCGGAAGCGGCGCGCCTGCGCGCCGGGATCGACGCCTTCCACGGGCATCAATGGGTGCAGGACGACCAGCGCCCGGAACGGCCGGAAGTCGATCGGCTTACCGATCTGGCGATCCCCACTTTGCTCGCGACCGGCAGCCGCGACACCGACGACTTCCGGCTGATGGCGGACCTCATCGGGACGGCCGGGAACACAGTGCGGCGCGTGGATTTCGAAGGCGCGGGGCATCTGCTCAATCTCGAAGTGCCGGAGCGGCTCGCCCGCGAAATGGCCGTCTTCCTTCGATAGGCCCTCATCCCGGGCCGCATCGGCTATGCCGCAGATGCAGCGTGTTCCCTGCTCCCTGCCCTGTTCGATGCAGTAACAAGAAAAGGGCGACGCAGCCTGTAAGACTGCATCGCCCCTCTCAACGGATCGACAGGATCAGAACTTGCCGGAGAACGAGGCTCCGATCACGCGCGGTTCGTTGAACACGGCCGCCATGTAGTTCTCGATCACACCCTTGAGGTTCTTCTCATTGGTGATGTTGCGTGCGAAGGCGGCGATTTCGTACCGTCCGTCCGGCGCCGAGTAGCCCACCTTCAGGCCGCCCTCGAAGTCGTTCTTCGAATAGAACTCCCGCGTCTTGTAGAGCACGAAGTTGGTGTAGCCCTGCCACATCCAGTCGGTCGCGGCGAAGACCGAACCGCCGTTGCCCAGCGGCACGTCGTAGCGCGCGGTGAGATTGGCGGTGTATTTCGGCGCATTGGGCAGCGGATTTCCGTCGATCTGCGCGAAGACGCCCCGCGCGTTGGTGATCGTCGGGTCCTGGACGGTGCAGACCACCGCGCCGTTGAGCGCGCAGACCTGGGCATAGACGTTCTTGTCCTTGATCTCGGTATGCAGCAGGCTGAGCCCTGCCGTCAGCGTGAGGTTCGGGATCGGGCGGGCTTCCAGCTCCGCTTCCATGCCGTAGGCTTCGGCCTTGTCGGCATTGAACAGGACGCCGTTGCCGTCGCTGTCGTTGCCGTTGAGCTGAATGTCCTTCACCCGGTAGGCGAAGCCCGACAGGTTGAAGCGGACGCGGTTGTCGAACAGCTGGGTCTTGATGCCCGCTTCACCCGAGAGGATCGTTTCCGAATCCGCCGTGGTGAAGTCCGAGTTGAACACCGCCGAACGGCCCTGGATCGTCGGCCCACGGAAACCGCGCGCAACGCGGGCGTAGACGTTGACGCTGGGGTTCACCTCGTAGTTGACGCTGACGTCCCAGCTCGGCTCTTCGCCCGAAAGGCGCACATAGCGGCGACCACGGTAAGTCACCGCGCCGGCTGCCGTGTCGGCAGTCTTGAGCAGGCGGGTCTTCTTGGTGTCCTTGGTATAGCGGCCGCCGGCCGTGATCGTCAGGCCCTCGGCCAGTTCGTAGCTGGCCTGGCCGAACAGCGCCCAGCTCGTGTTCTCGTTGCGCAGGCGCACCCAGTTGTTGGGGTTGTTGGCCGGCGGCGTCAGGAAGTAGGCGCGCTGGTAGAATTCGGTGATGTCACGCTGGTTGAACCACATGCCGCCCACCTGCCATTTGAAGCGGGTGTCGCCATTGCTCGACAGGCGCAGTTCCTGGCTCAGCTGGTCGAGGTCTCGCACGTTGCCCTGCGACTGGCCGAAGCCGTTCGCCACGCCGTTCACCGGATAGTCCGCTCCGGCGCCGCCATCGGTGTCACCGCGGCTATAGCCGGACGTCGTCTCCCAGGCGCTGATCGAAGTGAGCGTGACCGGGCCGAAGTCCATCGCGATGCGGCTGGATGCGCCGTAGGTATCGTAGGCCTGCGGGTTGTTGTGCGCTTCGTCGAGCGCGATCCTGCTACGCGGCTCGTCGCTGACGTCGTTCGAGCCCTTGGTGAAAGCGCCGCGATGGAAGATCGTGGACGTGCCCGAATACTTGCGGGCGTGGAAGCTCGTCAGCATCGAGAAGCCCGTGCCGGTCGGCGCCAGCAGGAGCTGGATGCGGGCGTCGCGTTCCTCGAAGCCGCCCATGGCGTCCTTCTTGGGCGAGACGGTGCCGTCGGCGCTGGGGCCGCTGTAGGTATTGTCGATCCAGTCGTCACGGCGCTGGTAGAGGCCCGAGACGCGCACCGCGAGCACGTCCTGGATGATCGGACCGCCGACGCCGGCATCCACGTTGACCGAGTTGTAAGAACCGTAGCTGGCATTGGCGCGGCCGGTCCAGCGGTCGGTGCTAGGCTTGATCGTGTCGATCTTGATGATGCCGGCCGTGGTGTTGCGGCCGAACAGCGAGCCCTGCGGACCGCGCAGCACTTCCACCTGCTCGAGGTCGTAGACCGGATTGGACTTCAGGACGACATGCTCTAGCACGACATCGTCCTGGATGATCGACACCGGCTGCGATGCGCCGAGATAGAAGTCGATGTTGCCCAGGCCGCGAATGTAGAAGCGCGGGAAGATGCGGCCGGTGGTCGTCTCGGCGTAGAGGCCGGGCACACGGCCGGAAAGCGAGAGAATGTCGTCCCCCGCCGCCTGGAAGCTGCGAAGCTGGTCACCGCCGACGACGCCGACCGAGATCGGCACCTGCTGGAGGTTCTCGGTACGCCGCTCCGCCGTGACGACGATGTCGCCAAGCCCCTCTGCGGAGGCGGCCGCGTCCTGCGCGAAAGCCTGAGTCGAGATACAAAGAGCACTCAGGCCGCAGGTCAGATGCAGAACCTTTTTGGCGATGACTTTCTTGGACACGTCGCATTCCCTGTTGGCAAGTAAACCGGCAGCGCGGGTACTTCGGCGGCGTGACGGTTTTGTTACGCAGCTTTACCATCGGGGGGAGATCGGCCGCATTTCAAAAACTTGCGACATTTGGGCAACGCCTGAGGCGCTCAAGCAGAGTTGGCGCTCGCAGCCGTGGGGCAGTTCTGCTGCTGGCGGGCGCGACTGCTGGAAGCGCTTCAGATCAGCCGAGGGAGGCGAGCGCCGGCTTCTTGTCTTCGACCGGCTTGCGATGGCGCTGGCGCTTGAGGCCGATCAAAGGCCGTAGCGGACCGATTTCTCGGCCGATCAGGTAGAACAGCCAGGATCCACCCGCCACCGCCGCGCAGAGCGTCAGGAACTCCGCCAGAGCTCCCAGTCCCATGTCGCGGATGCCATAGCTCACGAAGACCATGACCGTCTGGTGCGCGATGTAGATCGGGAACACGGCCTCGACCAAAATCGGACGCCAGCGGCTGTCGAAGTTCCAGAAACGATCAGCGATACCGAACAAGGCGAGCACCGCGCCCCAGCACTGCAGGGATTTGGCGAGCGACAGCGGCTGCTGCCAAGCCGCCGGCGTGGGGATATTGCCGGGATAGAGCAGCGTATCGCCGATCACCCAGGCATAGCCAAGGATAGCGAGCGCCAGTGCCAGCTTCCACTGGCGCGCGATGGCGGCCTGCATCGGCTGCGACCCGCGCAGGAGAAAGCCGAACAGGAACATGCCGAAATAGTGCAGATGGGCGCCGCGATCCTGCAGCAAGTGGTGAATGTCGGTCCAGCCATATGGAAGCATTCGCATCAGGAAGATCGAGGCTATGCCCACGGGCAGCAGCGCCGGGCCGGACAGGATGCGCTCAGCCCCCTGCCGCAGCGCCGCTCGCCATGCCTCGGGCAGCAGCATCAGGCCCGCACAGAGCACCAGCGTGTAGACCAGGAGATAGATCACGAACCACATGTGCATCGTGGCCGGCAGGACCTCGTATCCGACCTTGTGGAATTTGAAGGCGTCGTGAAGCAGGAAGTAGCCATAGCCATGGTCGTACCCGCTGTTCACCAGGCCCATGTAAGGCTGCGGCGGCACCACCACGGTCAGGCCGAAAAGCAGAGGAATTCCTAGGCGCAGGATCCGGCTTTTCAGAAAAGCCCGACTGTCCGCGTCCTTCCTGAGCAAGGCGGCGCTGGCATAGCCCGAGATCGCGAAAAGCAGCGCCAGCCGCCAGGCGCTCAGGCCCAGCAGCGGTATCTCCGCCCAGGCGACGACGCCGCGCGTGGGCGTCTGGTAGCCCCACGGCGTGAACGAAAAGCCGACATGGTAGAAGATCAACAGAACGAACGCGCCGACCCGCAGCCAATCCATTCCATAGTGGCGTTGCGACGGGGCAGGCTTCATCGTTCTCCGGTGGGGTAAGTCTCGGCGCGGCGAGAGAGCGGGGCTCACTTAGGGATTTTGCGGCATTTCTGCAACGACAGGGTTGTATCAGGTCGTCGCAGCGGCCTGCGCAAGCGACGGAGCGGAGCGTGGACTATCGCCGCCTCCTTTGGCGATCATGCCCTTGGCGAGCGATGCGCGTCGATCCCGTCGCCCCGCCCAAGATTGCGAGGAGGACCGCGGCATGCGAGTAAGTCCTTCCCACGGTTGAAGGATTCGAGATGCCGACGATGCAGGACAAGCGACACGATTTCCTCTGGCTGGTCCAGCTCTGGATCCAGCGCGAGCGGGACATCGCCGGCTGGACCGCGACTTGTGGCGATGCCGTGGCGGCAAGCTATCGCATTCCCGCCGCCATGACCGCCCGCGACGCCGCGTTCGACTTCATGTCGTTCCACAGCGCCTCGTTCCGGGGAGAGGCGGACAACGAATGCCCCGCCTGGATGAACGGGCTGAGCGATCCCCTCTACGCGTAAGGCGCGCCTTTCCAGAAGTTTGCCGGCCGCCGTTCAAACTGACCCTGCCTGGATCGACGCTTTATCGGCCTTTGAACACGGGGCTCCGCTTCTCGGAAAAGGCCGTGACGCCCTCCACGAAATCCTCGGTTCGCGACGCGTCTCTTTGACCAAGGCGTTCCTGGGTGAGCGCCTGTTCCAGAGTGCAGTCGGCAGCGGCCCAGGCCACCTGCTTGATCCGCCGCAGCGACCAGGGGCCTTGTGCCAGTTCGCACGCGAGCGCCATGGCGACAGTCTCCACCGCTTCGTCTGCGACAACCCGGTTGACGAGGCCCCATTCCAAGGCTTTCGCGGCTGGGAGCCGCTCTCCCAGCAGCATCATCTCCATCGCCCTCACCCGACCGATCGCCCGCGTAAGCAGCCACGAGGAGCCGCCGTCCGGCACGAGACCGACATGGCGGAACGCCTGGAGGAAGAAGCCGCTTTCGCCGCAGACGATGAGGTCCCCTGCCATCGCCAGCCCCGCCCCGACACCGGCCGCCGCGCCGCGCACGGCGGTGACCAACGGCTGCTCCATGTCGCGCATGGCGATGATCACGGGGTTGAAGTGCCGGTCCAGCAGCGTGCCCACGTCCCGGCGCGGATCGTCCAGCATGCCCCGCGCATCGCCCAGGTTTGCGCCCGAGCAGAACGCCTTGCCCTCCCCGGTCAGCAGCACCGCGCGCGCTTCGGAAGCGGCGCGGGATAGGGCATCGAACAGTTCCTCGCCCATTTGCGCCGATCCCGCGTTTCGCGTGGCGGGATCGTTCATCGAAATCCGCGCAACCCCGTTTTCAAGGCTGTAGAGCACTTTGTCATATGGCATTTTCGGCATCGCTCCGTCCTGTTCGTGCCGGCTCGGACCAGCATCTTCGCCAGGCAGCCATTCACGATTTCCTTGGCTGCGGCAACGGTCCTGTCGATCCGGTCCGCGCTACCGGGCAGATGACCGGCGGGATCCTCGTTCCGGATATTGAAAGGCGGCGCGTGATACCCAGATTCCACGCTCGACCATCCAAGGAGTTCAAGGACGTGAACGGTTTCAAGACGGCCATGCTGCTGGCGGCGCTCACCGCGCTGTTCATGGGGCTGGGCTATATCTTCGGCGGCAGCGGCGGCGCGGTGATCGCACTCGTGGTGGCGGCGGGGATGAACCTGTTCACTTTCTGGAACGCCGACAGCATCGTTCTGAAGATGCACGATGCGCGCGAAGTGGACGAGCGCACGGCGCCCGAGTTCTACAACCTGGTCGCCGATCTAGCCCGGCGCGCGCAGCTTCCGATGCCGCGCGTCTATCTGGTGGAAAGCGCCAATCCCAACGCTTTCGCCACCGGTCGCAATCCGCAGCATGCCGCCGTGGCCGCCACCACGGGCCTGCTCGACAGGCTCGACCGCGAGGAAGTGGCCGCCGTCATGGCGCACGAACTCGGCCATGTGAAGAACCGCGACACGCTGATCATGACCATGGTGGCGACGATCGCGGGCGCCATCTCGATGATTGCAAATTTCGGCCTGTTCTTCGGCCATGGCAGCGGAGAGGACCGGCCCAATCCGATGGCGGCGCTGGCCGCAGTGTTCATGGCGCCGTTCGCGGCCATGATCGTCCAGATGGCGATCAGCCGCACCCGGGAATTCGGCGCCGACCGTGCCGCGGCCGAGATCAGCGGCAATCCGCGCGCGCTCGCCTCTGCCCTGTCCAAGATCGCCGGCCCGGCCCAGGCGGTGCCCAGCCTGGCCTCACAGCGCAACCCGGCGGCGGCGCAGCTCTACATCGTGCCGACCGGAGTGTCCGACCTGTTTTCGACCCATCCGGCGACCGAAAAGCGTATCGCCGCGCTCATGGCGATGGAGACTCCGTCCCTGCGCCGCGCTGGTTCCGCTCTGGATCCCACGCGGCGCTAGGTGCATCACTGAAAAAGCGCGGTTGCGGACGCGTTCCGCCGGACGGTCAGCCTGCTTCGGCCTCTGCAACCAGCGCTTGCTGGGTCAGTGCGCCGACCAGCGCCTTGACCTTCTTCTGCCGCCACTGTGGCAGGGGCGCGACCAGCCAGTAGCCCCGGCGGCAGGGCGTCGTCGCCTGGATCACGCCCCGTTCGCTCTCACCGATCAAGCCCTGCGCCAGCAGGCCGGGCACCCGTGCACGGCCAAGGCCGGATCGCGCCGCAGCGATCGCCTGCCCGGCATCGCTGACGGCGATCGCAGGTTTAACCTCCTCGTCATCGATCCTGTCCTCGTTCTCGGCACCGGGCGCGGGGTCGCCGGGCCAACCGATCCAGTCGCCCGACCCCACTTCCACCCATTCGGCCGCGCCGAGCGGCGCGCCTTCCAATTCGCCGGGACCGTCGGTCCAGCGTACCGCGAGGTCCAGGTTGGCCTCGGTGAAGTCGGTCAATTCACCGTCGACGATGATGTAGCGGACCTGGGGATTGTCTGCCCGGAACGCCGCCAGACGCGGAGCCAGCCAGGCGGCGAAGAACTCGCGCGGCGCGGCGATCGTGTAGACATGGCTGGACTGCCCGGCCTGCATGGCCTGCACGGCATCCTCGAAATGGAGGAACCCGGTGCGCAAGGCAGCAAGGCCCGCGCCGGCCTCGTCGGTAAGTTCCAGGCCCTTGCTGGTGCGGCGGAACAGGACCACGCCGAGCAGATCTTCGAGCGCCCTTATCTGTTGGCCGACCGCGGCCGGCGTCACCGCCAGTTCGTCCGCGGCGCGGGTGAAGGAGAGATGGCGCGCCGCTGCGTCGAAGACGCGCAGGGCGTTAAGGGGCAGGTGCGTGCGCTTCATGGATGTTCCCTATGCGCTGACTTTCGCACGGGCAATGCCGAACTGGAGGATCGGCCGCGACCAAGGCAGCGGCTCCGCGTCGTAATCGGCAGCCCGGTCAACGCGCGGTTGCGGGCGCCGCGAGGGGAAAGAAGGGAATGCGCGCTTCGACCTCTCCGCCATCGCCGCGGACGAAGCTGTAGTGGCCTTCCATCGATCCCTGGGGCGTGGGCAGAGGGCAACCGGACACGTAGTCGTGACTGCCGCCGGGCATGATGACCGGCTGTTCGCCCACCACGCCTTCGCCGTCGACCATGCTGACGTCGCCGTTGCCGTCGGTGATGCGCCAGTGACGTGTCAGGAGTTGGAGGGTTTCAGCCGAATCGTTCTCGATGCGGATGTGATAGACCCAGAACCACTTGCCCGCCTCGATGCGTGATTGCTCGGGCAGGAAATTGACGGCGACCCTGACGGTTATGCCGTCTGTCAAAGCGGTATGCTGGAAGAACTCCTTCATAACGCCGGCCAGCCTAACGATGATTTCGCGCGACGACAACCACGCAGCAGCGTCGATCGCGCGCGATCCGTCCCGAAAGCGGGCGGGCGCCTTGCCCGGCCGCTTTCCGTCCGGTCTATGGCCCGATTTAGAGGCCCGCCTTTGTCAATGCCTGGTCGAGATCCTCGATCAGATCGTCGGCATCTTCCAGGCCGACATTGATGCGCAGCATACCTTCCGTGACGCCCATGGCCTCGCGTCCTTCCGGACCGACGCCGTGGTGTGTGGTCGAGGCCGGATGGCACATCAGCGAGCGCGAATCGCCGATGTTGTTGGAGATGTCGATCAGTTCCAGCGCATCGAGCAAGGCATGGGCCTGTGCACGGCCGCCATCCAGCTCGAAACTGAAGATCGGCCCGCAGGCATCCATCTGCTTCTGCGCAAGCGCCTGCTGCGGGTGGCTGTCGAGCCAGGGGTGCAGGATCTTCGGCACCCGCCCAGCCACGAACTGTCCGACCTTGAGCGCGTTCTCGCTCTGCTTCCTGGCCCGCAGGTCAAGCGTCTCCAGGCCCTTGAGCACGACCCAGGCATTGAACGGCGAGAGGTTCGGCCCGGTGTTGCGCTGGAACGGCAGGAGCTTGTCGTTGATGAATTCCTCGGTTCCGCACACGGCACCGGCGAGCACGCGGCCCTGCCCGTCCATCAGCTTGGTTGCGGAATAGGCGACGACGTCCACCCCGAACTCCATCGGCCGTTGCAGCACCGGCGAGCAGAAGGCGTTGTCGACGACGGTGGTGATGCCATGCGCCTTGGCGATGGCGCAGATACCTTCGATATCGGCGATATCCATGGTCGGATTGGCCGGCGATTCGAAGAAGAACACCTTGGTATTGGGACGAATTGCCGCTTCCCAGGCTGCAGTGTCGGTGGCGTCGACCACCGTCACCTCGATGCCGAAGCGTGGCAGCAGGCTGTCGCCCAGCCAACGACAGGAACCGAATGCGGCGCGGGCCGAAACCATGTGGTCGCCCGCCGAAAGCTGGCAGAGCAGCGCCGTGGTCATGGCCGCCATGCCCGACGCCTGGGTGCGGCAGGCTTCCGCACCTTCGAGCAGGGCGATGCGTTCTTCCAGCATCTGCACGGTCGGGTTCTGGAGGCGCGAATAGGTCATGCCGTCGTCCTCGCCCATGAAGCGGGCGGTCACGGTGGCGGCATCGTCATAGCTGTAGCCGGAGGTCAGGAACAGCGCTTCGCTGGTTTCTCCCATTTCCGAGCGCCAGGTTCCGCCGCGGATCGCGCGGGTGGCCGGGCGCCAGTTGCGGGTCTTCGAGCGGTCCTGTCCAGTGGTGCGTTTCATGAGCCAAGCCTCTAGGATCGCCGAGGCGCCAGTGCAAGGCACCAGTGCAACCTTCCCATCCCGGACAGCTTCGGTGGAGCAAGTTTCCGGCAGTCTTGCAGTCCTTCGACTTCCCCCTTATTCCGCCGGGCCAATGCCGAACGCTTCGCGCAATGACCGAGATCCGATCGGCTGGAGCCTGATCCTGGCGGGCCTGTTCCTGGCCCTCGCCCTGTTCCGAATCGCGGAGCCGGGGCGCTACTACTTCGACGAGGTCCACTACGTTCCGGCCGCGCTGAAGCTCCTGGACCTGATCCCGGCAAATCGCGAGCACCCGATGTTCGGCAAGGAAGTCATCGCCGGCTTCATCGCGCTCATGGGCGACCGGCCGCTGGCCTGGCGCATCGGCCCACTGCTGTTCGGCACAGTCGGACTATTCGCGTTCGCGCGGTTCATCTGGCACCTTTCCGCTCGCCGCCGCGCGACGATCACGGCGACCGTGTTGCTGGCCACGAACTTCATGTGGTTCGTCCAGAGCCGAATCTCGATGCTGGACATGATCGAGGCCTCGCTCTGCATGGTCGGCCTCTGGCAGTTCGCGGCGGCCCTGCGTGCCCGGACGAGAGGACCGGCCCGCCTGCATCTGGCGGCTTCCGGCATCGCCCTGGGGCTGTCGCTCGGCGCGAAATGGAGCAGCGCCCCCGCGCTCATGATACCCGGCCTGTGGTTCCTTGCGCTGCGTATCCGGGAGACGGGGTGGAAGGTCATCGGCTGCCGAGGCGCCGGCCCGATTACGGGCGTCTCGCTGGTGGAGGCCGCGTTCTGGCTGGGGCTGCTGCCGATCCTGGTCTATTGGGCGACTTACGCGCCGGCCATGTTCTACACCGTGCGGCCGACCTCGCCCTGGGGCTTCATCGAGCAGCACCGGCACATGATCGCGCTTCAGGACAGCGTGAAGAAGCCGCATCCCTATCGCAGCGTCTGGTATCAGTGGATGGTCGACTGGCGGCCGATCTGGTACCAGTTCGAGAACATCAAAGGCCGTCAGCACGGCATCGTCATGCTGGGCAATCCCTTCTCGATGATCGCCGGCCTCTTCGCGCTGGCCTGGGGTATCTGGACTGCGATCTTCCAAGGGCGGCGCGATGTCCTGACACTCCTGCTGCTCTATGCCAGCACGCTGGGCATCTGGATCGTCAACGGCAAGCCGATCCAGTTTTATTACCACTACCTCCTGCCGGGCGCTTTCCTCATGGCCGTCCTGGCCTTCGCGGTGGATGCGCTGTGGGCGCGGCGAGACCGCTGGCGCCATCTCGGCACCGGCACGCTACTCGCGTCGGTTGGTCTGTTCGTGGTGTTCTACCCGATCATCTCGGGCGCGCCGCTGCCGACGAAGGAGTTCTATAACCTCTGGATGTGGTTCCCGAACTGGCGCTGAAGCTCAGACGGACTGCATTTCGGGGGTCAGCACTTCCAGCCGCGTATCTCGTTCCAGAAGCAGGTCGATAACGCCTGAGGTGCCCTGCGGCCGCCGATAGCGGGCCGGCCATCCCTCCCGGCCCGCCAATGCGAATACCTCGGCGACGGTCAGCGACGTGGCGAGGGAGATACCGCAGTCCGCCGCCGGGGATAGCCCTGCCGGCCTCTCCAGAATTTCGAGATCGGGCCCGTCTGCCGAGGCGATAAGCCAGCCCTCAACGGCCTGGGCCGCCGGGCGGCCGACGATTTCGGCAAGCACGGCCGCGACATGACTTGGATCGCGGACCTTTATGGAAACGCGCAGTATCATGGTTCGCCCTACCCCCGGTCGGTTTCAGGCAGAGACACGATCGCACTTTACTCGACAAAGGGATTCCGGCGAACGCCTTACCGGCGCCGTTGGAGGTATTTTCACGAGAAGCGCCCTCTGGCGCGCAGGAAAATAACTGCGAGCACTGCCCCCGATGCCGCCATCGCCATGTCCTTCTGCGGATCCCAGGGATCGCCCTGCTGTCCATTGTAGGCCAGGGCGTCCGGTGCCGCCATGAACACGGTGAGCATCCATTCGAAGATCTCGTAAAGCGCGCTTCCTGCCAGCACCGATTCCACCGCGATGTATCCCGCCAACGAGGTCGACAACCCCTTGTGCCGCGCCAGCCAGCACGAGATCGGATGGATCCAGAGCGCGCCGAAGGCGAAATGAACCAGCCGATCCCAGGAATTGCGCTCCAGCCCGAGCGTCGCGGCAGGCGAAGGCAGGCCGAGCCCGCGCGCCCAGTCCTCGTAGGGAACGAAGGAGTAGATGTAGCGCCCGCCGATCGTATGGAACAGGAGGAACAGGCAGACGCAGGCCACGGCGCTCGTCGGCATGGGCCAGCGCCGCAGCGAGAAGCCGATACCGGCAAGGATCGCCAGGGTCGGCAGATTCTGCATCGGCGCCAGACGCGGAAACGGCGTGTCCAGCAAGCTGAACAACGCCGCCATGCCCGTCAGCACGAGCCAAAGGATCTGTCCGCGCGGCACGCCGTACCGCATCATCGGGGCGCTCAGTACTTGCCCCAGACGAACTTGTTCGAAAGCGCAAAATTCCAGACAGAGGCCAAAACAATGCCGATGAAGGCAGCGGCATAGTCGTGGAAGCCGATCCGGACCAGCGCAGTCGATGCACCGATGTTTGCGATCATACCAAAGGCGCAAGTCAGAGCGAACTGCGCCCAGCCGCGCATCAGCGGCCCGAAGCCGCGCAGACGCTTGTCCGCGTAAGTCAGTTCATTGTTAAGTATGAAGTTGAACGTCATTGCCACGATCGATGCGATCGTCTGACCGGTGATGAAAGCGACCTCCTTCGGATAGTGGCTGATCGCGAACTCCGCGCCGAACAGGCGCAATACCAGTGCGAGAACCGTCATGTGCAGGATCGCACCCAAGCCACCGACCGTACCGAACAGCGCAAAGCGGGTGGGGATGAAGCGGCCGAGCCACTTGTCGTAAAGACCAACGAGGAATTCGAACACGACCGTCCTATCGAGCTTGCTTTCGCCTTCGGCGCGCGCGGCGAAGTTCAGGGGAAACTCCTTGACCCGCAACGGGGTATCGACCGTCGCGAGAATGTCGAGCAGGATTTTAAAGCCTACACCCGAAAGCCGATGCGCGTCGGCGCGCAGAGTTTTGGTCTCCAACATGAAGAAGCCGCTCATCGGATCGGTGAGATCGACGCCGGTAACCTTGTTGGCGATCTTGTTGGCAAAGCCCGAAGCCTTGACGCGATCGGGGCGTCCCCATGCCTCGGTGCTGGCCCCCTCAGCGAAACGCGAGGCATAAGCCAGGTCGTATTCGCCCGAGGTCACGGCCTTGAGCATGCCCGGCAGCAGCGCCGGGTCATGCTGGTGGTCCGCATCCATCACCGCCACGACGGGCGCCGCGGTGGAGCACATGCCCTCGATTGCGGCGCTGGCCAGCCCGCGCCGCCCTATGCGCTGGATGCAGCGCACGCGCGGATCGACGAGCGACAAACGGCGGGCCTCGTCGGAAGTACCGTCGGGGCTGTTGTCGTCGACGAAGACGGCTTCCCACACGACGCCTTTCAGGGCGGCATCGAGACGCTCGATCATCGTCGCGATGTTC
This sequence comes from Novosphingobium lindaniclasticum LE124, assembly GCF_000445125.1. GTDB lineage: Bacteria > Pseudomonadota > Alphaproteobacteria > Sphingomonadales > Sphingomonadaceae > Novosphingobium > Novosphingobium lindaniclasticum. The sequence goes on from NZ_ATHL01000100.1 coordinate 129,009, forward strand.
TTGCGCTCGTTATAGGTGGGCAGGACGATCGCCAGCTCCAGCGGCTTGGCTGAAACTTCGACCGTTCCTGCAATATTCGAACCAGGTATGTTCATGCGCCCCGTGGTAGGTGGAAATTCTGAATACATATTCGCGCCGGCGGAAGTCGCGAACGCCTTACAGGCGTTCGAGCACCGCGTCACCGATTTCCCGCGTGCCGGCAGTGCCGCCCAGATCGCCGCCCTTGATCCCGTCGGCCAGCGTCTTCGCCACGGCAGCCTCGATGCGCGCCGCAGCGGCCTCCAGGCCCAGCGAATGGCGCAGCAGCATGGCCGCCGAAAGGATCGTCGCCATCGGATTGGCGAGCCCCTTGCCGGCGATATCCGGCGCCGAACCGTGGATCGGCTCGTAAAGGCCGTAAGTACCCTCGGCAAGGCTGGCGGAGGCAAGCAGGCCGATCGAGCCGACACACATGGATGCCTGGTCGGACAGAATGTCGCCGAACAGGTTACCGGTGACGATCACGTCGAACTGGCCGGGATTCTTCACCAGCTGCATCGCCGCGTTGTCGACGTACATGTGGGTGAGCTCGACCTCGGGGTACTCCTTGGCCACTTCGATCACCACATCGCGCCAGAGCTGCGAGGTTTCCAGCACGTTGGCCTTGTCGACCGAGCAGAGCTTCTTCGAGCGGCCCATCGCCGCCTTGAAGCCGACCTGAGCGATGCGGCGCACTTCGTCCTCGGCATAGGACATCATGTCCCAGCCCTGGCGGCGGCCGTCTTCCAGCCTGCGCATACCCTTCTCGCCGAAGTAGACGTCGCCGTTCAGCTCGCGCACGATCAGCAGGTCGATCTTGCTGGCGACTTCGGGACGCAGGGTGGTCAGGTCTTCAAGGCCCGCGAAGACTTGCGCCGGACGCAGGTTCGCAAAGAGGCCAAGTTCCTTGCGCAAGCCCAGGATGGCCTGCTCAGGGCGCAGATGGCGTTCCAGGTGGTCGCAGGAGAAATCGCCCACAGCGCCGAACAGGATCGCCTGGGCCGAGCGCGCGACGTCCAGCGTTTCGGCGGGAAGCGGATGGCCATGCTTGTAGTAGGCCGCGCCGCCGACGTCGCCCTCGACCAGCTCCAGGCCCGGAAGGTCGAGCTTCTCGAGCACCCGCACCGCCTGCTCGGTGACCTCGGGACCGATCCCGTCTCCTGCAAAAACCGCGATGCGCATGTCGTTCTCCGCTTGCTTCTCAGCCATGAATCCGTGCCAGCCGCTCACGCAGCAGGACGCGCGACCCCATAGCGTCTCCACGCCGATCGGCAAGCGGGTAGCGCGCAAGCTCGCGGCCGAGGCGGTCGAAAGTGGCGAGCATCGCGCCCCAATCGCCGTCCTCGGGGCGGCTCACCGGCACGCCGTAGCCCAGTTCGCGAAGCAGCAGCACTTCGTAGGACAGCAGCGGCAAGGCCCAGCCGCGCGCGGAAGGCGCAACGCAGATCGCATCGAGCAGGGCACGGAGCGCATCGTAGAGCGCGGGGAAAGGTTGGCGCTCCGGCAGGGCGATCGCGGTCAGCGCGGTGATCCAGGAAATCGCGGCAGCAGGCAGCGGCTCGGTAAGCCAGGAGCCGCGACTGGTGACAAGCTCTACCCGCGCAAAAGGAAGCTGACTCTCGCTTTTCGACCGTACGTCGGCTTCCACGGCATTGCCCGGAATCAGCACCGGCCGCAGTTCGCGCCCCCTGCCCCCGGCCACGTAGGCGGCGACGATCCCGCTCTCGGCCGTAAGCATCCGGGCGATCACTGCCGTTTCGCCATGAGGGCGAGCGGCGCAGACGATGGCAGGGGCGCGAAGCTGCATGGCGACAGGTTATCGGCGCTCAGGCACGGCGGAACAATAACATGCCGTTTTCAGAACGTGAAACGCGGAGGAAAGTCCCCCGCGTCCAATGCTCGATACTGCCTTGGCGCGAACGGCCCTATTGGTCCGATTTGGCTTCCAGGGCGGCAATCCGCGCCTTGAGCGATTCAACTTCCCCTCGTGCCGTTGCGGCGAGTTCTTTCACCGCGTCGAACTCCTCACGCGTGACGTAGTCCATGTCGCCCAGGACTTCCTTGAAGCGCTCGCGCGCGCTGTCACGGGCTTCACGGCCCATGCCGGCGAGCGTGCCGGCAGCACTGTTCATCATCTTGACGAAATCGGCGACGAAGGGGTTTTCGCTTTGCATGGGCCCTATTTGGTATGTTGCGCGAAGCCGCGCAAGAGGGCTCGGCGAGATTCCAGCGGCTCAAATCTCGAAACGTTCCACTGCCTGAGGGCCTTCCGCCCCGTCCAGCGTGGAGTTGGCCTGGAGGAAGGCGAAATTCAGATAGGTCGCGAAGCATATCCACACGAGATAGGGGACCAGCAGCCAGGCCGCGATAGGGCGAACACGCGCGAACAGCGCGATCGTCACTATGACCGCGACATCGAGAATGCCGATCACGATGAGCCCACCGGTTATCTGGTGAGCACCGAAGAACACCGGGCTCCAGGCCAGGTTGAGCACGAATTGCACCGCGAAGGCGATCACCGCCGGGCCGCGCCCACGAGCGCCACGGGCGGCACAGATCATCGCCAGCGCGATGCCCATGAGCACGTAGAGCACGGTCCAGACGATCCCGAACGTGGCGGGCGGCGGGAAGATTCCCGGCTTTACAAGGGCATCGAACCAGGGATTGCCCGGCCCGCTCTGCGCTGCCTGGCCAGAAAGAAAGCCCAGCAGTACGAGCAGAGGAACGAGGACGAGCGCCCAGCGCACCAGGCTGGCACGCAACTGGTCGGACGAGGCTATCAGGGTCATTCCGTTATCACTCCTGGATCTCGGCCCGAATCACGGCGCGAATCAAGAAAAGCCGGTTAGGCGAACGGGTTGTGTAACGAGCCTGCTCCCGGCGCAATCATCGACCAACGCGAATAATCAGCAACGCTGCGCCGATACCAGAAATTCCACATTGCCCTCGGGCCCCTTGATTGGGCTCTCGATGATGCCCTGAATGACCCAGCCGTCCCGCTCCAGCCATTCCCTCACTTCGTTGCAGACCCGCTCATGCAAGGCCGGATCGCGGACGACACCGCCTTTCCCGACTTCGTTGCGGCCCACTTCGAACTGCGGCTTGATCAGCGCCACCAGCCGGCAGTCACGGACAGCGAGGCGGAGGGGGACTTCAAGGACTTTGGCCAGGCCGATGAAGCTGGCGTCGCAGACCACCCAGTTGCAGTCCGCATCGATCTGCTCACTGGTCAGGATACGCGCGCTGGTCTGCTCGAGCACTGTGACTCGAGGATCCTGGCGCAGCTTCCAGGCGAGCTGGTTGGTTCCCGAATCGACCGCAAAGACCCGCTGCGCCCCGTGAGTCAGAAGAACATCGGTAAAACCGCCGGTGGAGCTGCCGATATCCATTGCCACCGCACCGCTGGGGTCGAGATCGAAGTGCCTGATCGCATGGGCCAGCTTGATGCCGCCCCGTGAAACCCAGGGATGATCACGTCCCCGCACTTCCAAAGCCGCATCGGCCTTGATGCTCTGCCCGGGCTTCGCGATCTTCGTCTCGCCCGAAAAGACCAGCCCTGCCAGGACCAGCGCCTGCGCGCGGGTGCGGCTTTCCGCCAGGCCGCGATCGACCAGCATCTGATCGACGCGCGCCTTCGCCGCTTTGGCAGGGCCGGTTTTCTTTTCGACGGGGCGGGGTTCGGTCGGGTCGGTCATGGCTTTGCATACTTGAGATGGGCGGCGCCTCATTCCATACCAAGGGGATGAAGGCAAATCCGCGCCGGCGCACCCACGCCCATTCGTTCTCCCGCACCTTGTCCCGCAGGCTGCTGGCAACCGCTCCCTTGACGGCCCTTGCGCTGCTTGCCGCCTGCGTACCGGCGAGCAAGCCGCCCGCGCCGGCGCCCCGGCCGGTGCTGACCCC
>NZ_ATHL01000101.1 GCF_000445125.1 Novosphingobium lindaniclasticum LE124
GGAGCATGTTGCCCGTAATGTCTTGGCGACCGCACCAGAACCAGGTGGTCCGCTGCGGTGAAACGCCCTCTAGGACCCACCATTGATTCGGTCAACACGCTAATTTCAAAAAACGACATTTTAGGAAAAACGTCAGTTTCCAGCGAGTTCGACCTCTTCGCCAAGCAAATATGGGGGCCAGCTCCTCATTATCAACCCTATCGCCACCGCCGCTCCTTCAGAGTCTCAAACGGAAGGGCGAGACACCGCCTCACGCTTTCTTTACCAGCCTGCCTTAGGGCCGGAATGGAAGGGTGCATTCTCGACGGCCGCCCGAACGGAGACCTGAAGACTTCATGCCGAAGCCGGCGATCAGCGTTGCCATGAGCGTCTACAATGGCGAGCGGTTCCTGCCACTCGCCATAGAGAGCGTACTCGCCCAGAGCTTCACCGACTTCGAACTGCTGATCCTCGACGACGGGTCTAGCGACGCTTCGGCGGAGATCATCAAGCGCTACGCCGCGGCGGATACGCGCATCCGCCCAATCTTCCGCGAGAACCGAGGCCTGATCGTCAGTCTCAACGAACTCCTTGATCTGGCGCAGGCCCCGCTTGTGGCGCGCATGGATGCCGACGACATCTGCCGGCCGGATCGCTTCGCCCGTCAGGTGGAGTTCCTGGCGCGGCATGCCGATTACGGCGTGGTCGGCAGTTGGAGCGACGACATCGGGGAGCATGGCGAAGCGCTGGCCCGCGACGGCGCCGACCATCCGCTCACTCACGAAGACATGCTCGTCGCCATAGAGAATGGCGAGCAACTGATCTGCCATCCCGCCGTGATGTACCGGCGCGAGGTCGTGCATTCCGTGGGGGGATATCATGCCGCGTTCCGTCACTGCGAGGACCTCGACCTCTGGTTGCGGCTGTCCAACGTCACGCGAATGGGCAACATTCCCGAGCGCCTGCTGCGCTATCGTCGCTATTCCGAGCAGGTTTCGGCACGGCACTCCACCGAGCAGCAGATCGGCTCGGTGATCGCTCGCCTCGCGTGGCAAGAGCGGCGCGACGGCCGCCGCGATCCCACGGAACATCTCGCGCGCCTTCCCGCGATCGACGAACTAGACCGGCTTTTCGGACGGCCCGGCCTGTCCCGGACGGCTCGGGAGAGCATCGCGCTCAGCCTGCGCTGGTCGCCCGCCGCCATGCGCGACAAGGGCTTCGACATCCTGCTCGACCATGTGCGCGGTGGCGGACGCCGGGACGGGCTCTGGCGAACCGTGGCCAGGCTCCTGCGCTTCGGGGAGCCGGTGCGGGCTCTGCGGCTTGCTGCCGCCCTGGCGCGGAACTGACGGCGATGTCCGTCCGCCGCGCCGCCTTGTGGTCGCTCGCCGCCCAATACGCTACTTTCAGCATACAGTTCGTCGCGAGCGTCGTCATCTCGCGGCTGTTCCTGCTACCTGCCGATGTCGGATTGTTCTCGATCGCGCTGGCCGCCGCCATGATCGTCTCGATCTTCCAGGACCTGGGGATCACGCGCTTCATCTCCGGCCAGCCGCAGATGAGCCCGGCGGCCTTGCCTCATTACGCCGCCGTCGCCGTGTCGATCGGGTGGAGTGTGGCCGCGATCGTCGCCCTGGCGGCCCCGTTCGTGGCGCACTTCTATGCGCAGCCGGCCCTCGCACCCTTGCTCTGGCTCATCGCTGCGTCCTACCTCGTCACGCCCTATGCTACCGTCCCCGCCGCCCTGCTGGTGCGCGAGATGGACTTCCGCACTCTGTTCCAGGTCAATGCCGGAAGCGCGCTTGCGGGCAACGGCACGGCGATCGCGCTGGCGGCCTGCGGCTTCGGAGCCTCCTCGCTCGCCTGGGGCGTGCTGGCGACGGCAGTGGCCCGCGCCGCCATCGCCAACATCCATCGTGCGGTGCGTCCGCGCATGCCGGAGAACACCGCGTCGGTACGGCCGATGCTGGGTTTCAGCTCCATGTCCTTCGTACTGAGCGCCAGTGCCGCCATTGGACATCGTTCGCAGGACCTCATCGTCGGCCGTGTCCTGGGCATTGCGGCGACGGGCCTGTTCAGCCGCGCCAGCGCCCTGGCAGGGCAGTTGACCACGCTGGTGACCGGCGCGATCGGCAGCGTGTTCTATTCGGCCTTCGCCCGCAAGCGGGACGCCGGTGAGCCGCTGGCCGAGCCCTACCTGCATCTGGTGGCCTGCTATACCGCGCTGAACTGGGCTGCGATGGTCGGTCTGGCGCTGGCTGCCGAGCCGCTGGTCCTGCTGCTCTATGGTCCGAACTGGATCGGATCGGCGCCCCTGCTGCGCTGGACGGCACTGGGCGAGATATTCTTCGTCGCCATCCCCTTGCAAATGGACGTGCCGCTGCTGCTCGGCCAGATCCGGCGCCTCGTCTGGGTCAACCTGCTGGATACCTGTGCCGCCGTTGCGATCCTGACCGCAGGGTGCTTCATCGGCCTTGAGGCGGCGGGTATCAGCCGCGTGGTCTACGGCTTCGTGTGGTGGGTCATCTATGCGCTCTATCTCGGCCGACTGATCGGGTTCCGGTTCGGCGCGCTGATGAGCGTCTACGCGCGCAGCGGCATCTGCGCGCTCGTCGCGGGCGGGCCGCTGATGATCGCGCTGTGGCAGGGCATGGAGCCGGGAATGCTTGCCCTGCTGCTGCTGAGCGCCAGCGGCGTGCTTGCCTGGCTGGCCGCCCTGGCCGCGACCCGTCATCCCGCCTGGAAGGAAGTGCGGATGATGGCGGAGGCGCTCTCCCGGCCGATCCTTTCGCGCCTGGCGGGCTGACGTCGATGCGCATGGCCTACCTGCTGCTGGCGCATGAGGGCCCGGAGCAGCTCGAACGCCTGATCGGGACGTTGCTCGATAGCGACACCGATGATTTCGCCGTGATCCATGCCGATCGCCGCTCGGCCTTGTGGCAGGCCTTGCGCCTGCACCTCCCTGGCCCTGCCGGCCGCGTTCATCTGGTGCGGGATCCGGTCGCGGTGCGCTGGGGGCACTGGAGCCAGGTCGCCGCCACGGAAAAGCTGATACGCGAAGCTGTCCGCCTCGGCTGCGACCGCGCCCATCTCCTGAGCGGCGCCGACTGGCCGGTCGTGCCCCGCGCGGATCTGGTGCGGGCGCTGCGCAGCGGCCTCTGCCACGTCGAAGTGCGACCTGGCCACATGGCCGAACGCATGCAGACCTACCGGCTCGACACGCGGTGGCTGCGCGTCGATCCCGCGCGCAACCGCATCGCTTACGCGGCAACCTGGGAACTGCGCCGCCTGTCGCGCTGGCTGGACGGCCTGCGCGGACGGTTCGGCGGTGGCCGCGTTCAGCCGTTCGGACCCTGGGCCTACGGCGCGACATGGTGGACTCTCCCCGCCGATGCGCTTGCCATGCTGGCCTGCGAACTCCCGCCGCTGCTGCGAAGCGGACGGCTGAGGGGAACGCTCTGCTGCGACGAACATGTCGTGCCCAGCCTGATCGCTCGCCATTTTCCCGGTCGCATCGCCGCGAACCGGCGGTTCGTCCGGTTCCCCGATGGCGCTTCGAGTCCTCGGCTGCTCGGCGCTTGCGACCTCTCCGAGATCGTCGCCAGCGGAGACTGGTTCATGCGCAAGGTTTCCGCCTTGCACGATCCCTTCTTCCTGGCGCTGCCTGCCGAGCCGGACCCCTCGCACCGGGACGCAGCGGACGCGGAAGGATTGGTATAGCGCCGGGCGCAGTGATATGATCGGCCCTGCGACGCCGGCAAAATAGCGGTGCGCAGGAGAGACCGATGCCTGGAGCAGCCCTAGGGCTGACGCTCGTCTTCGCCGAACTGGCGATACTGGGCGCCCAGCCTGCACCCGTACAGCCGCCCCCGCCGCCGATCGCGGTGCAGACGCCGCAGACCGGCCTGCAGAACTTCGAGGCCCAGACCGGCGCGCCGATCCAGGGTCAGGCGGACGTGGACGACCGCATGACCGTGTCGGTCGGCCTGGAAGGGCGCGGGCCCTACCGCTTCCTGATCGACACCGGATCGCAGACGACCGTCGTGTCCTCCGCGCTTGCCGGCACCCTGGGGCTGACCCAGGGCCCGATGGTCCGCATCGTCAGCATGGGCGGCAGCAGCAGCGTCGCAACCGCCTACCTCGATACGCTGGATATCGGGCTGAGGTCGTACTCGGGCCTCACCGTGCCCTTGCTCGAGCGCCAGCATATCGGCGCGGATGGCATCGTCGGCACCGACAGCCTCCAGGACCAGCGGGTGGTCCTGGACTTCACGAAGAACACGATCGCCATCGGGGATGCGCAAAGCCTGGGCGGCAGCAGCGGCTACGAGATCATCGTGCGCGCCCGCAAGAAGGCCGGACGCCTGATCCTGACCAATGCCCTGATCGACGGTATCCGCGCCGACGTGGTGATCGACACCGGCGCCAGTTCGACGATCGGCAATCTCGCCCTGCAACGGGCCATAAGCGAAAGATCCGCCGGCCAGACGACTCTGCTCTCCGTCACCGGGCATGAGCTTCCGGCGGGCCTGGGTTTCGCCAAGAAGCTGAAGATCGACGATGTGAACATCTCCAACGTCCTCATCGCCTTTGCCGATGCGCCGGCTTTCAGGGAACTGAACTTGCGCAGACGTCCCGCAATCTTCCTGGGAATGCGGGAACTGCGCGTGTTCAAGCGCATCGCCATCGACTTCAGCACGCGGCGCATCCTGTTCGACTTGCCGAAAGGGTCATAACCTAGAGGCTCTTGAGCGACGTCTCCTTCGGAACATGCAGCGCGCCGCGATTGTCTATCCGGCGCGGCACCCTAAATAGCGCCGATGCCACCCGATACCGCCGTCAACGATTCGCGCGCCCGCCACGATGGCTGGCGCACCCTGCTGCGCTTCATGCCGTACCTCTGGCCGGCCGGAAACCCGGCGCTACGCTGGCGGATCGTCTGGGCCTGCCTTTTCATCCTGCTCTCCACCGCCACCCAGCTCGCCCTGCCCTACCTGATGAAGTGGGCGGTCGATCTGATGGGCGCTACCGGACCGAAGCTGGTGCAGCTGGCGATGCTGATGGTGCTCGGCTACGCGGCGGGACGGCTGATCCAGACCGCCTTCGACAACATCCGCAACATCGTGTTCGAGCGCGTGGGGCAGGACGCGACGCGCGAGCTGGCGGAGAACGTCTTCGGCCAGCTCCACCGCCTTTCGCTGCGCTTCCACCTCGCCCGCCGCACCGGCGAAGTGACCAAGACCATAGAGCGCGGCACTAAGAGCATCGACACGATGCTCTACTTCATGCTGTTCAACATCGCGCCGACGATCCTGCAGTTGCTGGTCGTGGCGGTGATCTTCTACCTCAATTTCGGCCCCGGCCTGGTGATCGCCACCGCCGTCGCCATCGCCGCCTATATCTGGGTGACGCGGACCATCACCGAATGGCGCACCAAGCTGCGCGAGCAGATGAACCGGCTCGACGGGCAGGCGCTCTCCCGCGCGGTGGATTCGCTGCTCAACTATGAAACGGTGAAGTATTTCTCGGCGGAACACCGCGAGCAGGAGCGCTACGCCCAAGCGACGCGGGCCTATGCGGTGGCCGCCGTGAAAAGCGAAAACTCGCTGGGCCTGCTCAACATCGCGCAAGGGCTGGTGGTGAACCTGCTGATGGCAGGCGCGCTGGGCTATACCGTCTGGGGCTGGTACAAGGGGCAATATACCGCCGGGCAGCTGGTCTTCGTGCAGACCTACCTCACCCAGCTGTTCCGCCCACTGGACATGCTGGGCATGGTCTATCGCACAATCCGGCAGGGCCTGATCGACATGGCGGAGATGTTCCGCCTGCTCGACGAGCCTCAGGAAGTCTCGGACAGGCCCGGCGCCCCGGCGCTGGCGATCCGGCAGCCTTCGATCGTGTTCGAGAACGTGGTGTTCGGCTACGAACCCGACCGACGCATCCTGAAAGGCCTGTCCTTCGCGGTTCCGGCCGGACAGAATTTTGCGGTCGTCGGCCCTTCCGGCGCCGGCAAGTCCACCCTCGCGCGGCTGCTGTTTCGTTTCTACGACCCGCAGGAAGGCCGCATCCTCATCGACGGCCAGGACATCGCCGGTGTCACGCAGGAGTCCCTGCGCGCCGCGATCGGCATCGTTCCGCAGGATTCGGTGCTCTTCAACGATACGATCGGCTACAACATCGGCTACGGCCGCGGCGATTCGACGCAGGAGGATGTGCTCTCCGCCGCACGCGGGGCCGCGCTGATGGGGTTGATCGACCGGCTGCCGCAGGGCTTCGATACCGAAGTGGGCGAACGTGGACTCAAGCTTTCCGGCGGCGAGAAGCAGCGGGTGGCAATCGCGCGAACGCTGGTGAAGAACCCGCCGATCCTCCTGCTGGACGAGGCGACATCCGCCCTCGACACCCGCACCGAACAGGACATTCTGGCGACCCTGCACCGCGTCTCGGAGAACCGCACCAGCCTTTCGATCGCGCACCGTCTCTCGACGATCGCCGATTCCGATCGCATCCTCGTGCTCAACGAAGGGCGCCTGTCGGAAAGCGGCACCCACGCCGAACTCCTCCGACACGACGGGCTCTATGCCGAGATGTGGGCGCGACAGGCCGCCGAAGCCGAGGCGATGATCGAGGCGGCGGCGGAATAAGGCAGGTTGGAGCAGACCATCCGAATGCGGCGGATCACTGCTCCAAACCATTGACTTGATGGGTCTTTAGAAGCGTCGGGCGATAGGCCCGATCGGAAATCGCTTGAGATGCGAAAAGGCGCGGCGATTGCCGGGAACGCGATGCTATGTTGTGGGTTAATGGGGCAGCGTAACTCGGCGATAACCGGAAACGCTGCCAGACCGGAGCCCATGACCCGTGAAATTTCCGCCGCTTTCCGCTATTCTGCTGCACATGGCCGCTCTGGCGCCGCTTATCCCGGCCGTCCTCATTCCCGGAGTGCTCTTCGGTCAATAGAGCACATTCTAATCAGGTGGAATCGCCTGATGCCTCGGAAAATGCGTCCACCAGAAAGTAGGAGCGGTCGATCCGATGCAATCGGATCGGAAATCGCTCCAGAAGCCGGCACGCACGCCGGGACGGCGTGATCGGCCGCTGCCTCCGTCACTTCACCACGTCGGCTTCATGCCAGACGACCGCCTGCGCTGCTTTCATGCAGTTCTCGGCCGTATCCCAGGAAAGCGAAGGCGAACCGTAGAGCCGCCAGCCCTGGGCCAGCGCCTCCGACACGCGCTCGCAGAAAGCGCGGTCGTCCGCTCCGGTGAGCAGGCGGTAGATCGGGCGGTCCTCGGGAGTTTGGTACATCTGGCATCTCTCTCGATATCGAATGTCAGATGCCTAGCCACTCCAGCGGTGCTGGCAAGTCCCAATGGGACGCCCTTTCAACCCGGATAACGCTCGAATTCGGGAAGCTTGTCCAGGTGCTGCATCCAGCCGACGCGTTCCGCTACCTGTATATGGGCCTGCGGCGGCAGGGCGTCGGGATCGTCGAGCGTGGCGACCTGGAGGTCGACGAGGCCCGGCAGGTATTCCTCGTTGGCGTAGAGGATCCCGGTGCCGCAGCGTGGGCAGAAATGCCGCATGGCGCTGCCGCTGGAGTTGTAGATCGACGGTTTGCCCGAAGTGAGCGTGAATTCCGGCCATTTGAATGCAGCCCAGGCGACGGTCGGCGCACCGGACGACTTGCGGCAATCGGCGCAGTGGCAGAGCGCGACATGCTCCGGCTCACCCTCGACGGCGTAGCGAACGTCGCCGCACTGGCATCCACCTTCCAGCTTCATTGCGAATCTCCCTTCGTCGGGGAGGTTAGCCTTTTCGGCGGAACATTCAAGGAACGAATATGCATCGTCGCGGACCTTGTTCCGGGACCGCTGGCCGAGATGCGCCTTGCCCGAAGGGGTGCGCCTCAAGGATCGCCAGCGGTCCCGGGTAGAGCCCGGGACGAGGCGTACTTAGAGGATGTACTTCGAAAGGTCCGCGTTGCCTGCGAGGCCTTCCAGCTTCTCGCGCACATAGGCTTCGTCGATGGTCACGGTCTCGCCCTTGCGGTCCTCGGCCTCGAAGCTGAGTTCCTCCAGCAGCTTCTCCATGACCGTCTGAAGACGGCGGGCGCCGATGTTCTCGACGGTTTCGTTGACCAGCGCGGCGATGCGGGCGATTTCGGTGACGGCGCCTTCGGTGACCTCTACCGCCACTTCCTCGGTCGCCAGCAGCGCCTTGTACTGCGCCACCAGGTTCGCGCGGGTTTCCGAGAGGATGCGCACGAAGTCCGCCTCCGTGAGCGCCTTCAGTTCGACACGGATCGGCAGGCGGCCCTGGAGTTCCGGCAGCATGTCGCTCGGCTTGGCGACGTGGAAGGCGCCGCTGGCAATGAAGAGGACGTGGTCGGTCTTCATCGGGCCGTACTTGGTGGCGACAGTGGTGCCCTCGATCAGCGGCAGCAGGTCGCGCTGCACGCCTTCACGGCTGACCGAACCGCCGCGCACGTCGGACACCGCGATCTTGTCGATCTCGTCGAGGAAGACGATGCCGTTGGTCTCGGCATTCGCCAGCGCGGTGCGGGCGACGTCGTCCTGGTCCAGACGCTTCTCCGACTCTTCATCGACCAGCTTGTCCCAGGCGTCGGGCACCTTCATCTTGCGGCGGGTCAGCTTCGGGCCGCCGAACTTGCCCATGATGTCGGACAGATTGATCATGCCGACCGAGCCGCCCATGCCGGGGATTTCCATCGGCGCCGAGGGGGTATCCTCGACCTCGATCTCGACTTCGGTCTCGTTCATGGCGTTTTCGGTGATGCGCTGATGGAACGAGGCGCGGGTGGCCTCCGAAGCGCCTTCGCCGACGAGGGCGTTGAGCAGGCGCTCCATCGCCGCCTTGGAGGCCGCCTCGCGCACGGATTCGCGGCGGCGGTCCTTTTCCAGACGGATCGCTTCCTCCACGAGGTCTCGGGCGATCTGCTCCACGTCGCGGCCGACATAGCCGACTTCGGTGAACTTGGTGGCTTCGACTTTCACGAAAGGCGCATCCGCCAGCTTGGCGAGGCGGCGGCTGATCTCGGTCTTGCCGCAGCCCGTCGGGCCGATCATCAGGATGTTCTTCGGCGTCACTTCGTCGCGCAGTTCGAGCGAGAGCTTCTGGCGCCGCCAGCGGTTGCGCAGGGCGACGGCGACGGCCTTCTTGGCCTCGCTCTGGCCGATGATGTGTTCATCCAGCGCGCGGACGATCGCCTTGGGGGTGAGGTTGTCTTTCATGATGTCGATGATCTCAGATGGTCTCGACCGTGACGCGGTCGTTGGTGAAGACGCAGATGTCGGCGGCGACGGCCATGGCGCGGCGGGCGATCTGCTCCGCATCGGTTTCGTAGCCGTCGATCGCGCGCGCGGCGGCAAGCGCATAGTTGCCGCCCGAGCCGATCGCGGTGATCTGGCTGTCCGGCCCGCCTTCCGGCTCCAGCACGTCGCCGTTGCCGGTCAGAACCAGCAGGGTATCGGCATCGGCCACGATCATCAGCGCTTCCAGGTTGCGCAGGTACTTGTCGGTGCGCCAATCCTTGGCGAGTTCCACGGCGGCACGCATCAGTTGCCCGCGATGCTGCTCCAGCTTGCGCTCCAGCCGTTCGAACAGGGTGAAGGCGTCGGCAGTGGCGCCGGCGAAGCCCGCGATCACCTTTCCATCGCCGATGCGGCGCACCTTGCGCGCATTGGGCTTCATCACCGTGTTGCCCATCGAGACTTGTCCATCGCCGGCGATGACGGTCTTGCCGCCCTTCTTCACGCCGATGATGGTCGTTCCGTGCCACTGGATCAGGCCGTGGCTAGCCCCGCTATTATCCATGCCGCGGATATATGCCGCCATTCGCACGGTTCAAGCGGGTAAGGCGCAAGGGCGGCCTTGTGCGGAACACCGGAAAGGGCCTGCAACAACAAAAAACGTCCGCGAAACCGGGAAAGGCTTCGCGGACGTTTTTGCAGGCGATCGCGCGATCGCCTCCGTCGTTTCCGGGATCAGCTGCCGTTCGGACCGGGGCCGGTCGGGCCGCCGGGGCTTCCCATGCCGGATGCGCCAACCTGGCCGATGTTGCCGAACAGGTCTTCCAGCAAGCCGCGATGACGCCCGAGGGTGGGCGTGGTGTCCCCGTTCGGGTTGATCCGGGCCACCTGCTCCATGCCGCGCTTGTCGACGCCGACGACGTTGCCGGCCGGATCGAAGCGCACGCGCAGCACCGTCTGCTCCGACGTCTGCGGGCGGCGGAACGGCGGGGTCTTCACCGTCTGCGAGATGTAGTAGTAGTCCTTCTCGCCGAACTGGCTGACGAAGGTGGGGCGGCCCAGCGTCTTCTCCACCGAAAGGCGGTTGTCGATTCCGGGCTGGACCGAATCGAGCAGCGTCTGGTCGATCAGGTAACCGCGATGGTCGCGCACCGAAGTGCACCCTGCCGTCAGCGCAGCCAGCGCCAGCGCGATGCCTGCCGCCTTAGCCATGTGACCGTAACTGCGCATTTTCCCACTCCATTCGGGGCCTGGCCCCTCGCCGGGCATTGCCACCAGACGCAGGGCCCATATATCGGCCAGATAACGGCACCGAGCCTTAGAGCCCGCCAGCCCGTCACGCAATGGGCGTTGGGCCAGGTCGATTGAATTGCCGATGAACGAAAGGTCAGACTGCCCGTGTCCCTGCTTTCCCGTCTCCTCGGCAAGAGTAACGATCCCCGCGCCGACGTCCGCCCGCTCTGGCACCGGGTGGTGGAGATCGCGCGTGAGAAGGCCTGGTACGCCGAGTACGGCGTGGCCGATACGGTGGCCGGGCGGTTCGACGCGGTGACGCTGGTGCTGGCCCTCGTCATGCTGCGCATGGAGCGGGACCGGACGCTGATCGAGCCTTCCGTGCACCTGACCGAGCTTTTCGTGGACGACATGGACGGGCAATTGCGCCAGTCCGGGGTGGGCGATCTGGTGGTCGGCAAACGCATGGGCAAGCTGATGAGCGTGCTCGGCGGCCGCATCGGCGCCCTGCGTGAGGCACTGCCGCAGGACGACGCGGCGCTGGCCGAAGTGCTCGTTCGCAATGTCACGCTGATCGAGGACGCCGACCGGCTTGCCCTTGCCGCCCAGGTCCGGGCCTTGTCCCGGCAACTCGATGCCGTTTCCGACCATGACCTCATGAACGCGAGCATAGCGCGATGACCGATACTTCCCAGTTCAAGCCCGAATTCTCCCGCAGCCTCGACATCCGTCAGGCCGAGGGCAAGGCCGCCCACGTTCTCGATGCCGACATGTCCGAGCGGGAGGCGCTGGCCGAACGCTTCGGCCTCGTCCGGATCGACCGGCTGGCGGCCGACCTCGAACTCGAGCGCAAGGACCGCAAGGTCGAGGCGCGCGGCCGGATCAGGGCCGACTATGTCCAGGCCTGCGCCGTATCGGCGGAAGACATCGCGGTCTCCCTGGACGAGCCGGTGTTCTTCCGCTTCGTTCCCGAAAGCGGCGACCATGCGCCGGACGAGGAGATCGAGCTCGACGCCGACGATTGCGACGAGATCGAGTACAGCGGCTCCCACATAGATCTGGGCGAAGCCGTGGCGCAGAGCCTGGCCCTGGCCATCGACCCGTTCCTGACCGGCCCCGAAGCGGATGCCGCGCGCAAGTCCGCCGGGATCGGCACGCCGGAAGACAGCGGGCCTTTCGCCGCCTTGAAAGGCCTCGGCCTCAAGGAATAGGCTGCGAGGCGAGGGGGAGCGAGGGAGCGGCCGCCGTCAGGCCACCCGCTCGATCTCGAACGAGAACTGCCGTTCCCCGATTGCGCGCGTGACCGTCCAGCCCCTGTTCCCTTCCGCGTTCGTTTCCGCCATTTGGTAGCTGCCGCGGGCGAAAAGTTCCGGGTCGGCGCGGCGCTCCGCCAGCAGGCGGCGCGTCAGGGAGAGCTTGCGGGCGGACAGTTCTCCCTCCGCCAGCGCGCCGTGATCAACGGGTCTGCGGTTGTCGGGATCGGTCAGGGCCACGGCAAGCCCCTCGGTGCCCTGGTAGATGTCGGGAATACCCGGCGCCGTAAGCTGAAGCGCCGTTTGGGCGAGCACGATGCGTTCGAAGGCCGCGCGATAGGCAGGCTCGGCGCCGTCGGGCCAGAATGCCGCATTGTCGAGATCGCCCAGCAAAGCCACGCAGAGTGCAGTGACCGCACCTTCGGCCTCCTCGTCGGGCGCCTCGTGACGGGATATGTCCTTGGCCTCTCGCAGCGCCTTGGCCATGTGATCGGCGATGCGGCTCTCGGCCTCGGGTTCGCCCCGCATGGCAAGCGCGGTCTGCAGGGCATAGAGGCCCCAGCGTTCCGGCAGTCCGGCTTGCCGGGCGCGATCGCGTGCCGAGCGGTAGACGTGCTGCGCCAGATCCGGGAAATGGCTGAGCGCGACGATCGCCGCCCGCGCATCGGCGGAGCGCTTGGTATCGTGGGTGGAGAGCGCATCGAGCGCCAGCGGCGTGCGCTCCGCGCGCGCCTCCATCAGCTGCGCGAAAGCCTCGCGGTCCAGGGCCGGGAGATCGGGTTCCGCCCCGACCTCGCAGAACGGCAGATAGGAGACTGCGCGGAAGAACACGGTGTCCTCCTCGGACTTGGCCGTGAGCGCGCCGGTCAATTGTTCGAAACGGGCGGCGAAAGCGCGGGCCGCCTCGTTTTCTCCTGCCGTGGCCAGCAGGTCCAGCAAGGCCCCGGTCAGGCCGCCGCCTTCCCGCAGCTCGGCCACCGAGGGATCGAGCGGCAGTCCATCGGCGGTGTAGGAGCGGTAGACCGGCCAGGCTAGCGCCAGCCGGGTGACTGCCTCCACCACGGCGCCTCCCTGCATGCGCGGCACCGCGAGCGCCGTCATCGCCGCTTCAGTCACCCGCCGCAGTTCCGGCGCCAGAGCTTCTGTCAGCAGCTCGGCGCGGACCTTGCGCACTTCTGCCGCCGTGTCGTCCGGCACCGCGCCTGCCGCCGCTTCCCGCATCGCGGCAAGCCCCGCGGCGTGGGTGAGAAGGCGGCTGACCGGCGCCATGAACTCGTAGCCGCTCATGCCCTCGATCGGCCAGCGGGAGGGGATGTCCTCGTGCTCCTTGACGATCTTCTCGATCCAGATCGGCACGCCGCCCACCGCCTCGCGCAGGCGTTCGAGATAGCCGCCGGGACGCGCCAGACCGTCGATATGATCGACGCGCAGCCCCTGGATGCGTCCGGCGCGGACCTGTTCGACGATCCAGCGATGCGTGAGGTGGAAGACGCCGGGATCTTCCTGGAGCACGCCGATCAGGCTGGTGATGTTGAAGAACCGCCGGTGGACGATCGCATCGGCGGTCTCGCGCCAGTCGCCCACCGACCACCATTGCTCGGATAGCAGCGCCGCCAGGGTGGGCGCATCCAGACCGCCTTCCTCCACCAGCCGCTGGGCCAGCGTGGTCGCTCGCAAGGGATAGGCCAGGCCATAGATGGACAGTGCCGGCGCCTGAACGCTGCCGCCCATGGCGATCTGCCCCGCGTTGAACACGTCTTCCACCATGCCGTCCAGCACGGGGAAATGCAGCGGTCCCTTGTCCCAGTCGATGTCGAACACCCGCGCGAACTGGCTGCCCCGGCCGTGGCGCATGATGTCCGCGAGATAGGGGTTTTCAGGCGTGAAGGCCATGTGGTTGGGCACGATGTCGAGCACCAGGCCGATGCCTGCCGCCTGCGCCGCCTCGCTCAGGGCAAGGAAGGCCGCGTCGCCGCCCAGTGCCGGATCGATCGTGTTGGGATCGATCACGTCATAGCCATGGGTCGAGCCAGAAGCCGCGTGGAAAGGCGGCGAGAGGTAGAGATGGCTGACGCCAAGTTCGCCGAGCCACGGCAACAGCCCGCGCGCTTCGTCCAGCCCCACGCCGCCCCGCAACTGCAGGCGGTAGGTGGCGATGAACGCGGTAGGAATGCTCATGGCTGCTGGTCCGGAAGAAGTGCGGCGGAAAAGGCGAAGGGGCTTTCGGGCGAGGCGATGCTCACCAGAGGATCCTCATGCGCTTCGAAGCGTCCCTCGCCCAGGCGGGCGTGAAGGGAGAGGCGCGTCGCGCCGAAATCCCAGGTGGCGCGCAGGAACGCGCCGTCGCGCTCGACCGTCCCATGCGGCGACGGGTTTTCCGCCAGAAGCGGCGCGACATGCGCGCGGCGGAAAGCGAGCAGTTCGCGCAGGAAGGCTTCGTGCTCCCGCTGGTCGTCGCGGGCGGGACTTGCGATCTTCGAAGCGGCGAAAGTCGCGGGCGAGATCGGGTCGGGCACTTCGCCGCCGAACGCCTTGAACTGGGCAAACTCCTCCGCCCGGCCCTTGCGGACGGCTTCGGCAAGCTCGCCCGAGAAGTCCGCGAAGAACAGAAAGGGCGCATCGGTGAGAAATTCGTCGCCCATGAAGATCATCGGCACGAAAGGCGCCAGCACGGTCATGGCCGTCGCCACGCGCAGGGCGGTGCGGTCCTGCGTAAGCTGGTGCAGGCGCTCGCCCCGGGCCCGGTTGCCGACCTGGTCATGGTTGCCGAGGAAGTTCACGAAAGCGGTTCGCGGTAGCTCGCCGGAAGGCTCACCGCGCGGCTCTGCGCCCGCCATGCGATCCTGGCCCTGTTCGACATAGCCGTCCCGCAGGGCGATGGCGATGTCGGCCAGCGGATCGACTGCGAAAGGCGCGTAATAGGCCTCGTCCTCACCGGTCAGCAGACAATGGAAGGCGTGGTGCCAATCGTCGTTCCAGGTGGCGTCGAAGGCCGCGTCCACGGCGAAGTAGCGGACGAGGTTGCGCTCGTCCTCGGTGACGAGGTGGATCGGGCGGCCCCAATCCTCGCGGCGCACCCGCTCGCCCAGTTCGTCCAGGAAATGCACGGGCGAATGGTCCTCGATCGCGTGGACGGCGTCCAGCCGCAAACCGTCGAGCCGGTACTCGGTCAGCCAGGTCAGCGCGTTCTCGATGAAATAGTCGCGCACCGGGCGGGCTTCGTAGGCGATGCCCTGTCCCCAGGGCGAACTGCGCTCGGGATGGAAGAACGACGGGCACCAGGCCGGGAGGTAGTTGCCCGAGGGGCCGAGGTGGTTGTAGACCACGTCCAGCAGCACCCCCATGCCCAGCGCGTGGGCATGGTCCACGAAACGGCGCAAGTCGTCGGGCGAGCCATAGACCTTGTGCGGTGCATAAGGCAGGACGCCGTCATAGCCCCAGCCGTGGTTCCCGTCGAACTGCGCGATCGGCAGGAGTTCCACCAGCGTGATGCCAAGCGCCCGCAGCCGGTGCAGTTCCCGGGTGGCGGCGGCGAAAGTGCCTTCCTGCGTGAACGTGCCCAGATGCAGTTCGTAGACGACGGCCTCGCTCCAGGGCAGGCCGCTCCATTCGGTTTCCCAGGCGTAAGCCGTGGGATCGACCAGCAGCGAGGGCCCATGAACGTCGCCCTCCTGTGCCCGCGCGGCGGGGTCGGGATAGGCCTTGCCATCGACCACGAAGCGGTAGGCCTGACCGGCTGCGGCCTCCGTCTCGATGCTCCACCAGCCATCCGCCTCGCTTTCGAGAGCGGTTGCCGTGCTGCCGAGTTCGACTTCCACCTTCGCGGCATCGGGCGCCCAGAGGCTGAAACACCAGCGGCCGTCGTGCAGCGGTTCGGCGCCCCAGGACTTCGGAAAATGGGCGGCGGCGGAATCCGGCATGACCGTCACTCCGGCGCGAAGACGCAGACGCTGGCGGCGGGAACGATCGCCGCCGCGCCTTCCACCTGCTCCGGTTCGAAAGCGTCGGCGCGCCCGGTGTCGAGCACGCGCCGCCAGTTCGCGATGCCGTTATGTCGGGGGAGCGTGAAAGTGACCTCGTCCCCGGCGTTGAGCACGATGAACAGCGGCCGCTCGCCCTCGACGAAAGCCTCCTGGGCGGAATAGCCGACGAACAGACCCAGGACCCGCAGTTCGGCCTGGCCCCAGAGTTCGGCATCCATCTCGCGCCCGTCGGGCTGGTGCCAGGCGATCTCGACGCGGCCGTCCTCGCCCGGCTCGCCGCTGAGGAAATTGTCCTGCGCCAGCACCGGATGATCGCGGCGGAAGCCGATCATGCGGGTGCAGAATTCCAGCAGGGCATCGTCCTTGCCGGCCCAGTCGATCCAGGCCGTTTCGTTGTCCTGGCAGTAGACGTTGTTGTTGCCCTGCTGGCCGTTGCCGATCTCGTCGCCGGCCAGGAGCATCGGCACGCCCTGGCTGAGCAGCAGCGTCGCCAGCATGGCGCGGCGGCGACGGGCGCGGGCCTCGACGATGCCGGCATCGTCGGTCGCCCCTTCGGCGCCCATGTTGTCCGAGATGTTGTTGTCGTGGCCGTCCGCACCGCCTTCGCCGTTCGCCTCGTTGTGGCGATCGTTGAAGGACACGGTGTCGAGCAGGGTGAACCCGTCGTGCGCGGCAAGGAAGTTGACCGAGGACGTGGCCCCCCGGTCCGAGTGGTTGAACTGCTCGGGCGAGCCGATCAGGTGGTTGGCAAGATCGCCCACCAGCGCGGCATCGCCGCGCCAGAACCCGCGCGCGGTGTCGCGGAACTTGTCGTTCCATTCGCGGAAGGGATAGGGGAAGCCGCCGACCTGGTAGCCGCCGCTGCCGACGTCCCACGGCTCCGCAATCAGTTTCACGCCCGCCAGGATCGGATCCTGCCGGATCGCGTCGAAGAAGCCGCCTTCCCGGTCGAAGCCCATGGCCTCGCGGCCCAGCGTTGAGGCAAGGTCGAAGCGGAAGCCGTCGACATGCATGGCCTGCACCCAGTAGCGCAGCGAATCCAGCACCATGCGGATGACCATGGGATGGGCGACGCTCAGCGTATTGCCGGTGCCGGTCTGGTCGAAGCTGTAGCGCAGGTTCTCGGGGGAAAGCGCATAGTAGCTGGCGTTGTCGAGCCCCCGGAAGCTCAGCGTCGGGCCGCGTTCCGAGCCTTCCGCCGTGTGGTTGTAGACCACGTCCATGATTACTTCGATGCCGACCTGATGGAAGCGCTTCACCATGTCCTTGAACTGGCGGATCGCTCCGCCCTTCGGCCCCAGGTAGCGCGGCTCCGGCGCGAAATAACCGAGGGTCTGGTAGCCCCAGTAGTTCGACAGGCCCTTGTCCAGCAACATGCGGTCGTCGAGGAAGAACTGGCAGGGCAGCAGTTCGATGGCGGAGACGCCCAGCTTCAGCAGGTGATCCAGGATCGGCTCGCAAACCATGCCCGCGTAAGTGCCGCGCAGTTCCTCGGGCACATCGGGATGGCTCATGGTGAGCCCGCGGACGTGAGCCTCGTAGACCAGCGTCTCGCCCCAAGGGCGGCGGATCGAATTGTCGCCTTCCCAGTCGAACGCGGGATCCTGCACCACGCCCTTGACCATGAAGGGAGCGGAATCGCGGGTGTCGAACGTCAGGTCGTCGCCGGTTGAGAGGTCGTAGCCCCAGAGCGCGTCGTCCCATTGCAGGGTGCCCGCGATCTCGCGCGCATAAGGATCGAGCAGCAGCTTGTTGGGATTGAAGCGGTGGCCCTGCTCCGGCTCGTAGCGGCCATGGGCGCGGTAGCCGTAGCGCTGGTCCGGCCTCACGCCCGGGATATAGCCCGAGAAGATCGAGCCTTCCCGGCTCGGCATCTCCAGCCGCGCCAGTTCCTCCTTGCCGTCCTCGGAGAAGAGGCAAAGCTCCATGGCCTCGGCGTTCTCGGAAAAGATCGCGAAGTGCGTGCCGTCGCCGGTGAACTCGGCACCCAGTTCGTGCTGCTGGCGCTCCGGCTTGGCGAAGGCGTAAGGCGTCTCGGCGGACATGAAGTCTTCTTTCGAAAAAGAGGGACGTTTCAGAGGGAGGAGATCGGCACCGCCGCTTCCGCCACACGCAGGCGCGGCCGGTTTTCCTGCAGACGGGGTGCCGCGATGGGTTCGACCGGACGACGCCGCCGCGAGGCGAGACGCTGGAGCGCCCGCGCGGAGATCACGCGGATGCCGCCTTCCGAAACCGTGCACCACTTGCCGTGCTCGGCCAGTTCGGCATCGAGGTCGAAGCCGTCCGGCACTACGGCGTCGGCCAGCACGATCGCATCCGAGATCGTCACCGCGCGCCCGATCCGCGCGCCCGGCAGGAGCACGACATTGCGCAGGCGCGATCCGAAGCCGACGGCACGCCGGTCGCCAAGGCCGTGATGCACCGGATAGGCGATCGGCCAGGACGGATCGAGCGGCAGCGAGCCGTTCAAAAGCTGGCGCTGCACGGCATGATAGGCATCAAGCGTGCCGAGATCCTGCCACAGCGGCTCGCGCCCCTGGCGTCCCGGCAGGGCATAGGCATAGGCCGTGCCGCAGGAGACGAGGGCAGGGATAATGTGCTTGCCGAAATCAAGGTCGGCCACGGTTCCATCGAGTTCCCTGAGCAGCTGGCGCAGCAGCTTCCACTCGAAGACGTAGATGCCCATCGAAGCCAGGGCATAGCCGGGCCGGTCGAGCGCGGGGGGCGCGACGAAGGGCTTTTCGACGAAAGCGGTGATGCGGTGCGCGGCGTCGACTTCCAGCACGCCGAAGCCCGAAGCCTGCTCCTGGGGAACATGCACCACGCCCACGGTCACTTCCGCGCCGGTGGCGACGTGGCGCTCCACGAAGGGGCGGTAGTCCATCTGGTAGAGATGGTCCCCGGCCAGGATCACGACATGGCGCGGGCCGACCAGGTCGATCTCGTCCACGATGCAGGACACGGCGGCCGCAGTGCCCTCGTAAGGACCGTATTCCGCACCGTCGAGGATCGACACCGCCGGTTCGGCGCTTTCCGCCTGCCAGGCTTCGAGAAGGTGGCTGTGGAGCGTGTCGGGCTGATACTGGGTCAGCACCATCGCCTCTCCCAGGCCCGAGTTGACGACATTGGCCATCGTGTAGTCCAGCAGCCGCGCATGAGGACCGATCGGCAACGCCGGTTTCGCCTCGTTGTCCGTCAGGTCGTGCAGACGGCTGCCGCGTCCGCCCGCCAGGATGATCGACAGGACAGTCCCGGTGTGAACATCGTTACTCACGCTAACCATTCGCCCCTCTTCATCCATCCGTGCTGCGCTGCCTAAACCGCGAAAACAGGCGCGGTTCCGCACGGTGGCGCACGGTTCGTCGCATTCAGGAGGGCGCGAACCGGGACTTCGCAACATGGGTTATACGGCAGGCGAGATCCGCCTCTCCCGAAGCGACGATGTAATGGTCTGCCGCATCGGCGATCCCGGTGGTGAAAACGACGTCCCGCAGGTACATCTGCTCCTCCAGGGGCCGGGTCAGCTCCGGGTTCGCCTCGATCAGGGGCGCATGGTCGGTGCGCAGCACGCGCGAGGGATCGTCGCGGTCCAGGAGCGACCAGTACGTCCGATAGATGCCGACGATCTCCTTGGGCTCCACCCCGTGCCAGAGCGTCAGCCAGCCTTCGTCGGTCAGGATCGGCGGCGCGCCTCCGCCCATCCGCGCGGTGGCGACGGTTGCGGCGTGAGGGCGTATGCCGGGTTTGCGGCACGGCTTCCAGAACAGCCCGTCCGGCGAATGGGCCAGGTTGATCGACGGTCCCGCGCGCCACTCGCTGCCCGGCGGATAGGCGAAGTAGAGGTCTCCCAGCGGCCGGGTCTGTGCCCAGTACTGCCCGCCGATCAGCCCTTCGAAAATCAGCATGTCCTTGTTCTGGTGGTCGAGAACGATGTCCTCGAACTGCCAGTCCAGACCGTTTTCCGAGCTGTAGAGCGTCGTCGAATGGCGCTCCGGGCTGACCGAGCAGGTGGTCATCAGCCAGCCCTCCCCGACTTTGCTGATCCGCGCGTCCTCCACCCCGTAGCATTGCAGGCTGCTGCGCGGCGCCACGGCGCGGTCGTAATGCACTTCGACGACGTCCAGACCCTCGGCGTCGAGTTCCACCGGCAGGAGCCAGGACAGGGAGGTCAGCGCCATGACCTTCCAGCCGCCGCCGCGCAGCATGAACTTGCGCGGATCGGCGGTGTCGGCATGCTCGAGCGGCCAGGCGTCGAGGACGTAGCGGCCTTGCGTCCCTTCCTCACCCTCCCAGCGGATGGCGTGGACATGGCCGTCACGGATGGGCTGGCGCAGGGCTTCGGCCACGCGCACCATCATCAGCAGGTTCCCGCTGGCCAGCCGGGTCAGCCCCGGATTGAACGCGCCGAGCACGTAAGTCTCGGCATCGAGATGGCCCGCCAGCGGCGAGCGGGACAGATCGACATCGCCGGGAACGAAGACCAGGCGATCCTGGGAAAAGGCTTCGGACATGATCGGGCTCTCACGGATAAGGGCGTGGACAGTCGGCCGGGGCGAAGGCAGGCCGGAAACGGGTTCCGCTCGCCAAACGCATGAACGGCCGCGGGGTGCCCGATCGGCGGAACCGGCTCCGCCTTCCGCACATTGTGCGTGACGAGAGCACGAGAGGCGCAGCGATGGCCAGGCAGACCGATTCCGATTCCAGCGATCGCCCGATCTTCACCGATCTCGCTTCGCTCTACGCCGCGCTGGCGGAGGAAGACGTGCCGCCGCCCGTGCCGTCGGGCGCGTTTTCGGAGCGTCTCGTCCCAGGCGAAGGTCCGCCGCAGGCCCCGATCCTGCTGGTCGGAGAACAGCCGGGCGATCAGGAAGATATCGAGCAGCGACCCTTCGTCGGTCCGGCGGGGCGAGTCCTCGACGCTTGCCTGGAAGAAGCCGGACTGCAGCGGGGCCAGACGTTCCTGACCAATGCGGTGAAGCGCTTCAAGTTCGTTCCGCGCGGCAAGCGGCGCCTTCACCAGACGCCCACCGCAGGCGACATCGCGCATTACCGCTGGTGGCTGGGCGAGGAAATCCGGCTGGTCGGGCCGCGCCTGGTGGTGTCCCTCGGCGCCACCGCGCTTCATGCGCTCACCGGCAAACGGCAGAGCCTGGGGCCGCTGCGAGGACAGGCCATGGCGTGGCAGGATCGGCGCCTGCTCCCCACCGTCCACCCCAGCTTCCTCCTGCGCCTGCCCGATGCCTCGGCCCGCGCCGTGGAACGGGCGCGCTTCGTCGAGGACCTGCGCGCCGCCCGCGAGGCGCTCGGTTGACGGGCGCCCCGCCCAGCCCCTAAGACCCGGCACGACCGCCGGGGAACAACTCCTCCGGCCCAAGCATTTGATACGTCCTGTGCCGAGCCCCGCGAAACAACGCAGGGCATCGCGGGCCGCCTGGTCGGCCGGATCGTGCTTCCTCACGCAGAAGCGCGCGGCCGATCGTGAAGCAGAGCGAAGAGTTTTCATGGCTGCAAGCACCCCCACACCCGCTGCCGTTTCGACGGCCTCCCCGCCCCGCCCCGCCGTCCCCGACGTCCGGGCCCAGCTGCAGGAGCTGGTCGACTCGACGGTGCACTGGTTCCAGGCTTACTGGCTGCAGATCATCATCGCCGGCGTCATTGCCGCCGCCATCGTGACGGGGCTCTATGCCCTGCGCCGGCTGGGCCAGCGGCTCTGCCGCACCGGCAATCCGCGCGGCGCCTGGCTGACCGTGGCCGGCCGCGTCGTCACCAAGACGACCAACTACTTCATCGTCATGACCGCCATCAAGGTGGTCGACAACTACGCGCAGACGCCGCCCGCGCTGGACAAGCTGGTGACGTTCCTGTTCACCATCGCTGCCGTGCTGCAAGGCGCGATCTGGGCGCGCGAATTCATCCTCGGCACCATCGAGCACAAGACCGCCAGCGAACATTTCCAGGGCGAGACGATCATCAACGCCATGGGCCTCATCCGCCTGCTGGTGAGCGTCGTGGTCTTCGCCGTGGCCGCCGTGGTCCTGCTGGACAACCTGGGCGTCAACGTGACGGGTCTCGTCGCCGGCCTGGGCGTCGGCGGCATCGCCATCGGTCTTGCCGCGCAGGGCATCTTCGCGGACCTTTTCGCGGCGCTGGCGATCATCTTCGACCGGCCTTTCAGCAAGGGCGACCAGATCAGCTTCGGCACCAGCACCGGCACGATCGAGGCCATCGGCCTCAAGTCCACCCGCATCCGCGCCTATACCGGCGAGCAGCGGATCATCTCGAACAAGTCCCTCCTCGACATGGAGATCCTCAACGTCTCCAAGCGCGACCACATCCGCCTGCCCTTCACGATCGGCGTCGCCTATGAAACGCCGCCCGAAACGCTGGCGCGGATACCCGCCATTCTCCAGCAACTGGTCGAGGAAGCCGGCGGCACGGCGGCGCGCGCGGGCTTTGAGACGTTCGGCCCCAGCTCGCTCGATTTCGCGCTGCTGGTAGACGTGCCGGGCGCCGACTGGTCGGTGGCGCACCCGCTGCGCGACCGCCTGCTGGTCTCGATCATGAAGCGCTTCGCGGCCGAAGGGATCTCGATCCCCTATCCGACCCAGACGACCTATACGGCGGCGCCGAACGGCGAACTGATCATGCCCTACCCCGACGCGCCGCGTATCGAACGGCCGGTGACCCAGCGAGGGTAGAACGCAGCGTGAATTAGCAGCGCCCCGTCGTGCCGGACTTGATCCGGGACGACGACGAAAAGCCCCGGCCGCAGCAGCGACCGGGGCTTTTCTCTTGGTCATCAGGAAACGGTGGCTTCCCGAACGTCCATCGCCAGCGAGAGTTCGCGAACCTTCGCCACTTCCTCGGGATCGCCAAGGACCACGCCGACACGCTGGTGCAGGCCGATGGCCTCCACATCGAGGATGCGTTCGCGTCCGTCTGTCGCGGCGCCGCCGGCCTGCTCGATCAGCATGGCCATCGGGTTGGCTTCATACAGCAGGCGAAGGCGGGCCTTACCCGGTTTCGTATGGTCCGAGGGATAGAGGAACACGCCGCCCCGCTTGAGAATGCGGTGCACGTCCGCCACCATCGATCCGGTCCAACGCATGTTGTATTGCCCGGCGAGGGGACCGTCCACGCAGCCCACGCGCTCGTCGATGTAGCGCGCGATGCCCGGCGACCACTGGCTGCGGCGCGCCATGTTGATCGCCACTTCGGGGTTGCCCGAGGCGATCCTGAGCGGCCCGTCGGTCATGCGCCAGGCGCCGACTTCGCGGTCCAGCGTGAATTCGTAGACGCCGGTGCCGATCGTCAGGACCAGCATGGTCTGCGGACCGTAGATGGCATAGCCGGCGGCGACCTGCTCGCTGCCCTTCTGGAGGAAGTCCGCCTCGGTCACTTCGCGGCCCGACGCGCCTTCGGGCGCCTTGAACACCGAGAAGATCGTGCCGACCGAAAGGTCGACGTCGATGTTGCTGGACCCGTCGATGGGATCGTAGAGCAACAGGTATTCGCCCTTGGGATAGCGACCGGGAATGCGATGGATGGTCTCCATCTCTTCCGATGCCATGGCGGCAAGGTGGCCGCCCCATTCGTTGGCGTCTACCAGCAGGTCGTTGGCGATCACGTCCAGCTTCTTCTGGACTTCGCCCTGGACGTTTTCCGAACCCAGGCTGCCGAGCACGTCGCCCAGCGCGCCCTTGGAGATCGCTTGCGCGATCACCTTGCAGGCGCGGGCCACGGTTTCGATCAGCAGGCGCAGTTCGGCTGGGCAGGCGGAATTGGGCTCCCGTTGCTGTTCTATCAGAAAGCGGGTGAGCGTAGTCGGCTTCATGGTCGTTCCCTGCCTGACGATGGTGAGGCCGCGAGCGGCCCCTAAAGTGTGACGCGGCGGCCTGGCGGCCTCCGGTAGAGGCTCCTTAGCCCAAGCCGCCCAGCGCGGCCATCGGCAAACGCTGGAATGAAGGATTAGAAAGGCAGGTCTTTTCGCCAGGGCCGAGGAGGGCTTCACGGTCTCTGGAAGAGAGATGTTCTCTTCCAGCCTGTCCCGCAAAGTGTTACTCTGCGCCCAACCGCCGTAGAGCGGAATTTGAGGAGAGCGATATGGAACGCTTGGAATCCGTATTTTGCATATGCGAATTCAAGGCGATGTGCGCTGCGGTATGCTGTTGCGGAAGCTTCGCCCTCGCCACGATCCTGCTCTTGACCTGAAGATCCTTACTCGCCGTTCGCATCCGGGGTGCTTGGCGCTCCCATGTCGACCAGGCGTTCGTTGAGAGTTTCCAGGATCGACAGGAGCTTGCCCTGGTCCGCTGCGTCCAGGACTTCGAAAAGCTGCCCGCCGATCGCGTCCTTGAGCGGCGCCACATCCCGGATGACCGCCTCACCATCTTCCGTCAGACTGATTCGCTTCGCCCGCCGATCGCGCGGATCCGGCGTCCTTACGACGAGGCGATCGCGCTCCAGCCCATCGACTGCTTCCGTTACCGTGCGCGGCGCCTGACCCAGAGCGTCGGCGATGTCGGTCGATCGCAATGGCCCCGACCGCTGGATTAACGAGAGCAATTTCAACTGCGCAAGCGAGGCCCCCTGCGTCCGCATCCTGTCGTTGAACAGCCGGTGCATGCGCAAGTTGAGTTCCTGCATCTGCTCCAGGATCGCGTGATGAATACTCATGACGAGAAATAATGTGGGACCATATGAAATGGCATTGCCATATGCATCGCGCCGGTGCAAGTGCGAGACACATCACCGCTGCGATGCAGCAACAAAGCACGAGTAACGATTGATGGCCCATGAAGGTATCGAGTCGCCCGAAAGTTCCCCCAGCGACGGCGGGGCAGGCGGGGGAACGCGCGGCGCGGAACGGCCCTCGGCGCTCAAGCGCCCGCGTGTGCGGCTCGTGCTGCTGGCGGGGATCGCCCTGGCGGTGATCGGCGCGGGCGCCTGGCTGCTCCACTACGAGACGCGCGGCAAGTACCTTCAGGACACCAACGACGCCTATATCCAGGCCGACGCGGTCACGATCTCGCCCAAGATCTCGGGCTATGTCGATGCCGTCCTGGTGGGCGACAACCAGGACGTGAAGGCAGGCCAGGCCCTCGTCCGCATCGACCCGCGCGACTACGACGCCCAGGCCCAGCAGTACCAGGCGCAGATCGACGTCGCCCAGGCCAATGCCGACAACGTCCGCGCCGGCATCAGCGAGCAGGAAGCTGGCATCGCCCAGGCCCGCGCCCAGCTCGCCTCGGCCGAGGAGGACGCCCGCTACGCCGAGCGCGAGGCGGCCCGCTACGCCCCGCTGGCCGCCAGCGGCGCCGAAACCCGCCAGCAGCTGGC
>NZ_ATHL01000102.1 GCF_000445125.1 Novosphingobium lindaniclasticum LE124
CGCCATGTTCCTCACCGCGATCATGGAAGGCCGCTACATCGACAGCTACCTGGCCGCGCAAGGCAAGGACGCGCCCAAGGTGCAGGCCGGCGACATGAAGGCGATCGGCAGCGCGCTCGATTTCGTATCGCTCAACGTCTACACCGCGAACACCGTGCGTGCCGCCGACACGGCCAGCGGCTACGAGATTCTGCCGCACCTCGCCAACTCGCCGCGCATGGCATCCCCCTGGCTCTACATGTGCCCCGAAGCGCTCTACTGGTCGATCCGCACCGTCAGCGAGCTGTGGAAGCCGAAGAAGCTCTACATCTCCGAGAACGGCTGCTCGGCCGACGATCCGGTGGCCAAGGATGGCAAGGTCTACGATGCCGACCGCGTGACGTACTTGCGCAACTACATCAGCCACCTGCACCGCGCGGTCCGCGAAGGCTTCCCCATCGAAGGCTACTTCCTATGGAGCCTGATGGACAACTTCGAGTGGGAAGATGGCTACACCAAGCTTTTCGGCATCCACCATGTCGACTTCAAGACCCAGAAGCGAACCCCCAAGCTCAGCGCCGACTGGTACCGCGAACTCATCCGCACCAACCGAATGGTATGACGGTTCCGCCCGGCGCAAGCCGGGCGGCCATGCCGCATCCGAGACAGAAATAACCGCGCTCACGGGAAAGCGCGAAGAACAGGGGTAGAGATGCGAAAGATCGAACTATTGGCCGCAGCGCTTGCGGTTTCCGCGCAGCCCGCCTTGGCAGCCGAGGCCAGCAGCGAGCGTGAGATCCGTATCGACGTGACCGCGCCGACCGGCCCTGTGGACCGCTTCTACGATCTTTCGGTCGGCTCCGACTTCCCGGGAACGCTGATCCGGCAGGATAGCCAGGAGCAGCTCAAGCTCGCCGCCGACGAACTCGGCTTTCGCTACATCCGGTTTCACGACATCTTCCACGATGTGCTAGGCACCGTGCGCAAGGTGGACGGCAAAATCGTCTACGACTGGACCAAGCTGGACCAACTCTACGATGGCCTGCTTGCCAAGCGGATAAAGCCTTTCGTGGAACTGGGCTGGACACCGGCGGTAATGCGGACTTCGGACCAGCAGTTGTTCTACTGGAAGGGCAATACCTCGCATCCCGATCCGGCGATGTGGCGGGATCTCATCAACGCGTTCATCACCCATGTGCGCGATCGCTATGGCGTGGAAGAAGTGCGCAGCTGGTACTTCGAGCTGTGGAACGAGCCCAACCTCGACGGATTTTGGGAGAAGGCCGACCAGAAGGCCTATTTCGATCTCTACGCCAACACGGCCACCGCCATCAAGGCGATCGACCCCGCCCTGCGCGTCGGCGGTCCTGCCACGGCGGGCGCGGCCTGGGTCCCTGAATTCCTCAAGTTCGCATCGGACCACAAGCTGCCGGTCGATTTCGTGGCGACCCACACTTACGGTGTCGACGGGGGATTCCTGGACGAGCAGGGCAAGCAGGACACCAAGCTCTCTCCCTCGCCCGATGCCGTGGTCGGCAACGTGCGCAAGGTTCGCGGCGAGATCGAGGCCTCGGCATTCCCCGGCATTCCGCTGTTCTTTACGGAGTGGAGCACCAGCTACACCCCGCGCGACTTCGTTCACGACAGCTATATCAGCGCACCCTACATCCTCAGCAAGCTGAAGGCGACGCAGGGCCTGGCGCAAGGGATGAGCTACTGGGCCTATACCGACCTGTTCGAGGAACCCGGCCCGCCCCCGACCCCGTTCCACGGCGGTTTCGGCCTGATGAACAAGGACGGCATCCGCAAACCGGCCTGGTTCGCCTACAAGTATCTCAACGCGGTCAAGGGCCAGGCCCTGCCTACCGGTGACGGGCAGGCGATGGCGGCCATCGACGGCAAGCGCATTTCCGCACTGGTCTGGGATTTCCAGCAGCCCGTGCAGAACCTCAGCAACAAACCGTTTTACACCCGCCAGGTGCCGGCGACCCAAAGCCGGACGGTCCGGTTCCAGTTCCAGCATGTGCCTAAGGGCAACTACCGCGTTCAGGTCCGCAAGACGGGCTATCGCCTGAACGACCCGCTCTCGTCCTACATCGACATGGGCATGCCCGCCTCGCTCAACACCGATCAGTTCGCGCAGCTTCAGCGCGAAACGGCCGATAAGCCCCAGCAGGACGAGCTGGTACGCGTGGGCAAGGATGGCGTAGCCTCGGTGGAAGTGCCGATGCGCAGCAACGACGTGGCGCTCGTCACGCTCGAACCCGCAGGCAAGTGAGGGCCGCAGGATGAGCATCACCCGACGCACGATGTTCCAGGGGGCTCTCGCCGGGGCGGCCGTACCGTCTCTGGCGCCGTCCCTTGCCAACGCCCTGGCGACCGGTAACGCCGCTGCCGCCCCGCGGTGGGGCGTCGGCGCGGAAGGGCAGCGCAAGGCCGATCTCGGCAACGGGTACTATCGCAACCCGATCATCTCGGGCGACCATGCGGACCCGACGATCCTGAAGGACGGCGACGTCTACTACATGACGCACTCGTCTTTCGATTCCTATCCGGGGCTGGTGATCTGGCGCTCGACCGATCTGGTGAACTGGGCGCCGGTCGGCCCCGCATTGCACCGCAATCTCGGCACGATCTGGGCGGTTGACCTGGTCAAGCACGAGGGACGCTACTTCATCTACATCCCCGCCGACCCCAAGGGGGAAGGCTGGTCGATCTTCGCGATCTGGGCTGACGATATCGCCGGGCCCTGGAGCGAACCCGTCGATCTCGGGATCAGCGGCTGCATCGATCCCGGCCACATCATGGGCGAGGACGGCAAGCGCTATCTCTTCACCAACGGCATCCGCAAGATCCGTCTGACCGACGACGGCCTGGCTACCGACGGGCCGCTGGAAAAGGCCTACGATCCCTGGCGATACCCCGACGACTGGGTGGTGGAGAATTTCGCGCCCGAAGGACCGAAGCTGCTGCGCAAGGGAGACTGGTTCTACCTCGTCACCGCGATCGGCGGCACGGCCGGTCCGGTGACCGGGCATATGGTGATCGCGGCGCGCTCGCGCTCGATCCACGGGCCGTGGGAACATTGCCCGCGCAATCCGCTGGTGCGCACGGTCAGCGTCGACGAACCCTGGTGGTCGCGCGGCCATGCGACGCTGGTCGAAGGCCCGGCCGGGGACTGGTGGATGGTCTATCACGGCTACGAGAACGGCATGAGGACGCTGGGCCGCCAGACTTTGCTTGAGCCTATCGAATGGACCCCGGATGGCTGGTTCCGTGCCAAGGGGGGCGATCTTTCCCTGCCGCTTCCCAAACCAAAGGGCGGCAGGCAAAGCGTCTCGGCGCCGGGGCTGTCGGACGATTTCTCCCGCAACCGTTTCGGAATCCAATGGAGCTTCCATGCGCCCGGGCGCGGCGAGGCGGAGCGGGCGCGCTACGAAGCGGGCGGGCTTGTGATCGCAGGCCACGGCAGTTCCCCGGCCGATTCCTCGCCGCTCACCTGCCTGGCGGGGGATCGCAGCTATGCGGCGGAAGTCTCCATCGACCTTGTGGGCGATGGCGAGGCGGGAATACTGCTGTTCTACAACCACAAGGCTTTCGTGGGACTTGGCTTCACGCCCGAAAAGCTCAAGATCTACGAATATTCCGAAGAACTGCCTTGGGCAGCCGTGACCCACCAGGGGCGAAGCCTGCGCTTGCGCGTCACCAACGACGAAAACGTGGTGACATGGCATTACTCCTACGATGAAGGTCGCACCTGGCAGCGCCACGGCACCCGCATGGAAGTGTCGGGCATTCATCACAATGTTTTCGGAGGGTTCCTGAGCCTCCGCTTCGGCATTTACGTGACGGGCAGCGCAAAGGCCAAGCTGCGCGACTTCCGTTATCGAGCCTCGATCCCCGCTCACATCGCCCCTACTCACCACGGTTGACCGCCACTCGGCGAGTGGCGGCTACGCGGCGCACCGTTCCTATCCTCCTCCTAAGGGGCGGTGCGCCGTTACTCCGGCGCTTCTGGCCGGATGACATGGGGGAGAGCGCAAAAAGGCCATCCAGCATTTGTCGGCGTGGGGTCATGCCAAAGCGTAGCCGGCGACGCTTTACGGTAGGCCTATCCGAACCGTTTCTTTCGCGAATCGTATGAATACTTCCCCCTGCAAACGATCTTTGCTGAGCGAGGAGTGAAAGCGCTATCACAATCATTGGCGCTGCTTTGCAATCGATGAGGCACGGAGAAAGCGGTGGCTTACGTGCTCCAAAGGAGTGTCAGCAACGATGAGGTGCGAGTGCAGAGCTTGTTCTATCACCAAAAAAAGGCGTTAGAAAACAAGGAAGTATGGGACTTACATGGATACGCGATGCCCGGTATGCGTATCGCTTTTGCAACACTTCGAAGCTGTAAAAGAACGGATGATCCGATTTTTGGTACCGCTCCCATAAACCGCTTGACGACACTAATCTGT
The DNA here is from genome assembly GCF_000445125.1 of Novosphingobium lindaniclasticum LE124. Lineage (GTDB taxonomy): Bacteria > Pseudomonadota > Alphaproteobacteria > Sphingomonadales > Sphingomonadaceae > Novosphingobium > Novosphingobium lindaniclasticum. Next base: position 4,443 of record NZ_ATHL01000102.1, read on the forward strand.
CAGACTAAGCGATTTGCCAGAATAATAGTCGCAGCAACGACATAGTAGGCGGGAGGTAGCGATTGGCCCTTCCGCATGAATTCAGGAGGGGAACATGCCTAAATTCCGTCTTTACGCCCGTGCGAGCATGATCAGCGTCGCCATGATGTCTGTGGCTTGCGGAGGGCAGGCTTTCGCGCAGAGCGACGAAGGCGCCTCGCAGGGCAGCGCTGAGACCGACGCGATCGTCGTCACCGGCCGCCGCGCGGCGCTCGAATCTGCCGAGAACCGCAAGAAGAACGCGATCACGATAGTCGATTCGGTCGTCGCCGACGACGCCGGTAAATTGCCGGACAATTCGATCACGGAAGTGCTCCAGCGCGTTCCCGGCGTTACCATCGTGCGTTTTGCTGCGATCAACGACCCGGACCACTATTCGGTCGAAGGCTCGGGCATTCAGATCCGCGGTCTTTCCGGCGTCGCATCGCGCCTCAACGGCCGCGAGATATTCAGCGCGAACGCAGGTCGTTCGCTGCTGTGGGGTGACGTTACGCCCGAACTGATGCAGGCGGTGGACGTCTACAAGTCCTCCTCCGCCGACCAGATCGAGGGCGGCACCGGCGGTTCGGTCGATCTGCGCACCAAGCTTCCGTTCGACTTCAGCGAAGGCCTGCACTTCGCGGGAAGCGGGGATCTCAGCTTCGGCGATCTTGCCACCAAGACCGACTATTCGGTTTCGGGCCTGGTCGCCGGCAAGTGGCAAACGGGCATCGGCGAAATCGGCTTCGTCCTTGACGCTGCCTATAGCCAGCTCACCTCGGTTTCGCAGTTCGTGCGCATGGAGCCCATGTTCCGCACCCGCATCCAGGGGAACGACTACTTCATCCCCGGCGGCTATACTTATGGCCAGGAAGACTTCCAGCGCAAGCGTGACGGTCTTTACGGCGCACTGCAGTGGGCGCCCAGCAACGACCTGACCTTTACCGGCGTATTCTTCCAGTCGCGCTATCGCAGCACGTCCGACGAATTCGGCTCTTTCGTCACGTCGCAGAATCTGGCGGTCGATCCCAGCCAGAGCACGTTCGACGATTTTGGCGGCCTGATTTCGTCGCCGGCGGTGTTCCAGCGCGACAACGCCACGTTCCTGCCCAGCGGTGCTCCCATCACCACCGGTGGCACCACGGGTGCCTGGAACAGCCGCACCAAGACGCAGGACATCTCCGGCTCGGTCAAGTGGAACCCCGGCGGCGGCCCGCTCACGGTCGATGCGGCTTACCAGCACATCACCTCCTCCTCCAAGATGCACCGCATGACCGTGTTCCGCACGGTGGACTTCCCGACCAGCTTCGGTCTCGATCTCGGCGGAAAGCTGCCCGCGATCAGCGTGGATCCGGCCTTCGTGCCCTCGTTGCTGGACCCGGCCAACTACGACTGGCAGGCCGCCATGCCGCATGACGAGGATAACCGCGGGAAGCTGGACTCGGCGCAGCTCGACCTGACTTACGCTACCGGTGACGGCTTCCTGAAGTCGATCAAGGCCGGCGGCCGCTGGGCCAAGCGTACCGAGCGCGACCTCAACAACGGCTATGCCTGGGCGGCGCTCGGGCAGGAGTGGAACGGCTATCCGATCATCCCGTTCTCGCAAAGCCGGCCGGGTGATATCCAGCTCTATACCTTCAAGAACTTCTTCCATGGCGGCGTGTCTCTGCCAGCCAGCCAGTACTTCCCGGATGTCGATTTCGCGCGGAACGTGGGCGTGGACGAAATCCACGACATCTACGGTGGCACTGCGGGCCGTCCGGAAGGCTTCGTCCTGCCGAACGATCGCACCGACTACAGCACCAAGACGCTCGCAGGCTACGTCATGGCCAACTTCGGTACGGAGTGGGACCAGGCTTCGATCACCGGCAACGTCGGTGCCCGCGTGGTCAACGTGAAGAACGCCAGCTCCGGCTACTTCCAGCAGAACACGGCCCAGTTCGTGCGCAACGGCGTGATCTACAGCCTGTCGGATGCGGCGCAGGTGCGCAGCGGCGGTGCCGAATTCACGCGTGTCCTGCCAGCGGTGAACGTCACCTATTCGCCGATCGAGCCCGTCAAGATCCGCGCCGCCTACAACATCACCATGGACAACCAGTCGTTCAACTCGCTGCGCGCCTCGGGCAGCCTTGGCGTCCAGACCACCGGGCAGGGCAGCCCGCCGGACTTTGCGAACTACACGACGACCTCGGGCGATCCCACGCTGAAGCCGACGATGTCGAACAACTTCGACCTTTCGGCGGAATGGTACCCCAGCGCCGGCACCAGCCTCCACGTGGCGGCGTTCTACAAGCGGATCACCGATTCCGTAGTATTCGGATCGACCCAGCGCGTCGAAACCGTGCAGTTCACGGACGGCACCTCCGAACAGGCCACCGTCACCACCAACGAAGCGCGCACGGCGGACAAGGCGGCCACGGTCAAGGGCTTCGAGGCGGGCGGTCGCCTGTTCCTCGACAGGCTGCCGGGCTGGTTCTCGGGCATCGGCTTCGAGGCGAACTACACCTTCCTCGACAGCAAGAACCCGGGCGACGTCTACTACGACATCGATGGCGTGGCGCATAACGACGTACCGCTACAGGGTCTTTCGAAGCACAACGTGAACCTGGCGTTCCTCTACGAACACAATCCGTTCTCGCTGCGGGTCGCCTATAGCTGGCGTTCGAAGTACCTCCAGTCGACCAATGCCAACGGCACCAACCAGAGCTACAACTTCTTCACCGCGCCGAACCAGAGCACCAACATCGCCACCAATCTGCCGATCTACGGTGCCGATTACGGTACGCTCGATGCCGGTATCACGGTTCGGGTGAACGAGAACCTCAGCGTTCAGCTGCAGGGTACCAATATCCTGAACGCCACCCAGAAGACGCTGATGGGCGGCTATCCGGGCGGCCTCTACGGGCGCAGCTGGTTCCAGAGCGATCGCCGCTATCGCATGGGCGTGAACGTCACGTTCTGAGGTCTTCGGGGCAGGCGGGCCGCAATGTCCCGCCTGCCCCGAATTCGTGAAGAAGGTATTCCCCTATGGAATTGGTAGCGCTATCGTAGGGGCTGCTAATGGTGCGATGCCAACGAACATGAGGGAAGAGGCCGTGGGTATTGCAGGGGCTGGTCGCGTGCTGGGCGCGCTTGCGGTGGCAGCCGTCGCCCCGGCCATGATGGCGATTGCGGCGGCCCCCGTTGCCGCGCAGGAGCAGTCGTCTTCCACTGCATACGATTGGGCCAACGTTCGCGTGGGCGGCGGCGGGTTCGCTCCCGGTATCGTGTTCAGCACGCTGGAGCCCGGCCTTGCCTACTTGCGCACGGACATGGGCGGGGCCTACCGCTGGGACGCACAGAAACGGCGCTGGGTGCCGCTTCAAGACGGTGTCTCCGAAGGCAGTTACATGGGGATCGAGAGCATCGCCGCCGATCCGGTGGATCCAGGCACGGTGTACCTGGCCGCCGGCATGGGCGCGCGTTTGCCCGCTGCGATTTTCCGTTCCACCGATCGCGGCAATCACTGGCAGGTGACGCCCGCGCCGTTCGCGATGGGCGGCAATGAGGATGGACGCGGCCTGGGCGAGCGGCTGGCGGTAGACCCTTCCGACAACCGCAGGCTGTTCTTCGGCTCCCGCCATCAGGGCTTATGGTCCAGCGCTGATGCGGGGGCGCACTGGCAGCAGGTGGCCGGGTTCCCCCTCAAGGGCCTTGGGCTGCCGACCGTACGGCGGCAGACCCACGGCGGTCTTTCCTTCGTCGTTTTCGATCCCGCAAGGAAGGGCCGGATCTTCGTGGGCAACGCCGATCCGGCAGGCGCGCGGCTGTACCGTTCGGATGACGGAGGGGCGACCTGGATGGCGCTTCCGGGCGGTCCGGATGCCCGCCTGCTGGCGGCTAAGGCCGTGCTCGGGCGCGACGGGATGCTGACGATGACGGTCAACGACGGGATCGGGCCCAACGGTATCACGCGCGGCGAAGTCTGGCGGCTGGATACGGCGAATGGTGGCTGGAGCGACGTGACGCCGCTAAAGGGTGCCGATGCGCCGGAGGGTGGCTACATGGGCGTTTCCGTCTCGGCCCGCGACCCGAAGATGATCACTGTCAGCACGGTTGACCGTCGTCGACCGGTCGATACCGTCTGGCTCAGCCGTGACGGGGGTCGGCAGTGGGAGGAACTCTGGCCTCGATCCACGCGCGATGTGGCGGAGAGCCCGTTCCTCGATTTCGACGGCAAGGCGAACTTCGGCCACTGGATCGCTGGACTGGCAATCGATCCGTTTCAGCCGGACCATGCCGCCTATGTTACGGGCGCCACCGTCTACGAAACGCAGGACTTCGACAAGCCCGGCCCGATGCGCTGGCGACCCTGGACGCGCGGCATCGAACAGACCGCCGTCATCACGCTGACCAGCCCTACCGGCGGTGCGCATCTGGTCTCCGGTTTCGGCGACATCGGCGGGTTCCGGCATGACGACTTCGCGGTGTCGCCGCCGCGCATCCACCTTCGGCCATTCCTGACCAACACCAATACGATCGATTACGCGGGCCGCGCGCCGCTGGTCATGGTGCGCAGCGGCAATACCCACGCGCGCACCGTGCCGGACACCTCGCTGGCGTGGTCAGCGGATGGCGGCGGGTCGTGGAGCGGGCTTCACGTTCCGGCATGCGCGCCGCGCGCGGACGGCTCACTTTGTCCGGAAGCAACGGGGGATGCCGCCATTACGGTGTCGGCGGACGGCACCGCCTTTCTCGTCGAAACGGATGCGCCGCAGATCTCGCGTGACCGGGGCGCGACGTGGCAGCGAGTTTCCGGCCTTCCTTCGCGGGTGCGGGTGACGGCGGACAAGCAGGATCCCAGGCGCTTCTACGCGGTCGATTTCGCGGCAGGGCATATCGTGCGCAGCGACGACGGCGGCGCCAGTTTCCGGCAGATTGCGGGGAGGGGGCTTCCCGCAGACCTGACGCCGTTGCGTTCCGCCAACCGGGAAGATCCGGCCCCCATTCTGGCGCAGCCGGATCGCGCGGGTGCCTTGTGGCTTGCTCTGGGCGGCGCCTTGTGGCGCTCCAGCGATTTCGGCGAAAGCTGGCGACGTACCGGGCAGGCCATCCGCGTCGACCGGTTCGGCCTTGGCAAAGGCGCGCCCGGCTCCGCGGAGCCGGCCCTCTACGCCCTGGGGACCAAGGACGGTCTCCGTGCGATCTGGCGCTCCGTCGACGGGGGGACGCAGTGGACGCGGATCAATGACGATCAGCATCAGTGGGGCCTGCGTATCCGCATGGTCTCGGGCGATCCGCGCCTGTTCGGCCGGGTCTATGTGGCAACCGACGGGCGGGGGCTGATAACCGGCGACCCGGCCAAGGGGGAATGATGAAGAAACTGAAAGCTATCGCACCGCTTATCCCGGCATTCGCACTGGCTTTCGCCATGGCAGGTGCTGCCGCGGCCCAGACGGCGACGCCGATCCCCCGCATCGAGAGCCGCGACGGACGCCATGCCCTGATCGTCGATGGCGCCCCGTTCGTGATGCTGGCAGGGCAGGTCAACAACTCCAGCAACTATGCCGAGCCGCTGAAGGCGGCCTGGCCAGTGCTCGATGCGATGAACGCCAATACCGTGGAGGTCCCGATCGCCTGGGAGCAGGTGGAGCCGGTCGAAGGGCGGTTCGATTTCACGTTCCTTCAGGAGCTGCTCGATCAGGCGCGCGCCCATGACAAGCGGGTGGTGCTGCTGTGGTTCGGAACCTGGAAGAACACCAGCCCGGCCTATACCCCGGCCTGGGTCAAGCTCGACAACGCGCGCTTCCCCCGCATGAAGGACCAGCAAGGCAAGGATCATGGCGTCCTCACGCCCTTGTCCAAGGCCACCATGGAGGCCGATCGCCGTGCTTTCGTGAAGGTCATGGAGTACTTGCGTGACCATGACCGGCAGAACACCGTCATCATGGTCCAACCGGAGAACGAAACCGGATCCTACCGCGTTCCGCGCGATTTCTCCGCCGAGGGCAACCGTCTGTTCGCGCAGCAGATTCCCGCGACGCTGGCGCGCAAGCTGGGCAAGTCCGGCACCTGGGAACAGGCCTTCGGCAAGCAGGCGCCGCGCGCGTTCAATACCTGGTACGTCGCCAGCTTCGTGGATGCCCTGGCGAAAGCGGGCAAGGCGGTGAAGGCATTGCCGATGTACGTCAACGCCTCGCTCGCCGGGCCCTCGAACGTGCCAGATCCCACCGGCGTCGCCAGTGGCGGCCCGCAGTGGGACGTGCTCGATATCTGGAAGGCCGCAGCCCCGGCGATCGACTTCGCCGCGCCAGACATCTACGACCGCGACAGCGGCAACGTGATCCAGTATCTCGACAAGTATACCCGGCCCGACAATCCGCTGATGGTGCCCGAGATCGGCAACGCCCGCGAGTTTGCCCGCTTTTTCTGGCCCACGATCGGGCGCGGCGGCATCGGCTTTGCGCCCTTCGGAATGGATGGCACCGGCTACTTCAACTATCCGCTGGGGGCCAAGGAACTCGACAAGCAGACCCTGGCCGCCTTTGCGCTACCCTATGCTGCCGTGGGTTCGATCATGCGCGATTGGGCGCGCATCGCCGCTACCCGTCCGACCTGGGGCGCCGCGAAGCCGGATGACGGCAGCGTGCAGTCGGTCACGTTGGGCGCCTGGAAGATCACGGCGGACTGGGGCCAGTGGCAGTTCGGCATGAAGGACTGGACCTGGATCAAGGCCGATCCGACACCCTGGGGCGCCGAACCGGTCGGCGGCGTTGCCGTGGCTCAGCTTTCCGATACGGAATATCTGGTGATGGGCGACCATGTGCGGGTCAGCTTCTCGGCAGCCAACGGGCGTGAGGACGGCACCATCGTCTCGATCGAGGAAGGCACGTTCCGGGACGGCAAGTGGGTCATGTCGCGCGTGTGGAACGGGGACCAGACGGACTACGGGATCAACCTTATCGACCGGCCACAGGTGTTGAAGGTCACCACCGGCTTCCATTCCCGCAAATAACTCCAAAGCGCCCCTTCCAGGCTCGGTGGGGGGCAGCAGACTGGTGCAAGACAAGGGGTTCATGCCGGTGATGAAGACGGAACGGTCGAGGGGTCGCGTGAAGGGCCTGCGCAGTATCTTTGCGATCGCGCTCTCGGCGCTGCTGGCCATTGCTTCCGGGGCTCAGGCCGAGACCCCGCGCATTGCGGAGAAGAACGGGCGCCACGCGCTGATGGTCGACGGGGCGCCGTATTTGATCCTGGGAGCGCAGATCAACAACTCCAGCGCCTGGCCCGACGCCTTGCCGCGCGTCTGGCCGGCGATGGATGCGCTCGGCGTCAACACGGTAGAGATTCCGGTCGGCTGGGAGCAGATCGAGCCGCAAGAGGGCCGGTTCGATTTCACCGTGGTCGATACCCTGCTGGAGCAGGCGCGGGCCAGGAAACTGAGGCTTGTCCTGCTGTGGTTCGCCACCTGGAAGAACACCAATCCGCAATATGCGCCGCGCTGGGTCAAGCTGGATAACCACCGCTTCCCCCGCATGGTTCGCCCGGACGGTACCCTGCATTACGCGCTTTCGCCTTTCGGAACCGAGACGCTCAAGGCTGATGGCAAGGCTTTTGCGACGCTCCTGCGCCATCTGCGCGAAGCGGACCCGCGGAACACCGTCATCATGGTGCAGGTGCAGAACGAACCCGGCTCCTACGGCTTGCCGCGCGACCACTCCCCCGCCGCCGATGCCGCCTTCGCCGCGCCGGTGCCCGCAGCGCTGCAGAAACGGATGAAGAAGCCGGCGGGAAGCTGGACCGCGCTGTTCGGCCGCGATGCGGATCTCTATTTCCACGCCTGGCACGTTGCCCGCTATATCGATACGGTTGCTGCTGCGGGCAAAGCCGAGAAGCCACTGCCGATGTACGCCAATGCGGCGCTGCCGGGCGATCCATTCACATGGCAGGATGCCAAAACCTACGCCAGCGGCGGCCCGGCCAATACCGTCATCGACGTCTACAAGGCTGCGGCACCTCATCTTGATATCGTCGCGCCGGACATCTACAATCCCGCGCACAAGGCCTATGTCGGGTTTCTCGACGCCTACGACAGGCCGGACAACGCGCTGTTCGTGCCTGAAACCGGCCACGCCAAGGAATATGCGCGCTACTTCTTCGAGGCCGTGGGGCGGGGCGCCATCGGCTGGTCGCCGTTCGGAATCGACTACACCCGCTACTTGCCGGTCTTTCCTGCGACGCCGAAACTGGAAGGTGAGCCCCTGGTTCCCTTCGCGGCCAACTACACGCTGTTCAAGCCTTTCGCGAGGCTTTGGGCAAAGCTCGCCTTCGAGGGTGAGACCTGGGGCGCCGCCGAGCCGGAAGACCCGGCGGACGAACACAGACGAGTGCTGAAGCTTGGGCGATATGTCGCCCAGGTCAGCTTCGGTCGGAGCGATTTCGGCGACGGGCCGCCCAAGGGCAACGCCTACCCGAGCGGCGGCGTCGCCATCGCGCGCATCGGACCTGACGAGTACCTCGTGACCGGCTATTTCGCTCGGGTGGAATTCGCGCTCGCCGATCCGTCCCTTGGCAACATCATCATCGACCGCGTGGAAGAGGGCAGTTACGACGCGAAGGAGAACTGGAAGTTCTCACGCGTCTGGAACGGCGATCAGGTGGATTGGGGGCTGAACTTTACCGGTGCCTCCCAGATACTCAAAGTGAAACTGGCAACATATCCTAAGCGGTGAGAGCGACGGATGTTCGTTACGGCCTGATGCAGCCACCCTAACCCGCTACACAAACAGAAGCTGGCGGTCATCTTGGCCGATCCGTGGATCAACCTGGCCGACTGTGTCTGCGTAGCTTCTCGGCGAGGTCGGAGTTATTCATCGTCGTGTTCTCCTGAATTTATGCCAAGACTTTCCAGTCGGCATAACGCTTATGAAAGGCTGAGGCGTCAATCCTGGCCGTTCAGCATCACCTTCGTCTCGGTGAACGGATGGCGGCTTTCAGGGCGCCGAAATAAGGGGGCGAACGACCGCTATGTCGGCGGGATCTGACATCAACGCCCTGAACCAGGTATGTCCGCTATCCTCCTGTCGCCGCTCCAAACCGGACTGAGCAGGATGTCCCATGATCGGTCGGTCAGGCTGCAGGAGAAGCCGATTAAATCGTTGAAGGTTTTAAGCACCACGCCGGTATGTCCAGTGGGCGAATCAATCGGCTTGGATACAGGCTCGGTCACCAAGTTGCCGTTCTGAACGCAAACTGGACACCTCGAAGAACCGTCTGCTTTCGGCATGATGGCAAGGTGAAGGCGCGCGGGCGAATTGGGAGCGTCAGTTTTTGGGGCTGATCCGCTGATTTCCGTAACGGATCCGAGAGCACAGGCCGTTTTCGGCATCATGCGGGCGCAATTCGCCCCTCGAGCCAGGCCAGTCGCTGGAAATTATAGGCGAGATTCGCCATCCCAACCTTGATGCGGGCGCGAGCGATGCCGATGGTGCGCACCACGAGGCCCATGCGGTGCTTTTGCCCGGCGAAGACGTGTTCGACGGCGGAGCGAACCACCGACCGCTTCGCATTTGCTCGTGCAATACGCTCGGGCATCGCTCGGCGGTGCGGCTTGCGCTGGTGGATGTGGCTGGTGAACATGCCCTTGGCCAGGAACGCCTCGTTCTTCTTTGATCGGTAGGCCGTATCGGCCCAGACGCCCGAGGCGGTGTTATCTGGACTGATCAATACCGGCAGCCTTGCGCCATCATGGGCATTGGCGGCACTGGCATCCCAGGTGCGGATCAAGCCATGTGCGCGATCGATCCCTATGTGGTTTTTGTAGCCGAACATGGGGATGGCAAGATCGATCGGCTTGAAGGCCTTGGGGGGCGCGCCTTCCTTGACCTTCGCCTTGGTGTACCTGACGCTCCAGCGGGCATCGCGATCCTTTTGCCGGATCTTCGCAGGGTTATCCTTCCAGCGCTCGGGTATCCGGCCCTCCTTGATGGCCGCCTTCTCCTCCTCGGTGTTCCGCTGCTTCGGGGCTGGCACCACGGTGGCGTCGATGATCTGCCCGCCCATGGCGAGGTAGCCCCGGTCGGTCAGCGCGGCATCGAAACGGGCAAATAGCCTGTCGATCGCCTTGGCCTTCACCAGACGCTCCCGGAACAGCCACACTGTCGTCGCATCGGGCACCGTGCCATCCAGGCCAAGCCCAAGAAAACGCTGGAAAGAGAGGCGATCTTTGATCTGGAACTCGGTGGCTTCGTCCGAAAGCGAGTAGAGCGCCTGGAGCACGAGGATCTTGAACATGAGGACCGGATCAAACGGCGGGCGGCCACCCTTGCCGCGAGGGCTACGGCGCAGCGCCGCTACCAGCGGTCCCCGGAAAACCTCGAAGTCCACCACTGCCGCCAGACGCTCCAGCGGATCGCCCGCCGCGCTCAATGCCTCATATCGGTCCGAAAGATCGAAGAAACCCGGCTGCCCTGCCATCATCGCCTCCACCATCGCGCAAAGGCAGTGAATCACTTCACGCCGTCAGACGCCACGAGTTTTTCGAGATGTCCAACTTCGAGCTCCTTGTTGCTGTTCAGCCGGTAGGGGAGGCTGGGCGGTTCAGGCGAGACAGGTTCCCGCTCTCGCGACGTTTGCCGCTAGTCGCACGCTGGGCTGGTGTGACGGGAGCGTTTGGCATCGACCGGCGGCAGCGACCCGTCATGTCCTTGTCGGTTGGCGAGACGGGCGAGGGCGGCGTTGCCCTTATCCAGTGATCCTTGCAGAGCGTTAGCGGAGCCGGTTGAAGGTGGGCGGTAACAATCGGAATTTTGTTCACGACCTTTTGGAGTTTCAGCAGCGCGGAAGCCTTCGAGTAACGATCGGCCATCGCGTTCGGCCCCGCATGACCAAGCAGGTCACTCCGATTCTCCTCGAAGACTTCAGCGTCCTTCAATTCCGTTGATACCAGATGCCGGAACGCATGCATCGCTTGCCCGGGCTTCAGAAATGCCAGCTGCCGGGCCAGGGCTCGCCAGAAGCGTTTGTAGTAAACATCGCCCATTGTCTGGCCTGGCGAGCCTGGAACGAGATCGGGAAACAGCAGGCGTTGTCCGTCGCGCTGCATGGCGACCACGTATCCCAAGAACCCAAGTCTGATGAGTTCATCGGCGATCGGGATCAACCTTTTCGAACGCGGGGTCTTGACCCGGCCCGTTTCGGTTGCGTCGATGCGCAGGTAAGGAATGACGTCCTCGACGTCGATGTCGGCCAGCATAAGCTTGGCGAGTTCGTTGCGGCGTCCGCCGGTATAGTGCGCCAAAAGCGGGAGCCAATAGGCGGCGTCATGGACGATCCGCTCACCCGACCGGTTGCGCCGCGCGAGGTTGTCGAAGCCCGTCCAGGTCGGGAGCTGGAACAACGTGCGGGCCTGATCGGCGGTGAAGGCGTCACGCTGTTCGCGGCTGTCGCTCGCCTCATCGATAATGAAGTCGGACCAGTCCAACTCGGGCATTTGCGGCACGCGCTTCTTCACCCACTCGCATAATGCCCGCAAAAAGCGAAAATGACGATTCGTGGTTTGGGGCATAAGCCCGATAGCCTCCGCCGACAGCGTGCCAGCGGCGACCATAGCTTCTGCTTCGCTAGCGATCTCTTCGAGCGACATCGCCTCATGCCGCGCCGTCTTGTGATGGCTGCGTGCTGGGAGCCGGTCGAGCAGGGCGGCGAAGTGATCGAGGTCGGACTGTGAAAGTTGCCAGATCGGCCCTGGGCAAGCCTTGTCGAGGAGCATCACCGCGCTTTCGAATTGGCGCAGCGTCTTAGGATCCCAGGTATGGCGCGCCTTTTTTAGTTTGGGCGCGGCGCCGCCGCCCGCTTTGGGCTGTCCGGCAATGAAGCGCTGGCCGGCTTGCAGGACGGTAACCCGCGCCCAATCGGCGGATGGTTGATCCGCGGGCGGCTCTGTCCGGCGCCGCGCAGCGCCTGCGCGACCGCGAACCGGCACACCGCGTTCGGGCAGGGCAGGTTGATAAGCGGGCAGCGGATTGTCCGCATTTTTCTCGGGCCGGCTTGATCCACGGGGTTGATCGATCGTGGAAGGCTGGTTGGTGAGCGCTAGCACGTACCCGCTGGCGGGCGAGAGCAGGCGCTGGCGAAACTCCGCGATACCGGCGATTCGCGCCTCATGGATGATCTTCAGCATGGCCTGGCGCATGGCGGTGCCATCCTTCAGAGCGAATTGAGCGATCGCGCTGTCAACCTCGGCATCCCACAGCGCGATAGTCTGCGAGTTCAGGATGAGCCCCTCGGCCGCAAGCTTTTCGGTCAATGCCGCATTCGGCATGCCGCCGCTTACCACGGCACGCGAAAAGCGTTCGACGCCGTTGAACACCGTCTCGACTTGCGTTTCCGGATCAACGTCGTGGGGCACCGACCGCACGATCTCGTGATGCAATGCCTCGAGGTGATCGCGCTCGGCGAGCAGACGCCGGCGAAAAATTTCGCAGCGCTGCGCGAAAGCAAGAGGCGGGTCGGCGCGGTCGAGCCCGCGCTGCAGGAAGTCTGCAGCACTGGAGAGGTGGGCCGCGCGCGATCTCGCCACTTCGAGTCTCCTCGTCAGCAAGCTCAGGGCTATACGATATTTCCGGCCGTCGGACCAGCGGACCTGCCGCCGGTAATAGTAAACGGCGCCGCGGCGGAACAGCTGGGAGCAGGTGTGCATGGGGAATGTCCCCTTTCGTGGCTACACGCGGCGGCTACTTGCCGAAATCCGCGCTCTGCCGCACTCCTATATCAAGGACTTATCCTAACCTGGCTGGGGCGGCAGGAGTCGCAGCCGGTATAGGACCGGGCCTAAGCTGCTGAATTTTGGTGCCGCAGCTCGGCTTTCCGAGTCGCAGCATACACCTCGTGGCTACGCTGAACAACGCTTGGGCACTGAGGCAATCGCACGGTGCCGTTACCGTTCACCGTCATAGCCCAGGTCTTGTTCCTCCAGTGGACAGTGTCGGGCACTCGCATGACAAGGCCTTGGCCAAACGATCGACTTGGCTCCACAAGGCGTAGGTAATCTGGCGCCGGCGCTCCTGGTGAGTGCTTCGGCCGTCAAAATGCCTCCCTTTGGCCCACTGGTACACCGAGCATCGCCTGTTCGATCCCCTCGGCTACATGCTGGCCGCCGAGGCAGGGGCAAATTACTGTACAGCCCTCGAGACCCTCGATATGGCTGCCTGAGGCAAGCCGGATAGCCCCCGGAAAGACCGGGACGCTTCATTAGAGCGGTTTTCGACCGTTCTGAATCGGTCTGGGATTCCCTTCGGGCGCGATTTCTGATTCAGAATCCGTGCTGGTGAAGGAGGCCGGCATGGATGGCTCTTTCGATGGATTTGCGCACTCGGCTGTTGGCAGCGGTGGACAGTGGATCGAGTTGCCGTGCTGCGGCGGCCCGGTTCGGTGTTGCACCATCAACGGCGGTCCGTTGGCGGGCACAGCAGCGCGAGACGGGTGACATTGCCCCAAAGCCGCGCGGCGGGGATATGCGCTCGCGGCGGGTGGAAGAGCGGGCAGCGGACATTCTGGCCATTTGGGAGGAGCGTAGGGACATCACCCTCGAAGAACTACGTCTGGCGCTTGCGGACAAGGGCATGGCCGTTTCCGTGGCCGGGCTACATCGCTTTTTTGTTCGCCGTGGCCTGACGCGCAAAAAAAGACAGGCCATGCGATAGAGCAAGATCGACCAGACGTCCTGAAACAGCGTCAGGACTGGTTCGAGGGGCAACTCGATCTCGAACCGGAGCGCCTGGTCTTCATCGACGAAACCTGGACCGCCACCAACATGACCCGCAGCCACGGTCGTTGCCCGAAAGGCGAGCGGTTGCGGATGGGCTTCCCGCACGGCCACCGCAAGACCACCACCCTGGTCGCTGGCCTGCGCATGACCGGCATGGTCGCGCCTATGGTGCTCGATGGACCGATCAACGGCGACTGGTTCGAAGCCTACGTCGCTCAGGTCCTCGTCCCGGAACTGCGGCCCGGCGACGTCGTCATCATGGACAACCTATCGAGCCACAAGCGCGCATCGGTGCAAGTGCTCATCGAGGCCGCAGGCGCAACCCTGCGCTTTCTCCCGCCCTACAGCCCCGACTTCAACCCGATCGAGAAAGCGTTCTCCCGCCTCAAGGCCATGCTCCGCAAAGCGGGCGAGCGAACGGTCAGCGGCCTGTGGAGCTTGATCGGCAAACTCGTCGATATCTTCCAGCCTCAGGAATGCGCCAACTACTTCAGATCGTGCGGCTATGAACCAGAATGATCGAAAACCGCTCTAGG
>NZ_ATHL01000103.1 GCF_000445125.1 Novosphingobium lindaniclasticum LE124
GCCCGCCGGCGGCGGGGCTCCGGCAGGTGGACCGCCGCCGGGCGGACCGGGCGGGAAGGGCGGCCGCTGGAACCTCTCGGTCTATCACACCTGGCGCTTCAGCGACCGGGTGAAGATCGCCGACGGCGTGCCGGAATTGGACCAGTTGAACGGCCAGGCGCTTACGGCCGGGGGCGTGCCGCGCCACGCCATCGAAGCGGAAGGCGGGATGTTCAAGAACGGCTATGGCTTCCGCCTCAAGGCCGAATGGGAAGCCCCCACCCGCGTCGACGGCAGTGGAGCGCCCACGAGTTCGGACTTGCGGTTCGGCAGTACCTTCGACGTGAACCTGCGCATCTTCGCGGATCTGGGGAAGAATGCCGATCTGGTCGCGAAAATGCCGTTCCTCAAGGGCACCCGGCTCGCGCTCGTGGCGGAGAACCTGCTCGATTCGCGGCAGAAGGTCACGGACCGGAACGGGCTGGTGCCGCTTGCCTACCAGGCGGGCTATCGTGAGCCGCAGGGCCGGGTGATTGGCATCGATTTCAGAAAGATGTTCTGAATCATATGGCGTCCCGGGCTCGACCCGGGACCGGGTGTCAGTTCTTGAGGCGGTAGCGTGCTGAAAGGCGCCCTGCCGCGAGATGGGCTGTTCACGGCCATCGGTCCCGGAGCAAGACCGGGACGACGGCGCTTCCCCTTCGGCGCGCGAGTCTCTATCTGGCCGTCATGGCGCGAACACCTGCCGGAACCCCCGAACACCCCAAGGGCACCGAACGCTTCAACGAGGAGCGGGCGACGTTTACCGTGCGCGGCTCGGAACAGCCCGATCTGCAAGCGGGCGTCGAGGCGATCCGCGAAGTCGTGCGGACCTTGCCGGCCAAGCCTGGCGTCTACCGCATGCAGGATGCGCGCGGCGACGTGCTCTACGTCGGCAAGGCGCGGGTGCTGCGGAACCGGGTGGCGAACTACACGCAGTGGGAGCGCCTGCCGGGCCGCCTGCAACGCATGGTCAGCCAGACGCGCTCGATGACCATCGTCACCACCAATTCCGAGGCCGAGGCGCTGCTGCTGGAAGCGCAGCTGATCAAGCGGTTCCGCCCGGCCTACAACGTGCTGCTGCGCGACGACAAGTCGTTCCCCTTCATCCTGCTGCGCGCCGAGCATGACTTCCCGCGCATCATGAAGCACCGCGGCGCGCGCAAGATGAAGGGCAACTATTACGGCCCCTTCGCCAGCGCCGGGTCGGTGAACACCACGATCAACGCGCTCCAGAAGCTGTTCCTGCTGCGCTCCTGCACCGACAGCTTCTTTGCGCGGCGCGACCGGCCCTGCCTGCTCTACCAGATCAAGCGCTGCTCGGCGCCGTGCGTGGGGCGGATCGACGAGGCGGGTTATGGCGAACTGGTGAAGGAGGCCAAGGATTTCCTCGGCGGCAAGTCCAGCGCGGTGCAGAAGAAGATCGAGAGCCAGATGGCCGAGGCCGCTGCCTCGCTGGACTTCGAGCGCGCCGCCATGTTGCGCGACCGCCTGCGCGCGGCGACGTTCATCCAGGGCAGCCAGGCGATCAACGCCGAGGGCATGGACAGCGCCGACATTTTCGCCATGGCCTGCAAGAACGGCCAGATCGGAGTCCAGGCCTTTTTCATTCGCGGCGGCCAGAACTGGGGCCACCGTGCCTTCTTCCCGACCCATACGGAAGGCCTGTCGGAAGAGGAGGTGTTCCAGAGCTTCCTCGCCCAGTTCTACGAGGAAGTGCCGCCTTCGCGCACCATTCTCGTCGATCGCGAACTGCCCGAGGCCGAACTCATGGCCGAGGCTTTCCGCGAACTGGCGGGCGGCAAAGTGGAGATATCCGTACCCCAACGCGGCAGCCGTCGCCGCCTGATGGATCAGGCCGTGCGCAATGCCGTGGAAGCACTCGACCGCCGCATGGCCGAGCGTGGCTCGCAGGCCAAGATCTGGCGCGAGATGACGGAATTTCTCGAACTGCCGGACCTGCCGCAGCGCGTTGAAGTCTACGACAACTCGCATATCCAGGGCAGCAAGGCCGTCGGCGCCATGGTGGTGGCGGGGCCGGAAGGCTTCCTCACCAGCCAGTACCGCAAGTTCAACATCCGCGAAGCGCAGAGCAACGACGACTTCGCGATGATGCGCGAAGTGATGACCCGCCGCTTTGGCCGGGTACAGGAGGAAGACCCGGAGCGCGAGAGCGGCACCTGGCCCGATCTCGTGCTGATCGACGGCGGCAAGGGCCAGATGAGCGCGGTGAAGGACGCGCTGGAGGAACTCGGCATCGAGGACGTGAACCTCATCGCCATCGCCAAGGGGCCGAACCATGGCCGCGAGGGGCGCGAGATTTTCCACTTCCCCGATGGGCGCGAAAAGATGCTGCCGGTCAATTCGCCGCTGCTGTTCCACCTCCAGCGACTGCGCGACGAAGTCCACCGCTTCGTCATCGGCGCGCACCGGGCCAAGCGCAGCCGGGCGATCACCGCCAGCCCGCTCGACGAAATTCCCGGCATCGGCCCGGCGCGCAAGCGAGCGCTGCTGCTGCACTTCGGCACCGCCGGGAAGGTGCGCGCGGCCAGCCTGGCGGACCTCCAGCGCGCGCCCGGCGTCAGCGCGGCGGTGGCGCAGACGATCTACGACTTCTACCACCCGAACGGCTAAGGCAGGCGGCTTATAGGGAGAGAGGTAAGATCACGTCACGCCACGTCGAAATGCCCACCTTCGGAGAGGTGTTCGATTCGGCGATTTGGCGAGCCAAGCCCGCCAAAGGCAGCAGCACGTCATACGAACCGCCGACTGGCATCGACGAACGACATGGCCGCCGCGTAGCCCTTGCCGCTAGGACACGCCCATCCGCTTGCGCGCGCGAAACCCTCGCGCATCAGCAACAAATCCGAATTCCCGGAGCTTTAGCCTCTCATGCGTTCTTCCCTGCGTAACCTCGCCACGGCCGGTGCCGTGATTGCTTTTGCCGTTTCCACCTCGGTTTTCGCCGCAACCGTGCCGCCCGCCGCTTCGGGCGCCCCGGTGCCGCTGGCCGAGACCGTGCCGAGCGACCTGCCGCGCAACGCTCGGCCCACCCACTATCGCATCGAAGTCACCCCTGATGCGCAAAAGCTGACGTTCAGCGGCACCGTCTCGATCGACGTCACCGTCTTCACCGCCAGCGATGCTCTGACGCTGCACGGCAACGGCCTGACCGTCTCGGACGCCAAGCTGGTCGCCGAGAACGGCACCGTAACCGCGCTCCAGACCAGCGTCGACGAAAAGGCGCAGACCCTGCGCTTCGCCGCCGGAAAGGCTATCGCGCCGGGCAAGTATCGCCTCGAAGTGACCTATGCAGGCAAGATCGGTACGCAGCCCTCCGGCCTTTTCGCGCTCGACTATCCCGACAGGCGCACCGGCAAGGACGTGCGCGGGCTGTTCACCCAGTTCGAAGCGCCCGACGCCCGGCGCTTCGTTCCCAGCTTCGACGAGCCAAGCTACAAGGCCACCTTCGACCTTTCCGCCATCGTCCCCGCAGACCGCATGGCGGTGAGCAACATGCCGGTGAAGGGCCAGGAAGTGCTCCCCGGCGGCCTCAAGCGCGTGACCTTCGCGACCACGCCCAAGATGAGTTCCTACCTGCTGTTCTTCGGCATGGGCGATTTCGAGCGGACGGCCACGAAGGCCGCGGACGGCGTGGAAGTGGGCATCGTCTCGCCCACCGGCAGCGGTGCCAAGGCGGACTATGCCCGCGACGGTCTCGCCCAGATCCTGCCGTGGTTCGATGACTACTTCGGCGTGAAGTTCCCGCTGCCCAAGCTCGACAACATCGCGGCCCCCGGCTCGTCGCAGTTCTTCGGCGCGATGGAGAACTGGGGCGCGATCATGAGCTTCGAACGTATCCTGCTGCTCGATCCCGCCACGACCAGCCCCTCGGGCAAGCAGAGCATCTACAGCGTCCAGGCCCACGAAACCGCCCACCAGTGGTTCGGCGATCTGGTGACGATGGCCTGGTGGGACGACATCTGGCTGAACGAAGGCTTCGCCAGCTGGATGGCCGACAAGGTCACCGATCATTTCAACCCGGAATGGAACTGGAAGCTGAACGGCATCGACGGCCGCGAGGGCGCCATGGCCCTCGACGCGCTGCCGACCACGCACCCGGTGGTGCAGAAAGTCCGCACCGTTTCGGAAATGGAGCAGGCCTTCGATTCGATCACCTACCAGAAGGGGCAGGCGGTGATCTCGATGCTGGAGGACTATGTGAGCGCCGATACCTGGCGCGCCGGCATGCAGACCTACATGCGCAGCCACGCCTATTCGAACACGGCCAGTCGGGACCTCTGGGCGGCGATGGAGTCGGCCGGCGGCAAGGACGTGGACCTCATCGCCGAAGCCTTCACCCATACGCCGGGCGTACCGCTGCTGCGCGTCAACGTCTCGGCCTGCGCAGACGGGAAGACCCGCCTCGACCTGACGCAGGACGCTTTCTCGCTAGATCCCTCGGCGAGAGGCGGTGAAAAGCCGATCTGGCCGATGCCGCTGCTGATCCGCGCCGGTAACGGCGAACCCATGCGCCACTTGATGACCAGCAAAACCGACAGCGTGACCGTGAACAGCTGCGATGCCGTGCTCGTGAACGCGGGTCAGCTGGGCTATTACCGCACGCTCTACAACGCCAAGGCGCTCGACGCGCTGGTCTCTTCGTTCGGCTCGCTCGCGCCAATCGACCAGTATGGCCTGCTGCGGGACAACCTGTCGCTTTCGCTGGCCGGTTATCAGAACATGTCGGCCGGCCTGCGCCTGCTCTCCGCCGTTCCCGGCACCACCGATGCGACGCTTGCAGGCAAGGTCGTCGGACAGTGGGAAGGCGTCTACGGCCTGCTGGACGATGCCAGGGCGAAGGACAGGATCGCCGCACGCATCTCGAAGACCTGGGCGCCGCGTCTCGACAAGCTCGGCTTCGATCCGGTGGCGGGTGAGCCGCTGACCGATACCAAGCTGCGCGCGCAACTGATCGATACGCTCGGCTCCATCGGCGACAAGCGCGTCGTGGCCGAAGCGCGCCGCCGCCTGCAGGGCCTGGCTGCCGATCCCAAGTCGCTCGATGGCCCGCTGAAGGGCACCTGGCTGAGCGTGGCCGCCACCAACGCCACCCGCGCCGACTGGGACCTGCTGCGCGGGCAGGCCGGCAAGGCGACCAGCTTCGTCGAACGCCAGCTCTATTACACCAACCTCGGCATGGCACGGGACGAGGCTATCGCCAAAGATGCGCTCGAACTCGCCGTCTCCGGTACGCCGGATGCGACCAGCGCCTCGCAGATCATCACCACGGTCGGTCGTGCGCACCCGGAGATGACTTTCGATTTTGTCCGCGCACATCAGGCGGCGATCGATGGACTGATCGAACACTCCGGCCGTGCACGTTTCTTCGCACGCATCGTCGCATCGAGCACGAACCCCGAGATGGTCGGCAAAATCGAGGCCTATGCCGCGACGCTTCCGGCCGACGAGGCCAAGCCGGTGGTACAGGCGCTGACCGGGCTCAAGGAGCGTCTGGCCAATCGTCCGCGGCAGCGGGTCGAGGTTGCGGCGTGGGTGAAGAGGGCGAGGTAAAAGAGCAAGATTCCGGGGGATGATCCCCCGGGCCCTCGGAATGTCGTCGTCGCGCGACCTATGCGTTGTGCGCTCCTGCGGCGCAGCCATTAAGGCTCCCGGCGCAGCCATGGGCGCACGACGCTGTCGGTCCGCGTGACCGAGACGTCAATGGAGTGCAGGGGCGATGGCCCCTGCTTCTCTTTTACTTCCCAAGCCTGCGAACCACCCGCCAGGCCAAAGCCTTCGCCCGGTTCCGCGCAGGCCAACGCCCGGTCCGGCGCGGTGTCAGCCCAAGCCCCCGCAGCCACCCGTTGAACGCCCGCGCGTCGGCTTCGGCGAAGCTCCATTCCGAGCGCCAGGTGATCGACAGCGAAACCGAGGGCGCGGTGCCGTTGCGCACGAAATGCGGCGCCATGACCGGCACGTAGACGGCCTCGCCCGGAGAAAGTGCGAACTCGGTGCCGCCGGGGAGCAGGTCGTCGCGCCACTTGAGTTCGCGGCCACCGCCGGTGTGGTAGGTCTCGTGGACCTCGTCCGGCGCGTAGCGGGGATCCCCGGCGGGGAACTGGGTCATGACCTTGGTGCCGCACACTTGCAGCAGGATGTTGTGCTCGGGATCGAAGTGGTAGGGCGTGACACCGCCTGCCGATGTGACGAAGGCAAAGGCCTGGAGCTTCATCATGTGGCCGGTCCTGGCTTCGATGGCGGGGCGCAGTTCGTCCAGCAGGTCTTCCAGCAGGCGCGCGTATGTGGGGTCTCGCTCGATATTCTTGATGACGGCCCAGGAGTTGGTCGTCTCGATCTCGCGGATGGTGCGGCCGATGGGGATGCCGGTGGGGGCGGGCTTGCCGTCGACGCCGAGCGGCTGGTTGCCGAAGTTGTATTCGACCGAAGTGGCGGGGAGCGACTCTGCAAGCGTGGCGAGAGCTTCGAGTGTCAGCAACGGATGGTCGCCCAGGGCATGGGCCAACTTGTGCGGCACTTCGGGGTAGTTCGCGGCGAAGCGGCGGCGCGTATCCTCCGGGAAGACGGCGGCGTTTCGGGCTCTGGAAAACACGTTCACGGGCTTCCTCCGGCAGGGCTGCGCGCGGTTTCGGCGCGGACGAATTGGCCGAACAGGCGGCGGCGGAGCGGGCCGCCGATCGCGATGGAAAGCCGCGCGATCGTGCGGCGCTCGCGCCAGAGGTGGTCGATCATGGGGTGGTCGGCGGCGGCGCAGCTGTCGGTCCAGGCGATGTCGGCGCGTTCGAGAATGCGCAGGTTCTCGCGCTGGAGCAGGACGCCGGGGGAGAAGCGGGCATAGTTCTCGTCGAAGGCGGTCTTGAAGGAATAGGCGCCCGGCGGGGTAAGGAAGCTGGCCAGCATGGCGATCGGGCGACCGTCCAGCGTGAGCGCGAGGCGTTCGAGACGGCCGCGCTCGGCAGCGCCTTGCAGGCTTTCGCGGAAGAGATTGCCCGTCGCGGGGACACTCGTCAGTGCGGATCCGGCCTTGCCTTTCCAGCCCGAGGCTTCGAGCGCGAGGAAAGCGTCGCACCATGCGGCAAGTCCTTCCCCGTCGGTGCGCTGCTCGACCGTGAGTGCGCCAAGTTCCGCAAGGCGGCTGGCTTGACGGCGCAGTTCCTTGCGCTTCTTCCCCGAGAGCGAGGCTTCCAGATAGGCCTCGGGCGTGAGGTTCGAGGCGAGCAAGGCACGCTCCTCGCTCAGGACCACTTCGGAATGACGCCGCTGCACCGTCAGGACATGCGCAAGCGCGGCATGAAGCGGGCCGTCGAGGGGGAGGCCGCGTAAATGCAGGAACAGGGCCTGCCGCGCCGTTCCGTCCGCCCAGCCGAGCAGTGCGCGCCAGAACACGGTCTCCGACCCGCGCAGTACCAGCGGAACGCCGCAAAAGCAGTTGTCATGGAGCCAGCTCGTCAGATTCGGCACTGGCCAGCGGTAATAACGGCGCGAGCGCAGGATCGGCAGCAGGCCTGCGAGTTGTCCGGCCCGTTCGAACCGCAGGATCATGACGTTCGCGGTTCGGGCGAGATGGCGCAGCGAGGACAGGAGATACCAGCTCTCGAAGAAGGGATTGGGCTCGCTGGCATCCCGCGCAAGGCGATCCCAGGCGGCAATCTCGTCTTCCATCGTCCGCCAGGGAACGCAGCGTAGCGAAGCGGTTTCATCGCGGAACGACTGGGCCTTTGGGTCGAACATGGTTCTTGCCTGCCTATCCTCGGAGGCGTTCTAGGGCGTGGACTCATTACGCATTGCACCACAGCCTGACGCATATGAGCTTGATGGCCGCGAGATAGTTGGCAGCATCCTTGTCATATCGGGTGGCGATGCCCCGGAACTGCTTGATCCGATTGAAGAAGCGCTCGACGAGATTACGCTGGCGGTAGAGCCATGACGAGAAGCCGAAGCGCTGCTTACGGTTGGAGCGGTTGGGAATGTTGGCCCAGATGTTTCTGGCCGCGGCCGCCTCGCGAATGGCCGTGCTGTCATAGCCCTTGTCACCGAGCAGGGTGGCACCCTCGGGAATGGCCTCGATCAGCGCTTCAGCTTCGTATGCATCATGGACCTGGCCACCCGTCAGTCGCAGTCCGACAGGACGTCCATCAGCGTCGACAAGAGCGTGGAGTTTGGTCGTAAGGCCGCCCCGGGAACGTCCCATGCCATGATTGCCGGATCCCCCTTTTTGCCCGTCGCACCGTGCTGGTGGACGCGCATGCAAGTGGAATCGATCATCACCAACTCGCCGTTGAAACCGGCGGAAACCGCCGCCAACAATCGGTCCCACACTCCAGCCTTTCGCCAGCGGATGAACCGGTTGTAGCAGGTCGTCGACGGACCATAGCGTTCCGGGACCTC
>NZ_ATHL01000104.1 GCF_000445125.1 Novosphingobium lindaniclasticum LE124
CCCCCGTTCGTCACGCCTTGGAAGCAGTTCCTCAGAACATGTCCACGTCCAGCGCCATCATCGAGGCCTTGCCCGACTTGATCGCCAGGAACGCGGCGGTCGCCTGCGGCAGCAGACGGTCGAAGAAGAATCGGGCAGTGCCGATCTTGGCGGTGTAGAACGCGGTATCCTCCGTGCCCTCGTCCAGTCTGGCCTTGGCGATCAGTGCCGCCTTGGCGAAAGTGTAGCCCATGGCGACAAGGCCGAGCAGGCGCAGGTAGTCGGTCGCGGCGGCACCGGCTTCCTCGGGATCCTTCATGCCCTTCTGGGCGATCGTGCCGGTCGAAAGCTGGAGCGCGCCGAAAGCCTTTTCCAGACCCTCTATCATCTTGCCGAAGGTCTCGTCCGCCTTGTTCGCCTCGATGAAGTCCGAGACGGGGTGGAAGAACGAGCGCAGATAGCGACCGGCATGCGCGGGCATCTTGCGCCCGACAAGGTCGAGCGCCTGGATGCCGTTGGTGCCTTCGTAGATCATGGCGATGCGGGCATCGCGCACGAACTGCTCCACGCCGCTTTCGGCGATGTAGCCGTGGCCGCCGTAGACCTGCACGGCCAGGTTCGCGCTTTCATAGCCGCAGTCGGTGAAGAGCGCTTTCACCACCGGGGTCATCAGCGCGATGAAGTCTTCCGCGCGTGCCTTCACGGCCGGATCGGCGGCGTGCTTTTCGGCATCGAGCGCACGGCTGACCCAGGCACCGACGGCGCGGCTGCCTTCGTTGTAGGCGCGCGCGGTCATCAGCATGCGGCGCACGTCGGGATGGACGATGATCGGATCGGCCGGGCCGCCGGGGTTCTTCACGCCCGACAGCGAGCGGCCCTGCACGCGCTCCTTGGCGTACCACACGGCCGACTGATAGGCGGCCTCGCCCACGCCAAGGCCCTGGATGCCCACCGAGACGCGCTCGGTGTTCATCATCTTGAACATGGCTTCCATGCCCTTGTTCGGCTTGCCGACCAGCCAGCCGATCGAATCGTCGAAGTTGAGCTGGCAGGTGGCCGAAGCTTTGAGGCCCATCTTGTGCTCGATCGCGGCCACCGAAACGCCGTTGGACGGGCCGGGCGTGCCGTCTTCGTTGGGCAGGTACTTCGGCACCAGGAACAGGCTGATGCCCTTCACGCCCTCCGGCGCATCGGGAAGCCGGGCGAGGACGAGGTGGATGATGTTCTCGGTCAGGTCGTGCTCGCCTGCCGAAATGAAGATCTTCGCGCCGGAGATCTTGTAGCTGTCGTCACTCTGAGGAACGGCCCTGGTCCGCAGCATGCCAAGGTCCGTGCCGCAATGCGGCTCGGTAAGGCACATGGTACCCGACCAGGTGCCTTCCACCATCTTGGGCAGGTAGGCCTGCTTCAGTTCATCGCTGGCATAGCCCTCGATCGCGGTGGTCGCGCCATGGGTGAGGCCGGGATAGAGGCTGAACGACAGATTGGAGGAGCAGATCATCTCCTCGGTCAGCTTGTTCAGCGCTTCGGGCAGCCCTTGCCCGCCCCATTCGGGATCGGACGCCAGCGCGCACCAGCCGCCTTCGCGGAACATGTCGTAGGCTTCCTTGAAGCCCTTGGGGGTGCGGACCACGCCGTTTTCCAGCGTGCAGCCCTCGATGTCGCCGCTGCGGTTCAGGGGCAGCAGGACTTCCTGCGCCACCTTGGCGGCCTCTTCCAGCACCGCGTCGACAAGATCCGGGGTGAATTCGGCCAGAGCTTCGAGATTGCCGAAGCCGTCATCGGTGTGAAGTTCGTGGAGCACGAACTTCATGTCGCGCAGGGGCGCTTCGTAGACTTGCATGTCACTCTCCTCGCGCGCGCCGCCGGATCACCGACGGGCGCGCATTCATACCTTATCAGTTGCGAAGCGGCTTGCCGGTTTCGAGCATGTGCTCGACGCGGGCGACCGAGCGGTCGTCGCGCAGGCGGCCCATGAAGGCGTCGCGCTCCAGCTTGAGCATTTCGCCCTCGCTCACCGTGTCGACGAGGTCGAACGCGTCGCCGCCGGTCAGCACATCGGCCAGCACACCGGAGACGACAACGTCGTAGTCGGTCGCCATGCCGCGCTTGTGGAAGCCTTCGACCGCAAGGCCAAGTGCGGTGCGGCCACCGGCGCCGGGCAGCTTGAACTCGGGCGCTTCGGGCGGAGTGTAGTCTTCCACGAGGCTGAGCGCCTTCTGCTTGGCGTCATAGAGCAGGCGATCGCGGTTCATCGAGATGCCGTCGCCCTTGCGCAGGATCATCATCTCGCGCGCCTGCTGGGCAGACTTGGAGACTTGCGCGGTCGAGACCATCTCGAACACCTTGGCAACAGCCGGCATCGGGCCCTTGGGCATGCCCGGGGCATTGCGCCAGCGGTCGATCATCTCGCCATTCCCGCCCCAGCCGGGAACGAGGCCGACGCCGCACTCCACGAGGCCGCAGTAGAGTTCGGCATGGGCCTGGATCGCGTCGCAATGGAGCAGGATCTCGCACCCGCCACCCAGCGCCA
Organism: Novosphingobium lindaniclasticum LE124; assembly: GCF_000445125.1. Lineage (GTDB taxonomy): Bacteria > Pseudomonadota > Alphaproteobacteria > Sphingomonadales > Sphingomonadaceae > Novosphingobium > Novosphingobium lindaniclasticum. The sequence continues at coordinate 2,513 of NZ_ATHL01000104.1, forward strand.
TGCCCGCAGGTGCGCCGACCACCGGGAACGGGGCGTACTTCAGGCCCTTGTAGGCCAGCTGACCACCGGCAACGAGCTTCTCGATCTCGCCCCAGGCGGCGATGTTCACTGCAAAGAGCGCGAGGCCGAGGTTGGCGCCTGCCGAGAAGGTATCGGCATCGTTGTAGACGACCAGCGCCTTGTACTGTGCCGCCACCAGCGGGATGGCCTGCCCGATCAGCTTCATGACTTCGCCGTCGAGCGCATTCATCTTGCCGGTGAATTCAAGGCAGACGACGCCGTCGCCGATGTCCCAGAGCGCGGCCGAGGCATTGCGGATGATCGGCTTGGACGAAAGCTTCACGTCGGCCAGACGCATCACGCCTTCGGGGCGGACCACGTCGCGGTATTCGCCGTCGAGGCCCAGGAACTGGCGCTTGCCGTTCTCGATCCGGTAGAACGTGCGGTCTCCCGCCACGGTCAGGATCGCGGGCACGGCCTTGCCTTCGGCGGCGAGGCGATCGGCGAGGTACTTGGCGCCGAGCTTGTCGATCATCTCGAACGGGCCGGACTTCCAGTTGTAGCCCAGCTTCATCGCGTCATCGACGGCGACCACGTCCGATGCGGCATCGGGCACGAGGCTGGCAGCATAAGCCAGCGTGTCCCCCAGCACGGCCCAGGCGTAGGCGCCGATCTCGCCCTTGCTTTCGACCAGCGCCTTGAGGTCGCCCTTGGCGGCCGCGCCTCGCGGGCCCTGTGCGGTCACGGTCGGACGGTATTCACCGGTCTGGAGGTCGATGGTTTCCTTGCGGCGACCGGCCTCCTTGTTGAGGCGGTAGAAGCCGCCCTTTCCCTTGCGGCCGGTATAGCCCTCGCCGATCATCTTGTTGATCAGCGGAATGTCGCGGGCGATGCCGTGGTAGAGTTCGCCTGCGGGCAGCGTCGAGGTGAGGCTGGCCTGCAAGTGCGGCATCAGGTCGATGCCGACAAGGTCGACAAGGCCGAACACGCCGGTCTTGGGCACGCCCATCGGCTTTCCGGCAATGGCATCGGCCAGCTCGACGGTGATCCCCATGTCGAACGCGGCGTTGAGGCCAAGCTGGATCCAGTAGGTGCCGATACGGTTGGCGATGAAGCCCGGCGTATCCTTGGCCTTCACCACCGTCTTGCCGAGCGAGACGTCGGCGAACTGCTCGACCTTGGCGGCAACGCCCGCGTCGGTTGCCGGACCCGTCACGATCTCCAGCAGGCGCATGTAGCGCGGCGGGTTGAAGAAGTGCGTGATCAGGAAGTCGCGCTTGAAAGCCTCCGAACGCCCTTCGACCAGATTGGCGAGCGGGATCGTCGAGGTGTTCGACGAAACGGCGGTGCCGTCGCGCTTCACCGCTTCCAGCTTGGCATAAAGGCCCTGCTTGATGTCGAGACGCTCGATCACCGCCTCGATCACCCAGTCGCACTCGGCAACCTTGTCCAGGTGATCTTCGATGTTGCCGGTCTCGACCAGCTTGGCGGCGGACTTGCTCATGAACGGCGCAGGCTCGGTCTTGAGCATCTTCGCCACGGCGCCTTCGGCCACGGCGTTGCGATTTGCGCCTTCCTTGGGGACGATGTCGAGCAGCAGCACCGGCACGCCAGCATTGGCGACCTGGGCGGCGATCCCGGCACCCATCGTGCCGGCGCCGATCACGCAAACTTTTTTGATCGTGTCGCTCATTCCACCGACTCCAGGACCGTGGCGATACCCTGACCGCCGCCGATGCACTGGCTGGCGAGCGCGTATTTGCCGCCTTCACGCTTCAGCAGCGAGGCTGCCTTGCCGACGATGCGCGCACCCGTGGCGCCTAGCGGGTGGCCGATGGCGATGGCGCCGCCGTCGATGTTTACCTTCGTCACGTCGAGGTCGAGGTCCTTGATGCAGGCCAGCGCCTGCGAAGCGAAGGCTTCGTTCAGTTCCACCACGTCGAGATCGCCGGCAGCGATGCCCGCGCGCTCAAGCGCCTTCTGGCTGGAAAGGATCGGGCCAAGGCCCATGGTTTCCGGCGCACAGCCCGAAATCGCGACCGACTTGATGCGGGCGAGGATCGGCAGGCCTTGGGCGCGGGCGTATTCCTCGGTGGTGACGAGCACGGCGCTCGCGCCGTCGGTCAGCGGCGAGGACGTGCCGGCGGTCACCGACCCTGCGGCGTCGAAGGCGGGCTTCAGACCGGCAAGCGCCTCGGCAGTGGTTTCGCCGCGGATGGTGCCGTCTTCGCTGACCACGCCGCCCTTGGTCTGGATCGGCACGATCTCGTCGGCCAGCTTGCCGGCGTCACGCGCGGCGGCGGCCTTCTGCTGGCTGGAGATGGCCAGCGCTTCCTGATCGGCGCGCGAAATCTGGTACTTGGTGGCGACGTTCTCGGCCGTTTCGCCCATCGACATGTAGGCGGCGCTCTTCTTCGCCAGCTCCGGATTGGGCAGCGGGTTGAAGCCCATCATCGGCACCCGGCTCATCGATTCGACGCCCGCGCAGACGAAGACTTCGCCCGCACCGATGGCGATCTGGCCCATGGCGTAGTGGATCGAGCTCATCGAAGAGCCGCAGAACCGGTTCACGGTCATGCCGCCAACCGAGATCGGCAGGTCCGCCAGCAGGCCGACGAGGCGCGCGACGTTGAAGCCCTGCTCGCCTTCCGGGAAAGCGCAGCCGACGATGACGTCTTCGATATCGGCGGCTTCCACGCCGGTCTTGGCGATGAGGCCGCGAATCACCTGGGCGGCAAGATCGTCGGGACGGACGCGGGCCAGCGCGCCCTTGTTGGCCAAGTGGAAGGGCGAGCGGGCGTAACCCGCGATCACGACACTTTGCATGCACTCTCTCCGTGGGCGGACGCGCCTCAGGCTCTTCCCGAGGCTGCATCGTCGTCTTCCCTAAGGGTGCAATTCTTTCCCTATACGTCAAGCAATTTTTGGGTTACGAGAATTCAGCATCCCACCGTAGGGGCCCAGGGCCCAGGGTGAGAAGATGCCCGATTGGAGAGACGATGGAGAGGTCGCTCATGAGAAACTGGAAACCCGTGGGGCTGGCGTTGGTTGCCAGTCTTGCGCTCGCAAATCCGTCATTCGCGGCCGGAAACGACTCCGTCGTCGGCAAGTGGCGCACCCCTTCCAAGCACGGCGTCGTCGAACTCGGTCGCTGCGGCGAATCGGTCTGCGGACGGCTGGTCGATTCGGACGGCCTGAAGACCAATCCCGACCTGCGCGATGCGAACAACAAGGACGCCACCAAGCGCACCCGCAAGATCAAGGGCCTGCAAATCGTGGGCGGCTTCAAGGCCAAAGGGAACGAATGGGTCGAAGGACAGATCTACAATCCTGAGGACGGCGGCACCTACAAGGCGACGATAACGCCTTCGGGAGCCAACAGCCTCAAGCTCAAGGGCTGCATCGTCTGGCCCTTGTGCAAGACCCAGACCTGGACGCGCATCCCCTGAGGCGCATCGGGCTGACGACGAAGGTTCAGGGCATAAGAGAATTAAGGGAGTTCAAGGATATGAAACGCACTTCGGGCCGCATTCTTCTCGCAGGTACCGCATCGGCCCTCGTGTTCGGCTTTGCCGGCGCCGCACATGCACAGGCCTTCTATCTCCAGGAACAGTCGGTACGCGCACAGGGCCGCGCCTTTTCGGGTGAAGCCGCCGATACCGGAGTAGACTCGCTGTGGTGGAACCCGGCCGCGATCGGCGGGCTCGAAGGCGGCCAGGCCTCGGTCCACGCCAGCGTCATCCTGCCGCGCGGCAAAGTGGTGGACGACGGCACCGTGATCGTGCGTCCCGGCCAGGCTCCCGCGCCCGTAGGGGGCAACGGCCTTGCCAAGAACCCGATCAACAATGGCGTGCTGCCCTCCGGTTCGATCGCCTACGGCACCGGCAAGTTCGCCTTCGGCCTGACGGTGACCTCGCCCTACTCCTTCACCACCGACTACGATTCCGACAGCTGGGCACGCTATTCCGCCGACAAGACCAAGCTTCGCACGATCGATATCCAGCCCAGCGTGGCGTTCCAGCCGTTCGAGGGCTTCTACATCGGTGCCGCCGCCAATATCGAATATGTCGATGCGGCGCTCGGCAACTACCTGCCCAACCTCTCCCCGCTGCTGGCGGACGGCCACCAGAACCTCAAGGGTGATGGCTGGGATGTGGGCTGGTCGGTCGGCGCCCAATATCACAACGGTCCGGCCTCGATCGGCGTCGCCTACAAGTCCGCCGTCAAGCACAAGCTCAAGGGCACGCTGACGGTCGACGGCCTGCTCGGCCCCCTGGCCGCGCAGAACCGCACGCTAGACGCCACCGCCGAGTTCTCCACCCCGTGGCAGGCGATCATGTCCGGCCGCGTCAAGGCGACCAACCAGCTGACCCTGAACGCCCAGGTCGTGGCCTATGGCTGGAGCAAGTTCGATTCGATCGATCTCGGCGCGCCGATCAACCAGTCTCTGCCCGAGAACTACAAGGACGGCTTCTCCTACGCCTTCGGCGTGGACTACGACGTCAATCCGAAGTGGACCGTGCGCAGCGGTATCCAGTACGGCGAAACCCCGACCTCGAACGGTAACCGCGACGCGCGCGTGCCGGACAGCGATCGCTGGAACTTCTCGGCCGGCACCACCTACAACATGAGCGAGAAGATCGCGATCGACGCGGCGGCCTCGTACATCACTTTCAAGGATGCCCCGGTCGACCGCATCACCGCCGCCTATGCCGGCACTGCCGCGCAGACGCCGATCCTCACTGACGGCCGTCTGACCGACGCTTCGGCGCTGGTGTTCTCGCTCGGCGCGCGGGTGGCCTTCTGATGGGCGCCGCGGCGACGATCGGCGGTCACTCCGCCCCGGAAACCTCCTCCCAACACCCGGAAGAGATGCCGCCGATCGCGCCGCGGTTGCTCACCGACCTGCTCGACCATGCCGTGGAAGCCCACGGCACTTGGCCCGCGATCGACTTCATGGGCCGCAAGTGGTCCTACAAGGAGATCGGCGAGCTGTCTCGCCGCGCGGCGCGGGGGTTCCAGGACCTTGGCGTCAAGCAGGGGACGCGGGTAGGCCTGTGCCTGCCCAACACCCCCTATTACGTGATCTGCTATTTCGCGATCCTGCGCGTCGGCGGCATCGTCGTGAACTTCAACCCGCTCTACACCGAGCGCGAAATGGCGCATCTGGTCGAGGATTCGGGCGCCGAGTTCATGGTGGCCTCCGATCTGGCCCTCTCGCTGCCCAAGATCGAGCCGCTGGTCGGAAAAGGTTCGCTGCGCCGCGTGGTCGTCTGCCCCATCGCCGATGCCCTGCCCAAGCTGAAGGGCCGCGCCTATCGCCTGCTCAAGCGCAAGGACATCGCGCATGAACCGCACGACTTGCGCTTCCTGCGCTATGCCGACCTGATCGCCCGCGACGCCGATCCCGATCCGGTCGAGCGTTCGCCTTCCGATCTGGCCGTGCTGCAGTACACCGGCGGCACTACCGGCGTGCCGAAGGGCGCCATGCTCAGCCATGCGAACCTTGCTGCCAATTCGGCACAGATGATCGCCCACGTCGGCCACATGCCGGAGACGCAGGAGCGTACGCTCGGCGTATTGCCGCTGTTCCACGTCTTCGCGCTGACCACGGTGCTGAACTACTCGGTGGACACTGCCGCCGAGATGATCCTGCTGCCACGCTTCGAGATGAAGTCGTTCCTGGCGACTGCCAAGCGCACCAGGCCCACGCAGTTCTTCGGCGTGCCGACGCTCTACACCGCGCTCAACAACCAGCCGCTGCACGGCGAGTTCGACAACGTGCGCGTCTGCATCTCGGGCGGAGCGCCGCTACCCCTCGAAGTGCGCCAGAAGTTCGAGCAGCGCACCGGCGTTCGCGTGGTGGAGGGCTACGGCCTGTCGGAAGCCTCGCCGATCATCGCCTGCAACCCGCTGGAAGGGGAAGTGAAGAGCAACTCCTGCGGCCCTGCCTTCCCCGGCACCGCGCTGGAGATCCGCGACCCGGACAATCCGCACCGGGTCATGCCGCAAGGCGAACGCGGCGAAGTCTGCGCGCGCGGGCCGCAGGTCATGTCCGGCTACTGGAACCGGCCGGAGGAGTCGGAAAAGACCTTCATCTACGGCGCCTTGCGCACGGGAGACGTCGGCTATCTCGACGAGGACGGCTATCTGTTCCTGGTGGACAGGATCAAGGACATGATCCTGTGCGGCGGGTACAACGTCTATCCGCGCACGATCGAGGACGCGCTCTACGAGCATCCGATGGTTCATGAGGCGATCGTGATCGGCGTTCCCGACACGTATCGCGGCCAGGCCCCCAAGGCCTTCGTGGCGCTCCATCCGGGGGACGTTCTGGACGAGGAAACATTGATGGCCTTCCTCAAGGAGCGGCTCAACAAGATCGAGATGCCCAGCAGCATCGAGTTCCGCGACAGCCTGCCCAAGACGCTCGTCGGCAAGCTCTCCAAGAAGGAACTGGTGGAGGAAGAAGCCGCGCGCCGCGCCAGGGACAAGCATCAGGCAACGGCCGAGTGAGCGGAACCGGAGCCTCCCTGACTCCCAACGAGACGACTTTGGCAAGCCCGGCAGTCGGCCCCAACGGAGACATGCTGGGCATCCAGGAGGCGGCGACCGAACTCGGCGTGACCATGCGGACCTTGCGCTTCTACGAGGACAAGGCGCTGATCGCGCCGCAGCGGGTCGGCACCACGCGCATCTATTCGAAGCGCGAGATGGGCCGCATGCAGTTGATCCTGCGCGGCAAGCGGCTCGGCTTCTCGATTCGCGAGATCAAGGAATTCCTCGACCTCTACGATGTCGATCCCGAGCATCACGAACAGGTCCGCACCCTGCTGGTCAAAGTCACCGACCGCATCGAGGAACTGCGCCAGCAGAAGACCGCGATCGAGCAGACCCTGGAGGAACTGCTCTCCATCGAACGTCAGTCGCTCGACTGGCTCAAAGGCACGCCCGACGGAAAGTAATGCCGATGACGGAAACCGCTCGTATCGCCGTGGAGGAACTCCGCAATCTGCTCACTGTCGAGGAGATCGATACCGGCATCTTCCGCGGCGCCGCCTCCGCCGAACAGCCGGGACGCGTCTACGGCGGCCAGGTGGTGGCGCAGGCGCTTGCCGCCGCGGCGCGGGGCGTCGATCCCGAACGACAGGCTCACTCGCTTCACGCCTACTTCCTGCGCGCAGGCGAAGCCGGACGTCCGATCATCTACCGGGTCCTGCCCGATTTCGACGGCGGCAGTTTCTCCAATCGGCGCGTCGTCGCCATGCAGGGCGGCAAGCCCATCCTCAATCTCGCCGCCTCGTTCCACCGGCAGGAGGAGGGTCTTTCCCACGCCGAACCGGCACCCGACGTTCCTACGCCGGAACAGTGCCCCGACTTTCGCGAGGCACTGGCGGCCACCGGCCAGAGGCTGCCTGGGTTCCTGCTCGATCGCCTTGCCGCTTTCGACATGCGCCCTTGCCCGCCGGTGACGGGTGGCGCTTTGCCGCGCCGCCAGCAATGGTTCCGGCTTGCCCGTCCCCTGAACGAAGATGCGGTGATGCAGCGAGTGATCCTGGCTTATGCCAGCGACTTCGCCCTGATCTCCACCGCGCTGATGCCGCAGGGTCTGGGCTTCTTCTCGCCGGGAGTGACCGGGGCCAGCCTCGACCATGCGATCTGGTTCCATCGGACGCCGCCGATGGACGACTGGCTGCTCTACGCGATGGACAGTCCCTGGTCCGGTCACGCCCGCGGCTTCGCGCGCGGCGCGATCTATACCCGCAGCGGCGAACTTGTCGCCAGCGTGGCGCAGGAAGGGCTGCTCCGCGTCAAATCGCAAGCTTGACGCGGAGCCTTCATTGCCGCGCTTTGGGCGGGTTGGGATAGGCGATGATTAGCGACAACGGTTCCTCGCCCCGCTGCCGGATCCCCACGACCGCGCCGTCGTAGAGATAGGCGGTCATGCCCGGCCGCAGCATCGCCCGTTTGCCGTCCGAAACGACTTCGCCTTCTCCCGAGACGACGTAGTAGACTTCGTCGTGCGCGATCGGATGCTCGCCGATCGCCGCCCCCTTGTGCAGCACGCGTCGGCGGAACTCCATCGCTCGCGGCGCCGGGGCCGCATCGGAGATGCGATAGGCCGTGCTCATGCCAATCGCCCCGTGCGGAGGGGCTTCCTCCCGCACGGTATCTTTCTCGTCGATAACGACCATGGGCGGCGCCGCAGCGGCCATCAGCAGCAGACCTGCAATCATTTCCGCATCTCCTTATCGCGCCCGGACAGCTTCTCCTGCGGTCCTGCTTTCTGGCCCGGATAGACGCCGGACTTCGGCGTCATCGTCGCCAGGTTCCAGTCCTTTTCGACGAAGGCGGCGCGGGTCGGCGCCGGGTGGGGGTAGCCGCCCACGACTTTCTCGTCGTCGATCACTGCGCCGCGCCCCTCGGCCACGAAGAACAGCATGCGGATGTCGTCGGGCGCACGGTCCCAGGGACGCGCGCCCACAGAGGCGAGCAGGTCGGTCTCCAGATCGGCGGCAGGCGTGATCCTGTAACCCTCGATACTTGCCAGCGGCGCCGGGGCCTCGATAACTTTGGCCTTTGTCACCCCATAACGACCCATCATCGGCGCGGGGTTGCCCCAGCGATCTACGTTGATGTTGTCCTTGCTGAACCAGGCGAGATCGCCGTCACCGCCGATCGTCAGGAACGGCAGGCCCGGCGCGGTCGAGTTGCCCGCCCGCATGACGTTGCCCACCGCCGTGATCTCGCCCGTGACATAGGGATGGCCTTCCCATTCCAGGTTCATCAGGTTGTAGTGCACCGCGCGGCGGCCGGGATCGTAGATCATGTTGTTGACCATCAGCACTTGCGCCCCGCCCTTCACCAGGGGCGAGCGCTCCATGTTGTGCGCCCAGAGGTTGCGATAGAAGACGATCCCGGTGGCATTGTCATGGATCAGCGAACCCTTCGAATGCTCGCCCTTGGGATGGCTGGCGTCGGCCAGTCCCTCTGCGGCGATGTTTTCGCGGAACAGGATGTCGTGACTGGTGGCGGCACGCCATTCCTTCAGGGTCTTGCCGTTGAAGCGCGGACCGGACGTCGACATGTTCTCGTCGATCGCCCAGAAGAAGCTGCAATGCTCCACCACTACGTGATGCGCGGCCACGGTCGAAAAGGCGTCGGCCTCCCAGCCGGACAGCCTGGGCTGGCCGTCCACCCCGGTCATCACCCGGATGTGGCTGATCTTCACGTCATGGCCCTTTAGATCGAGCCCGCCGCGAATGATCGTGACGCCGGGGGACGGCGCGGTCTGGCCGGCGATGGTGAGGTACGGCTCGTCGATCTGCAAGACCGAGCGTTCGAGATCGATCACCCCGCCCACCTCGAACACGACCGTCCGCTTGCCCTTCGCCTCGACGGCGGCCTTGAGCGACCCGGGACCGTCTTTCGCGAGCGTCGTGACTCGGATGATTCGCCCGCCGTCGCCGCCCGTGGTCGGGTCCGCCGCCTGGGCCGCACACATGCGCGGCGCGGCGGTGAAAGCCAGGATGGCGGCTGAGACTGTCAGGGTGAAACGGCCGAATTGCCCCGATGATTTCACTGTGCTCTCCCGTTTGCTCTTGTCTTGAGAGGGTTCTTGACAGGGTGGCGCAGCTTGCGCAATAACTAATGACACCGGTTACCAGAACCGGCAAGAACGGGCTGACGATCGCGAATGGACCACGATACGCAGCCCGAATGACGTGCGCCGAACAGGCGTGGAGGATGGTGTCTCCGGACACCGGGAGAGGTGCTGGAGAAGGGAAGCATGATCATGCGGCCACCTTTGACACCGGTATCAACAGGCCGCAAAGGCTTCGAGGGGGAGTGACCATGCGTCTGCATGTTTCGAGGATTTCGCTACTGAAGGCCGCTCTGGTCGCGGGCAGTGCCCTGGCCCTGCCGCAAACCGCTTCCGCACAGGACACTGCCGCAGCCGATCAGGTGTCCGCGCCTGACGGCAATGCCGAGCAGGAGATCATCGTCACCGGCTTCCGCCAGTCGCTGGAAGCCGCGCTCAATGTCAAGCGCAGCTCGGTCAGCGCAGTGGACGCCGTCGTCGCCGAGGACATGGCCAAGTTCCCCGATCAGAACCTTGCCGAGTCGCTCCAGCGCATCCCCGGCATCTCGATCCAGCGCGACGGCGGTGAAGGCCGCGCCATCACCGTGCGCGGTCTGGGCGCCCAATTCACCCGCGTCCGCGTGAACGGTCTCGAAACGATCGCCACCAGCTCCGACGGCGCCTCCGCCAACCGCGACCGCGCGTTCGACTTCAACGTCTTCGCCTCGGAACTGTTCAGCAGCCTGGTCGTCCACAAGACCGCCGAGGCCAGCCTGGACGAAGGCTCGCTGGGCGCCGTGGTGGACCTCAACACCGGCAATCCACTGGCGGGCAAGGCAGGCCTATCCGCCGTGCTCAACGTGCAGGGATCGTACAACGACCTTTCGGACAATGTCGGGCCGCGCGTTGCCGGCTTGCTGTCCTGGCGCAACGATGCCGGCACCTTCGGCGTCAATCTGTCGGCTGCCTACTCCCACACCGATACGATCGAGAGCGGCAACAACACCGTCCGCTGGGCCCAGGCCTACTTCAATTCGGTGAACGGCACCCCATGCTTCTATTCGAACGTCGGCCCGACCGGCGGTACGCCGGTCGCCGCGGGCGGCGGCTATCGCCCCTCGGCAGCCTGCGACGCTGCCTCGCTCTCTTTCCACGCTCGCATCCCGCGCTACGGCGTGGTCGAGCATGACCGCCGCCGCCTCGGCCTGACCGGCTCGATCCAGTTCGAGCCGACCGACCGCACCAAGCTCTCGATCGACGGTCTCTACTCCTCGTTCAAGGAAGACCGTGCCGAGCAGTGGCTGGAAGTTCTCGCCCGGTCGAACGAACGCCGCTTCAACCTCGTGAATCCGGTCTACGACGACCAGGGGACGATGATCGCGGGAACTTACGACAACGCCTGGGTCCGCACCGAAAGCTACTTGCGCAAATCGGAAACCGAGTTCTACCAGTTCGGCGCGACCTGGGACCAGGACCTGAGCGACACCTTCCGCTTCACCGCGCTGGGCGGCTTCTCGCAGTCTAACGCCGACATCCCGGTCGAAACGACTTTCGCCTACGACAATCGCAATGCCAATGGCTTCGACTTCGACTATTCGGACATGAAGTCGCCGGTGCTGAACTACGGTCTCGACGTCACCAATCCGGCGAACTTCCAGCTTGCGGAAATCCGCGACCGCCCGTCCTACGTGAAGAACCAGTTCAAGACCGCGCAGCTGCGGACGGAATGGGATCTGACCGACGGCTTCACGGTGAAGGCCGGTGCGGTCTGGCGCCGCTACGATTTCCGCACCCAGCTGTTCCAACGCGACACCGCCGCCTGCGCCACGAACGGCCGGCCGGATCTGATCCTGGGCCAGGTCACTTGCTCGTCCAGCGTCTACGGCCTGCCGGTCACGTCCGATATTTCGAGCCTGATCGATCTGGGAGACGCCGGCCAGCCCGGCGGCACGACCAGTTCGTGGGTGGTGGCCAACATCGACAAGGCAGCCGATTATACCAATCTCTATGCCCGCACCGCCGTCGAGGATCTCGGCAACAATCGCCGCGTGCGGGAAGAGACCTCGGGCGGCTACCTCCAGTTCGACGTCAAGGGCGACATCTTCGGCCTCGAGTTCGCAGGCAATGCCGGCGTTCGCTATGCCCACACGAAGCAGACATCGACGGGCTACACCGCCGGCGTCGCCGCCACCGTGGGGCGCAGCTACGACGACTGGCTGCCGGCGATCAACATCGCGTTCTATCCGCGCCATGACGTTATCGTGCGCGGCGCCATCGCCAAAGTCATCACCCGCCCCTCGCTCGGCAACCTCAATCCCGGTGGCTCGGTCGACGGTTTCAACTACCGCGTGACCTTCGGAAATCCGTTCCTCGATCCGTTCCGTGCCACCAACTTCGACGCTTCGGTGGAATGGTACTTCGCGCCGCAAGCGCTGCTGTCGGTCGCCGGCTTCATCAAGAAGATCGAGAGCTTCCCGGTCGCCGGTACTTACGTCGCCACCCTGCCCCAACTCGGCCTGGGTCGCGATGTGCTGGGGACCAGCACGCCCGCCTACCTCAACTACGATCCCAATCAGGAGTATGTCGTTTCCTCGCAGGTAAACGGCGAAGGCGCGACCCTGAAGGGCGTGGAAGTGGCGCTGCAATTGCCCTTCACGTTCCTGCCGGGCCTGCTCAGCCACACCGGCTTCCAGGGCAACGCCACCTTCATCGACAGCAGCGCCGACTACCAGATCACCGGCCCCGCGGTCTCGGCCTGCACCCGCAACCCCACCACCAATGCCTGCGGCCTCACCGGCGTTTCGGCGATCTACAACAACACTCTGCTGGGCGTGTCGGAAAAAGCCTGGAACGCCACGCTCTACTACGATGACGGCAAGTTCAGCATTCGCGGCTCGGTCAGCTATCGCGGGCCGTTCAGCGACGCCACCAGCGCCACCGGCAACATCTTCGAAGGCTACGGTTCCTACACCAGCGTCGATGCCGCGATCCGCTACAAGGCCACCGAATGGCTGGAACTCTCGATCGACGGCAACAACCTGACCGACGAGTACCGGTACCGCACCAACGACATCTTCGCGCAGCGCAACTACGAGAACAACCACTTTGGCCGCACCATCCTGTTCGGCGCGCGCGCCAAGTATTGACGGGCGCGCGATAAATCGGCCGAATACCCCAAGTCGAACCAAGGAAGAGGAAGCCGCCATGACCATCGACCGCCGATCGTTCATGGCGGCTTCCTTGTTCACCGGACTTGCTGCGGGCGAAGCGATCGCCCAGACGGCTCCGCCTTCGGATGCCGGCAAATCGCCGCCGGCCGGTCTGCCCGAACCTGCGGAGACCATCGACCTTTGGCCGAAAGGCGCGCCCGGAATGCCGGACAGGCCGCCTGTCGAGGTCGTGACCGAACGCTCCGCCATAGCCCAGGTCAACGATCGTTCGGTCACCGGCACCACCCGCCCGCGCCTGGTCGTGTTCCGACCCGACCGCCCCAACGGCGCCGCCGTGCTCATCACGCCCGGCGGCGGGTACCGCCTGGTGGTGATCGACAAGGAGGGCTACGAAATGGCGCGCTGGCTGACCGCGCGCGGGTTCACCGCCTTCGTCCTGTTCTATCGCCTCCCCGGCGAGGGCTGGAAGGACCGGCAGAACGTGCCGCTGGCCGATGCCCAGCGCGCGATGCGCCTGATCCGCCACCGCGCCAAAGACTATGGCGTGCAGCCCGAGCGGGTCGCCGCCATGGGCTTCTCGGCAGGCGGCCACGTCTGCTCCAGCCTATCGACCCGTTTCGACGCGAAATTCTATGCGCCGCTCGACGCCGCCGACAGGCTTTCGGCCCGTCCGTTCTGCGCCGCGCCGATCTATCCGGTGGTCTCGATGGATTCCGCGATCGCCCATGCCGGCTCCCGGGACCTGCTGCTCGGCCCGGCTCCCACGGCAGAAATGGAAACCGCGTACTCGCCCGACCGCACGGTGCCGAAGGACGCGCCGCCGCATTTCCTGCTCCACGCCGAGGACGATGCAGCCGTGCCGGTCGACAACACCGTGCGCCTGCGCGCCGCGCTGAAAGCGCAGGGGGTGCCAGTGGAGACCCATCTTTTTGCCCAGGGCGGCCACGGCTTCGGCCTGCGCGGCACGATCGGCAAGCCGGTAGAGGCATGGCCCGATCTCTGGCGTGCCTGGGCGCGCGCGATCGGCCTTGCCTGATCAAAGCGGCGTGAAGGCTGGGGTGAAGCTTCGAACGACAGGATGACCATGGACAGACGCGACGCACTCAAGACCGCCCTGCTGAGCGGCATCGGCCTTGCGGCACCCACTCTCGCGGGGAGAGCGGCGGCCGCGAGGGAGGCCGAGGCGGAGACCGGGGCGGGGGTCCCTCCTCCATCCCCCGCCCCGGCTCCCGCCCGCAACTGGCGGCGCGGCTTCGACGGCCAGCGCATCGCCGACCTGGGCAACGGCACCATGCTCAATCCGGTACTCTCCGGCGACCGGCCCGATCCCGCCATCCTCAAGGACGGCAAGGATTACTACCTCACCTTCTCCAGCTTCGATTCCTATCCCGGCCTCACCATCTGGCACAGCCGCGACCTGGTGAACTGGCAGCCCCGCAAAGCCGCCCTTACCCGCAACATCGGCTCGGTCTGGGCCGTGAGCCTTGAGAAGCACAAGGGCCGCTACTTCCTCTACATCCCGGTCAAGGCGAAGCCCAACGAGATCTACGTCATGTGGGCCGATCATATCGACGGCCCCTGGAGCGATCCCAAACCGCTTGGCCTGCACGACCATATCGATCCCTGCCACGCAGTGGGCGAGGATGGCTCGCGCTGGCTGTTCCTTTCGGGCGGCGATCGCGTGCGCCTTTCCGACGACGGCCTTTCGCTGACCGGTACGGTGGAGCACGTCTACGACCCCTGGCGCTACCCGGACGACTGGGACGTGGAAGGCTTTTCGCCGGAAGGGCCCAAGATCCACCGCCACGGCGACTGGTTCTACATGCTGACCGCCGTGGGCGGCACTGCCGGTCCGCCGACCGGGCACATGGTGATCGCCGCCCGCGCCCGCTCCATCCACGGTCCCTGGGAACAGCACCCCGAAAATCCGCTCGTCCGCACCGAGGACCAGTCCGAAGCGTGGTGGTCGCGCGGCCATGCCTCGCTGGTCGAGGGCCCGGATGGGAAGTGGTACACGCTGTACCACGGTTTCGAGAACGGCTTCTGGACGCTGGGGCGGCAGTGCCTGCTCGACACCATCGAATGGACCGGCGACGGCTGGTTCCGCATGACCGGCGGCGACCTCTCGCAGCCGCTTCCCGTGCCCAGGGTCAGCAATCCGCTGCCCCACGGCATGCCGCTATCCGACGATTTCTCCAAGCCGCTGGCGATGGGTTCGAAGTGGTCGTTCTTCCGCCCCGCCCCTGACGAAGGCAATCGCCTGCGCGTGGCAGATGGCGCGCTTCACTTCGCCGGAAAGGGCCTGGCCCCCTCAAGCGGCTCGCCGCTCCTGCTGATTGCCGGCGATACCAGCTACCGGTTCGAATGCGACATCGAACTCGCGCCTGGCGGAACCGCGGGGCTGGTGCTGTTCTACGACGACAAGCTCTATGCGGGCCTCGGCTTCGACGAGGCGCGGTTCGTCACTCACCAATACGGGATCGAGCGCGGCCGGCCCGCCAATCCGCACGGCCACCGCATGAAGATGCGCGTGACCAATCGCCGCCATATCGTGGCCTTCCACACGTCCGGTGATGGAGGCAGGACCTGGAAGCGGTTCGACCGGGGCATGGAAGTGTCCGGCTACCACCACAATGTCCGGGGTGACTTCCTGATGCTCCGCCCCGGCCTCTATGCCGCCGGCCCGGGCGAAGCGCAGTTCCGCGATTTCCGGTTCACTGCGCTGGAGGACTGAAAACCCGTCGTCCCGAACTTGATCCGGGCCGAGGGACGCTACCCCAGCAGCCCGCGCTCCGTCAGGTCCGCGCGCAATGCCTCCGCGCCATGGAAGTGGTGGACCTGCCAGCCGAGATCGCGAGCCGAGGCTATGTTCGCGGCATTGTCGTCGATGAACAGCATCGCCGACGGCCGGTGGCCGAAACGACGCGCGGCAAGATCGAAGATGCGAGCGTCTGGCTTGGCCAGCTTTTCATCGCCGGAGACCACGATCTCGCCGAATAGATCGAACAGCGGCTCGGTGGCCCGGTACTCGCGCCAGAACGGGCTGGCGAAGTTGGTGATGGCGAAGAGCGGCACGTCGCGCGCCGCAAGTTCCCGGACGATATCGTGAGAGCCCGGAACATTGCCCGGAATCGTTTCGAGAAAACGCGTGGCGTAAGCGTCGATCAGAGTGTCGTTTCCGGGGAACGCCGCCTTGCGCTCGGCAACCATCTCGGCAAGATCGCGGCCCACATCGTGCTGGAAATGCCACTCTTCGGTGACGACGTTCGCGCAGAACCAGTCGAGCCGCTCAGGCTCCGGGATCAGCTTGGCGAACAGCAGGCGCATGTCCCACTCGACAAGGACGCGCCCGACGTCGAAGACGACGGCTTCGACTGGCTGAAATTCGGCAGGACGATGCAATTGGACGGCAGACAAGACAAGACCCCCGCGCATGGCGGGGGCCTCATGTCATCGACGCAGTCGCCCGTCCGCCTTGGTCATCCCCGCCACGAGGCGGGGACAGGCAGACGAAATCAGCCCTGGCGGGCCTTGAAGCGGCGGTTGGTCTTGTTGATGACGTAAGTACGGCCGCGACGACGGATCACGCGGTTATCCCGGTGACGACCCTTGAGCGACTTCAGGCTGTTCGTAATCTTCATGTCTAGTCTCGTCTTGCGTGGTCCGGCGGTTGCACCAAGCAATCTGGGGCCGCCGCAAAATTGGAAGTGCGCCGTTAGTGGGACCAGCTTGCAAAGTCAAGCCCGAGAGGCCATTCCTCTCTTGCAAGAACCTCGTTTTGCCGTTCATCCCAAGGCAATGGCGAGAGCACATAACCCAGCTTCGGGTGCGACCCAACCGATTCTTCGCCAATCGCCTTTTCGGACCCAGATCAACGATGAACACGCTCAAAGCCGCCATTTTCGCCAGCGTCGCGCTCTCTGCCGCCGTTGCCGCGCCGTCCTTGCAGGCCCGTCCGGGCTGGGGGCCGGGATGGGGCGGCGGCTATGGCTCGCGATGGGATGGCGGCTGGAACGATCCCCTCATGGGGGGCCCGATCGGTTCGCCGATCTCGTCAAGCCGTACCAGGGATTCGCGTGAAGGCCGCGTGGAGGTCAGCCGATTCGTGACGCAAGGCCCGGAAGCGGCCGGTCTCGGTCATGGCGCCGTCTCGGTTCAGTCCGATTCAGGTGAAGGACAGTGGGTTCCCGGCCCGCAGCGCGCAGCTTACGAGGCGGCCATCGTCGATGCCCTCGTCGGAGCCGGCTACGACACCCAGCACAAGCAGGAAGACGGCGGACAAGTGGCGGAGCTGAAGATCAGCCGCCAGATTCTGACGCCCGCCGAGGAAAAGCGCAATCCGGTGAGCGGCGCGGCGGCCGTGGGCGTCAGCAATCGCGGCTCGGCCTATGGGTTGGCGCTGAACGTCGATCTTTCCAAGCCGCGTTCCGCGCTGGTCGGCACCCGGCTGGATACGCGCATCGTCGACAAGACGAGCGGCAAGGTGTTGTGGGAAGGCTACGCCACCATCGCCACCCGCGAGGGGGATGACGACTGGCCCGACTATCGCATCGCGGGAAAACTGGCGCAGGCTCTCTTCGACGGCTTTCCCAAGGCCGATCCCGTTGGCCTTGGCGCGCCTCAGGGCTGATCGCGCGGATCCATTCTCCCGGAGACACGTTGCTCTTGGCAGGTGGGCGTATAAAGAAATTGGCCTGAGGCACTTGCTCTTGAGAGCATGCCCCCTGGAGAGCATGACATGAACCAAACCGCTCGCTCGATCGCCCTTGCCGCCTTTCTCGCCGGCGGTCTTGCGCTGGGAGGTTGCGCCGCGCAAGTCGGCCCGGTCGAAGTCACACGCTTCAGCGCTCCCGATGCGCCGATGCTGGGCCGCGGCGTGATCCGCGTCGACCCCGCCAGCCCACAGGACGCTTCCAGCCTGGAATTCCGGACTTATGCCGCCGCCGTGGCGCAGGAACTTGCGAAAGTGGGCTATCGGCAAGCCCTCCCCGGCGAAGCGGTGCGGGACACTCAGGTCGCCATTCTTTCGGTGGAGCGCCAAGTCTATCAACCCGGCCGACAGGGCAGCCCCGTCTCGGTCGGGGTCGGCGGCGCCACCGGAAGCTACGGTTCGGGGCTGGGTCTTGGTCTCGGCATCAATCTCGCCGGCAGACCGCAGGACCAGGTCGACACCCGGATGCACGTCATGATCAAGGATCGTCCTGACGGACGCACCATCTGGGAAGGCCGCGCCGCCTTCACCGTGGGATCCAAGTCTCCTGTCGCGCAGACCTCGCTTGGCGCTGCAAAAATGGCCGAAGCTCTTTTCAAGGGCTTTCCGGGCAGGTCGGGCGAAACTATCCTGGTGAAATGACCAGCATCCAGATTTCATCCGCTTTCGATTCCGGCAACATCGAAGTTCTTTCCACGCAGGGCACCACGGCGCGCCTCAAGATCCGCCGCGACCATTGCTCCGATTTCTTCCAGTGGTTCCACTTCCGCGTCAGCGGCGCCCCTGGCCGGTCGATCGCCGGCGAGGAACTGGTGCTGAAGATAACCGGGCTGAATGCTTCCGCCTATCCGATGGGTTGGCCGGAATACCGCGCCTGCGCTTCGGAAGACCGGCAGTTCTGGGGCCGCGCGGAAACCTCGTGGGATGGCAGCGAGGACGGCGGCACCCTCACGATCCGCCACACGCCGGAAGGCGAGCTGGCCTGGTTCGCCTACTTCGCGCCCTACACGATGGAGCGCCATCACGACCTGATCTCCTCGCTGAGCGGACTGGAGGACGTCGACTACCGCCTGCTCGGCACCACGCTCGACGGACGGCCGCTCGATTGCCTGTCGATGGGCGAAGGCGAGGCGCAGGTCTGGCTCTACGCGCGGCAGCACCCCGGCGAATCGATGGCCGAATGGTGGATGGAAGGCGCTCTGGAAGTGCTGGCGGACCCTGCCGATTCGGTCGGCCGCGAACTGCGCAAGCGGTGCCGCTTCCATGTCGTGCCCAACATGAATCCCGACGGCTCGGCACGCGGGCACTTGCGAACCAACGCCGCCGGCGTGAACCTCAACCGCGAATGGGAGACCCCCAGCGCCGAAAAGTCGCCCGAAGTGCTGGCGATCCTGGCCGCCATGGATGAAACCGGCGTGGACTTCGCCATGGACATCCACGGCGACGAGGCGATCCCGGCCGTATTCATGGCGGGCTTCGAAGGCATCCCCTCGCTCAAGGCCGAGCAGAAGCAGGGCTACGACCGCTACACCGCGATCCTCGAACGCCGTACACCGGACTTCCAGACAAAGCTGGGCTATCCCATCACCCGGCCCGGCAAGGGCAACCTGACGATGTCGACCAACCAGCTTGCCGAGCGCTTCGGGGCCGTGTCGATGACGCTGGAAATGCCGTTCAAGGACCACGACGAGGCGGCCGATCCGCGCCAGGGCTGGAGTCCCGAGCGCTCCGCGCAGCTCGGCAAGGACTGCATGGGCGCGCTGCTGGAGTGGTTCGTGGAGCGGGAAAGGAAGTAAAGGGAAGACGCAGGGGTTACTACCCCTGCACCCCCGTTACCGTCGAGGTCAGGCACCACCTGACCGTTGCGCGCCCATGGCTGGTTCGGGAGACTTACTGGCTGCGCAGCAGGGAGCGCACAACGTCAAGCCGCGTACGAGGCAGCCATTGCGAGGGTCTGGAGGAGCATCCCCCAGGACTTCCCCTGTCTTTCAAATCCCCGCCCATTGCCGCAAGGCCTGCCGCACCGCGAGGTTCTCGTCATAACTCCACGAGGGCGATACCGAAGCTCCCGGCACTTCGCCCAGCAGATCCTGCAGCATCATCCAGCCTCCTGCCCAATCTCCTCGCATATCGTCGCAGACCGGGGACGAGCCCCAGTCCTTGGCGAGCCGGATCATCGAGCGCTGCCGCGTCGCCGGAGCGTCGAGATCGCCAACCATAAACGAGGTGAAGGGCAATGTCTGCCGCGGACAGGCGCCGAAGCGAGCGAGGCGGCGGTCTGCGCCGGGAAGGTCCATGTTCGGCGGATTGACGACGATGGCGCCCAGCACCGGGTTCTCCGGCCCCACGCCTTCGAACTCCACCCACCACGCCAGCGCGAGAGCAGCGATGTCGTCCGTGACGATCACCACAGGCCGATCGGCGCGGCGAATGGCGAGGTTGAGCTTGTTGACCCAGGTGTTGCGGTGCGGTTCGTCCCAGAGACCAAGTTCCAGAAGCCGGCAATGCTCGCTCCAGCGCGCCCAGCGGCTCATCCAGTGCCCTTCGGCAAGGGGAACGCCGGGCACCAGGAGGATCAGGGGCACATGATCCTGCTCACGGGGATAACGATAGTGTGTCATGGAGTGCTCCAACGCTGTCGGGGAAACCGCCGGTCGACTCTGTCTACGTCCCGACGCCAAGCACCACAACTCAACTGAATAAGTTGACAATAGGATTCCGATGAAGCGATGCTGATCCGCGTCACTTCGAGATCGAAGCTAAACGACTCGGCATCGCCGTTCCTGCTATATTGCCGAAACTAAAGAAGGTTGGCCGGACCGAAGGCGTGGGGAAGCAGCTGCGACAACCGCGTCTCCAGCACGGTATCACCCCCATCGCACCAGATCATCGGATCCGTGCCGCCGATCTGGGCGATCTCGTTGAGTATCTGACGGCAGCGCCCGCACGGCGTGACGGTATCGCCCTGCCCCGCCGCGCCCGGGGCCCCACCGGTAACCGCCACGGCTTCCAGCGTGCCGCCATTCTCGCGGAAGGTGCCGGAGGAGAGGATCGCGGATACCGCCACCGTCTCGGCACAAAGCGACAGGCCATAGCTGGCATTCTCGACATTGGCGCCGGTGATCACCGAGCCGTCTCCCAGCAGGAGCGCGGCGCCGACGTGGAACTTGGAATAGGGGGCATAAGCGCGGGTCGCGGCCTCGCGCGCGGCAACGAGCAGAGCGTCGCGCTGTTGGGTGCTGAAGGTCATGGCTGCACCACTACCCAGCGCAGGCCCTCTTGCGCAATCTCGTTGGACAGCGATCCGTTCGCCGTCCACAGCGACCATGGCCGGCCGCCGTAGTCCGGCAGGAAGCGGTCGCGTACCAGCCAGAGATTGCGGTCGAGCTTGGCGGCGATGCGGTAGCGGGCCTCGAAGGCCTTGCTCACCTTGAGAATGACCGGCTTGCCGGCGTGCGTCTCGATCTGGTTGATGAACGTCATCAGTTCGCTCTCGACTTTCGCGTCCGACACGTTGGCCGGACAATGATCGGCCAGGATGTCGAGGTCGATCGCGGGCGGCAGCAGCGCCGAATCGCGCGGCACGGTGGTCACGAAATTCGCCGACTGCATCTCCGCGGGTTGGCAGGGATCGTAGCGATGGACTGCTCCGACTTGCAGGCCCGCCGCTTTCGCCGCCACGAAATTGCCGACGAAGCGCGGATCGCGGGCGAAGGCGCTGACGCTCGCGCTGGCATCGATATAGGCGAAGTCGACGCCGACCGCCTTGAGCGAATTCCAGTTCACCTCGCCGTCGGCGGCGCCGATCTCCACGCCCTGCACCGGATAAATTTCCCGCTCCGGAGTCCAATGCCGCAGATGCCACCAGCCCCAGGCTCCGGCCAGCATCGCCAGCAGCAGCAAGGCCGCCACGATTTGCCACAAGATGCGCGCGCGCACCCCGGCGCCTCCCGATCGTGCCATGTGAAGCCCCTTCAGCCGCGAATATGCAGGACGCAGATCAGCGTGAACAGCCTGCGTGCGGTGGGGTGATCGGTCTCTATCTTGCCTTCCAGCCTTTCGAGAAGCGTTTCGGCAGCCGCATCGTGAATGCCGCGCCGCGCCATGTCGATCGTCTCTATCTCCTGCGCGGAGGCTCTTCGAATCGCCTGGTAATAGCTTTCGCAGACCGCGAAGTATTCCCGCACCGGTCGGCGGAGCCGCGCCAGGCCCAGCACCATGGCTTCGAGCGGATTGCCGGCCTCATCTCCTATTTCCAGCGAGAGCCGCCCGTCGCGAACCGCAAGGCGCAGGCGATAGGGCCCTTCGTGCCCGGCATCGAAGGCGCGAAGAGGCTTGAAGACGTTGTCTTCGATGAGGTCGAAAATGGCAATGCGCCGCTCCTGCTCGATATCGGCGTTGCGCCACAGGATGGTCGCGTCGTCCAGTTCGATATGGGAGATGCGCGGATCGGACATATTCCCTTGCCCTTTACGCGCTCGCAGCATGGCCCGGCAAGGGCAAGTCGTTTCGTTCACACCCTGTGGAATAATATCGCCGCCCTGCTCGCTTGCTGGCACGGGGCGAGTTGAGGCATTGTCGGCATCCTCATGTCACAAACTGCCGCCATTGCGCTTGCCCCAGAGGCTGAAGCCCGCACCCTGCCTGCCAACGTCGAGGCCGAGGCCGCCTTCCTGGGCGCCGTCCTGATCGACAACCGGGTGATCGAGGAACTGCAGACGCAGCTATCGCCTACGCACTTTTACGAGCCCGTTCACGCCCGCATCTACGAGCGCATTCTCCAGTTGCTGGATCGCAAGGCGGTGGTCACGCCCGTCACCCTGCGTCCCTATTTCGAATCGGACGAGGCGTTGAAGGCGCTGGGCGGCGTGTCTTACCTCGCCCGACTCACCGCCGATGGACAGGGCCTGCTCGCCCCGCGCGAACTGGCGGATCAGATCTACGATCTTGCCCTGCTGCGCGAACTGATCTCGGTGGGCCGCAATCTCGTGGCCGAAGCCATGGATACGTCCGAATCAGTCGAGCCCATGGAGCAAGTGGAACGGGCCGAAGCCGCGCTCTACAAGGTGGCTGAGGGCGCTTCGACCACAAACGAGGCCAAGAGCTTCGCCAGCGCCACCCGCGCCGCCATCGGCGCCATTGAAAAGGCGTTCAATTCGGGCGGCCACATCTCGGGCAAGACCACCGGCCTTAACTCGGTCAACGCCAAGATCGGCGGCCTGCACGATTCCGACCTCATCATCCTGGCCGGCCGCCCCGGCATGGGCAAGACCTCACTCGTCACCAACATCGCCTTCAACGCGTCGGACCGGCTTCAGCGCGATCTGGCGGACGGCATTCCCGTCGAAAAATCGGTAGGCGCCGCAACCGCGTTCTTCAGCCTCGAAATGAGCGCCGACCAGCTCGCCACGCGTATCCTGGCCGAGCAGTCCGGCATCAGCTCCGAAGCCTTGCGCATGGGCAAGATCAGCCGCGAGGACTTCCAGCAGCTTTCCTTTGCGTCTCAAAGACTGGCAGAGCTGCCCCTGTTCATCGACGACACGCCCGGGCTCACCATCGCCGGCCTGCGTACCCGTGCGCGCCGGCTCAAGCGCCGCCACAACATCGGCCTGGTCATCATCGACTACCTGCAGCTTCTGCAGGGATCGGGCCGTGCCAACGACAATCGCGTGAACGAGATCTCCGAAATCTCCCGCGGTCTCAAGACGCTGGCCAAGGAACTGCAGGTCCCGGTGATCGCGCTCTCGCAGCTGTCCCGTGCCGTGGAGTCGCGCGAAGACAAGCGGCCGATGCTGTCGGACCTCCGCGAATCGGGCTCGATCGAGCAGGACGCCGACATGGTCTGGTTCGTGTTCCGCGAGGACTATTACGCGAAGGGCGTCGAACCCCGCGAGCCGGGCGACAACGATCCACCGGACGTCCATGCCAAGTGGAACGAATGGCGCGAGCACATGGAGCGGATCACGGGCCTTTCCGAACTGATCATCGCCAAACAGCGTCACGGCGCCACCGGCAAGGTCCGCCTGCGCTTCGAAGCCAGGATCACCAAGTTCTCCGATCTTGCCGACGACGACATGCGCGCCGCATTCGAAAGCGACTGATCTTCCCAGAAGGAACCCGATGAGCGATCAGAAAGTCCTGCTTCTCGCGGGTGGCAGCGGATCGATCGGCAGTGCCATCGCTCGCCAGGCCCTGGCCCATGGCTGGAAGGTCGCGCTACACGGACGGACGCCGGAAAAAGTGACGGCGCTGGTCACCGGCCTGTCCTATCTCGGCACCGTGGACGGCTTCATCGCGGATGTCTGGGAAGAGGAGGCCGCCGAAAGCCTGATCGCGGAAGTGGTCGAGCAGTATGGCCGCCTGGACGCGGTGATCGACTGCGTTTCCACCGGGCCGCTCGGCATAACCGGTCTCCTGCCGGAGACCGCGCCCGAGACTTTCGGAGACTTTCTCAACGTATCGGTCGGCTGGGTGGAGCGGCTCGCCCTGGCGAGCTACGGGTTCCTTGCCACGCAGGGCGGAACCTTCATCGCGCTCGTCTCCGACGCCGGCATCTACGCCGCCGCCCGGCAAAGCCTGATAGGCGCCGCCAGAGCCGGGACGATCGGCTTCATCCGTAATTTCGCGGTGGAAGCCGCCCGCGACGGCATTCGCGCCCATGCCCTTTCCACCAGCTTCGTGGAAGGCAGCGACAGCGCGATTCGCAGGGGTTCGGAACGCATGGCCCGGGCGGCCCGAAAAGCCGGACTGGGATTGCCGTCGGCGGACGACATCGCGCCGCTGGCGCTGTTCCTCTGCTCGGACGGAGCATCGAAAATCACCGGGCAAGTGATGAGCGTGAACGGCGGGATGAACGCCTGACGACAGGCGTGGCCGCGTCTTCTCACACGAGAGTGAAGCAAGTCAGCCGGCGAGCGCCATACGGAAACGGGCAAGTCGCCCGGCCGCCTCGTCCAGCACCTCATCCGGCTTTGTGAAGCAGAGGCGGACCAGGTGCTCCGGCACATTTTCCCCCTGGTAAAAAGCCGAAACCGGTACGGTCGCCACCCCCGCCTCGACGACCGCCCGCTCGCTGAACGCCCGGTCCGGGAGCGCGATACCGGACGCCGCAAGGTCGACGGTCAGGAACCACGTGGCCGCGTTGGGCAGCACCTCGAAGCCTGCCTGCGCAAGCCCCGTCTTCAACCGCTCCCGCCCCGCGCCCCATCCCGCTCGCTGACCTTCCAGCACGGCGCCCGGCAGCGAAAGCCCCTCCGCCACAGCCCACTGCAGCGGCACCGCGCTTGCAAAGGTCAGGAACTGGTGCGCGCGGGACAGTGCCGTCGCAAGGAGCCCCTCCGCGATCATCCAGCCGATCTTCCAGCCGGTCAGCCCGAAGATCTTGCCCGCCGAGCCGATCTTGACCGTCCGTTCCGCCATCCCCGGGAAAGTCATGAGGGAGCGGTGGGCAGTGCCGTCGAACCGGACTTCCTCCCACACCTCGTCGGAGATCGCGACAAGATCATGCTCCGCGCAGGTCCGGGCGATCGCGGCCAGTTCCTCGTGGCTGGCGACCGTACCCGCGGGGTTGAGCGGATCGTTCAGCACCAGCACCCGCGTCTTCGGCGTAACGGCTGCGGCCAGAGCCTCGGCCGGATAGCGAAATTGCGGCGGCGACAGCGCAATGGACACCGGAGCGCCGCCCGCCCGGCGCACCAGCGGCGCATAGGCATCGTAGGCGGGCTGGAACAGGATCACCTCGTCCCCCGGACTTACCAACGTGAAGAGCGCGGCGGCCAGCGCCTCGGTGGCACCGGAGGTCACGATCGCCTGCTCCGGTGCCAGCGTCAGCCCCTGTCGCCGGGCGTAATAGCCGCAAATCGCCTCCCGCAGTTCCTGCAAGCCCGCCCCCGGGGGATACTGGTTCGACCGATCGCGAAGGGCGCGGCCAGCGGCCTCGATCAGCTCTTGCGGCGGCGGACCGTCCGGAAAGCCCTGGCCGAGATTGATCGCGCCGTGCTCACGGGCAAGCGACGACATGCGGTCGAACACCGTCCGCTCCATATTCGCGTAGACCGGGTGGATCTTGCGAGCGGTCTTCATCGTCCCTGGTACTCCCGTCTCTGGTTCGTTCGCGGGGATGCCGGCCCTGTTGGAACCGGCACGCCTGTCTGCGCGTCTTTGCCCGATAGAAGCACCTTCCGCTTGCGCCGGAAAGGCCGCTCGGCCAGACATTGACCGGCGCCGCCTGGGCGGAGACAAGCCCCTGGGCGACGAGAGACTTTGCCAACGTGAACCCAGAGGCCCGATTTCCGATCCAGTTCATCGAACGCCTACCTCTGATTCCGCAGCGCCCGCTGGTGCGCTATGGCATCACTCTCCTGCTGTGCATTGCGGCGACCTGGATCCGCTGGGAACTGGATGACGCCTTTCCGCCCGGATATCCCTATCTCACGTTCTTTCCGGCGGTCATTCTTTCCTCGTTCCTGTTCGGCCCGCGTCCGGGCATCCTGGCCGCGCTGATATGCTGTTTCTGCGCATGGTACCTGTTCATCCCGCCGCGCTTCGGGTTTGCACTCGATTACCGGACGCTTGTTTCGCTCGTGTTCTATATTGGCGTAGTAGTGGTCGACATCACGCTCGTGCACCTGATGCAGAGAGCCAACGCCCGCCTCCATGCCGCGCAGGAGGAAGTCAAGGTGCTGGCCGAGCAGCGCGGCATCCTGGCCGAACGCACGGAACTGCTGTTTCAGGAACTCCAGCACCGCGTGGGCAACAATCTCCAGATGATCGGAGCCGTTCTCTCTTTGCAGATGCGCGGGCTTGACGAGCCGACCGCCCGCCGCGCCATCGGCGATGCCGCCGCGCGCCTTCAGGTGATCGGGCGCATTCAGCGGCAGCTCTACCGGTCTGACGGAGAACTGGTCCCGCTGGATCGTTTCGTCCGTGATCTTTCCGGGCAGATCATGGATTCAAACGGCCGGGAAGGCATAACCTGCAAGATCTACGTCGAGCCCGGCATCGTGCTGCGGCCGGACGCGGCGGTGCCGGTGGCTCTGATTCTCTCCGAAGCCATCGTCAATGCCCTCGAACATGGTCTGGCGCTCCGGGACGAAGGCACGATCCGCGTTTCGGTCCGCCGCGAATCGGGAGCCATCGCACTCACGGTCGAAGATGACGGCCAGGGACTGGCGGCCGGCTTCGACCTGGAACAAGCCCAATCAATCGGTCTGCGCATATCCAGAGTGCTGAGCCGCCAGTTGGAAGCACGCTTCGCTCTGGAAAACATCGTTGGAGAAAACATCGTTGGAAAATCAGCGCGAACCGGCACCAGAATGACCCTGCTGCTGCCGCCTTGCCGCGCCGCAGACCCCGAATAGAACAGCAATGTCGGGTCCGGGATCGGAAACTATTACACTGACAGGCTCTGCTAACTTGCGATTCAGCCGCCCGACCCTACATTGGCGGGCGAAAGGACGGTTTCTTCCAAGATGAACGACGATCAGCCTAGCGGCAATCCCTGGGTCAAGAGCCTGCTCGTATGGGGCGGGATCTTTCTCGCGCTCCTCATGGTGGTATCCATGTTCAATACCCGCAGCGAGAGCGGGCCGATGATCGCCTATTCCGATTTCCGCGCCAAAGTCGCCGAAGGCAGCGTCGACAGCGTCGAAGTCGGTCAGGACAGCATCGACGGCAAGATGAAGAACGGCGATTCGTTCCGCACCGTTCCGGTCCCGGGCGATACCACGCTGACGCCCCTGCTCCAGCAGAGCGGCGTCAAGTATGCCGGCAAGACGCCTGAGGAAGGCAGCCTTCTGGTCTACATCCTCGCACAGACCCTGCCCTTCCTGCTGATTGTCGGCATCGCCTTCTTCGCGCTCCGTCAGGTCCAGAAGGGCGGCGGCTCGGGCGCGATGGGCTTCGGCAAGTCCAAGGCCAAGATGCTGACCGAGCGCTCGGGCCGCGTCACTTTCGACGACGTGGCGGGCATCGACGAGGCACGCGAGGAATTGGAAGAAATCGTCGAGTTCCTGCGCGATCCCACCCGCTTTTCGAAGCTGGGCGGCCAGATCCCCAAGGGCGCGCTGCTGGTCGGCTCGCCTGGTACCGGCAAGACCCTGCTCGCCCGCGCCATCGCCGGTGAGGCAGGCGTGCCGTTCTTCACGATCTCCGGCTCGGACTTCGTGGAGATGTTCGTCGGCGTCGGCGCATCGCGCGTACGCGACATGTTCGAACAGGCCAAGAAGAACGCCCCCTGCATCGTCTTCATCGACGAAATCGACGCGGTCGGCCGTCATCGCGGCCACGGCCTCGGCAATTCGAACGACGAGCGCGAGCAGACGCTGAATCAGCTGCTTGTCGAGATGGACGGGTTCGAGGCGAACGAAGGCATCATCATCATCGCGGCAACCAACCGCCCCGACGTGCTCGACCCTGCCTTGCTGCGTCCGGGCCGCTTCGACCGTCAGGTCGTGGTGCCCGTGCCCGATATCGAGGGCCGCGAGAAGATCCTCGCCGTGCACATGAAGAAGGTGCCCCTCGCCCCCGACGTCAATGCCCGCGTGATCGCGCGCGGCACACCGGGCTTCTCCGGTGCCGACCTCGCCAACCTCGTGAACGAGGCCGCCCTGCTCGCCGCGCGCCGCAACAAGCGCCTGGTCGCCATGCAGGAGTTCGAGGACGCCAAGGACAAGGTCATGATGGGCGCGGAACGCCGCTCCATGGTCATGACCGACGACGAGAAGAAGATGACCGCCTACCACGAGGCCGGCCATGCCATCGTCTCGCTGCACGAGGCGGCTTCGGACCCGATCCACAAGGCCACGATCATCCCGCGCGGCCGCGCACTGGGCATGGTCATGCGCCTGCCGGAGCGGGACAGCTACTCGTATCATCGCGACAAGATGCTGGCGAACCTCTCGGTCGCCATGGGCGGCCGCGTGGCGGAAGAGATCATCTTCGGCTACGACAAGGTTTCCTCGGGCGCCTCCTCGGACATCCAATATGCCACCAGCCTGGCCCGCAACATGGTCACCAAGTGGGGCATGTCGGACAAGCTCGGCCCGCTCCAGTACGAGGAAAGCCAGGAAGGTTACCTCGGCATGGGCGGCTCGCACCGCACGATGGCCTCGGACGAGACCAACAAGGTGATCGACAGCGAAATCCGCGGCCTTGTCGATAACGCCCATGCCCGCGCGACCCAGTTGCTCAACGAACATAGCGAGCAGTTGGAATCGCTGGCACAGGCCTTGCTCGAATACGAAACCTTGTCGGGTGAAGAGATCAACCAGCTTCTCGAATCCGGCAGGATCGACCGGCCCAGCGAGCCGCGCGGCCCCGGAGCCCCGCGCCCGCTGACCGGCTCGTCCATCCCCAAGGCCGGTCGCCGCTTTTCCGGCGGCGCCGCGCCGCAAGGCGTCTGAAGCGGCAGGATTTCGGAAACACCTGGGACACGAGTTCTCCCTCGGGAGAATGCAGGAGGAGGCGCAAGACTTCAGGGTCTTGCGCCTCTTTGCTTGTCCGTCGTTCAACCTGAGATTTTGACAATCCCGATGATTGCGGAAGCACGCGCTGCGCAGCTTCGGCCCGGGAGAGCGCCGGTCAGCGTGGAGGTTGCCTGCACCAAGACAAGCGCATGGCGGCTTTGCCCGCTTCCAAGATCGTGTTGGGATCTATCGCCGCAAGCGAGGGGTGCGCCGATGGTCAGGTTGAAGCCCCACAATCGCGCCGATAAGGCTGCCTTCTGGCCGAGGCGCAAGCGCGCTCTTCGCGGGATGCAGGCAAAAAGAAAGCCGGCCACAAGGGCCGGCTGGAAAGTCTTGGGAGAGGATGCCTGAAAGGCCCCGCCGCTTTAGCCGGTTCCTCGGAACCATCAATTGCTGATCATGCAATCTCGATTGCGTCTTGGCCGTGCGTCATGTGTAAACAGGCTTTTTTCGCAAGCCCGACCGGACCGGTCCGACGCGGTTCGACACGAGCAAGCCGGCGAGCCCCGCAATGACCGACGGCAGGACATAGGCCAGGCGGACGGCGAGGGACGCGCCCGATCCCGTGGAACCGCCTGCCTCGAAGCCTGACAGCCCGATCAGGAACAGTCCCAGCCCTGCCCCCAACCCAAGTGCCAGCTTCAGAGTCACGCTGGATAGCGCGTAATAGGTGCCCGACAGCCGCGCGCCGTTGGCCGCGCCCTTCTCCGCCACGTCGGCCACCATCACCCGCAGCAGCATGTACTCTATGCCGCAAGTCAACCCGCGCAGCGCGAGGAACAGGCCGAACAGAACCGTGCTGCCTTCCGGTACGACAAGAGCCAGCGGCATTGCCAGCGCCTGCCAGGCGTAGCCGATCGTCAGCACGTTCCGCCGCCCCAGCCGGTTCGCCAGCCCGGTCCAGAGGGGCAAAGTGAAAAGCGCCATGACCGGCTGGATCAGCAGCAAGGTCGCCGCCTGCCCGGTCAGCCCAAGCACCGGCTCGACCAGAAACAGGAAAGTGCTGGCAGTGGAGGCGTCGGCAATACCGCAGAGCAGGTAAAGGAACAGGATGCGCCGCAGGGCGGGGTCCCGCATCATCCCCGCGAGCAGTTGCGGCAGCGGTTGGCTCATTTTCGCAACCTGCTTTCGCCGCTCTGGCGGCCGTTCCCGAAACTTCGCGAGCACGGCCAGGATGGTGACGGGTGCGGCGATGGCGATCACCGTTCCGAAAACCGTCGCCAGCGCGCGGATACCGAAGCCGTAACTTCGCTCCAGCACGCCGATCGTCGCCAGCATGGCCATCGACCCGAACACCCCGAACCAGACTTTCGCGCCCATGATGCGGGTCCGCTCCTCCTCATCGTCCGACAGTTCGAGGCCCCAGCCGCCGTGAGGCGTGACGATGAACGAGTAGCCGACATGAAGCAGTACACCCGCGCCGATCACCCGGACGAGCTCGGCGCCCGGCGGCGCGAGAAACAGCAGGAGCGCCCCGACCGGCACCAGCAGCGCCCCCGCAGCCATCCAGGGTGCCCGCCGGCCAAAACGGGTGGCGACATTATCGCTGATCCAGCCGATCGCCACGTCGGCCACCGCATCGAGCACGCGAACGCCGAGCATCAGCGCGCCGACCACGGCCAAGGCCACGCCGACCGACTGGTTCAGGAACACGGGAAGATAGGCCCGCCAGGTCAGTTCCACCGCCTGAAACAGCAGCACCGGCAGCGAGAACACCGCCAGCCCCGCCAAACCGAGGCGGCGGGAATCGCGCTGGGCGGAAGAGAGATCGCCAGGGTTCACGCGCGAGCGCCTAGCGTCTGTCGATGACACATGCGTGACGAGGCCGGCCAATGCCAAGCCTATCCTGCCGCCCCTGTCATCCCTCCAGCTTTTCCAGAATGTCCACCAGCAAGGGCCGCAAGCGGCGGATCTCCTCGCGATGGGTGGCACTGAGCCGATCCAGCTTGTCGTGGGCCAGATCCGTGAGCGCCAGCAGCGCCTGCCGCTTGTCGTTCGGGGAAGCCCGGCGCTCGACCAGGCCCAGCGCGACCAGCCTGTCCACCAGCCCGGTCGCGCTGTGGGGCTTGAGTATCAGCCGCTCGGCGACGTGGCCGATCGTCGAGGTTTCCGGCGGAGCCGCGCGGATCACCAGCATGGCCTGGTGCTGCTGCGGCGTAAGGCCGCATTCGGCGGCCCGGCTTTCGCTAAATGCCTGGAACCGGCGCAGGGAAAAGCGAAAATCGGCCAGAGCCGCATAATCGGCTTCGGTCAGCGTTGAAGTCTCGGACATTACGGCATCGAACACGGTGGCGGAATAAAAACGGGCATCGCTCAAGTCTGCCCCGGCCGCTCGCATGTCAATCTTGATATATGTCGTATTGCGATATACCTGCGCGAACCATGTCCTCGCCGATTCTCTTCGCGCCCCGCGGCCCGCTGGCCGATCACAGCGCCGATCGCCGCATGCTCCTCCTCGCCGCCGCCGCTCTGGTCGTGGGCACGGGCGGCGCGGTGGGGGCCTGGGTCCTGCTCAAGTCCATCGCGATCGCGACGAACCTGTTCTGGTTCGGCCGGCTTTCCGCCGATCCGGCGGCCATCACCGACAATGCTCTCGGGATCTGGCTCGTCGCCATTCCGGTAATCGGCAGCCTGATCGTGGGCCTGATGGCGCGTTTCGGTTCGGACAAGATCCGCGGACACGGCATTCCCGAGGCGATCGAGGCGATCCTCTTCGGCGAGAGCCGTCTCTCGCTGAAAGTGGCGCTGCTGAAGCCGCTGTCCTCGGCGATCTCGATCGGCAGCGGCGGTCCGTTCGGCGCGGAAGGTCCGATCATCATGACTGGCGGCGCGATAGGCTCGCTGTTCGCCCAGTCGTTCCACCTCAGCGCCGCCGAGCGCAAGACCCTGCTGGTGGCCGGTGCGGCGGCGGGGATGACCGCCATCTTCGGAACGCCGATGGCCGCGATCCTGCTCGCGATCGAGGTGCTGCTGTTCGAATGGAAACCCCGCAGCTTCGTGCCGGTGGTGCTTGCCGTGCTGGTCTCGTTCCTCTGGCGCCCGCTGCTCATCGAGGCCGGGCCTCTCTTCCCCGTTCACCACGCGCTGGGCCTGAGCCCCCTGCTCGTCGCTTTGGCGCTCGGCCTTGGCGTGCTCACCGGCGCACAGGCGGCCGTGCTGTCCTCGCTGCTTTACAAGATCGAGGACCTGTTCGGCCGCTTGCCCCTGCACTGGATGTGGTGGCCGGCGCTCGGCGGCCTCGTCGTCGGACTGGGCGGGCTGATCGACGCGCATGTTCTGGGCGCAGGCTACGACAGTATCCGCGGCTTGCTCGACGGATCGCTGGCGACCCGGGTGGCCGTGGCGCTGCTGCTGGTCAAGGCGACGGTCTGGCTGGTCGCCTTGGGATCGGGCACCTCCGGCGGCGTTCTTGCGCCGCTGCTGCTGCTGGGCGGCGCTCTTGGATTTCTGCTCGGGCAGTTCCTTCCCGGCGGCGGTGCGCTCTGGGCGCTTGCGGGCATGGCCGGGATCCTCAGCGGCGCGATGCGGGCGCCGCTCACCGCCGCGCTCTTCGCGGTGGAACTGACCGGCGACTTTGCGATGCTGCCACTGACCCTCGCCGCTTCCGCCGGGGCCTATGCCATCAGCGTGCTCGTCATGCGCCGCTCGATCCTGACCGAGAAGATCGCCCGGCGCGGCCGCCATGTCCTGCAGGAGTATACCGTCGACCCGCTCGATTTCCTCCAGGCCGATCAGGTCATGACCCCCGCTCCCGAGACGCTGCCGGACGACATGACCGTGGCCGAGGCCCTCGCCTTCTTCGACGCGGAGGATCGTCACCGCAGCTATCCCGTGGTGGACGGCGAGGGACGGCTTACCGGCCTGCTCTCTCGCTCGGACATTCTGCGCTGGCGATTGGACGGCGCCCCGGTCGCGGCGTCCCTGGTGGAGGCGCTTTCCGATGCCTCGCAGCCAAGCGGCACGCCCAGCGATCCCTTGGCCCGCATTGCCGATCTCATGGTCGAATCCGGCTCCGGCCGCGTCCCCATCGTCGACGCGGAAACGCGGCAGGTGGTCGGCATCCTGACCCGGCACGACATGCTGAAAGTACGCCATCTCCATCGCACATTGGAACGTGAGCGCAGCCAGCGCCTCCCGTCCTGACCTGACCGGACTTCGGCCATCCCGGCCATTGCCATCCGCGCGGGCTGCGGCATAAGGCGCGCATGAACCAGGCCGTCGTCACCCGCGCAGATCTGCTGGAGTCCTGCTCGGACGGCCTCCGCACCCTCGTCGACTGTGTTCTCGACGAGGGAGACTTTTCCGGCCTGGACCTGACTGAGACCACATTCGAGCGGTGCTCCCTGCGGCGAGCCCGCTTCGACGGTGCCGACCTTACCGGCGCGCGGTTCCTGCGCTGCCGAGGGCCGGAAGCCTCCTTCATCCAGGCCGAACTCGCCGAGGCGGCGATGACCGGATGCGACTTCAGCAATGGCCTGCTCCGCCGGGCCAGGCTCACCTCGGCCCGAATCCAGGGCACCAAGCTGGTGGGGGCCGACTTCACCGACGCGGGCCTGCTGGGCACGACTTTCCAGGAAGTCCTGCTGTCTTTCGCCAAGCTGCCGGGGATGTCGTTCCGCAAGGCAAAGCTGCAGCGGATCGACTTTTCCGATGCCGATCTGCGCAAGTGCGACTTCCGGCTCACCCAGTTCGAAGACTGCTCACTGCGCGGTGCCAGCCTTGACGGAAGCCGCTTCGAGCAGGCGGACTTGCGCGGCGCCGATCTCGGCGGCATCGAACTGCGCGACGCGCGCCTGTTTCGAGGAGCGGTGATCTCCCGCCTGCAGGCGGCGGAACTGCTGTCGCAACTGGGCCTGGAAGTGCGCTGACCTCGGTCCGAAGCGAAAGGTGCAGCCGCGGCACCGGCCTGCACTGAAAATGCCTTGTGGGCATTTTTCAAAGAGGCGCTAAGGCATTGCTCGATGTCCATGAACGATGCCACGAGGCCGAAGCCTCCCACACTCCACGACGTGGCGGAGCGCGCCGGCGTTTCCGCGATGACCGCCTCCCGCGCGCTGAACGGGAAGCCGCGTGTCAGTGCCGAGACCCGCGAGGCGGTGGCTCGCGCCGTGGCCGAGCTTGGCTATGTGCCCAATACCTCGGCGCGGATGTTGGCCGGCCGCAGCGTTCGGCGCATCGCCCTGCTTCATGGCGGCGCCACGACATCCGCCTATCTGGGCGAACTTCTGCTGGGCGCGCTCAATGAAGCGCCCGCCCGCAACGTCCATCTCACCGTCGAGCAATGCCCGGATCGAGCCTCGATGGACGAACTGGTCGCGCAGATCGTCGAGGCCCATGTCGCCGGCGTGATCCTGCCGCCGCCGCTCTGCGACCGGCCCGAGCTGCTCGCCGGGCTGGCCGCCGCCGGCATCGCGATGGTCGCCGTCGCCCCGGACCGGGAAGAGGACGCCACCGCCTCCGTCTCCACGGACGACCGCAGCGCCGCCTACGAGATGACGAGCCATCTCATCGAACTCGGCCATCGCCGGATCGCCTTCATCGAAGGCACCAGCCGCCACCGCAGCAGCACCCGCCGGCGCCGCGGCTACATGGATGCGCTGCGGGACCACGACCTTCCGGTCGACGAGGACATCGTCGTTGCCGGCGACTTTTCCTATCGTTCGGGACTGATCGCGGCGGAGCGGCTGCTGGCGAGCGGCGATCGGCCGACCGCGATCTTCGCCTGCAACGACGACATGGCCGCCGCCGCCGTGGCCATCGCACACCAGCACAAGATCAGCGTGCCCGGCGATCTCTCGATCTGCGGTTTCGACGACACGCCGCTGGCCGACGCGATCTGGCCCCGCCTGACCACGATCCGGCAGCCGATCAAGGAAATGAGCGGCAAGGCCATGGAAATGCTGTGCGCGCGGCTCTGGCCGGACGGTTCCGAGGAAGCCGCGCTGCCTCGGCACTTGCGCCTTCCCTTCGAACTGCGCCGCCGCCAGTCCGACGCCGTGCCCCGGATCGACCGTTAGACCAGAAACTTAGGGCGTAAACTCATAAATAGCACCATCGAGGTTTGAGGCAAAATGGTTCAGCGCAAGGAAGGAAGCCGCAGGAATACGTCCGTATTTCCAGGTTTCCTGACGAAGCGATGGACCATTTTGC
>NZ_ATHL01000105.1 GCF_000445125.1 Novosphingobium lindaniclasticum LE124
GCCGCATATTCCGTGACTACGCGAATGGCATCAGCCCTTTGACAATAGCCAAACAGCTCAATGCGGAAGGCATACCCGGCCCGTATGGCAAGCTATGGGGCAACACTACCGTACGGGGACACATCAAGCGCGGCACCGGCATCCTTAACAACGAACTTTATGTCGGCCGGCTCATCTGGAATCGGCAACGTTATCTCAAGGACCCTCTTACGGGTCGTCGTGTCTCGCGCATCAATCCCGAATCCGAGTGGATTGCAACGGAAGTACCCGAGCTGCGAATTCTCGATGACGACTTGTGGCAAGCCGTGAAGGCACGCCAAACCTCTCTGCGCATTGACTACGCGCGCTCGATGGACAGCGCAAACGTGGGGGAGGAACTTCGTATGAAGCGCCGTCCAAAATCATTGTTATCCGGCCTGCTGTTCTGCGGCAGTTGCAATGGCCCGGTCTCACTGCGCGGCCAGGATCGTTTCGGGTGTTCGGCGCACTTGAACCGACGTTCGTGCACGAACGCTCGCACCGTCAAGCGCGAAGCGCTTGAGGCGCGGGTTCTTGAGGGCCTTCGCCACCGGTTGATGGCGCCTGAGATTGTGGCTGAAGCCATCCACGCCTATGTCGAGGAGACCAATCGCCTGAACCAACAACAGCGCGCGGCAGCGGCTGCTGACAAAGCGGAGCTCAAAAAGGTGATGAAGGCCATCGAGCATCTTGTGAACATGGCAGCCGATGGTGATGGCACGCGGGGTCTGGTCGACAAGCTGTTGGCACTGGAGGCGCAGGAAGATGCCATACGGGCGCGGCTGAGCGAGGCGCCTTATATTGCCCCGGATATCCATCCGAACATTGCGAAGTTCTATCGCAAGAAAGTTGAGCGCCTATCCGAGGCTCTCCATCATCCCTCTGAACGAGATGAGGCGGCATGCGCCATTCGCGGTCTGATCGAGCGCGTCACGCTGTTTCCCGGCGCCAAACCTGGCGAGATGAGTGCCACGCTGCACGGTGAGTTCGGG
>NZ_ATHL01000106.1 GCF_000445125.1 Novosphingobium lindaniclasticum LE124
CCCCCGCCGCCGCTGCTTTCGCCGGAACCGGCACCAGCTCGTCCGGCGCCGCGCCCGAGACCACCGCCAACACCTCGTCGAACCGCGCCGCCAGGTCGGCGACACCCTCGCTCGCCGCCGCCCGGTCGAGCCGCGCCAGATGCGCCAAGAGCAGCCGCGCATCATAGCGCCGCCGCACCGCCACCTGCTCGCCATGATAGAAGACCGGCTCCTCCACCCCATCGAGCGCCCGCGTCGCCAACACCGCCTCGACATGCCGCCGCGCCAGCCCCAGCGCCGCCTCCCACCCCTGCGCGAAAGCCGCATCCCGCCGCCGGAGCAAATAGGCCGACTGCCGCGTCAACCCCACCCGCGAGGCCGCCGCCCGCACGTCGCCCTTCTCGGCCAGATGATGCAGGAACCGAACCTTCCGCGCCGGAGACCACCCCGCATCCTCGCCGGGCGCGCCGTGCTGCGGCTCGAGCCTGTCGGGATCGTGGAAGGGTTCGTCGGGGCCGTTCAAGGGCGAGGAAGGGGAAGAAGGAGAAGTGCGAGGGCCATCGCCCTCGCGCTCCCCGACCTTTTCCGCCGCGCCCCGCCGACCCGGAGCCTGCGCCCCGAGCGCATCCGGCCCGAGCGCATCCGGCCCGAGAGCCTCCAGATCGCCCGCCCAGCCGTCATCCCGCCGAACGTCGGGATCGCTGCCAGCCTCCCGCCCACGCCGAGGAAAGCACTCCCCCGGCAACCCGATATCCCGAGAAGCCGGAATCCACCCCCGCCCGGCAGACGTGGGATACGAAGAGTTCGAACGATCGGACATGGTTCACCCCCAAGGATTGGAGCCAAAGCCCCGACGCAACCGCGCCGGAGTGAACCGGATCATTTATCGCATGTGGGGAGGTGTAGGAAAATGAATACCGACAGACCCGCGTGCGATCCGGGCGCCGCGCTGTCATGTCGTGACCGAACCTAGCCGGTAGCGAAATGGCCGGTTTGGCCCGGCTGACCTGCCCCCCGAAAGGTCCCTCATTCTGATGTAGAGTCTGCCCACGAGGAAGGAGCAGACGCATGAGGAAGAGCCGTTTCACCGAGGCGCAGATCATCGGGATGATCAAGGAGCAGGAGGCAGGGCTTCCAACGGTCGAGGTTTGCCGGAAGCACGGCCTGAGCACGGCGACCTTTTACAAGCTGAAGGCGAAGTATGGCGGCATGGAGGTTTCCGATGCCCATCGGTTGCGGCAGTTGGAGGACGAGAACGGCAAGCTGAAGCGGCTCCTAGCCGACAGCATGCTGGACAACGCGATACTGAAAGACCTGCTGGGAAAAGGCTGACGACGCCGGGCCAGCGGCGCGACGTGGCGCTCGGTGTGATGCGGGACTACCAGGTCTCGCAGCGCCGGGCCTGCGTGCTGATTGGCGTCGATCCCAAGACGGTCAGGCGCGAACGCCCGCCGGACCACGGAGCGATCCGCGAAGCCATGCGGGAGATTGCAGGGCAGCGCCGTCGGTTCGGCTATCGCCGGATCGGCGTCATGCTGGAGCGCAAGGGCATGAGCATGAACCACAAGAAGCTCTACCGGCTATATCGGGAAGAAGGCTTGTCTGTACGCCGACGGCGCGGCCGCAAGCGCGCCCGGGGCAGTCGGACGCCGGTGCCGGGAGCACTTCGCCCAGGCGACCGCTGGTCGATGGACTTTGTCGCCGATACGTTCGGGGCATCGCGAAAGTTCAGGATTCTGGCGATCAATGATGATTGCTGCCGGGAGAACCTGTGCCTGGCGGCGGACACCAGCATCTCCGGCGCTCGGGTGGCGCGCGAACTGGATGCGCTGGTTCGCCTGCACGGGAAGCCGGCTTGCATTGTCAGTGACAA
>NZ_ATHL01000107.1 GCF_000445125.1 Novosphingobium lindaniclasticum LE124
CCGCGGAAAGCCAAATAACCCTACGTCAACGCCGCCTTCCGTCAGCGCTTACCTTGCATACGCCCCTCTGTCGCAGCGACGGAGACGGCAGCCACTGAAGCCAGACCAAGAGCTACTCCGATCTGCTGCGCGGAATTCAGGATTGCCGAGGCGATGCCGGTCTCCTCTGCGCGTACATTGTGCACGGCCGTTAGCGTGAGCGAGATGGCCCCGAGGCCGAAGCCGAACGCCATGCCGAACATACCTGGCAGGAGATGTGCCGCATAGCTCGTGCCAGGCCCTATTTCCGATAACCAGAGCAGCGCTAGAGATCCTATCAGACCTCCGGCTGTTGATTGCCACTGAGATGTGACCCGGGGGACGTATAAATTACCATTGAGAATTGACCCATGTTTCCCTCGCCTCCGGCTGCCAGTCGGAGGGTCGTGGAGTGATCAACATGGACTTACTCAGTGTGATCCGCCGGTGGCATTTCCGGCAGAAGATCTCCATTCGCGAGATCAAGAGGCGGACCGGCCTGTCCCGCAATACCATCCGCAAATATCTGCGTTCTGACGCGATTGAGCCGAGCTTCAAGGTTCCGATCCGGCCGAGCAAACTCGACCCTTACGCCGAGAAGCTGACGGCCTGGTTGCGAGTGGAATCCAAGAAGTCCCGTAAACAAAGGCGGACTGCCAAGCAGTTGCATGCTGATCTGGTCGAGCTGGGATACGATGGCTCTTATAACCGGGTTGCCGCTTTTGCCCGACGGTGGCGGACCGAGCTGCAGTATGAGCAGCAGACCAGCGGACGTGGAACATTCGTGCCCCTGGTTTTCCAGCCTGGCGAGGCATTCCAGTTCGACTGGAGCGAGGACTATGCCGTGCTGGATGGCAAGCCGACGAAGCTACAGGTCGCCCATACCAAACTGGCGCATAGCCGCGCCTTCATCGTCCGAGCCTATCTGCTGCAGACCCATGAGATGCTGTTCGACGCGCTGACGCAGGCGTTCAGGGTGCTGGGCGGCGTGCCCCAGCGTGGGATCTTCGATAATATGAGGACTGCTGTCGACAAGAT
>NZ_ATHL01000108.1 GCF_000445125.1 Novosphingobium lindaniclasticum LE124
CATGCCATCGGCATGAGGCCCCGTCGCTTCATGCCTCTCCGGCGACCCCGTCGTCGCCGCCATCCTCGTCGATGCGCGAGACGAGGATCTTGTCGATCTTGAGGCCGTCCATGTCGATGACCTCGAAACGCCAGCCCTGCTCGGCGAAATACTCGCCTTCGTGGGGAACCTTCTTGAGCACGCCCAGGATGTAGCCGGCCGCCGTCGCATATTCGCGGTCGCCCGGCAGGGTCATGGCCAAGCGGTCGGCAAGTGCGTCGGCAGGCATGGCGCCGGAGACGAGCAGCGAGCCGTCCTCGCGCTGCACCACCATCGGCCCGTCGCCTTCGTCCTGATGACCGACAAAGGTTCCCGCCAGCGCCGCCAACATGTCCGACGGCGTGACCAGGCCTTCAAGGTGCCCGTATTCGTCGTGCACCACCGCCATCGTCACTTCGGCAAGCTGCAACTTGCGCAGCGCGTCCATCGCGTCGAGCTGGTCCGGGATGACTTCGGCCTTCTTCATCATCGCGGCAATATCGACCGGCCTTCCGGCGCACAGCGCGGCGAGCACTTCACGTACCTTGAGAATGCCCACGATATTGTCGGGCGAGCCTTCCTCGGCGACAGGCAGCATCGAGTGCGGCGAAGCCTCGATCTTGGCACGGAGGGCTTCCTCGCTGGCGTTGACGTCGATCCAGTCGATCTGGTTGCGCGGCGTCATCAGCTCGCGCACCGGGCGCTCGGCCAGGCGCATGACGCCGGTCATCATCGCGCGCTCTTCTTCCTCGATCACGCCCGAGCGGGTCGCCTCGGCGAAGATCATCTGGAGTTCCTCGGCCGTCAGCCGCTCCTGGTCGCCGCCGCGTATCGAGAAAAGGCGCAGGATAAGGCCCGAGGACCGGTCCAGCAGCCAGACGAACGGCGCCATGATCCGCGCGAGCCAGGCCATCGGCCGGGCCATGAGGATGGCGACCGGCTCCGCCATGCGCAGGGCCAGCTGCTTGGGCACGAGTTCGCCCACCACCAGGCTGGCGAAAGTCGTGGCGATGATCACGAGCGTGAAGCCGGCCTCGCTGCCGAAACGCGCCGGGAGGCCCAGCGCCACGAGCCGCTCGCCCACCGGTCCGCCCAGGCTGGCGCCCGAGTAGGCGCCGGCGATGATGCCGATCAGCGTGATGCCGATCTGGACGGTGCTAAGGAACTTGCCGGGGTCGGCCGCAAGGTCGAGCGCGGTGCGCGCGGCGCCGCTGCCCTTGTCGGCAGAGACTTTCAACCGGGCTGAGCGAGCCGACACGATGGCCAGCTCGGACATGGAGAACAGGCCGTTGAGCAGGATCAAGCCGGCGATGATGAGGAGGTCGGTCCAGGGAAAAGGTGTCACAGTGCCCTTGCGCTAGCAGAAATCCTCGCACGTGCGAAGCGGGTGTTGCGGATGGACATAATCGTCTCGAACGGGAAATACGATGCGGATGAAGACGATGCGGTCGGTTCCGATGGAACCCATCGGGGCAGCAATCGTTTCGCCGGGATCAGCCATCTGCTATTCATGTCCACAATCGCACAGACGGCGGTGGAAGTGTTTCCAAAGGAGGGAAGATCATGAACAAATCACGCCTGATGACCTCGGCCTTTGCCGCGC
Organism: Novosphingobium lindaniclasticum LE124; assembly: GCF_000445125.1. Classification (GTDB taxonomy): domain Bacteria; phylum Pseudomonadota; class Alphaproteobacteria; order Sphingomonadales; family Sphingomonadaceae; genus Novosphingobium; species Novosphingobium lindaniclasticum. The sequence goes on from NZ_ATHL01000108.1 coordinate 1,622, forward strand.
TTTCGCTCGTGGCGGTCTCGGCCTGCGTCACCGATCCCAACACGGGAGAGCGCAAGGTGTCCCGCACGGCCATCGGCGGAACCGGCGGTGCCGGCCTCGGCTATCTCCTCGGCAGCGTGATCGGCGGCAAGACCGCGCGCATCGTCGGCGCGGGCATCGGCGGCGTGGCCGGCGGTGTCGTCGGCTACCAGATGGACAAGCAGATCAAGGAGCTGAAGGAAGATACCGCCGGCTCCGGCATCGATGTCAGCCAGGAAGGCGACGGCATCCTGCTCAACCTGCCCGACGTGACTTTCGCCGTCGATTCGACCCAGATCAGCCCCTCGTTCCAGGCCGCGCTCGACAATGTCGGGCAGAGCATGACCAAGTACCCGGACAGCCTGATCGACGTTTACGGCCACACCGATTCGACCGGATCCGATACCTACAATCTCGACCTGTCGAAGCGCCGCGCGGACTCGGTCGCCCGTTACCTGATCATGCGCGGCGTCTCTTCCGCGCGCATCCAGACCCAGGGCATGGGCAAGAACTATCCGGTGGCGGACAACACTACTGCCGAAGGGCGCGCCAAGAACCGCCGCGTCGAAATCAAGATCACGCCGGTCACCCAGGCGGAGGCATCCGCCGCCCGCTGATCGTAAGAAAGTGTTTCCGTGAAAGCGGGATCGGGGAAGGGGCTGGCCATGAGGTCCGGCCCCTTTTTCCTGTCACGCGGAGTAACGAAGGGCACGATCCGCGAGTCGTTCCACCGCCGCGTCATGGATCGCGGACGAGGTCACCATCACTCCGAAGGCACGTGGATCGTGCTTGTTGTAGTTCAGCGGCTGGCCGAAGGCATCGGTGACGGCAGCGCCGGCCTCGCGGGCGATCAGCCCGGCGGCGGCGATGTCCCACTCGTAGCCCCAGCGCAGGGTGGCCAGCAGGTCCGCCTCGTCCGCCGCGACCATGGCCATGCGCAGGGCGATCGAGTTCGGCTGGTCCACCAGCACCAGATCGGCATCTTCCGGCGCCAGCTTCTTCGCCGGTACGCGCGCGCCTGCCAGGCTCGCCCGGTTGCTCGCGCGCAGAGGGATGCCATTGCGCCGGCTTCCCTGGCCGGCTTCGCCATACCAGAACTCGCCGCCTGCCTCGCGTGACCGTGCCGGCGCATGGAGCAGGCCTATCAGCGGACGCCGGGTGTTGACCAATGCGACGGAGACCGCCCAGCCTGTTCGTCCGGCGATGAAGTCCCGCGTTCCGTCGATCGGATCGACGAGCCACACGAGCTCGTGGCCTTGGCGCGCCGGGGAATCGACGGTCTCCTCCGAAAGCCATCCCGCCGAGGGGAGCAGTGCACCCAGTTCCCGCTTGAGGAACGAGTCCACCTCGATGTCGGCAACGCTCACCGGGCTGCCGGGCGTCTTTTCCCAATGTTCACAACGATGCCCATCGCCGGGCCATCCGGCCATGGCGATGCGTCCGGCCTCCCGGACGATGGCTTCCAGTCTGTCGCGATCGATCATGCGCGAGTCGTTCTCGTTAATCGAGTGTTTCAATGCCCCGCGCGACCCCATTGCGCAGGGAACGGGACTTTTCAAGCGCGCAGGGATGTGCTTATGCGGCCGGGATCAAGTTCGGGCGCCCCCCGCGCTTTTGGACAACGCCTTTCCTCGGACACTCCAGCAGAAAGCGATTTCAGCGATGAACATTCACGAATACCAGGCGAAGGAACTGCTTGCGAAGTTCGGCGTCGGCATCCCCGCCGGCATTGCCGCCCTCACCGTCGAGGAAGCGGTTGCCGCTGCCAAGCAGTTGCCCGGACCGCTCTACGTCGTGAAGGCCCAGATCCACGCCGGCGGACGCGGCAAGGGCAAGTTCAAGGAACTCGGCGCCGACGCCAAGGGCGGCGTGCGTCTCGCCAAGTCGGTCGAGGAAGTCGAAGCGTTCGCCAAGGAAATGCTCGGCAACACGCTCGTCACCGTGCAGACGGGTGATGCGGGCAAGCAGGTGAACCGCCTCTACGTGACCGACGGCGTCGACATCGCTTCGGAATACTACCTCTCGATGGTCGTCGACCGCGCTTCCAGCCGCGTCGCCATGATCGTCTCGACCGAGGGCGGCATGGACATCGAGGATGTCGCCCACAACACCCCCGAGAAGATCACCACCGTCACCATCGACACCGCTGCCGGCTTCCAGCCGCACCACGGCCGTGCCGTGGCCTTCGCTCTCAAGCTGACCGGCGATCTCAACAAGCAGGCGCAGAAGATCGCCAAGCAGCTCTACGAGGCCTTCGTCGCGCTTGATTGCGACATGCTCGAGATCAACCCGCTCGTCGAAACCAAGCCCGATTCTTCTGGGGCCGCCAACCTGCTCGTCCTCGACACCAAGATGAGCTTCGACTCGAACGCGCTGTACCGTCACCCCGACGTGCAGGCCCTGCGCGACGAGACCGAGGAAGATCCGGCGGAAGTCGAAGCCTCGAAGTACGACCTCGCCTACATCAAGCTCGATGGCGACATCGGTTGCATGGTCAACGGCGCCGGTCTCGCCATGGCGACGATGGACATCATCAAGCTGAACGGTTCGTTCCCGGCCAACTTCCTTGACGTCGGCGGCGGCGCCACCAAGGAGAAGGTGACCGCGGCGTTCAAGATCATCCTGCGCGATCCGAACGTGAAGGGCATCCTCGTCAACATCTTCGGCGGCATCATGAAGTGCGACGTCATTGCAGACGGCATCGTTGCCGCCGCGAAGGAAGTGAACCTCTCGGTTCCGCTCGTCGTTCGCCTCGAAGGCACCAACGTCCAGCAGGGCAAGGACATCCTGGCCAATTCCGGCCTGCCGATCGTCCCCGCCAACGACCTGGGCGATGCCGCCAAGAAGATCGTGGCAGAGGTCAAGAACGCCGCCTGATCGGGTGCGCTTCTCGAATTCTACACGATCCTACATCGGATAATGCTGCGGCGGGGGTTTCCGGACCTCCGCCGTTTGCGTTTGATGCCTGGACGAAGCTGATCTTCCCGGCTTCGTAGAATTTCTCGGCCCCTCGACTTTCCGCCGGAGCGATGCGCATTCTCGCGAATTTGCGATATGGCGTGATGAGTGCCCCTTTGGGGGACCGTCTCGCTGCGGCAGGTCTTGACGCTTACGTCAAATGCCTATTAGGCGAGCCTTGAGTGGATTTAATCGAGCGGCTAAACAGGCCGCGCCTGAAACTGAGAGGACCCGATCAGATGAAGATCCTCGTGCCCGTGAAGCGGGTGATCGACTACAACGTAAAGCCGCGCGTGAAGGCGGATGGCACGGGTGTTGACCTGGCCAACGTCAAGATGAGCATGAACCCGTTCGACGAGATCGCGGTGGAAGAAGCCATCCGCATCAAGGAAGCGGGCAAGGCGGAAGAGATCGTCGCCGTCTCGGTCGGCCCGGCCAAGGCCCAGGACACGCTGCGCACCGCGCTCGCCATGGGCGCCGACCGCGCGATCCTGATCGAAACCGATGCAGAGGTCGAGCCGCTCGCGGTCGCCAAGATCCTCAAGGCGATCGTCGCCGAAGAGAACCCGGGCCTCGTGATCCTCGGCAAGCAGGCGATCGACGACGATTCGAACCAGACCGGCCAGATGCTCGCCGCGCTGCTGGGCCGCCCGCAGGGTACGTTCGCCAGCAAGGTCGACATCGATGGCGATCACGTTGCCGTGACCCGTGAAGTCGATGGCGGTCTCGAAACGGTCAAGCTGTCGCTGCCCGCGATCGTCACCACCGACTTGCGCCTCAACGAGCCGCGCTACGCTTCGCTGCCCAACATCATGAAGGCGAAGAAGAAGCCGCTCGATGTGAAGACTGCCGCCGATTACGGCGTCGATATCGCCCCGCGTCTCAAGACCCTCAAGGTCTCGGAGCCGCCCGTCCGCTCGGCCGGCGTCAAGGTCGCCGATGTCGATGCGCTGGTTGCCAAGCTCAAGGAACTGGGAGTCGCCTAAGATGAAGACGCTCGTTTGGGTCGAACACGACAACGCGTCGGTCAAGGACGCGACGCTCCACACCGTCACTGCGGCTGCCAAGCTGGGTGAGGTCCACCTGCTGGTCGCCGGCTCGGGCTGCCGCGCCGCTGCCGAGGCTGCCGCCAGGATCGCCGGTGTCGCCAAGGTCCATGTGGCCGACAACGCCGCCTACGAACATGCGCTGGCCGAGAACGTCGCGCCGCTGATCGCCGAACTCATGGGCCACCACGACGCGTTCCTGGCCCCTGCCACCACCACCGGCAAGAACGTGGCGCCGCGCGTGGCCGCATTGCTCGACGTGATGCAGCTGTCGGACATCCTCTCGGTCGAGGGCGAGAAGACCTTCACCCGCCCGATCTATGCCGGCAACGCCATCGCCACCGTCGAATCGAGCGATGCCAAGCTGGTGATCACCGTACGCGGTACGGCCTTCGAGAAGGCTGCTGCCGAAGGCGGCTCGGCAGCCATCGAGGATGTCGCCGGAGCCGGTGACGCCGGTTTGTCCAGCTTCGTCGGCGCCGAACTCGCCAAGTCGGAACGGCCGGAACTGACCAGCGCCAAGGTGATCGTCTCGGGCGGCCGTGCGCTGAAGGACTCCGAAACCTTCGAGGCTACCATTCTGCCGCTCGCCGACAAGCTGGGCGCCGCCGTGGGCGCCTCGCGCGCTGCGGTGGACGCAGGCTATGTGCCGAACGACTACCAGGTCGGCCAGACCGGCAAGATCGTGGCGCCGGAAGTCTACATCGCCGTCGGCATCTCCGGCGCGATCCAGCACCTGGCCGGCATGAAGGACTCCAAGACCATCATCGCCATCAACAAGGACGAGGACGCCCCGATCTTCCAGGTCGCCGACGTCGGCCTCGTGGCGGACCTGTTCACCGCCGTGCCGGAACTTACCGGCAAGCTCTAAGCGACTTAAAATTCTGTAACAACTTGAGCCCCGGCCCGAAACGACCGGGGTTTTCTATTTATTGCGAAAATGACGACCATCGATTTGTCTTGCCAAGATCAGACCAGGCCATAGTTTTCGACAAGAATGTAAGTTGCTGCGAGGATCTGGCATGAACAAGGCACTCTCAGTCTCCTTGACGGCAACGGCTATCGTCGCGATGAATGCCACGCCTGCAATGGCCAAGACTACGGTGCTGACCGCCAGTTCGCCCTGGCAGATGAACAACGGCGCCGATTCCTGCAGCCTGAAACGCGGTTTTGGAACGCCTGAGAACCCGGCATTACTGGAGATCGAGCGTCTTGGTCCCGGCGATCGCTTCTATGCGACGATCACAGCCAAAGCCTTCAACGGCCTAGCCGAATCGACAGACCTCACGCTCACCACCGGCCCCGGGGCCGGGAAGCCTGTTGCCGACCGCTTCACCCTCGCGGATGCCCCTATCGAAGGCGGCGGCAAGCTGACCGCGCTGATCTTCTCCGCCACCACCTGGAACGGCTTCCCGCAGGATGGACGACCGCTTGCCCCGGTAACGCCGGATCAAGAGGCGGGCATCACTTCCCTGATCGTATCTTGGGGAGACGAGGCGGTCCAGCTTGGAACTGGCTCGCTGGGCAAGGCCATGGTGGCAATGCGCGAATGCACGGATGGACTGGTCCGCGCCTGGGGTCTTGATCCTGTGCAGCAGGCGAGCCTCTCCGCCCCGCCGACTCCCAGGACGCCGCCGGAGAGCTGGATTGCGGCAAACAGCTATCCCTACGATCCCGACAAACGTCATCGTCCGGGGCTTACACGTGCGCGTTTGCTGGTCGATGCTTCCGGTGCGGTGAGTGGCTGCAAGGTGGTGGACAACTACGGGGATCCGGCTTTCTCCAAAGCAGCCTGCGAACAGATGACGTCGAAGGCGGTGTTTTCTCCCGCGCTTGATCGAGCCGGGAAGCCTGTCGCGTCCTACTATGACGCCAGCATTCGTTGGAAAGTGCGGCGCCCCATGAAGCAGGTGGGGCAACGCCGCCGGTGATCGGGCCGCTCGATGCGTCCGAGTCTGGAGAAATCCAGGCTTGATTCAGTTTGTAAGCGATCGCGCTCGAACAGATTCACGAAGGCCGGGCGGCCATTTTCGCCGAGGTCGTGGCTGCCGCAAGGCGTGAAGCCCAGTGCAGCGGCCACGCGTTCCGAGGCATGGTTGCCCTCTTCGATCATGCAGGCGATGCGGCGCGGACCGTGGACTCTGTCAAACCATCCAAGCGCGGCGGCCATGACTTCCTTGGCCAGACCTTGGCCCCAATGATCCTTGCGGACGATCCAGCCGGCCTCTGGCACATCGTCCATCCCCTTGCCGAAGCCGCGCCAGGAGTGAAATACGCCGCAGTTGGCGACGATCTCGCTCTCGCCGCGCCGCCGCACCGGGAAAGTGCCATAGCCGTGGAACATCCACGAGCCGCCGTTTCGTTGCAGGCGCTCGAACACGCTTTTCGCTTCGGGCAAGGCAGGGCCGAGGAAGCGACGAGTCTCGTCATCCGCGATCAGGCGGATCATGTCGTCGAGATCGCTCGCTCGGGGCTTCCAGAGTTCGAAGCGCTGGGTAACGAGGAGCGGACCTTCCAGCACGGTCCAGTTCACAGCAACTGGTCCACCACATGGATACAGACGCCGAACAGGCCACCGACCAGGGTGCCGTTGATGCGGATGAACTGCAGGTCGCGGCCAACGGCGCCTTCGATCCGGTCCGTTACGGTGCGAGCGTCCCAGCGCTTCACGGTTTCTGACACCAGCCTCACGATTTCCCCCCCATAGCGCGACACCACGCCGACCAGCGTGCGCCGGGCGAAGCGGTTGACCATGTATTGTAGGCGGTCGTTTTCGGCCAAGGCCAGTCCCAATTGGGCGAGGCTCTCTCCCAGCGCGCCGGACAGCGCCTTGTCGGGATTACGCACGGCCTTGAGCAGGGCGCCGCGGGTACGCTCCCACATGCTGTCGAGCCAGGCGCCGATCGCAGGGTTCTGGAGCAGTTCGATCTTGATCCGCTCCACTTTCGCCTGCGTCTCGGGCTTGTGGCGAAGATCGTCGGCGAGCCGGGCGAGGGCCTCGTCGATCTTGGCGCGCAGGGGATGGTCGGCCTGCACGATCACTTCCGCCAGCAACCGGTAGGCGCCGTCGAGCACGCCGTTGGCGAGCCGTTCGTCGAGGCCGGTCCAGCGCATGACCGTATTGGCGCGCTGGTGGATCATGTCGCGGATCATCGGCTCGTTGGCCTCGATGGCTTCCCCGATCTTGCGCAGCACGCTTTCCAGTACCGGCAGGTGGCGTTGATCCGCAATCGCGTTGGCGAGCATCTGGCCGAGGAGCGGGGCCGCGTCGATCTTTTCGATCTGACGGCGCAGCCCGGCCTTCACCATGCCGCCCATCTGGTCGGGATCGAGCGATTCGAGCACGTCGCCGATCAGGTTGGCGGCGCCTGCCCGGATGCGCGATTGCTCCTCTCTGGCCGGGTTGGCCAGGAAGCTTCCGGCGGCGGCAGCGAGGTTGAAGCCGCTGAGACGCCGGGCCACGACTTGCGGCGTTAGGAAGTTGTGACGCAGGAACGTCGCCATCGTATCGGCGATCCGGTCCTTGTTCACCGGGATGATCGCCGTGTGCGGGATCGGCAGGCCGAGCGGGTGGCGGAACAGCGCCGTCACCGCGAACCAGTCGGCCAAGCCGCCCACCATGGCGGCCTCGGTGAACGAGATGGCGTAGCCTAGCGGCACGCTCCATTCGGGATGAAGCACGGCCAGGCGGCGGAGCACGACAAAGGCTGCCGCCATGAACAGCAGCAGCCCCGTCGCGAAGATCCGCATGCGCCGGGCCCGGTCGCCTGCGACCGTGCCCGGCTCTGAAAAGTCTTGCCGTGCCACGGGAATGCTACGCTTGAGCGACGGCAATGTTCCTCCTGATGACCTATTCGGCGGCGATCGGCTGCGGGACGGCGGAGGGCCGGTGCAGACCCTCCTGCGCGTGATGCGGCTCGAAGGTGAGCAGCTTCCTGCGCAGCCAGGGACCAAGGCGCTTCTCGAACCCGTCTGCAAGGCTGAAGGCGGCCGGTACGATCACCAGGGTCAAGGCCGTGGACAGCAGCAGGCCGCCGATCACGGTAATGCCCATGGGCGCGCGCCAGGCGGCGTCGCCCGAGAGCGAGATGGCGGTCGGCACCATGCCAGCCGTCATTGCGACCGTGGTCATGATGATCGGCTGGGCGCGCTTGTGGCCGGCGTCCATGATCGCGGTCAGCTTGTCGACGCCCTTTTCCATCTCCTCGATCGCGAAGTCGATCAGCAGGATCGAGTTCTTGGCGACGATGCCCAGCAGCATCAGAATGCCGATGTAGACCGGCATCGAGATCGGCTGGCCGACGATCACCAGCGCCAGCAGTCCGCCAAGCGGCGCCAGCAGAAGCGAGGCCATGTTGACCAGCGGGGAGACGAACCGGCGGTAGAGCAGCACCAGGACCGCGAAGACCAGGAAGATGCCGCTGATCACCGCGACGACGAAGCTGCTGACCATCTCCGCCTGCCACTTGTCCTCACCTACGGGCGCGTTCGAGACGCCGGTGGGCAGCTTCTTCATGATCGGCAGGTTCTGGATCTGCTCCATGATCGGGCCTTTGACCTGACCTTCGCCAAGGTCCGCGCCGACGAAGATGCGGCGCGACTGGTTGTAGCGCTGGATCTGGGTCGGCCCGGCACCGAAGTGGATTTCAGCCACGCGCTTGAGCGGGACCGAGCCGCCGCCAGCCGTGGTGACGGGCAGGTTCTCGATCGTCGCATAGTCCCGGCGCGAGGCGCGGGCAAGGATGACGCGGATCGGCACCTGACGGTCGCTCAGCGAGAACTTGGCGGCGTTCTGGTCGATCTCGCCCAGGGTGGCGATGCGGATCGTCTGGCTGAGTGCGGCCGTGGTCACGCCCAGCTGCGCCGCAAGATCGAGACGGGGCACGACGACCAGTTCCGGGCGCTGCAGGTCGGCCGCGATGCGCGGAGCCACGACGCCCGGTATGGTGCGCATCTGGTCGGCCAGAGTCTGGGCGGTCTTCTTGAGCAGTTCCGAATCGCTGCCCGAGAGCATGACGGAGATGTCACGGCCGCTGCCGAAGCCCCCGGACTGGGTGGCGAAGGTCACGCGGGCATCGGGAATGTCCTGAAGCTGCGGCGCCATGCGGCGCTCGAACTCGATGCTGGTCGCCTTACGCTCGTCTGCCGGCTTGAGTGCGATGTAGAGTGAGCCCTTGCCTTCGCGCGAGGCGGCCAGGATGTGCCGGACTTCGGGCTGCCGTTCCAGCAGGCGTGTAACCTGGTCGGACACTGCTGCCGTTTGTTCGATGGTGGTGCCGGGCACCATTTCGAGATTGACGGTGCTGGTGTCGTTGTTGGTGTTCGGCTGGAACTGCGAGGGCAAGCCCGCGAGCAGGGCGAAGCTCAGCACCAGCGCGTAGATACCGGCGCAGAAGGCATAGAACCGGTGGTCGCGCATGCGGGCGGCGATCCGGTCCGAGAAGTAGCGATACCAGGCGCCGAAGCGGCCGAGCGCGCCGAGTCCGGCCTTCAAGGCGGCGCCGAGCAGGAAGATGACGACCGGTATCGCCAGCGGCGCAATCACCGCGGCGAGCAGCAGAGCCGCCTTGTCTAACCCGAGCTTGGTCAGCACCGCCTTGACGCCGATGAAGAGAGCGGAGGCGGCGCCCAGGCCCACTGCCAGGATGGCAAGGACCGCGAGAGTGGCGACGAGATAATACCAAGCGCGGGCCGGCTGCCTGACGAGCTGCGCCTTCAGGCGGTGGGCCTGGCTTGAATCGAGGGTCCAGGCCAGGATCTTGAGATAGAAGTCCATGGCCTTGCCGCCGCCGTGCTCGGCGTGGCCGTGGGCCTTGAGGAAATAGGCCGCGACCATCGGCGTGATGAGGCGCGCGACGGCAAGGCTCATCAGCACCGCCGCGACCACCGTCAGGCCGAAAGCCTTGAAGAATTGGCCCGGAATACCCGGCATGAGGCCCACCGGCAGGAACACCGCGACGATCGAGAACGTGGTGGCGACGACCGCGAGGCCGATCTCGTCGGCGGCGTCGATCGAGGCCTGGTAAGCCGATTTGCCCATGCGCATGTGGCGCACGATGTTCTCGATCTCGACAATGGCGTCATCGACCAGCACGCCGGCCACGAGGCTGAGCGCCAGCAGCGAGAGAAAGTTCAGCGTGAAGCCGAGCATGTCCATGAACCAGAAGGTCGGTATCGCGGACAGCGGAATGGCGATGGCGGAGATCATCGTCGCGCGCCAGTCGCGCAGGAAGAGGTAGACGATGACGATGGCCAGGACCGCGCCTTCCACCAGCGCTTCCATCGAACTGGTATATTGCCCCTTCGTGTAGTCCACGTCGGAGAACAGGCGGGTGATGTGGATGTTCGGGTTTTCCTTGCGGATCTTCTCGAGGGCCTTTTCGGCACCGTCGTAGACCGCCACGTCGGAGGCGCCGAGGGCGCGCGTGAATCCGAAGGTCACGACCTCGCGCCCGCGCAGCTTGGCGATGCGGGTCTGCTCGGAATAGCCGTCGTAGACCTGGGCGATGTCCGACAGCTTGACCTGCCGGCCGTTGCCCAGGTTGATGCGGGTCTGTGAAAGCTGGAAGGCGTCCTGCGCATTGCCCAGCACGCGAACGGACTGGCGCGAACCGGCGATTTCCGCCTGGCCGCCCGCGGCGTCGGTATTGACCTGGCGCAGCACGGCATTGATGTCGTTGGCGGTAAGGCCCAGCGCGATCAGCCGCTCGGGATCGACCACGACGCGGATCTCGCGGTCTACGCCGCCGTTGCGCTCCACCGAGGACAGGCCCTCGATCGAGAGCAGGGTCTTGGAGATAGTGTCGTCGACGAACCAGCTGAGCTGCTCCATCGTCATGTCGTCGGCACTGACCGCGTAATAGGCCAGGTTGTCGCCATTGGCCTCGATCTTGGTGACGATCGGCTCCAGGATGCCGTCGGGCAATTGCCCGCGCACCTGGTCCACCGCGTTCTTGACCTTGTTGGTGGCGACATCGGGATCGGTGCCGACGGTGAAGAAGACCAGCGTGGAGGACGAGCCTTCGGAGGCGGTCGACTGGATTTCCTCGATCCCCGGGACCGAACGCACGGCGCCTTCGATGATCTGGGTGATCTGCGTCTCGATCTCGGTCGGGGCGGCGCCCGGCTGGGAGATCATGACATGAACGCCGGGGAATTCGACGTCCGGCATGTTGTTCACGTCCATGCGCATGAACGAGACGACGCCGGCGATCATCACGCCGATGAAGAAGACGATCGGGATGATCGGATTGCGGATCGACCAGGCCGAGATGTTGCGAAGGCTCATCGCGCGTTCACTCGGCCGCGTTCGATTTTGCCGCCGCGACCACGCGCGGCTTGACCTTGTCGCCCTCGTTCAGGAAGCCGCCAGCGCGCAGCACGACCTTCTCGCTGCCGTCGAGCCCGGACTTCACGGTGATGCCGCGCGCCGTGACGATGCCCGTCCGGACCGCCCGGCGATGAACCACGTCCTTGCCATCGACGACGTAGACGAAGGCGCCCTTGTCGTCGTTCTGGATGGCGGATTCGGGCAGAACCGGCGCCACCGTCTGGCCGCTGTTGATCACTGCGCTGGCGAAGCCGCCGGGGCGCAGCGCGGCGTTATAGGGCAGGGCGATGCGGGCCACGCCCTGGCGGTTGGTGGCGTCGATCACCGGCGCGATCTGCCAGACTTGGCCGGTGAAGCTCTGGTTGCCGCCGGTGGGCGTCACTTTCGCCTCCACGCCGACATGGATGCGAGCCAGATCGTCTTCGCTGAGCTGGGCAAGCAGTTCCATTTCGCCGCCCTTGGCGAGGCGGAACAGCACCGCGCTGCCGCCGCCGCCGACGACCTGGCCGAGTTCGACGCTGCGTTCCAGCACGAGACCGGAAGCGGGCGCGACGATGTTGAGGCGGGCCGTCTGCGCCTGAAGCTGGCCCAGCGTCGCCCGCGCGACTTTGACCTGAGCGTTCGCGGCGTCGCGCGTGGCGGTCAGGCGATCGACGTCGGCCGCGGAAATGAAGCCGCGTTCGACGAGCTTGAGTGCACGGTCGAGATTGGCCTGGGCGATCCGGGCATCGGCCTGGGCTACCGCTATCTGGGCCGATTGGCCGGCCTGCTGCTGCGACTGGACCGACCGGTCGATCACTGCGAGAACCTGGCCTTGAGAGACCCAGTCCCCGGCCTCGACCAGCACCCCGCGGACCTGGCCGCCTTCGCCGACCGAACCGATCGGCATGGGGCGGCGCGCCGCCAGCGAGCCAGTGGCGGTAATCTCGCCTTCCACCGAGGCGCGGCCGGGCACGATCACCGTGACGGCGGGAGTCTGGATGTCGCTTGCGCCGGTCGCCACGGTTTCCTCGCCGCCGCGAACGGCGAACCAGATCCCGGTGGCGAGCGCGATGGCGGCGATGATGGCGATCAGCCACCAGCGGCGGGACGTGCGGTCCTGCTCGGTTTCGCCGACCGGCGGCGCGCCGGCCCAATCGCCGCCGCTGCCCTGGTTTTCCGTCACGTCGATCTTGCTGTCGTAATTCATCGTGTCACCGCAAAAACTGCGATTGCCCCCAGTCCCCGATGCCTGTCCGGTTGCCCGATCCTCGAAACGCGGTTCGCTTTGGAACGACGTTTGCCCTGGCTGGCCGGAAGGCAGATCTGCCGCCGGGACGTGGAAACGCCGTTCCACGCCGCTGCGGCGGCAAAATTTCCTGCGAAAGGACATATACCTGCGGCGGACGGGTGGCAATCGACAGTCGCCGTGTCGCCGACCCGGATCGACCAGCGTCGATGACAGTAAATGCCGGGGCAGGCTTGGGCTATCGTGCCCGAAAAGCGGGAGAATATACGAAAAGTGGCGACGAACCGAGGTTCGCCGCCACTTGCAAGGTCCTGTCCGGAGGGAAAGGGTCCAGGCTCAATACTTCTGCTGACGCTCGTAGAGATCGCGGTAGTGCTGGATTCGCGTCACGCGCAGACCTTGCATTCCCGAACGGTCCACGGCTCGTTGCCAGGATGCGAACTCCTCCAGCGTCAGCTGATAGCGATCGCAGACCTCGTCTATCGACAGGAGGCCTCCGTTGACCGCTGCAACCACTTCCGCCTTGCGGCGCACCACCCAGCGGGTGGTGTTCGCCGGGGGCAGCGATTCAAGCGTCAGCGGTTCGCCGAGCGGCCCGATCACCTGGGCAGGACGGATTTTCTGGTTCTCGATCATCATTACCCTCGTACGCCGGTGCTGGGATTGCCGGCGACGGAAAGGACCTTGGCCTGCGCTGGCTTGCGATTGCCTGAAGCATTTGGGTTAACAGTTCTTGAGACTGCCGCATACGTATGAATCACCGATGCGACTTTGCTGGCGAAACTGCCGAAGCGGTGGAGGCGGGTGGAGGGGCGTGTCCTGTCGAGCGCCGCGCGAAAGTGGTGCGCGGCGAAAAGGCGGGTTCGCAAGGAAAACCAGTCTATTGGAAAGAAGACCGGCATGAACTCCTCGCTGGCGCGACCCGACGCATGTCCCGCTTTGCAGGTTTCATGATCATGAGCGATGTTCATGCGCACCGCTTGTAGGGCAGCTTGGTCAAGAGGGAGTAAAGGACGAATTTACCCGTTGTTAAGATTCGTTAACGGCATCTTGGGCATGCCGCTTAACCGCGTTGGTGCGGCTTCGGCCCGGTTCCGAAGGGTCTGAACCTACTCTAGACGGTAGGAATCCGCTGCATTCACCTGTATGGGGCGCGGCATGACCGCCCTTTCCGATCTCGAAGGACTGGTGGCCGGCCTCGACCCCGCCACGCTGTTCCAATTGCCTGCGCCGCTTTCGGCGCGCCGCATCGTCGTTGCCATGTCCGGCGGCGTCGACAGTTCGGTCGTCGCCGCGCTGGCCGCCGCGACCGGCGCCGAGACGATCGGTGTGACGCTCCAACTCTACGACTACGGCGCCGCCACCGGCCGCAAGGGCGCCTGCTGCGCCGGCGACGACATCCGCGACGCGCGCGCCGTGGCCGACCGGCTGGGCATCGCGCACTACGTCTTCGACCATGAAAGCGCCTTTCGCGAGGACGTCGTCGAGCGCTTTGCCGACGACTACATGGCCGGCCGCACGCCGATCCCCTGCATCCGCTGCAACATGGGGCCCAAGTTCACCGACCTGCTGACGATGGCACGCGACCTTGGTGCGGACTGTCTCGCCACCGGGCATTACGTCCGCCGTGTCGAGGGCCCCGCCGGCGCCGAACTGCACCGGGCCTTCGATCCGGCGCGCGACCAGAGCTATTTCCTCTACGGCACCACCGAAGCCCAGTTGGACTTCCTGCGCTTCCCGCTCGGCGGACTGCCGAAGAGCGAGACCCGCCGCTTGGCCGAAGCGGCGGGCCTGCGCGTGGCCGACAAGCCGGACAGCCAGGACATCTGCTTCGTGCCCGATGGCGACTATGCCAAGATCGTGCGCGCCGTCCGCCCCGAAGGCGAAGCGCCGGGCGAGATCGTCCATGCGCTGACCGGCGAGGTGCTGGGCACCCATCGCGGCATCATCCACTACACCGTGGGGCAGCGCCGCGGTCTCGAGATCGGCGGTCAGCCCGAACCGCTCTACGTCGTGCGCATCGATGCGCCGGGGCGCCGGGTCGTGGTCGGCCCGCGTGTCCTGCTGGGCGTCGCCGCTGCCACCGTCACCGAGACCAACCGCATCGGCCCGCTCCCGGATGCGCCGCTCACCGCCAAGGTCCGCTCCCTCGCCAAGCCGGTGCCGATCACTCTCGACGGCGCGTTCGGCGATGGCGTGGACGTGACGATTCGTTTCGACAATCCGGAATATGGCGTCGCGCCGGGCCAGGCAGCGGTGATCTATGCCGGAGACCGGGTGGTCGGCGGCGGCTGGATCGAAGGAACCGAGGCCGCGATCCCGCTGGATTGAGGACTGCGATGGGGGTCGCTTCCCGCTCCCGCGTTCCCCCTCCTTCTTCTCAATTCGTCCAGGGTTCCAGCTGACAGCCGCGACCCGGCCTGAAGGTCGCCGTCTGGCTGGCGAGCAGGGGGACGCTGGCCTTGACGGTGCGGGCGCCAGCATCGTCGGAAAGCCAGATCAGCGATCCGGTGCGGCCGAGACCGGCGACGGCGATCAGACCCTTGCACGTCCCCAGATCCTGTCCGGAGACGAAGCGGCAGGAGCAGGCTTCACGCGCGCTGTAGGCACTGCCGATCAGGGCCTGCTCGCGCAGGCCCGGCCAGGAAAAGCCGAGCAGCAGAACCAGCGTCAGCAGTGCGAGCAGCAGCAGGTTTCGCAGCCAGCGCGCAGGTTTCCCCGCAGGCGCGCCGCCGGAAGGTTCGCGCCGCGAAGGGCTGTCCCCGGCTGTATACGTCGTCCCTGTTGCCATATTCCTGCGCCTCGCACATCACACCGCGCGTCATGCCGGTCCGCCGCCCCCCCCTTATCCTTGCCGTTTCTCTCGTGCCAGTCCTGGCGCTGGGGATGCTGGGCGGCTGTGGACAGGGCGCGCCGGAGGGACCGCCGCCGCCCAGCGCCGAGTCCCAGGCGGCGATCAAGGATGACGGCGGGGCGCCGCGCGCCGCTTTGGGCCGCGCCATAGACGGGCTGTTCGCCGAGGAAGTGGGCCGTACCCAGGCTCTGGTCGTGATGAAGCGCGGCTCGGTGATCGCCGAGCGCTATGCGGAGGGAATCAAGCCCGGCACGCCGCTCCACGGCTGGGGCATGGGCCAGTGCGTGACGGCGCTGATGATCGGCCAGCTCGTCAGCGACGGCCGGTTGCGGCTGGCCGAATCGGCGCCTGTGCCCGCCTGGCAGCGCCCCGGCGATCCGCGCGGGGAGATCACGCTCAAGCAGCTCCTTCAGATGCGATCCGGTCTGCGCCATTCCGAAACCGCCCCGTCGGCGACCGGCGGTCTGGCGCGGCAATCGGACCGCCTGCGCATGCTCTATCTCGACGGGCGCGACGATATGGCCGCCTATGCCGAAGCGCAGCCGCTGGAAGCACCCGCTGGGGCACGCTTCGTGAACAGTGCGGCCACGTCCGTGATTCTTTCCGACCTGGCGGCGCGGGTCCTGTCGCCCGACCGGCATCCGGACCGTCGGCGCAAGGCGGTGGGTGAATATCTGCGAAACCGTGTCTTTGCGCCCGTCGGCATGCATTCGGCCGTGGCGGGCTACGACCGCGCCGGGACGATGGTAGGGGCGGCGATGGTCCATGCCTCCGCCCGCGATTGGGCGAAGCTGGGCGAATTCCTGCGGCATACGGGATCGATCAAGGGGGCGCAGATCCTGCCGCGCCGCTGGGTGCAGTTCATGCTGGAACCCTCTCCCCGCAATCCGGGCTACGGCGCGGGGGTGTGGCTCAACAGGCCCAAGGCCCGGAGCGGGGCATCGGGCGAAGAAGTGCTGTTTCCCGGCATGGCCCCGAGCAATGTCTTCGCTTGCCTGGGTGAATACGGCCAATACGTCATCGGCTCGCCCGACCAGTTGCTGACCGTCGTTCGCCTGGGCGAGAGCGATCCTCAACAGGAACGGCTGGTTCATGACCGGCTCGGCAAGCTCCTGGCAATGTTCCCCGGCGGGATCTGAGACAAAAAGGGCCGGAGCAGCGAAAGCCGCTCCGGCCCTTTCGTATTCTGGCGAAGGAAGGTTCAGCCTTCGATCGTGGTCTGTGCGTCGCGGCCGTCACCTTCGGGGGCGGCCAGGATCGCACGGGTCACCTGACCCTTGGCGACCGTGTAGGTGCCCGGATCGCCGACAGTCGAGCGGATCGAGGCATCGGCCGGTCCGGCCATGCTGAGCGTCGACTTTTCGATGTCGCTGCGGGCCTGCGGACCGCCGAACAGGGCGTCGAGCGCCTGCTGCTGTACCGATTCGTCGGCGGGGCGAGGCTGGCCCTGCTTCGGCGGCGCCAGCGTGAAATCGGGCGGCACGACCAGCGGCGACTGGCGCTGCACGGCGAACTCGTCGGGGCCGGCGTGGTTCAGCAGGCCGGTGCTTCCGCAGCCGGACACCAGCGCAGCGCCCGCGGCCACGAGAATCAGGGCTCCGGTCTTCTTCATGGGCATCAACTCAAATCTCCGGGGCGGCGTCAGGCGCCGTGTCATGTCCGCCATTGGTTTCGGGCTTGTCGCGCGAAAGCAGTGAGCGGGCAAGGATAATCAGGACGCCGACGGTGATGGCGACGTCGGCGATGTTGAAAATGAGAAACGGACGCCATTCGCCGAAATGGAGGTCGGCGTAATCGATCACGAAGCCCATGGTGAAACGGTCGCGGATATTGCCGAGCGCTCCGCCCAGCACCAGCGCCAGGGCGGCGATCTCGCCCAGCTTGCGCTCGCGCAGCATCCAGATGAGGACGAACAGCGCGATCGCGCCGGTCATCGCCACCAGCGCCCAGCGACCTTCCGGCGAATCGGCCGTGAACAGGCCGAGCGAGACGCCCAGGTTCTTGGTCCAGCGCAAGTCGAAGAAGGGCACGATCTCGATCACGCCCACGTCGCGCAGCTTGAGGCCGGAAACCACCCAGGCCTTGAAGCCCTGGTCGATCATGAAGACCACCGCGGCGATGAGAACGCCGATAAGGCGTTTGCGCCAGAGGGACATGCCGCCCGTCACGCTTCGGTCTCCAGCGCGCCGACGACATCGTCGCAGCGGTCGCAAAGGTCGCCGTCTTCCGAAACTTCGGGAAGGTGGCGCCAGCAGCGGCCGCACTTGTGGTCGGTGGAGGGCGTGACGGTCACATCGTCTCCCTGCCCACGCGCGACTTTCGCGGTGATGAACAGTTCGGCCAGATCGCCCTCGGGAGCGCTTGCCGGAACCGTGACTTCGGCGGCAAGGCTGGAGCCGACGATCTTCTCGCGGCGCAGCGGTTCGATCGCTTCGGTCACCTTCACGCGCAGGGCGCGCAACTCGTTCCAGCGGGCGGCGTCGGCTGCCACGGCGGGGACTTCCGGCCATTCGAGCAGGTGCACGCTTTCGCTGCCGGGGAAGCGGCTCTGCCAGACTTCCTCCGCGGTGAAGACGGTGACCGGCGCGGCATAGCGCACCAGTGCGTGGAACAGCGTGTCCAATACGGTGCGATAGGCGCGGCGCTTCGGATCGGCAGGGCTGTCGCAGTAGAGGCAGTCCTTGCGGATGTCGAAGAAGAAGGCCGAGAGGTCTTCGTTGCAGAAGTCCAGCAGGGTGCGCACGTAGGTATTGAAGTCGAAGTCCGCGACCGCCTTGCGCAGCGTCGCGTCGACACCGGCCAGCAGCGAGAGCACGTACCGCTCCAGCTCGGGCATCTCGGCAACCGGCAGCTTTTCTTCGTCCGAGAACCCGTCCAGCGCGCCCAGCAGGTAGCGCAGGGTGTTGCGCAGCTTGCGGTACTGGTCGGCCACGCCCTTGAGGATCTCGTCACCGATGCGGTGGTCCTCGGTGTAGTCCACCGAGAGCGCCCAGAGGCGGATGATGTCGGCGCCGTTGGTCTCCATCACCTTGATCGGGCTGATGGTGTTGCCGAGCGACTTCGACATCTTGAAGCCCTTGGCGTCCATTGTGAAGCCGTGGGTCAGGACCGCCTTGTACGGCGCATGGCCGCGCGTGGCGCAGGATTCGAGCAGCGAGGACTGGAACCAGCCGCGATGCTGGTCGCTGCCTTCCAGATAGAGGTCGGCAGTCGGGCCGACATGATCCTCGGCGGGCACCAGTTCGGGCCAGCGGCCGGATTCGAGCACGAAGGCGTGGGTCGAGCCGGAATCGAACCAGACGTCGAGAATGTCGACGACGCGCTCGTAATCATCGGCGCTGTACTTGGTCCCGAGATATTCCTGCGCGCGCGCGTCCGACCAGGCATCCACGCCGATCTCGCGGATCGCGGCGATGATGCGGGCGTTCACTTCGGCATCGACGAGGTATTCGCCGCTCTTGCGATCGACGAACAGCGTGATCGGCACGCCCCAGGCGCGCTGGCGCGAAAGCACCCAGTCCGGGCGGCCTTCGACCATGGCGCCGATGCGGTTGCGGCCCTTTTCGGGGACGAAGCGCGTTTCGGCAATGGCGTCGAGCGCGGCCTGGCGCAGCGTCGGCGAGGCTTCGGCGGTCTCGTCCTGCGGATCGAGGGCGCCGCCTTCGCCTTCCCAGCGGCGCTCTGCGCGGGTCTTGGAGGGCAGGTGGCCGAGAACCTTGTCCATCGGCACGAACCACTGCGGCGTGCAGCGGAAGATCACCTTGGCCTTGGAACGCCACGAATGCGGATAGGAGTGCTTGTAGTCGGCCGAAGCCGCCAGCAGCGCGCCCGCTTCCTTGAGGTCCGAGCAGATCGGGCCGTCCGGCGCGTTGAACTTGGGATTGATGACCGAACCCTGGCCGCCGAGCCAGCCCCAGTCCTCACGATACTTGCCGTCGGCCTCGACCACGAACTTGGGGCTGATGCCGTTGGCCTTGCAGAGCAGGAAGTCGTCCTCGCCATGGTCGGGCGCCATGTGGACGAGACCGGTGCCGCTCTCGGTGGTGACGAAATCGCCCGCGAGCAGCGGACGCGGTTCTGCGAAGAAGCCGCCGAGGGCATGCATCGGGTGATGGGCGAGGGTGCCGGCGAGCTTCTCGCCGATGTAAGTGCGGTCCAAAGCCCACTTGATGAGGTCCTGCCCACTTTCGGGCATGCCGGGTTCATCAACTTCTTGCAGCCCCGTCCGAGCAAGAAAACCTTCTCGAAGGTCTACAGCGACAAGATATTTGCGGCCGTCGCTAGCATTGACCAGCGTGTATGCAACCTCAGGCCCATAAGCGAGCGCCTGGTTGGTCGGGATCGTCCACGGCGTGGTCGTCCAGATCACCGCATAGGCGCCGACCAGTTCCGGGATCGCGGATTCGGTGATCTCGAAAGCCACGTCGATCTGGGTCGAGACGATATCCTCGTACTCGACTTCCGCTTCGGCCAGCGCGGTCTTTTCGACCGGGCTCCACATCACCGGCTTGGCGCCGCGATAGAGCATGTCGTGCTCGGCGAACTTCAGCAGTTCGGTGACGATGGTGGCTTCCGCCTGGAAGTCCATGGTGAGGTAGGGCTTGTCCCAGTCGCCGTTGACGCCAAGGCGCTTGAGCTGCTCGCGCTGCACGTTCACCCAGTTCTGGGCATAGGCGCGGCATTCGGCGCGGAATTCCTCGGCGGGAACCTCGTCCTTGTTCTTCTTCTTCTTGCGGTACTCTTCCTCGACCTTCCACTCGATGGGCAGGCCGTGGCAGTCCCAGCCCGGCACGTAAGGTGCGTTCTTGCCCAGAAGGGTCTGGGTGCGCACGACCATGTCCTTGAGGATGTGGTTCAGCGCGTGGCCGATGTGCATGTCGCCGTTGGCGTAAGGCGGGCCGTCGTGCAGCACGAACTTCTCGCGGCCGGCGCGGGCTTCGCGGGTCTTGGCGTAAATGTCCTGTTCCTGCCAGCGCGCAAGAATACCCGGCTCCTTCTGGGGGAGCCCGGCCTTCATGGGGAAATCGGTCTTCGGCAGGAAGACGGTCGC
This sequence comes from Novosphingobium lindaniclasticum LE124, assembly GCF_000445125.1. Lineage (GTDB taxonomy): Bacteria > Pseudomonadota > Alphaproteobacteria > Sphingomonadales > Sphingomonadaceae > Novosphingobium > Novosphingobium lindaniclasticum. Next base: position 22,106 of record NZ_ATHL01000108.1, read on the forward strand.
TCTGTAATCGCGCTGTTCGGTCATATGCGCTGCGCACTAGAACAAATGCGCGGCGGTTGGAAGTCTGTCGTACCGTCCTCCCGGACGACGTTTCACCCTCTCTGCGACAGCAACTCCCGCGCCCGGTCGCAGTCGCGGTTCATCTGCGCCACGAGGTCGTCGAGCGAATCGAACTTGGCCTCTGGCCGCAGGAAGTGGTGGAAGGCCACCTCGATCTCCTGGCCGTAGAGATCGCCCGAAAAATCGAAGAAGTAAGGTTCGAGCAGTTCGATCGGCGGCTCGAACGTGGGACGCACGCCCATGTTGGCGGCACCGGGGAGCACGCGGCCATCGGGCAGGCGGCCGGTCACGGCGTAGATGCCGTAACGCGGGCGCAAGTAGTGCTGCATGTCGAGATTGGCGGTGGGGAAGCCGATCGTCCGGCCCAGCTTGCCGCCGTGCTGCACCTCTCCGCGCACCGCGAAAGGGCGGGTGAGCAAGCGCGTCGCCGTTTCGCACTCGCCCAGCTTCAGCGCATCGCGGATGCGGCTGGAGGAGACCACGCCTTCATCGTCATGCACCGGACCGACGGTGCGGCCGATCAGGCCGAAGCGCGCGCCCGCTTCGCGCAGGACTTGCGGATTGCCGCCGCGTCCCTTGCCGAAGGTGAAATCCTCGCCGGTGACGACACCGACGCAGCCGAGCTGATGGCCGAGCACCTGCTCGATCCAGTCCGGCGCCGACATTTCCGCCATGGCGCGGTCGAAATGCAGCACGAGCATCGCGTCCGCTCCGGCGGCAGCGAACAGATCCTGCCGCTGGTCCAGCGTGGTGAGGCGAAAGGCGGGCGCATCGGGCTTGAACAGGCGCACCGGATGCGGATCGAACGTCGCGATCACAGCCGGACGGCCCAATTCGCGCGCCCAGCGGATCGCCTCCCCCACCACGGCCTGATGGCCCTGGTGGAATCCGTCGAAATTGCCGAGCGCCAGCACGGCGCCGCGCAGGGCTTCGGGAATGGCTTCGCGGTTGTCGAGACGAATCATGGCGGATCGAGCCTATAGGTCGCGGACCAGCGTGACGAAAGCATGCGCCGGATATTCGCCCGATGCCGGATGTTCCTCTCGCGCCGTTTCGCGCCATTCAGGGCCGGACTCGGGCATTTCGGTGTCGCCGGGATAGGCGGCGTGGATTTCCGTCAGCTCGATGCGGTGCGCCAGCTCCCGGAACAGGCCGTAGATTTCCGCGCCGCCGATCACGGCCACTTCGCCATCACCGGCCAGCGCGAGAGCCTGTTCCACCGAATGGGCCACTTCGGCGCCCTCTGCGGACCACACCGGATCGCGCGTGAGCACGATGTGGCGGCGGCCGGGGAGGGGCGCGGGAAAGCTGTCGAAGGTCTTGCGGCCCATGATCATCGGCTTGCCGATGGTCATGGCCTTAAAGCGCATGAGATCGGTGGGCAGGCGCCAGGGCAGGGCGCCGTCGCGGCCGATCGTGCCATTGGCCGCGCGTGCGTAGATAAGGAAGATGTCCTGCGCCAAGGGCCGGTCAGTCGCGCTGGAAGGTCAGGCGGGTGACGTGGCCCATCTTGCGGCCGGGACGTGCGGCGCCCTTGCCGTAGAGGTGCAGGTGGTTGGCGGGATCGCTCAGAATCGCCTGCCAGTCGTCCGCCTCGTTGCCGATCAGGTTGCGCATTTCCACGGCATCGGCGGCAAGCCCGGTATCGCCCAAAGGCAGCCCGCAGATGGCGCGGACATGATTCTCGAACTGGCTGGTGATCGCGCCTTCGATGGTCCAGTGCCCGGAATTGTGGACGCGCGGTGCCATCTCGTTGAAGACGGGGCCGTTTTCGGTCGCGAAGAATTCCAGCGTGAGCACGCCTACATAGTCCAGCGCGTCCGCTACTTTGGCCGCGAGTTCACGCGCGGCGGGAACCTGTTCCAGCGGGCCCGCGGGTGCGGGCACGGTGCTGAGCGCCAGGATGCCGCCTTCATGCACGTTATGGGCCGAATCGAAATAGCGGATCTCGCCGTCCGCGCCGCGGCACAGGATTACCGAGAATTCCGCGAAGAAGGTGACGAAGCCCTCGTAGATCAGCGGCTGGGCGGGAAGGTCGAGGCCTTCCGCGTCCTCGGGCGTCATGATCCGCCACTGGCCCTTGCCGTCGTAACCGTCGCGCCGGGTCTTGAGAATGCCGGGCACGCCGATCGCGGCGATGGCTTCGGCAAGATCAGCGGCGGAATCGACCGGATGGAACGGAGCAGGGGTGCCGCCGAGGTCCGTGACGAAGCGCTTCTCGTTCAGTCGGTCCTGAGCGGTTTCGAGCGCGAGGGTCTTTGCCAGCAGCGGCACGTCACCCAGCGCGGCGAGCGGGCCGACCGGCACGTTCTCGAACTCGTAAGTGACGACCGCGCAGCCCGCCGCGAACCGGGCCATGGCCTCGGCATCGTCCCAGGCGGCGCAGGTGAACTCGGCGCTGACTTCCGCGGCGATCGAATCGGCTTCAGGGGCGTAGATGTGGCTGCGGTAGCCAAGCTGGGCCGCAGCCATGGCGATCATCCGGCCGAGCTGGCCGCCGCCGAGAATGCCGATGGTTTCGCCGGGAGGGATCATCTTCAGGTGCTTGCTCGATATGAGGTCAGGAGGGACGTTCGGCGACGCTGGCCGTCTGGTCCGCGCGGAAGGTCTTGAGACGCTCGGCCAGGGCGGGGTCGGAGGTGGCGAGGATCGCGGCGGCCAGCAGGCCCGCATTGGCCGCGCCCGCCTCGCCGATCGCCAGGGTGCCGACCGGGATGCCGGCGGGCATCTGCACGATCGAGAGTAGGCTGTCCTGCCCCGAAAGTGCCTTCGACTGCACCGGCACGCCCAGCACGGGAAGGTGCGTCATCGAAGCGATCATGCCGGGCAGGTGGGCGGCGCCCCCCGCTCCGGCGATCACCACCTTGAAGCCTTCGCCCTCCGCGCCCTTGGCGAAATCGACCAGACGCTCGGGCGTGCGGTGTGCCGAGACGATGCGGGCGTCATAGGCGACGCCCAGCTTGTCCAGCATCTCGGCCGCGCGGATCATGGTCGGCCAGTCGGACTGGCTGCCCATGACGATGGCAACAGGAGCCCCCACCCCGTTCATCTCAACGCTCCGAGAGATAGTAGCGGTCGAGCACCGCGAGATCGTCCGCCAGTTCGTAGACGATCGGCTGGCCGGTCGGGATTTCGAGGCCGGTGATCTCGTCGTCCGAAATGCCGGAGAGGTGCTTCACCAGCGCGCGCAGGCTGTTGCCGTGGGCGGAGATGAGCACGTCGGCGCCGGCCTTGAGATGCGGCACGATCGAGCCTTCGTAGTACGGGAGGACGCGCGCGATGGTGTCCTTCAGGCTTTCGGTCTGCGGCACGTCGATCCCGGCGTAGCGTGCGTCGGTGGAGAGATCGAACGCGCTGCCGATTTCTAGGACCGGCGGCGGCGTGTCGAAGCTGCGGCGCCAGATCTTGACCTGTTCGTCACCGTGCTTGGCGGCAGTCTCGGCCTTGTTGAGGCCGGTGAGGCCACCATAGTGACGTTCGTTCAGGCGCCAGTCCTTGGTCTCGGGGATCCACAGCAGGCCCGCCGCTTCCAGCGCGAGATGCAGGGTGCGGATCGCGCGGGTCTGGAGCGAAGTGAAGGCGACGGTGGGCGCGATGCCCTTTTCCTTCAGCAGTACGCCAGCAGCGCGGGCTTCTTCCTCACCCTTTTCGGTGAGGTCGACATCCCACCAGCCGGTGAAGCGGTTTTCGAGATTCCATTGGCTCTGGCCGTGGCGGACGAGGATCAGGCGAGGCAAGGCGTACTCCCAGGTCTCAGCGGCGATCCCCTCGGGAAACGCCCGTTGGCAGACTGACTCTATGTCTGGCGCAGCCCCTAGCTTTCCGATGCCGGTTTGGAAAGACCGCCCGATTCGTTTTCGCTTTCTGATTCGGTGATCGGCAGCGCATCATGGCCGCCGGCATCCAGGGCGCGGGCCTGGGCCTTGCGGCGGCGAAGATTTTCACGAAGCTTGGCGGCGAGCCGGTCCTCGCGGGATTGCTGGGATTGCGTCATGGTGCGGGCATCTTTCGCAGGGCCTTCATGGCCCTTCGGAATGGCTTTCTGAAAAAGAATGCGCAAGTGGTGCTTGACAATCTGCCCGCCCCCAGACATTAGCGCGCCCCTGCCCCGGGTCGCCGGGACAAGCGCTTCCGCAAGGCGGAACTCAGGCGCTGCTGTAGCTCAGTGGTAGAGCGCGTCATTGGTAATGACGAGGTCGGGAGTTCAATCCTCCCCAGCAGCACCATTCTCCCACCATCGAGAACTGGTACTCCTGCAGGCAAGCTGCGGATGTTCCACGTGAAAACGCGTGGAACTGTGACTTTTATGCTGCACTGCGGCTTTGTCACGGAAATGCCATTTCATTGGCACGTAACTGTCATGAGCCCTGCCTAGACGCGCCGCAATTCGTCGCAAAACAGGGTTCCGTCACATGAAAACCTCTATCCGGATCGTCGCCGGACTGCTCGCATCGGCATCGTTCGCCACGATCGCGCAGGCCGGCGAAGTTGCAGGCAGCGTGCATGACGCCTCGGGCGAGCGTCCGCTGCAGTCGGCTTCGGTCCGTATCGTCGAGCTAAACCGCGCGGCCGAGACCGATCGCGCCGGCAACTACGTGTTCGGCGACGTGCCTGCCGGCACTTATACGCTGGAGGCCCGTTACGTCGGCGCCGAAGTGACCACCAAGAACATCACCGTTCCGGCAACCGGACGCATCGGCGGGGACTTCGACCTGCCGGCGATCGGCGGCGGCGACATTCTCGTCACCGGCCAGACCGCCAACCTCACCAGCGCCCTGTCGCGCCAGAAGGCCGCCGACGGCGTGGTTTCCGTGCTGACGCGCGACGCCGTGGGCCAGTTCCCCGACCAGAACGTAGCCGAATCGTTGCGCCGCCTGCCGGGCATCAACATCCTCAACGACCAGGGCGAAGGCCGCTTCGTGGCCGTGCGCGGCCTCGATCCGAACCTCAACTCCACCTCGCTCAACGGCGTGCGCATTCCGGCGCCGGAATCGGACGTGCGCCAGGTCGCGCTCGACGTGGTCTCGTCGGACACCATCGAATCGGTGGAAGTGAAGAAGTCCTTCACCCCCGACATGGACGGCGACTTCATCGGCGCCTCGGTCGAGATCAAGACCACCAGCGCCTTCGATTCGAAGAAGAACCGCTACTCGCTGAACGCCGAAGGCAGCTGGAACGACTATTCGGGCAAGGTCACGCCGAAGGGCGCGTTCGACTTCACGCAGAAGTTGGGTGAGAACTTCGGCATCGCCGGCTCCGTCAGCTACTACAAGCGCAAGTTCGAGACCGACAACGTCGAAGCGGCGGACTGGACCGAGGACGACAACGGCAACGCTTATGCCGAGAGCCTGGAATATCGCGACTACGACGTCGAGCGTACCCGCATCAACGCGGCGCTCTCGCTCGACTGGCGCGTTTCGGACACCACCAAAGCCTATGTGCGCGGCAATTGGGCCCAGTTCGACGATCACGAATATCGCCGCCGCACCACCTTCGACTTCAGCGACTTCGGCGAAGCCAGCAGCGCCACCGGCTCTACCGTGCGCTTCGACACCGCGACGCTCGACGACGGCGACAAGCTGACCATCGAGCGCGACCACAAGGACCGCTTCGAGCGCCAGCGCATCCGCTCGGTGGCCATCGGCAGCGACACCGACACCGGCACCTGGAAATTCAACTGGCAGGGCAGCTATGCCAAGTCGACCGAGAAGGAGACGTTCTCGGTCGATCCCAGCCGCTACACCGCCGAGTTCGAGAACGATTCGGGCGTCGCGATCGACGTGAACAACGGCAACAAGTTCTTCCCCGCCTATTCGGTGGCCAATGGCGCGGCATCCGTGAACGATGCGGGGAACTACGCGTTCGACCGTCTCGAACTGACGACGCTGTCGGACAGCCAGGACGAGGAATGGGCCGCCAAGGCAGACCTCGCCCGCACCTTCGCCGGCGACAATGGCGACTTCACCGTGCAGGGCGGCGTCAAGGCGCGCTGGCGCAAGAAGTCCTACGACTTCAACATGAGCCGCTTCGACGGCTATGACGGCGACTACACGCTGGCCGATGTGCTGGGCAAGCAGACCTACCGCCTGCTCGACATGGGCCCCGTGGCCAGCAAGCGCGGCCCGGCCGACTTCTACCGCGCCAACGAGGACGGCTTCGAATACAACGATGTTGACAGCCTGATCGACAGCTCGACCAGCGACTACTCGGTGCGCGAGGACATCCTGGCCGGTTACCTGCTCGGTCGCTGGGATTCGGCCACCCTGCGCGTGATCGGCGGCGTGCGCGTGGAGCGCACCTACAACAAGCTCAACGGCAACCTCGTCGCCGTCAGCGAACAGGAAGACCCGACCGATCCGGACGAGACGATCTCGGTGGTCGATGTCTCGAGCGTGGGCTACGAGCGCAACTACACCAACTGGCTGCCCAGCCTGACCCTGCGCTGGAGCCCGCAGAGCAACCTCGTCGCCCGCGCTGCCGGCTACAAGACGGTGGTACGTCCCAAGCTGGCGGACCTCGCGCCGCGCTACAGCATCAATGAGGACGGAGAGGCCGAGTTCGGCAACCCCTACCTGAAGCCCTACCAGGCCTGGAACTTCGACGCCGGGTTCGACTACTACTTCACCAACAACGGTGCGATCTCGTTCGGCGGCTTCTACAAGTCGATCAAGGACTACACCTACAGCGCGTTCTCCAGCGAAGAGGGCACCTTCAACGGGGTGGACTATACCGAGCTGCGCAGCCCGGTGAACGGCGATACCGCCACCGTCGCGGGCCTGGAAGCCAGCTTCAGCCAGGTCTTCTCGATGCTGCCCGCGCCCTTCGATGGCCTGCTGACCCAGCTGAACTATACCTACACCTACGCCCGCGGCACGGTGCTGGACGATGACGGCGTGGCCCGCCGCATCTCTCTGCCTTCGTCCTCGAAGAACACCTTCAACGTCGTGCTCGGCTACGAGAAGGGCCCCGTCAGCCTGCGCGCCGCCGGTACCTTCCGTGACAAGTACCTGGACGAAGTGGGCGGCGCCCCGGATCAGGATCGCATCGTCAACCAGCACTTCCAGCTGGATCTCTCGGCCAAGTTCAAGGTGACCGAGAACGTGCGCCTCTTCGCGGACTGGGTGAACGTGAACAACGCCAAGTTCTACGCCTATCAGGATTTCGCCGGTTCCAAGCGTCTCCTTCAGTACGAGGAATACGGCTCGACCGTGAAGTTCGGCGCGAAGGTGACCTTCTGATGAAGGCGCCTTTCATGATAGTCGCCGACATCGTGAAGCAGGGGTCGGGAGCATTGCTCCCGGCCCTTCTGCTTGCCGGATGCGCTACGACCGGGGTGGAAACCGCCGCCGTCCGCCTGCCAGCCATCGACGTTCCGGCGCAGGCCGAAACCGATCCGGTGGGAACCCCCAATGCCGACGCGGCGGACGATCCGGCGATCTGGCGCAATGCCGCCGATCCCGCCGCCAGCCTGATTCTGGGCACCGACAAGAAGGCGGGGCTCTACGTCTACGGCCTCGACGGCAAGGTCCGCGATTTCGCGGCGGCCGGTGCGCTCAACAACGCGGACTTGCGCGAGGTGCGCATGGCCGATGGCTCGAAGCGCATCCTGGTGGGCGCGAGCGACCGCACGGACCGGGCCGAACCGCGCATCGCCCTGTTCAACCTCGACGAGGCCAGCGGCAAGCTCACCGCTCTGGGGGCCGAGGCTTTCCTGCCCGCCGGACATGCCCCGGCAGAGGCCTACGGCTTCTGCATGGGCAATGCTCGCGCCCGTGACGAACTGGCGCGGGCCTATGTCGTGCTCAAGGACGGCTCGGTGGCGGAAAGCCGGCTGGTCGAGAAGGACGGCCGGATCGCGGCGGACTATGTGCGGCTGGTGAAGTTCGCCACCCAGTCCGAAGGCTGCGTGGTCGACGACGCGGGCAAGGTGCTCTTCGTCGCCGAGGAGGATGTCGGGATCTGGAAGGTTCCGCTTGCTGGCGCGACCCTGGTGGCCGAACCTTTCGCGCGTGTCGGCGCGCAGGACGGCCTCGTCGCCGATGTCGAGGGCCTTGCCGTCGCGCGCGAAAGCGGCGGGCGCGCCTGGCTGGTGGCCTCCAGCCAGGGCGACAATGCTTATGCCCTGTTCGACTTGTCCTCCGGCAAGCTCTCCGGCCGCTTCCGCATTGATGGCGGCACGATCGGCGGAACCAGCGAGACCGACGGCATCGAAGTGCTGCTGGGCGATTTCGGCCCGCAGTTCCCCGAGGGTCTGATGGTCGCGCAGGATGGCGACAATGCGCCCAAGGCGCAGAACTTCAAGATGCTGTCCTGGCGGTCGATTCGCACCGCGCTCGGGATCGAGTGACGTGACGCGCCGGCTTGAGGATATCGGTCCTGCTGGAGTATCAGCGCAGCAATGACGCGGATCTCGAATCGCATGAAGGCGCTGGCCGGCATTGCCGTGATGGCAGTGTCCGGCCCTGGCTGTTCGTCGGCCGCCTGGGCCGATGTCCTGCAGGTCGGTAGCGGCGGCTACCAATGGGTGGCGGGCGGTCCGGCGGGGCAGGGCGGCGATACGGTGGGCGCGGACGTGGCGGCGGTGGAAGCGGTTCCGGCCGGGCTCGAAGCCGCGCAGCTTCACCCCCAGTCGATCACCGACGCGCTCGATGCGGCCGGGCCTGATCGCTGGCGTGCCCGCGTGGCGGAACTGGCGGCGAAGTACGACATCAGCCCGACCCTGCTCGAGGCGGTGGTCTGGCAGGAGAGCCGCTGGAACGAGGCGGCACGGTCGCCGGTCGGCGCACGGGGGCTGGCGCAGCTCATGCCCGGTACGGCGGCGCAGATGGGCGTCAATCCTGGCGATCCCAGGGCCAATCTGGAAGGTGGGGCGCGCTATCTGCGCATCCAGCTCGATACTTTCGGCGGCGACATCGAAAAGGCATTGGCCGCCTATAACGCCGGTCCCGGCCGGGTTCTGAAGGCCGGCGGCATTCCGCGCATCCGCGAGACCCAAGCCTATGTGGCCTCGATCATGGCGCGCCTGACAGATCCCGTTCGCCGCTGATTTTGGAGCGCTTGCTCCGGCATACCGAACGCATCCTCACCCTCCTGCCTTCGTCATTGCTTCGCTGCGCTTGCCATGACGAAGGCAGGAGGCGCAGGGTGATGAAAGGGGAGCGGCTCCCGGCAGGAAGCGGGCAAGAAAAAAGCGCACCGCCCGGTCGGGCAAGCGCGCTTTTTCGTATCGTCTGGCCGGAGCGGCTCAGCCGAGCAGCTTCTTGGCGATGGTGCGCACTTCGCTGCCCATATCGGGCCGGTCGAGCGCGATGGCCAGGGTCGCTTCGACGAAGCCGACCTTCGATCCGCAATCGAAGCGCTGGCCTGCGAAGGTGACGGCGTGGAACGGCTGCTCGCCGATCAGCTTGGCCATCGAATCGGTCAGCTGAATCTCGCCGCCGGCGCCTTTGCCCTGGTTGGCGAGCAGGTCCATGATCTCCGGCTGGAGGATGTAGCGGCCGGAGACGATCTTGTTCGACGGCGCTTCCGCCACCTTGGGCTTCTCGACCAGTCCCTTGACCTCGGTCAGCGCGCCGCCGAGCACGTCGAGCGTGGCGCCCGGTGCGATGACGCCGTAGCTGGACACTTCCTCTTCCGGCACTTCCAGCACCGAGACGAGGTTGCCGCCCACTTCGTTATAGGCCTCCACCATCTGCGCCATGCAGCCGGGCGAGCCGTACATCAGCTCGTCGGGCAGGAAGATCGCGAAAGGCTCGTCGCCGATGACGGCGCGGGCGCACCATACCGCATGGCCAAGGCCGAGCGGCACCTGCTGGCGCACGGTGACGAGATTGCCGGGCTGGATGCGCGTGGGTTCCAGCGGGTCGAGCGACTTGCCGCGGGCGGACATGGTCGCTTCCAGTTCATAGGCCGTGTCGAAATGCTCGACGATCGCGGTCTTGCCGCGGCCGGTGACGAAGACGAATTCCTCGATTCCCGCCTCACGCGCTTCGTCGACCGCGTACTGGATCAACGGGCGATCGACGACCGGAAGAAGTTCCTTCGGAATCGCCTTTGTGGCGGGAAGAAAGCGGGTTCCAAGTCCTGCCACCGGGAACACGGCTTTACGGACGGGCTTTTTGAACTGGGCTGCAGACATAGGTAAAGGTCTGACTCCGTTTGGTTACAATGCGATTAAAGCGGCTTCGCAGATGCAGCGCAACAGTCTATCCGTGTTTCTCCGAGGTGTGCTTGCTGCGCGGCCAAATCCGGTTAAAGAGCGGCCATGGACAAGATCATCATCGAAGGCGGCAAGCGCCTCTCCGGCACCATTCCCGTTTCCGGCGCCAAGAATGCGGCGCTGACGCTGCTGCCCTGTGCCATGTTGACCGAAGAGCCGCTGACCTTGCGCAATCTGCCGCGCCTGGCGGACATCGACGGTTTCCAGCACCTGATGAACCAGTTCGGCATCTCGACCATGATCGCAGGCAGCCGTCCGGAAGACTTCGGCCGCGTGATGACGCTTCAAGCGACTCGCATCACCAGTTCGGTCGCGCCTTACGATCTGGTCCGCAAGATGCGCGCCTCGATCCTCGTGCTTGGCCCGATGCTGGCGCGCATGGGCGAGGCCACCGTCTCGCTGCCCGGCGGCTGCGCCATCGGCAACCGCCCGATCGACCTGCATCTGAAGGCGCTCGAAGCGCTTGGCGCCCAGATCGAGATGGCGGCAGGCTACGTTCGCGCCGTGGCCCCCGACGGCGGCCTTCCCGGCGGGCGCTATTCCTTCCCGGTGGTCTCCGTCGGCGCGACCGAGAACGCGTTGATGGCCGCCGTGCTCTGCAAGGGCAAGTCCACTCTGCACAACGCCGCACGCGAGCCGGAGATCGTCGACCTCTGCAACCTGCTGACCGCCATGGGCGCGCAGATCGAAGGCATCGGCACGTCCGACCTGACGATCCATGGCGTCGACCGCCTTCACGGCGCAACCTACATGGTCATGCCGGACCGGATCGAAGCAGGCTCCTACGCCTGCGCAGCGGCGATCACCGGCGGCGAAGTCACGCTCAAGGGTGCCAGGATCGAGGACATGGAAGCCACCGTGCAGGCGCTGCGCGATGCCGGCGTCCATGTCGAGGCCACGGCGGAGGGCCTTCATGTCGCCGCCGACGGTCCGCTGAAGCCGGTGACGCTCTCGACCGCGCCTTACCCCGGCTTCGCCACCGACATGCAGGCCCAGCTCATGGCCCTGCTCTGCCGGGCCGAGGGATCGAGCGTGCTGACGGAGACGATCTTCGAGAACCGCTACATGCACGTTCCCGAACTCAACCGCATGGGCGCCCATATCGAAACCAAGGGCCGTACCGCCGTGGTTCACGGGGTGCAGAAGCTCACGGGTGCCGAAGTCATGGCGACCGACCTGCGCGCTTCGATGAGCCTGGTCATCGCCGGCCTGGCGGCCGAGGGCGAGACCCAAGTGCACCGGCTCTATCACCTCGATCGCGGCTACGAGCGGCTTGAGGAAAAGCTCGCTCTGGTCGGCGCGCAGATCGAACGGGTCGGCGGCGAGTAAGGCAACCGATAGGCGGCATGGCGCGTTGCTTTTCCCGAATACCCGAGAGGAGCAACCACCATGGGCTTGATCAAGTTGGCCGCAGCCGGGGCCATCGGCTACGCGCTCTACAAATATGCGAACCAGAACAAGGCACAGACGGCCACTGCCGGCGGGTCCGACAGCTATCCCGTCCGCGATGCCGGGCCGGAAAACATGACCCACACGCCGCCGCGCTGGTCCAAGACCGACGAAGCGATCGACGAGAGCTTCCCGGCCAGCGATCCGCCGTCGACCTACTGACATAGGCTTCTGCGAGCGATCGCAGCAGGGGGCGGGGCCGCAAGGCTGCCGCCCCTTTCGTTTGATCCCGGAACTTTACAGTCTCTGCGCGGCGATCAGCCAGACCCGGATCGCGCTGGCGAGTCCCGGCGGAATGTCGGCCTCCAGCCGCTCGGCGTCGATCCGCGCCACCAGGGCATTGATCGGAACACCTTCGCTTGCGGCGATCTGCCGGAGCAGATCCCAGAACGCGGGTTCGAGGCTGATCGACGTCTTGTGGCCGGCGATCTCGATCGAACGCTTGACCGGAGGGTGGTAGATCGTCGTCATCCGCGCAGACTAAAGCGTGATACCGAAAGCGGAAAGCGAGAAGACGGTTCGCAGGGCGATGGCTAAGGGACGAGACTGCGCTAAGGGATGAAAATGCAAGCCATTGTCATCTATATCGCTGCCGCCCTGGCCGAGATCGGCGGCTGCTTCGCCTTCTGGGGCTGGCTGCGAATGGGGAAGTCGCCGCTCTGGCTGGTGCCCGGCTGCGCCTCCCTCGTCCTGTTCGCCTGGTTGCTGACGCTGGTGGATAGCGGCGATGCGGGAAGGGCCTATGCCGCTTACGGCGGCGTCTACATCACCTTGGCGCTTCTGTGGCTCTGGCTGGCCGAAGGCGTTCGCCCGGATCGCTGGGACCTGGGCGGCGCCGCGATCTGCCTGGCGGGAGCGGCGGTGATCCTGTTCGGCCCGCACCGGGTCTGATAATCGGAAAGCGGGAAGGACCGACCCGCAGGCCGGCCCTTCGAACGCTCAATACATATGCTGGCCGCCGTTGATGCTCAGCGTGGAGCCGGTGACGAAGCCGCCGTTCTCCGAGCAGAGGAATGCGCAGCCGCGCGCGATTTCATAGGCATTGCCGAGACGACCGACCGGGATCTTGGCAACGATCTTCTCCAGCACCGGCGCGGGCACGGCCGCGACCATGTCGGTATCGATGTAGCCGGGCGCGATGGCGTTGACAGTCACGCCGTACTTGGCACCTTCCTGGGCCAGCGCCTTGGTGAAGCCGTGGATGCCGGACTTGGCCGCGGCATAGTTGACCTGGCCGTACTGGCCGGCCTGGCCGTTGATCGAGCCGATGTTGACGATGCGGCCCCAGCCACGCTCGCGCATGCCGGAAAACGTGGCCTTGGCCATGTTGAAGCAGCCGCCGAGGTTGATCCGCATGACCTCGTTCCAGTCGTCGAAGGTCATCTTGTGGAGTACGCCGTCGCGGGTGATCCCGGCGTTGTTGATGACGATGTCCACCGGCCCCACTTCGGCCGTCACACGTGCGACACCTTCCAACGTCGCCTCATGATCGCCCACATCCCACTTGTAGGCCTGAATGCCGGTCTTCTCGGTAAAGGCTTGCGCCTTTTCATCGTTGCCCGCGTAATTTGCAACTACGGTGTGGCCTCTTTCCTGGAGGGCCAGTGAAACGGCCTCTCCAATACCCCTCGTTCCACCAGTAACGATAGCAACACGCGCCATTTACAAAGCCTTTCGCTTAGTGAGCATCCACCAAGGACAGGCTAGGTAAAGCCGGGAACCAGAGCAAGCGGAAGCGCTCTGTCCAAAAGGTTGAATCACGCCAATTCGGATGAGAGAAACGCAATTTAACTTGCGCGAATCAGAACTTGAATTGTGTGCCTACGTAAACGGCCTGGCTATCTTGTCGGCCATCCGTGAGCGGCACCAGGCGCTCGCGATCCTGCGAATAGCGCACGCCCGCCGTCAGATCGAGATTGTCCGTCACGCGGTAGGCCCCGGCAAGATCCACTTCGCCTGCTTCGCCCGCAAAAGTATGGGGCGCACGGCCCGGCGCGCGTTTCTCGTCGATGGAAAGGCGCGTGGTGAAGCGGGGTTCCTTCTGCGCCGCCGATCCCGCCTGGAGGCTGAATTTCTTCAGTTCGGGCATGTCGGCAAGCCCGCGCGAGGATGGCGGGGCAGGTGCGATGTCCGCCGCGAAGTTCTGGTAGCCGCGCGCCACGCCCAGATTGAAGGCGGCCGGCGCGATCTTCAGACCGCCGACGATCGGCACTTCATTACGCGAGATCCGCGTACGATTCCGCACGATGATCGCCTGCGCGGCCTCGGGATCGACGCGCACGGCCACCGTCACGGCGCGGTCGCGCCGGGCCACGGGGCTTGCCGGCGTGAAGGGGAACGAATCGCCGTTGCCGAGCGAACGCATGGCGATGGCGCGCGACAGGTTCTCCGGCGACATGTCCGGATCGAGCGCATCGACGGCGCGATTCGAAACTTCGGACTTGAAGGTGGTCGTGAAGGCAAGAACCGCGCTGGGCAGGGCAAGCACGGTCACGCAGGCGGCAAGCAACATGCTCGTCTTCATGCCGCTCTTCGACCTGCCTGCATTCGCCGCGCGCCCGCGTTCCATCTCGATCACCTCTGGTCCCTGTGTGTCCCGCCCATGCCTGCTGAACGCATCGGCCGGAACAACGGTCATGAGCGGGTCGTAGACCCTGGCTCTTTTTATCCCCGTCGCAGCTTAACACAGGCTTATCGCCGGGGCGAGGGGGCAGGCCCGGCAAGGGTCGGTTCGGCTGCCGGAACCGACGACGCAGGCTTCGCGCCCGTTCAGCAAGTGTTTAGCCTTCCGCTCGTTATGGCGGCAAGCTGAAGAAGCCGCACTTGCCGCCCCGGCAGCGGCGGCTATAGAGGCGTTTCACGGCAGGCGCGCGGAAAGTCCGGCGCTCGCCAAGACAGGAACTGGGAATTACGATGACAGGCAGCACCCATACCGGCCTTCTCTCTGCTCGATCGCTGGCAACCGCGGGCTTCTGCGCCGTGGCCGCGCTTGCGCTGGTCGGCTGTGGCGGCGGCCGCAAGAAGGTGCAGTCATCGATCGCGCCTTCGGCGGTGACCACCATCGGCGTGAACAGCTACCTTTGGCGCGCCAGCCTCGATTCGTTGTCGTTCATGCCGCTGCTCCAGTCGGACAGCGCCGGCGGCGTCATCGTCACCGACTGGTACGTCAATCCCAAGCAGCCGGGCGAGCGCGTCAAGGTCACCGTCATGATCCTCGACAAGGATCTGCGCGCCGATGCCTTGCGCGTGACGGCGCAGCGCGAAGTCTCGGCGAACGGCGGCTGGACCGCGGCGCCGGTGCAGGCGGCCACCGTGCAGAAGCTGGAAGACATCATCCTCACCCGCGCCCGCGACCTTCGTCGCGATTCGATCGGCGGCTGATTTTTCCTGTGGGCTGAACCGGCCCGCAGTCCTAAATGCGCGGGCGACGGAAGCTCGCAGGAGACTTGATAGAGATGACCGAGCGGTTCGATCCGGCTCAGGCGGACACGCGCTGGCAGGCTGCGTGGGACGACGCGCAGTGCTTCAAGGCGGACGACACCTCGTCGAAGCCGCGCAGCTTCGTGCTGGAGATGTTCCCCTATCCTTCGGGGCGCATCCATATCGGCCACGTCCGCAACTACACGATGGGCGACGTGCTGGCGCGCTACAAGCGCATGACCGGCCACGAAGTGCTCCATCCGATGGGCTGGGACGCCTTCGGCATGCCGGCCGAGAACGCGGCGATGGAAAAGGGCGTCCACCCCGGCGGCTGGACCCGCGAGAACATCGCCAACATGAAGGCGCAGCTGAAGCGGCTGGGCTTCGCGCTCGACTGGACCCGCGAGATCGCCACCTGCGAGCCGGAATACTACGGCCACGAGCAGGCGCTGTTCATCGATCTCTACGAAAACGGCCTGGTCTACCGCAAGGAATCGGCGGTCAACTGGGATCCGGTCGATCAGACCGTGCTCGCCAACGAGCAGGTGATCGACGGGCGCGGCTGGCGCTCGGGCGCGCTGGTGGAGAAGCGCAAGCTCTCCCAGTGGTTCCTCAAGATCACCGACTTCGCCGACGAGCTGCTCGAAGGTCTCTCCACGCTCGACAAGTGGCCGGAAAAGGTCCGCACGATGCAGGAGAACTGGATCGGCAAGTCGCAGGGCCTGCAGTTCAAGTTCGACCTTGCCGCCGAAGTGGGCGGCATCGGTTCGGTGGAAGTCTACTCGACCCGCCCGGACACGATCTTCGGCGCCAGCTTCGTGGCCGTCGCCGCCGATCATCCGATTGCGCAGGCCGTGGCCCAGGGCCGTCCCGAGGTCGAGGACTTCATCGCGCTCTGCAAGCAGGGCGGCACGACCGCGGCCGAGCTGGAAACCGCCGAGAAGCTGGGCTTCGACACCGGCGTCAGGGCCAGGCACCCGTTCACCGGGGCCGAGCTGCCGGTCTACATCGCCAACTTCGTGCTGATGGACTACGGCACCGGCGCGGTCATGGCCGTTCCCGGCCACGACCAGCGCGACTTCGAATTCGCCACCAAGTACGGCTTGCCGATCCTGCGCGTCGTCGCGGCGAGCGAGGCCGATGCCGACAAGCCGTTCGACGGCGAGTCCGAGGCCGGTGACGGCGTCTGCGTCCACTCCGACTTCCTCAACGGCATGGCCGTGAAGGACGCCAAGGCCGCCGTCATCGCGCGCGCCGAGGCGGAAGGCTGGGGCGAGGGCAAGACCGTGTGGCGCCTGCGCGACTGGGGCGTTTCGCGCCAGCGCTACTGGGGCACGCCGATCCCGTTCATCCACTGCGAGGTCTGCGGCGTAGTGCCGGTGCCCAAGAAGCACTTGCCGGTCACGCTGCCCGAGGATGTCGATTTCGCGACCCCCGGCAATCCGCTGGTCCGCCACCCGACTTGGAAGCATGTCGATTGCCCGCAGTGCGGCAAGCCCGCGCGCCGCGAGACCGACACGCTCGACACTTTCGTCGACTCCTCGTGGTACTTCCTGCGCTTCGCCAGCCAGCCCGAGGATCGCCCGTTCGATCCGGCCAAGATCGCCGAATGGCTGCCGGTGGAGCAGTATATCGGCGGCATCGAGCATGCGATCCTGCACTTGCTCTATGCCCGCTTCTGGACGCGCGCTCTGGCCCGCATCGGCAAGATCGAGGTGAAGGAGCCCTTCGCCAGCCTGTTCACGCAGGGCATGGTCACGCACGAAACCTATTTCCGCATCAACGATGCCAACGGCCAGCCGGTCTACTTCTCGCCCGGCGAGATCGAGCGCGGCGCGGAAACGGCCACGCTCAAGGCCGATGGCGCCCCGGTCGAGATCGGGCGCGTGATCAAGATGTCGAAGTCGAAGAAGAACGTCGTCGACCCCGACGAGATCGTCGCGACGTACGGTGCCGACGCGATTCGCTGGTTCATGCTGTCGGACAGCCCGCCGGAGCGCGACCTGCCGTGGTCGGAAGCGGGCATCGAGGGCTGCGGCCGCTTCGTCCAGCGCCTGTGGCGCCTGTTCGCGCAGTACGATGCTGCGGCGACCGGCGAGGACAAGGCGATCGACCGCAAGGCGCACCAGACGGTGGCCGCGGTCGCTTCGGACATCGAATCGCTGGGCTTCAACAAGGCCGTGGCGCGCATCTACGAACTGACCGGCGCGGTCGAGAAGGCGGCGCCTTCGGCCAGCCGCTCGAACGCGATCCGTACACTCCTGCTGCTCGTTTCGCCAATGATGCCGCACCTTGCCGAAGAAGCGTTTGCCACGTTCGGTGAAGGCCTCGTCGCCCAGGCGGCATGGCCCGAAGTCGATCCGGCGCTGCTGGTCGAGGACGAAGTGACGGTGGCCGTCCAGGTGAAGGGCAAGCTGCGCGATACGCTGACCGTCGCCAAGGGCACGCCCAAGGAAGAGCTTGAAGCGCTTGCCCTGGCCAGCGAGAAAGTGCAGCGTGCGCTGGATGGAGCCGAGGTGAGGAAAGTGATCGTCGTTCCCGACCGCCTGGTCAATCTCGTCGCATGAAGCGTTTCCTGCGCCTTTTCGGACCGGCTCTGCTCGGAGCGTCGCTGCTTGCGGGCTGCGGGCTCCAGCCGATGTATGCAGGCGGCGGCAGCGGTGCCGTCGCTCGCGGGCTGACGGGGGTTCAGGTCGCCGCCATCGAAGGCCGCGCCGGGTGGCTGGTCCGCAACGCCATTGTCGACCAGATCGGCTCGGACAGGGCGGAAGGCGCGCCCCGCTACCGCCTGGATATTCGCCTCGACGACAAGCTCGAAGGGTTTGCGCTGCTTTCGGACGACACGATCGGTCGCGAGCGCCGGACCCTGCGGGCCCGCTATCAGCTAGTGGACCTTTCGAGCAACGAGATCGTGCTCGATGCCACGGCCGGATCGGACGCGGGGATCGACGTAGTCTCGTCGGACTATGCCACGATCGCCGGTGAACAGACGGCGCTGGAAAACATGTCGAAGGACGTCGCCAGCCGCATCGTGACGGCCGTTGCGCTGCGCCTGCGCGGCGACACCAAGCAGTAATCGGCGTCAGGCGGGCAGCGCGGTCGTGAAGGCCTCACAAAAGGATTTCGGCGGCCTTGCAGCCCGCGCCGCACAGCAGGCGCGGGTTTTCTTTTTCTGCGGCCCCGATGAGGCCGGCGCCAGCGATGCCGCGGCGCGGATCGTCTCGCTTCTGCCCGAACCGGGCGAGCGCGTCGAAATCGCCGGTTCCGAACTTCGCCGCGATCCGGTGAAGCTGGGCGACGAGGCGCGATCCAACTCGCTGTTCGGCGGCACGTCGCGCCACATCTGGATACGCGCCCAAGGCGACGAGGCGCACGATGCCGTGCAGATCCTGCTCGAAAGCGATGTCGATGCCTGCCCGGTTCTGATCGTGGCGACAGGGGCGACCGACAAGTCCCGAACGGCCAGGTTGCTCGCCGCCCGCCCGGACGGGCTCGTCGCAATGTTCTACCCGCCCGACCTTTCCGCCGTCACCGGCGCCGTGCGCACCATGGCCAACGGCGCGGGGCTGAAGATGGGCAGCGACCTGGCCGAACGAATCGCGCGCGCTTCGGGCCTCGATACGCGGCTCGCACGATCGGAAGTGACCAAGCTGGCGCTCTACCTCGATGCCAGTGCCGAGACGCCGCGGCCGGTCAGCGC
Organism: Novosphingobium lindaniclasticum LE124; assembly: GCF_000445125.1. Classification (GTDB taxonomy): domain Bacteria; phylum Pseudomonadota; class Alphaproteobacteria; order Sphingomonadales; family Sphingomonadaceae; genus Novosphingobium; species Novosphingobium lindaniclasticum. Next base: position 40,954 of record NZ_ATHL01000108.1, read on the forward strand.
CGCCGATCTCGACGCCGTAGGTGCCGCGACCGAGGACGACGATTTCGGGCCGCTGGTGGATGCCGTGCTGAGCGGCAAGCGCCAGGCGATCGGCCCCGAACTGAAGCGCATGCGCGACCAGAACATCAACGCAGTGGGCCTGCTGCTCGCCTTCGAGCGGCGCGCGGCACAACTCGCAGGGCTCAACGCACGGCTGGGAACCAACGGCGATCCCGGCGCTTTGATCGATGCGGAAGCGGCGGCACGCCGAATTTTCTGGAAAGACAAACCAGCACTCGGGGTGCAATTGCGGATATGGCGTGGTAATCGTCTTCAGCGTTTGGTCGCCCGTCTTGTTGCAATGCACCAATCGCTTCTGGCGAACAGTCAGGATGCCGACCTTCTACTGGCAGAAGGCCTCGTCGAGATTGCCAGAATTTCTACGCTCGATGGCAAACAACGGATAAAAAGAACAGGTTAACTGAATCGGCTTTCCCGCTTCGATGGAGTGTTCATAAGGACATTCGCCTATTGCAGCGCAGCACGGACATCGAATCCCTGCCAGCGACACTAGGAGGAAGAGGGGACCCGGGGGGCATGAGTTCGACAATTCGGGAGTGTTGAACGCATGAATGCGCCATTTGCAGTATCGACCCAAGCCGTTCAGCGCTCCGAAGTAGACGAACTTCTCGTCGCACCTTCGCTGGAACGCAGACGGCTTCAATGTTATCTCGCCTTGCTGGTTGGAGACCTTGTGGCTCTTCTGGCAGGCTTCGCTCTGGCCGGCTGGCTTTATGACACCGGCCGTGGATTGCAGATGGCGCTCGTCTACGGACAAGTGCTGCTGCCGATCTTTTTGACTCTGGCCCTGTACAACGCGGCCTATTCCACCGAGGCTCTTCGCGATGGTTGGCGCGGGATCTTCCGTGCGGAAGTGTCGATGGTGGTGGCGGTCGTCGTCGTCGTCTTCGTGCAGTTCCTCATGAAGTCCTCGGCCGAACTGTCTCGCGGTGCCTTCAGCGGCGGCGTGATCTGCGCCATGGGCCTGATCGCCTGGTCGCGGCTGCAGCTTCGCAGCTTCGTGCACTGGCGGTGCGGTGCAAACGTCATCAACGAACTCATCATCGACGATGGCGGGCCTCAGCTTCGGATGCCGGGTGCGATCCGCGTCTCGGCGGCGGCCATGGGCCTGCGCCCCAACCTCAAGGATCCCGATTCGCTCGACCGCGTGGGGCTCGTGCTCCGCAATATCGACCGGGTCGTGGTGAGTTGCCCGGCAGACCGCCGTGCGGAGTGGGCGATGGTGCTCAAGGGCGCCAACGTCGACGGTGAGGTCCTCGACGACGAAGTGGCGCGCCTTGGCGCGCAAGGCGCGCGGGTGACGGGCCAGCACGGGCTCCTGCTCGTCTCGGCAGGGCCGCTCGGTATCCGGGAACGTGCGATCAAGCGCATCTTCGACGTCGCCTTTTCGGGCGGTGCGATCCTCGCGCTCTCGCCGCTGCTGCTGGTCGTGGCGCTGGCGGTCAAATTGCAGGACGGCGGGCCGGTGTTCTTCGTCCAGCGCCGGATGGGTCGCGGCAACCGCTTCTTCAACATGTACAAGTTCCGCAGCATGACGCAGACCCTCTGCGACAGCAACGGCAACGTCTCGGCCTCCAAGGACGACCAGCGCATCACGCGCGTCGGTCGCTTCATTCGGGGAACGAGCATCGACGAACTGCCGCAGCTGTTCAATGTCCTGCTGGGAGACATGAGCCTGGTCGGCCCGCGCCCCCATGCCACAGGCTCGCTGGCGGGCGACAAGCTGTTCTGGGAAGTGGACCGTCGCTACTGGCAACGCCATTGCCTGAAGCCCGGCCTCAGCGGCCTGGCACAGGTGCGCGGCTATCGCGGTGCCACGGATCAGGAGTCGGATCTCATCAACCGCCTCCAGTCCGACCTCGAATATCTGGAAGGCTGGACCATCATGCGCGACCTGCACATCATGTTCCTCACCGCGCGGGTACTCGTTCACGACCGGGCGTTCTGAGCCCGTCCCATAGGGCGATCCACCCCGAGGGCTGCGCAAAGAACGAGAAAGGCCGGTTACGACACTCTGTCGTAACCGGCCTTTCTCGTTTCTACGGCAGGGTGCCGGATCAGTTCTTTTTGGGGACGTTGAACGTGCCCTTCACACGGCCTCCCGAGGCGGAGGACACGCCGCTCTTCAGATCCATGACGAAGCGGCCGCCGCGCAGGGTATCGCCGCCGCCCCGCTTGAGCGTGGCATTGCCGACCATCGTGATGATGCGCTGGTTGAAGTCGTAGATCGCCGTATCGCCGGTCGCGACCTGGTCCTGCCGGGTAACGACGACATTGCCGCTGGCGGTAATGCGCTGGACCTGGGTCTGGTCGCCCTTGGTGAAGTCGATCACCGTGCGCGCCCCGCGCAGGCGCAGGTCGGCCTGGGTAATATCGACGTTGCCGGTCAGCACCACGCGGTTCTGCTTGTCCTGAAGCTCGATGCGGTCAGCGCCAAAATCGACGGGGGCGTTCGAATTGTGGCCCGAGATCGCCTGGGCGCCAAGCTGCTGGCCGGCGGCGAACAGGGCGAGCCCCGCTACCGGCGCCCCGATGGCGATGCGGAGCGTGCGGGACGTGAACGGGCTGTGGCGGGGAGTCATTGCGGCATCCTCAGCTTGCCGGGCGTGATCCGCATCCGGGCATTGCCTTCGAGTGTGATATTTCGGGTATCGAGATCGGCGTGCATCTTGTCGGCCTTGAAGGTTCCCGAGGGCACGGTGCCCTGGACGCCGCCCGAAGCAACCGCCAGTTTCTGCTTGATGTCGACGTCGACCTTGCTGGTGGTCATGGTGTAGCCGTCGGACGACTTGAAGTTGACCGGGCCGTCCACCGCCATGGTGTCGTTGTCGAAGTTGTAGGCGCCGCGGGGCGCTACGATATCGGCGGGGCCGTCTCGCAAGGCCATCTTGGCGACCAGGGTCTGCATCTCCACAATGGGAATCTGTGGAGAGCGCTGCACGGCAGTGCCGGCGGTCACCACGAAGTCACGCCCCTCGTTGTCCTGACCGCGATAGGCGGCGCGCGATACGGCGATGCGTTCGCCCGTCGTCTCCACCTTGTTGCGGTCCAGCAGGAAGCTGATCTCTCCGCGCGGCGAGAGCGGTACCAGGATCATGACGGCGGCCACCAGGCCGATGCCCGCAGGCAGGGCCTTGGCGAGGACCGCCACCATGCGATCGTGCGAGCCGCCGGGCGCGGCGAAATGCCGGCGGCGGTTGCGGACCTGGTTGGCGTCGACCGACATGCGTGATCAGGCTCCGGTCAGGCGGCTTCGTGGCTGAAGATATCGTGATCGGGCCAGCCTGCAAGGTCGAGCCGGGCGCGGGCGGGCAGGAAATCGAAGCAGGCCTGCGCGATCTCGGTGCGATTTTCACGCGCGAGACGCACGACGAGGATGTCGTGCATGGCGTGAAGGTAGCGCACGTCCGAGGCGGCGTAGTCCTTCTGCGGTTCGGTCAGTTCGGCCGCGCCCCAGTCGCTCGACTGCTGCTGCTTCGACACTTCCTTGCCGAGCAGTTCGCGCACCAGGTCCTTCAGCCCGTGGCGATCGGTATAAGTGCGGGTCAGCTTGCTGGCGATCTTGGTGCAGAACACCGGCGCGGCGGTGACGCCCAGGTAGTGCTCGATGGCCGCCAGGTCGAACCGGGCGAAGTGATAGAGCTTCAGCCGGGCCGGATCGGCCAGCACCGCCTTCAGGTTCGGCGCGGCGAAGTCGCTGCCGGGGGCGAAGCGGACGAGATGCTCGTCGCCTTGTCCGTCGGAAATCTGGACCACGCAAAGGCGGTCGCGCGGGGTGATCAAGCCCATCGTCTCGGTGTCGACGGCAACGGGCCCCGGCGCAAGCACGCCTTCGGGGAGATCTTCTTCGTGGAGATAGACAGCCATGGTCCGAAAATGCTTAGGGACTGGGCCTCAGTTTCGCAAATGGTTTAGGCGGGAGTACGGCGCGAATGGACGTCTCGGGATCGCTTCAGGGCGTGCCGCCATCCTGGCAACCGGCGCTCGGCGCCGTGGTCGATTCTCCCGAATCGCGCCGGCTGGGCGGTTGGCTCAAGGCCGAAGAGGCTGCGGGCCGGCGGATCTATCCGCCGCGCGGCAGCCGTCTCAGGGCGCTGGAACTGACGCCGCTCGATCAGGTGCGCGTCGTGATCCTGGGGCAGGATCCCTATCACGGGCCCGGGCAGGCGCATGGCCTTTCGTTCTCGGTGCCGGAAGGGGTGAAAGTGCCGCCCTCGCTCGTCAATATCTACAAGGAACTGGCGAGCGACTGCGGCGTGACCCCGCCCGGGCACGGCAATCTCGAACACTGGGCGCGGCAGGGCGTGCTGCTGCTCAACAATGCGCTGACGGTGGAGGAAGCGCAGGCCGGCTCGCACCAGAACAAGGGTTGGGAAGCGATCACCGATGCTGCCGTCGCGGCGGTCGCGGCCAAGAAAGAGCCTTGCGTGTTCCTGCTGTGGGGCAGTCACGCTCAGAAAAAGGCGATGCGGGTGCCGGGGCTGGCTTCGAGCCATCATCTGGTGCTGACCGCGCCGCATCCCAGCCCGCTGTCGGCCCATCGCGGCTTCCTGGGTTGCCGTCATTTCAGCAAGGCCAATGCGTTTCTCGAAGCGAACGGGCGCGGGACGATCGACTGGTAGAAAGGTCGTGGTCCCGGACTTGATCCGGGACCGCTGGCCGAGCCGGGCCTCGCTCGCAGAAAAGCGCCTTGAGGATTGCCAGCGGTCCGGGATCAGGTCCGGGACGACGTCAGGCTGAACTGCCCGGAATGGCTTCGTCCCCAGGCTCAAGGAGAGCGGCGCGGCGGTCAATCGGGCAGGAGTGATCGCCGGAGCGGCGGCAACCGGTGAACGAAAAAGGGCGCCCCTTGCGGAGCGCCCTTTCCTGAAATCTAGGTCTGCCGGGCTCAGCGCGGCAGTTCGGAAACACCCATGAGCGCCTCGTCCACCGCGCGGGCGCACTGGCGGCCTTCGCGGATCGCCCAGACCACCAGCGACTGGCCACGGCGCATGTCGCCGCAGGAGTAGATGGCGGGGTCGCTGGTGCGGTAATCGACCATGGTGGCCTTGACGTTGCCGCGCGCGTCCAGATCGACGCCCGACTGGTCGAGCATGCCGGCCTTGCGGGGGCCGACGAAACCCATGGCGAGCAGGATGAGGTCGGCCTGGAGCGTGAACTCGCTGCCTGCCACTTCCTGCATCTTGCCGTCCTTCCACTCGACGCGGACGCATTCGAGGGCACGCACGTCGTTGTCGCCGATGACGCGCTTGGTCAGCACGGCCCAGTCGCGCTCGACGCCTTCCTCGTGGCTCGACGAGGTGCGCAGCTTGAGCGGCCAGTTCGGCCAGGACATCGCCTTGTTTTCATGCAGCGGCGGCTTGGGCATGATTTCCAGCTGGGTGACCGAAGCGGCGCCCTGGCGGTTCGAAGTGCCCACGCAGTCGGAGCCGGTGTCGCCCCCGCCGATGACGATGACGTGCTTGCCGGTGGCGGAAAGCGTGCCGCGCGGGGCGGCGCGCAGTTCGTCGTCGCCCGCGTTGCGCTTGTTCTGCTGGGTCAGGAATTCCATAGCGAAGCGCACGCCGGGCAGTTCGAAGCCCGGAATGTTCAGCGGACGGGGATCCTCGGCGCCGCCCGCGAAGACGACGGTGTCGAAGTTTTCCTTGAGCGAGGCGACCGAGACGCTGACGCCGACTTCGGTGGAGGTTTTGAACTCCACACCTTCCGCCATCATCTGCACGAGACGGCGGTTGATGAGGTGCTTTTCCATCTTGAAGTCGGGGATGCCGTAGCGAAGCAGGCCGCCGACGCGGTCGTTCTTCTCGAACACGGTGACCGAATGGCCGGCGCGGGCCAGCTGCTGGGCGCAAGCCATGCCCGCCGGGCCGGAACCGACCACGGCCACCGACTTGCCGGTCTTCTTGGCGGCAGGCTTGGGCGTGATCCAGCCTTCCTGCCAGCCCTTGTCGACGATCGCGCATTCGATCGACTTGATGGTAACCGGCTGGTCCACGATGTTCAGCGTGCAGGCCGCCTCGCAGGGGGCGGGGCAGATGCGGCCGGTGAACTCGGGGAAGTTGTTGGTCGAGTGGAGAACTTCCAGCGCGTTCTTGAAGTCGTCCTCGTAGACCAGGTGGTTCCAGTCCGGGATGATGTTGTTGACCGGACAGCCGGTGTGGCAGTGCGGCACGCCGCAGTTCATGCAGCGCGAGGCCTGGTCCTTGAGCGCCTGCGGCGCCAGCGGGACGACGAACTCGTTGTAGTTCTTGAGGCGCTCCTTGGCATCGCCATAAGTGCGGTCCTGGCGGTCCAGTTCGAGGAAGCCGGTTTCCTTGCCCATCTTACTAATTCCCGATCTTATTCTGCTGCGACCGAAGCGGCTTCGAGGCGTTCAGCCTCCTGCTGGCGCAGAGCCTTCGCATAGTCGCGCGGCATCACCTTGACGAACTTGCCCAGCGCGTTCGACCAGTCGTCGAGCAGTGCGCGGGCCCGCTTCGAGCCGGTGTGCAGGTGGTGGCGTTCGAGCAGGATACGCAGGCGCTCCGCATCGTGGCGCAGCATGTCGCCCATGCCCAGGTCGCGGACCGAGACGGTACGCTGCTGGGGACGGCCGGTGCCTTCATCCTCGTCGGCTTCCGGCGAGATGCGGATGAGATCGACCATGGCGGGGTTCACCAGCCTGTCGAACTCGCCGTCCTCGTCGTAGACGTAGGCGATGCCGCCGGACATGCCCGCCGCGAAGTTGCGGCCGGTCTTGCCGAGCACCATCACGACGCCGCCGGTCATATATTCGCAGCCGTGGTCGCCGCAGCCTTCGACGACTGCGATCGCGCCCGAGTTGCGGACCGCGAAGCGCTCGCCGCCGACGCCGTTGAAGAACGCCTCGCCGGAGATCGCACCGTAGAGCACGGTGTTGCCGACGATGATGTTCTTGAGCGGATCGCGGTTCACATGGCCGGGCTGGCGCACGATCACGCGGCCGCCGGACAGGCCCTTGCCGACATAGTCGTTGGCATCGCCGGTCAGGTCGAGCGTGACGCCGTGGGCAAGCCAGGCGGCGAAGCTCTGGCCGGCGACGCCGGTGAGCTTCACGTTGATGGTGTTGTCGGGCAACCCGTCATGGCCGTAGCGACGGGCCACTTCGCCCGAGAGCATCGCGCCGACCGTCCGGTTGACGTTGATGACGCTCTTTTCGATGCGGACCGGCTGGCGGTTGTCCAGCGCATCGGCAGCGGCGGCGATCAGGCTGTTGTCGAGTGCGTTCTCGAGGCCGTGGTCCTGCAGTTCGCTCCAGCCCAGCGAGGGGCTGTCGCCCAGCGGGGCCTGATAGAGGACCTTGGACAGATCGACGCCCTTGGCCTTCCAGTGCGAGATCGCCTTCTTCATGTCGAGCTTGTCCACGCGGCCGACCATTTCCGCGATCGTGCGGAAGCCCAGCTGGGCCATGATCGCGCGCAGTTCCTCGGCGACGAAGAAGAAGTAGTTGACCACATGCTCCGGCTGACCGGTGAAGCGGGCGCGCAGGACGGGATCCTGGGTGGCGACGCCGACCGGGCAGGTGTTGAGGTGGCACTTGCGCATCATGATGCAGCCCGCCGCGATCAGCGGCGCGGTGGCGAAGCCGAACTCTTCCGCGCCGAGCAGCGCGGCCACGGCCACGTCACGGCCGGTACGCAGGCCCCCATCGGCCTGGACCACCACGCGGCTGCGGAGGTTGTTGAGCAGCAGGGTCTGCTGGGTTTCGGCGAGGCCGATTTCCCAGGGCGAACCCGCGTGCGTCAGCGAGGTCAGCGGCGAAGCGCCGGTGCCGCCTTCGTAGCCCGAGATCGTGATGTGGTCCGCACGCGCCTTGGAAACGCCCGCTGCGACCGTGCCCACGCCCACTTCGGACACCAGCTTCACCGAGACGCGGCTGGTCGGGTTCACGTTCTTGAGATCGTGAATGAGCTGCGCGATGTCTTCGATCGAGTAGATGTCGTGGTGCGGCGGCGGCGAGATCAGGCCGACGCCCGGCGTCGAGTGACGGGTGGCGCCGATGGTCTTGTCCACCTTGTCGCCGGGCAGCTGGCCGCCTTCGCCGGGCTTGGCGCCCTGGGCCATCTTGATCTGAATGTCGTCGGCATTGACGAGGTACTCGGTGGTCACGCCGAAGCGGCCCGAGGCGACCTGCTTGATCGACGACCGCATGGTGTCGCCATTGGGCAGGGGCTTGAAGCGCGAGGGATCCTCGCCGCCTTCGCCGGTGTTCGACTTGCCGCCGATGCGGTTCATCGCCAGCGCCAGCGTGGTGTGCGCCTCCCACGAGATCGAGCCATAGCTCATCGCGCCGGTGGCGAAGCGCTTCACGATCTCGCTGGCGGGTTCCACCTCGGAGATGTGGATCGCCTGGCTGGGCGCGAATTCCATCAGGCCGCGGATGGTGAGCATCCGGGTCGACTGGTCGTTGATGGTGCGGGCGAATTCCTCGTACTTGGCAGGGATATTGCCGCGAACCGCGTGCTGAAGCGCGCCGATGTTCTCGGACGTCCAGGCATGTTCCTCGCCGCGCACGCGCGCGCCGTAGATGCCGCCCACGTCGAGCATGTTGGCGTAGATCGGGTTGTCGCCGTAGGCCGCGTTGTGGCGCTGCACGGTTTCCGCCGCGATTTCGGCCAGGCCCGCGCCCTCGATCGAGGTGGCGGTTCCGGTGAAGTACTTGTCCACGAAAGCGGTCGAGAGACCGACGGCGTCGAAGATCTGGGCGCCGCAGTACGACTGGTAGGTCGAGATGCCCATCTTGGACATGACCTTACGGATGCCCTTGCCGATGGCGTAGACGTAGTTCTTCGCCGCCTGCTCCGCCGTCACCGGCAGGTTCTTGCGAACGCGCACGGCTTCGATGGTTTCGAGCGCCAGATAGGGGTTGATCGCTTCCGCGCCATAGCCGGCCAGAGCGCAGAAGTGGTGCACTTCGCGCGCTTCGCCGGTTTCCACGACGAGGCCGGTCTGCATGCGCAAGCCCTGGCGGACGAGGTGGTGGTGGACGGCGGCCGTCGCCAGCAGCGCGGGCATCGGAATGCGGTCCGGGCCCTGGGCGCGGTCGGACAGGACGAGGATGTTCTTGTCCGCCAGCACCGCTTCGGTCGCGGCCCAGCACATTTCCTTGATCGCCATCTCCAGGCCCTCGGCGCCTGAAGCGGCGTCCCAGGTCATGTCGATGGTCTCGGTGCGGAAGGCGCCGTCCAGCGCGGCTTCCACCGAGCGGATCTTGGCGAGGCCGAGATCGGTCAGGATCGGCTGGCTGACTTCGAGACGCTTGTGCGTACCGGCGTCATGACCCAGCAGGTTCGGGCGCGGGCCGATCATGGTGACCAGGCTCATCACCAGTTCCTCGCGGATCGGGTCGATCGGCGGGTTGGTGACCTGTGCGAAGTTCTGCTTGAAGTAGTCGTAGAGCAGGCGCGCCTTGTTCGACAGCACCGGGATCGGCGTGTCGGTGCCCATCGAGCCGAGCGGATCGTCGGCATTGACGGCCATCGGTTCGAGGAAGCGGCTGACGTCTTCCTGGGTATAGCCGAAAGCCTGCTGGCGATCGAGCAGGGTGCCGGTCGGCTGGGGCAGCTCGGCCAGTTCGGGCTCGATCACGTCGAGATCGGCCAGCTTGTACTGCGCCTGCTCAAGCCACTTTTCGTAGGGCTCTTCGTTGGCGAGCTGGGTCTTGATCTCTTCGTCTTCGATGATGCGGCCCTGCTCGAAGTCGATCAGGAGCATCTTGCCGGGCTGGAGGCGCCACTTGCGGACGATGTTGTCTTCCTTGATCGGAAGCACGCCCGATTCCGACGCCATGACGCAGATGTCGTCATCGGTGACGAGGAAGCGCGCGGGGCGCAGGCCATTGCGGTCCAGCGTGGCGCCGATCTGGCGGCCGTCGGTGAAGGCCACGGCGGCCGGGCCGTCCCATGGCTCCATCAGGGCGGCGTGATATTCGTAGAACGCGCGGCGCTCCGGCGTCATCAGCGCGTTGCCGGCCCATGCCTCGGGGATGAGCATCATCATCGCGTGGACGAGCGGATAGCCGCCGGCCAGCAGCAGTTCGAGCGCATTGTCGAGGCAGGCGGTGTCCGACTGGCCGTGCGGGATCAGCGGCCACATCTTGTCGAGATCGGCGCCGAGCAGCTCCGATTCCATGGTGCGGCGGCGTGCGTTCATCCAGTTCACGTTGCCGCGAACGGTGTTGATCTCGCCGTTGTGGGCCATGAAGCGGAACGGGTGCGCCAGCTTCCAGCTCGGGAAGGTATTGGTCGAGAAGCGCTGGTGGACGAGGCCGAGCGCCGAGACGAACTCGGGGTTGCGCAGATCGTCGTAGAACGAGCCGACCTGGGTTGCCAGCAGCAGGCCCTTGTAGACGATCGTGCGGCTGGAGAAGCTCGGCATGTAGAGTTCGGTCAGGCCGGGCAGGTTATGCTTTTCGGCCATGGCCTTGAGCGGGTTCTGCGTCTGCTTGCGGATCGCCAGGATCTTGCGCTCGAAAGCGTCCTGGTCGGCGCAGTTTTCACCACGGCCGACGAAGCACTGGCGGATCACCGGCATCGATTCGATCACGGTCTTGCCGAGGCCGTCGAGCGTGACGGGCACGTCGCGCCAGCCGATCAGGTGCTGGCCTTCCTTGGCGATGAACTTCTCGAACGTCTGCGTGATGAGGTCGCGGCTGGCGGCGTCCTGCGGCAGGAAGCACATGGCGACGGCATAGTCGCCCGCCTTGGGCAGGTCGGCGCCGGTGGCGGCGGCCCAGCTGCGGAACAGGGTGTCGGGAAGCTGCGTCAGGATTCCTGCGCCGTCGCCCAGCAAGGGGTCGGCACCCACCGCACCGCGGTGGTCAATATTTTTAAGGATTTCCAGCGCCTGAGTAATGATTGCATGCGTTTTCTGGCCTTTGATGTGGGCTACGAAGCCTACACCACAAGCGTCATGTTCGTTACGCGCATCATAAAGGCCCTGGGGCTTAGGAAATCCCATCGATAAAAACCCATCCTGTCATTTTTTGCCGGGGATCCTGCGTCGCGCCCTCCACGCACGAATCGTGCGGCGGCATGGCGCGTCATGGTGGTCCCTCGCGCCCCCATGACGATTACGGGACGCTTTTGCAATGGCGAAGGCAGGGCGTTGCGCAAAATTAAGTGCGTGTGCGCGGTAAAAAAGGGAATTTTGTTATGCGAGAATGGGTCTCAATTGCGTGAAACGCATTCCCGCGGGGTGTCAGGTCCGCGTCATGCGGCTCCGCTCATGCGCTGCAAAGTGGCCAAAGCGGCGCGCAGTGCCTTTTCGGTTTCGTCGGGGTTCGAGCCTGACGGCGGATCGAAGGGTCGATGGTCGTTGCTTCCCACCGGCTCCGACAGTTCGCCGCCGGGTGAATCGGCGTCCTCGAACCGCACGAAGTTCTGGCGCGGCGTCTGGCGCGTCAGGTTCAGCAGCGACGAGTAACCCCGTTCGAGAACGGCCTCTTCCTCATCGTCTTCTGCAGCTTCGGCATAATGAAAGTCGGTCGAGAGCGTGTCGAATGCGGCGTATTTGGCCGATTTCCCGCTGTCCGTTTCATCGGTGTTCCCGATCGCCTCCGGCGTGCTTTCGAACTGCGCCGAGAGGGGCGTGGCAAGGCTGATATGGCGGGGTGGGACGTAGCCGGGCAAGGCGTCGTCGGCATCGTCCTGGGCGAAAGCGTCGAAGGCGACCGGGCGCAGGGCGGCGGGGATCCGGGGGGCCGCAGACTGCACGAAGTCGGCTCCTTCGGCTTGCTCGTCCGATACCGGCCTGAGCGGAGCGGCAAAGGGCGCTACCGATGCAGGGCGCGGCAGTGACGACTGCGCCGTCGAAAAGGCCAGCGTCGCGAAGGTGGGCGAGGGCATTTCAGGAACGTCTGCCGAGGGGGCGAACCGCTCCGGCTCCGCGCCGTTCTGCTCGGCGGCGGCGCTTAGGCGGCGGCGTTCCTGCTCCATGGCCAACGACAGGCGCTCCAGCAATTCGACGTGCGAGAGATCTTCGAGGTCCGCCCCGGCGATGCGCGCGGCGGCATGCGGCGCGGTGCCCACGAGCGGGGACGATGTCCTGTCGGCCGGATCGCTGGGGAACAGCGGTCGAACCTCCTGAGCCTCTCCCGACCCGGACAGCGAGCGTGAATAGGCCTCGAACAGGCGGTTGCTGAGATCCTCCGGTGCGACAGTCGGGGCAGCAGGCTCGGCGACTTCATCGAGCGATTCCGCCCAGGCGGCCGGGGAGAAGCTGTGCTGCTCCTCGCGCGGTTCAAGCCATTCCGGGATGCGGCCGAAAGGGCCATGATCGTCTGCATCATCGGCGGCCTGCTCACCTTCGGCCGAAGGAGTGTCGGCGATCACGCCTTGGGCAGCGGGCGCGAGGTCGGGATTTGCAATCGACCATTCGGCAGAGACCGTCTCGACCGTTTCCAGACTGCCGGCGCCATCCTTCCCGCCGTCGTCAAGGGTCGGGCGGAGATAGGCCTGGTGGGTGGGCGAAAGCTGGGGATCGGTCAGACCGGCCGCCTCGATGCCTTCCAGATCGAGTTCGGACAAGTTAAGTATCGGGGACGGCTCTTCTGCCGGTTCGTCGATCTCCTGCCCGTGCAAAGGCGCAGCATCGTCGGTAACCAGCGGAAAGGCACGGCGTCGGCGCGGGAAGGCCGGAGCGGCGTCCTCTACCTTTTCTGCGTCCGATATCGCGGCTTCGGCGGCGCGGTCGGCCCGGTCGTCCTCCAGCCCGGTGAAAGGCATGCGCGGCGGGGCTTCCTCGGCTGCCTGGGCCACGCGGCGTCCGGCAAGAAGGCCGATGAGTCCGCCGAGGCCGGTCAGCGCCAGGGCGAAGAGAATGCGTGCGGTCGTGCCGAGCGGCGGCGCGGCCATCGGCATCAGCTTGGCCAGGCCCGTGGCGCCGACGATACGCTCCAGCAGCGCCGGGCTGACGATGATCGAGCCGACGCCGAAGAGAGCCGCGAACCACAAGGCGACGATGGCGGGGAACAGGGGGTGACGGGTGATGGGCTGGGCTTTCCGGACTTCTGGTTTCGCCACGATTCTAAAACCCCATTCTCGGATCTGGATGATGGAAGCCGCCGATCAGGCAGTGGTTTCCAGCCTTTTTTGCAGGTGGAGAGGTGCCACCATTTGGTAAACGTCTCGATAATGACGGGCATTGACGGCCCAGTCGTGCCGGTCGCGAACATGGCGGCGGCCTGCCGAGCGTAGCGCATCCCACGATTCGCGTGCTGCCAGCAAGTCCCCGAGTGCGGCGGCGCAGGCTGCCGGATCGTCGGGCGCGAAAAGCGTGCCGTTTACGCCGTGAGTCATCAGTTCGCGGTGGCCGCCCACGTCGCTCGCCGCCACCAGCTTGCCCTGCGCCATCGCTTCGAGGGGTTTGAGCGGCGTCACGAGATCGGTCAGGCGGCTTTTCTTGCGCGGATAGGCCATCACGTCGGCCAGCGCGTAATAGCGTTCGACTTCGTGGTGCGGCACGCGGCCGATGAAGCGGATCGCCTCGGCAGCGGGAGAGGCTGCGGCCTGGGCGCGCAGGGCTTCCTCGCGCGGGCCGCCGCCG
>NZ_ATHL01000109.1 GCF_000445125.1 Novosphingobium lindaniclasticum LE124
CATCGATGGCGACGAAGGTCAGACTGTGTGGGCCTTCACCCAGCGGCGCCTCAGGCGTGAACGTCCAGATTCCATCCGCCGCCACGACGGCCGTGCCGATCTGCATGCCGTTGTCGAACACTGCGACGACAGATCCCGGCTCGGTCGTGCCGCTGAAGCTCGGCGTAGTGTCGTTGGTCGCGCCGCCGGACGCGACGCCGTCAGTCACTGCCGGGGCCGCAGGCGCGCCGGTATCGACGGTAAAGCCTATCCCGGCCGAGGCGCCGCTCTGGTTGCCGGCGGCATCGATGGCGACGAAGGTCAGACTGTGTGGGCCCTCACCGAGCGGAGCGGCGGGCGTGAAGGTCCATCTGCCGTCCGCTCCGACGATGGCCGTGCCGATCCTCGTGCCATTGTCGAACGCGGTAATGGTTGTGCCTGCCTCCGCCGTGCCGCTGAACGTGGGCGTCGCGTCATTGGTCGCCCCGCCAGGCTGCACGCCGCCAGAGACCACGGGGACCGCAGGAGCGGTTGTGTCCGGTGGTGGGGTGGAGCCGCCGTTGCCGCCCCC
>NZ_ATHL01000110.1 GCF_000445125.1 Novosphingobium lindaniclasticum LE124
CCCCCCGCCCCCACCCATGCCGCCGAAGAAGGGCAAGCTCTCCTACAAGGACCAGCGCGACTACGAACTCCTGCCCAAGCGGATCGAGGAACTGGAAGCCGCGATCCTCCGTGACGAGGCGGCCATGGCCGACCCGGCGCTCTACACCCGCGATCCGGCGAAGTTCGCCAGCCTCACCGCCGCCATCGAGAAATCGCGCGGCGAGAAGGAAGCCGCCGAGGAACGCTGGCTGGAACTGGCGGAACAAGTCGAGGGATAGCAGAAGTGGCGGCAGCACGCATGCCCCGACTTTGCTGAAGCCCCTTCAGTAAGCCGTCGTCGAACTCTCCGCCGCCCGCTTTCCCGCGCCGCCCCTCTCGCGCGGCCCGCCCACCTCGTCATTGCGAGAAGTGCGGCCCTGCCTCCTCTCTACCCACCCCCCATGGACCTTGCACGAAGCCGCACCCGGATGGCACAAGGCTGAACTCCGAAAAACCAGATCGGTTACGCAAGGCCATCCCGAAATGATCAACCGCATTCGAGACATCCGCCTTCAAAAGGGCCTGACGCTTGCAGATGTCGCTGCCCGCTGCCATCCGCCGACCACCGCCCAGACCGTCGGGCGGCTGGAAACCGGCATGCGCAACCTCTCGCTCGCCTGGATGAGCCGGATCGCCAAAGCACTGGAGGTCGAGCCCGAGCGGCTCTTGCGCAGCGAGACGAAAGAACCGGCAATGATCGTGGCCATCCTCTCGGAAAACGGCGCCGAGAGTCCCCGCGCCCGGCGCGAGGCGATGCTGCCCAGCGACCTCTCCGCCGAAACCGCCTGGATGGTCATGGATGTCGAACAGTCCTGCGGCGAGTATCGGGCCGGGGATCAGGTCTGGCTCCGCCCATCGCCGCCGCACGAGGCGCCCCGGCTGCTCAACCGGGATATCCTGGCGCCCCTGCCCGGTGGCCGCTTCGCTTTCGGGCGGTTGATCGATGGCGATGGCGGACGGCTGATGCTGCTTCCGCCCGCCAGCGGACAGCCGGTCCGCGCGGTGGAGCATCCCGCATGGCTGGCGGTTGCCGACCTGCTCATCAGAAAGCTCTAACCTTCTGCCGCTAGAGAGACGCCATGCGCATCCTCTCCATCGCCACCCTGTTTCCCAATCCAGTGAAGCCCTCGTTCGGGATCTTCGTCGGAAACCAGATGCGGGCGATCGTCGCGCGCGGCGATGTGGACCTCACCATGGTCAGTCCGATCGGCATCCCGCCCTGGCCGCTTTCCCACCGTTCTCCCTACGACAAGCTGGCGCGGATAGCGCATAGCAGCGAGGCTGCGGGCATCGCGGTGCACTACCCCAAGTTCACGCTGATTCCCAAGATTGGCGGAGACAGCAACCCAGGCCGGATCGCTCGCGCGGTACTGCCGCTGGTCCGGCGCCTCCATGCCGAGCGCCCGTTCGACCTTGTCGATGCGCAGTTCTTCTTTCCCGACGGTCCCGCCGCCGCCATCGTCGCGCGCGAACTCGGGCTGCCGCTCACCATCAAATCGCGCGGGGCCGACATTCATTACTGGGGCGGAAGGCCGGCCGCCTTGCAGCAGATTCAGGAGGCCGCACGGCAGGCGGCGGGCATGCTGGCCGTCAGCAAGGCACTGCGGCGCGACATGGTCGCCCTCGGCATGCCGGAAGCGCGCATCGGCATCCATTACACCGGCCTCGACCGCGAACGCTTCCGCCCCGCCGAGCGCAAAGCCGCGCGTGCACGTGTCTCGGCCATGCCCGATCTTGGTATTCGCCCGGACGGCGCCTTGATCGTCAGCCCCGGCTCGCTGATTCCCCGCAAGGGGCAGGCATTGGCGATCGAGGCGCTGGCCCGCTTGTCCGGCGCGCATCTGGCCCTGGCCGGCGCCGGAGAGGACGAGAAGCGGCTACGCGCCCTCGCTACCTCGCTCGGCGTGGCGGACCGTGTGCAGTTTCTTGGCTTCGTCGGTCACAACCTGCTCCCCCTTGTCCTCAGCGCCGCCGACGTGCTGGTGCTGCCTTCGGCCAGCGAGGGCCTTGCCAACGTCTGGGTCGAGGGGCTTGCCTGCGGCACCCCGATCGTCGTTCCCGACATCGGCGGCGCGCGCGAAGTCGTGAAGGACGACAGTGCCGGGCGCGTAGTTCTTCGCAGGCCTGCAGCGATCGCTGACGCCGTGCGCGCCATCCTTGCCGATCCGCCCAGCCAGGAGGCGGTCTGCGCCCATGCCGCCCGCTTTTCCTGGACCGCGAATGCCCGCAACCTCGCACGCTTCTGGAGCGACGTTCTGTCCGGAAACCCCATAGGCCCGAGAGCCTGATACGAAAAAGGCCGCTCCCTTACGGGAACGGCCTTTTCGTTTTCGCCTGACGACCGGCTCAGGGTTGCGCGCCGCCCTGACGGGCGAGACGCTCCTGTCGGTCGATTTCGGATTCCGTCTTCACGAACGAGTCCGACTTCACGCCCAGCCAGATCAGGATCGGCGCCGACATGAAGATCGAGCTGTAGGTACCGATGAAGATGCCCAGCGTGATGGCGGCGGTGAAGCCGAAGATCACGTCGGGGCCGAGGAACAGCAGCGCCACGAGCATGATCAGGACCGACAGCGAGGTGGCCACGGTGCGCGACAGCGTCTCGTTGACCGAGAGGTCGAGCAGCTCGTTCATCGGCATGCGCCGGTGCTTCTTCATGTTTTCGCGGATGCGGTCGTAGACCACGATCTTGTCGTTCAGCGAATAGCCCAGCAGCGTCAGCAAGGCCGCCACGATGTTGAGGTCGAACTCCATCTGGGTGAGCGAGAACATGCCCACCGTCAGCAGGATATCCTGCACCAGCGCAAAGAGCGCGCCGGCGGCGAACTGCCATTCGAAGCGGATCCAGATGTAGATCGAGATGAACACCATCGCCAGGCCAAGCGCGAGCATGCCGGTGTGGAACAGCTCGCCCGAGACCTTGCCCGAGACCGAATCGACACCGTCGACGCGGGCGTCGGCGAAGTCCTGGCGGACCTTGGCGGTGATCTTGCGGGCCATGCCGTCGGCCAGCTTCGGGTTGTCCTCCGCGCCTTCCGGCAGCTTCATGCGAACCGAGACTTCGTTCGGCTTGCCGAAGGTCTGGATCACCGGCTCGCCGAACCCGAGCGATTCGACGCTGTCACGCAGCTTGCCGACGGGCGCGCTGGCGCTCTGCTCGAAGGTCACGCGGATCATCTGGCCGCCGACGAAATCGACGCCCAGGTTGAGGCCATGGGTGAACAGCAGCACGATCGATGCGGCCATGGCCAGCAGGTTGCTGATGAAGAACGGCCACTGCCAGCGCAGGAAGTGGATGTTCGTGTTATCCGGAATGAGCTTTAGGAGCTTCATGCGCCTGTACCTTTATACGTTCAGGTCGCTGGGACGGGCGCGACGCAGCCAGCCCGCAACCCACATGCGGCTCATCGTGACGGCGGTGAACACCGAAGTGACGATGCCGATCATGAGGACGACCGCGAAACCGCGAACCGGGCCCGAGCCGAAGGCGAACATCAGCACGGCGGCGATCGAGTTGGTGATGTTGGCGTCGAAGATGGCGCGGCTCGCCTCCTTGTAGCCCAGTTCAACCGACTGCACGACCCGGCGCCCGCGATGGCGTTCCTCGCGAATGCGTTCGTTGATGAGCACGTTGGCGTCCACCGCCGCGCCGATCGTCAGCACGAAGCCGGCGATGCCCGGCAAGGTCAGCGTCGTTCCCAGCACGGCCATCACGCCCAGGATCATCAGCACGTTGATGATGAGCGCGAGGTTGGCATAGGCGCCGAAGCGGCCATAAGTGAGGAAGATGAACAGCATCAGCAGAACGGTGCCGACGCCCATGGCGACGACGCCCTTCTGGATCGAATCGGCTCCCAGATCGGGACCGACGGTGCGTTCCTCGACGACGGTGAGATCGACCGGAAGTGCACCCGAACGCAGCGCGATGGCGAGCTGGGTGGCCGACTGCACGTTGAAGCTGCCCGAGATCTGCGCGCTGCCGCCCAGGATAGGCTCGTTCATGCTGGGCGCCGAAAGCACCTTGCCGTCGAGGATGATGGCGAACCGCTTGCCGACGTTCTCGGTGGTCAGCTTGGCGAACTTCTCGCCGCCCTGCTGGTTGAACGTGATCGAGACGACGGCAGCGTTGGTCTTGGGATCGAAGGCCTGCTTGGCATCGGTCAGTTCATCGCCCTTGATGCCGCCCAGACGCTTTACCGCCAGGGCTGGAACGCCGCCGGAAGCGGGATCGTTGGCATCGGCGTAGGGAACCAGTTCGTCGCCCGGCGGCACGATGCCCTTGGCGATGTCGCTCGGTACGGCGGTCTCGTCGACCAGCTTGAATTCGAGCTTGGCGGTCTGGCCGAGCAGGTTCTTCAACGCCTGCGGATCCTGCAGACCCGGAACCTGCACGTCGATGCGGGTGCCGCCCAGGCGGCGAATGTCCGGCTCCTTGGTGCCCAGCGCGTCGATACGCTTGCGCACCACTTCGACGGCCGTTTCCATGGCGCTGCTGATCGCAAGATCGATGCCGGCCTGGGTCGGAACCAGGATGAAGCGGGTTCCGTCGCGTACCGTGATGTCCCAGTCGCGCTGGCCGGTCAGCCCCGCGCCGGATGTGAGCGGCAGGATCGCCTCGCGCGCGGCATCGACTTGCGAGGCATTGCGCACGGTAAAGGCAAGCTGGCCGCCGGTGCTGGAAAAGTCGCCGATGGCGATCGAGGGGCTGGCCTGGCGCAGGCGGGTGCGCACGGATTCCTCCATGCCTTCCAGCCGCTGCTGGACGACCTGCTGGCGGTTCGCCTCAAGCAGGAGGCGGCTGCCGCCGGCCAGGTCGAGGCCGAGATTGATCTTGGGCTCGGGCAGGAAAGCGGGCCAGCGCGCATTGGTCAGCGAGACCAGCGACGGCACGGCGCAAAGGGCGATGACGATCGTCAGCCCCCAGTACCAGAGCTTCTTCCAGGTAGGAAATTCGAGCATAGCCTGTGGCTTCTCTCCGAACGAGCGCCTGCTTTCAGGCGCTCGATGCTGTCGCGAATCGCCAGGGCTGCCCGGCGATGCCGAATGTTCAGTCGTTCGCGGGCTTCGAGCCGGCCGGCGGGATGACGTCGACGATGGTCGACTTCACGGCCTTCACCACCACGCCCTGCGCCAGCTGGATGTCGGCATAGTTGTCGTCGATCCTCACGATCTTGCCGACGAGGCCGCCACCGGTCAGCACTTCGTCGCCCTTCTTGAGCGCCGAAAGCTTGTTCTTGTGCTCCTTCTGCTGCTTCATCTGCGGACGCAGGATGAGGAACCAGAAGATCACCGCCATCGCGACGAAGGGCAGGTACTGGATCCAGGCCGGCGGGGCGCCGGCGGGAGCGGCTGCGGCGAGCTGGTTGAGAATCGAGCTTTGCATTGAACTGAAGGGCCTTCTCGTCGTTTCATCCCGGCAGGCGGCACATGGCATCCGATCTGCCGCACGCCTCGCCGGAAAATCCAATCGTGGACTTTGCCGGATGGGCGCGGTTAGCAATAAAGCGAAGCACTGGCAACGCGCCGCCTTCCCGAGGAAATGCCGCCATCACCCGCGCGCGCACCGCCCGCGACCTTGCCGAAGCTCTCGCCAGATAAGTATCCACCAGCGCGCTTCAACCGAAGTGAAGAAAGTCTCATCGAGACGCTTGCGCTCTGAAAATATGCTGCCTATAGGGCGCGCTCCGGTCGGGACGTAGCGCAGCCTGGTAGCGCATCACACTGGGGGTGTGGGGGTCGGAGGTTCGAATCCTCTCGTCCCGACCAATTCATTTCAGCAAATCTGCGAAAAAACAGCCCTTCGGGGCATCGTGCCAGGTGTCACACTCCATGGAGAGGTGCGCCTGTCACGTTTGGCACGATATTTCCACTAGAGAGATTATCGTGACTGGTGTACTAGGTGATTTAACACCCACCCTCGGCGGGTGCGGAGCACTTCACGTAAGGACACCCATGGATACCCTAAGGTAACCTGCGGATCGGCCCAACGCCGCCGCCCACAAACTTCCACTAGAACGACCATCTGGCAGTCCAGAGCGTCACCGCAATTAGCACCCACCCTCGGCGCGAGAGCCTTTCTCGCCGCCGCACCTCGGCGTGCGTTCAGCGCGCCCAATCCCTGACACGGAAGGCAATCCCCACATGACGACCGATTTTCGCGCCCAGCTTCGCCGCCAGATCGACCTTGAGGACGAGCAGCGTGCCCTCGGCGCAAGCCGTTACCAAGCACGGGCTCTCCCTTGGAAGGTGGAAGCAGGCTCTATCGACGAGGAGGCCAATCTGCCTCCCGGCCATCAACTCCTGAAGCTCGCCACCAAGCCCGTCGCAGAGACCATTGAAGCGTTCCTCGCGGAAGTGTGCGAGCGCAAGGCCGGGCGTCATCACCGGGCGGTGGATTTCCTTCTGCTCCTCGACTCGACCGAGGTGGCTTATCTCACGACTCGCGTGATGGTGAATCTCTGCATGGCGCAGACGCTCCTCCAGACTGCCGCGACTCGCGTGACCGAGGCGCTTATCGAGAACTTGGAGTTCAAGTCGTTCCGCGAAATGAACCGGAAGGGCTACAAGGGTTTCATGAAGGCCCAAGAGGCGCGTGGCTACAGCCGCCAGCGCAAGGCCGCCGTGAAGAAGCTGTTTCACTCCGAGGGCTGCGCCATTGAGGTGTCGAGCGAGGAGAAGGTCTCCATCGGCACCAAGTGCATGGAGCTGGTCATCGACGCCACAGGCTTCTTCTCGCTGGAGAAGGTGCGCCGCGCCAACGGCTTCGCCTACAGCCTTCGCCCGACCGAGACGCTCCAGGACTGGTTCGATAAGCAGCACGCCCGCTGCGCGCTCCTCGACCCCATCAACATGCCGATGGTAGTGCGTCCGCGCCGCTGGCGCTCGCCCACTTACGGGGGATACCTCACGCCCCGCCACGGGAACCGCTTCATCAAGCAGCGGAACCACGCCTATCACGTTGAAGTGCGGAACATGGACCTCTCCAAGGTCTATGACAGCGTGAACCACATCCAAGACAGCCCGTGGGTCATCAACACCCGCGTACTGGAGGTGATGGAGCAGGTGTGGGCCGACGGCACGTCCCTCGGCGGCCTTCCGCAACGTGAAGACGACCCTATTCCGGCCAAGCCGGAGGACATCGACACCAACGAGGAAGCCAAGCTCAAGTGGAAGCGGGATGCCGCAGAGGTCTACACGGCCAACGCGGAGCGCACCTCTGCGCGCATGTCCATGCACTCCGGTCTGTGGGTCGCCCGCCGATTCGCTGACGAGTCGGCCATCTATTACCCGCACGAGCTGGACTTCCGTGGCCGGGTCTATCCGATCCCGGTGTTCGGCCCCTCGCCGCAAGGCTGCGATTGGCAGAAGGCGCTCCTTCAGTTCTCCGAAGGCCTCCCTCTGGGCCTTGAGGGCTTCCGCTGGCTCTGCATCCACGTCGCGAACCTCTTCGGTGTCGACAAGGTGTCGTTCCGGGAACGCGAGCAGTGGGTGACGGACAACCTCCCTGCCCTGCTGGACAGTGCCGAAGACCCCTTGGGGGGTCAGCGGTTCTGGACGACTGCCGACAGCCCTTACTCTGCTCTCGCGGCTCTGTTCGAGCTGGCCGACGCCGTGCGCATGGAAGACCCGACGGCCTACGTGTCGCGGGTGCCCATCGCCCTCGACGGGTCCTGCTCCGGCATTCAGCACTTCTCGGCTATGCTCCGGGATGCCGAAGGCGGCGAGGCGGTTAACCTCCTGCCCTCGGAGACCCCGCAGGACATATACATGCGCGCTGCGGGTAAAGCTCAGGCCATCGCGGATGCCACGCCGTTCATCACCTACAAGGTGAAGAAAGCCGATGGTGTCGAGGAAGATGTCACCATTCCGAACCCCTGGATGGGCGGCATGGTCAAGCGTGGGATCGCGAAGCGCCCTACCATGACCTTCTGCTATTCAGCCACGCGCTTCGGCATGGGCGGTATGATCGTCCAGACCCTCAAGGAAATGGACCGGGAGCTGGCCGCGAAGGGTCAGGGCCCCTACCTCGGCGGTGCGGACAACTATCACTGCGCCATGTGGCTTTCTCATGTCATATTTAGTTCCATTAGCGAGACTGTTCCGGCTGCCGCAAAGGCAATGGAGTGGCTCCGCGAGGCAGCTAAGGTGGCAGCCGAGGGCGGCCTGCCGCTCTGGTGGACCACCCCGATGGGTCTTCCGATCCTTCAGGAGTACAAGGCGCAGAAAGGCGAGCGTGTAGAGGTCCACTGGCACGGCCAGCGGGTTCGCATGATGGTGCAGAAGGACACTGAGGACCTCGACGGACGCGCTCAGGCGAACGGCGTGGCTCCGAACTTCGTCCACTCGTTGGATGCGGCGCACCTCCAAGCCGTAGCGCTGCGCTGCAAGCATGAAGGGATCAAGCACCTAGCCATGATCCACGACAGCTTCGGGACACACGCGGCGAACACCGCGCGTCTCTCGTCGATCCTGCGGGATACCTTCGTCGAGCAGTACGAGGGCGACGTCCTCGGGGAGTTCTACGAGGAACTGAAGGAGCAGTTGGGCGAGGAGTTGGCCGCGAAGCTGCCCGAGCCGCCGAAGTCTGGCGACCTGGACCTCAATCTCATCCGCAAAGCCTCGTACACTTTCGCATAATAGTTCCACTAGCGTGATGTTCTAACGAATTATCCCCCACCATCGGCGGGCGAAACCGCACCACATTCGCAAGGACCATAAGACCATGAAGAAGATCACTTTGGACCGGGAGGCGCGCCAGCGCCTTGCCCGCCAGCTTGCAGAAACCCACGGCACTCCGGTGCAAGTTGGAGATGCCGCCTCGGGCCCCGAAGGCTGGGGAGGAACACGCTGATGGACAACATCGATACCATCTGCGCCAACTCCTTCCGCAACTTCCACACGAAGGGGTTCGACTACCTCTGCCTCACACGGACCCCGGAGCTGACGCGGAAGGTCTACTTCTTCGACGGGGACCTTGCAGACCTGCCGGAACTGGTGATCCCTCATGACCACCGATACGCCTTCGTCACGACTGTCCTCGCGGGCGCCGTGGTGAACAAGCGGTTCTGGGGGCTCCAGGGCGAACCTGCGGCGGACGTCAAGGTCGAGTGGGAGCGCCAGACGCGCCTCTTCGACCACTTCAAGTACCTCACGCCCCTGAATGGCGGCGATGGGTTCTCGTGGGTGGGCGAGCGTCGTCTCTGGTCCGAAGCCAACGGCCTGCATCGCCGTCGCGGAATGCACTGGCATTGCCGTGCCGAGGAAATCCACACCCTCGACATCCGCTGCGAGGGCACGGTCATCATGCTGGAACAGCTCGCAGACGAGGTGCCGCTCGATCAGCCGACCAACGCCTATCGTCTCGCGGGAGACAAGACCCCGCCGAGCCTGGACGGGCTTTACGACCGCATGGACCCGGACCACGCCCGCGTCCGCATCGAGCAATTCCTCGACCTCGTCGGCAACCGCTGAATACCGCTGTAATTAACCCCCACCTTCGGCAGATGAAACCTCAGGTCCCTCGCAGAAATGCTGGGGCCTTTCATCGTTCTTGGCCAGGACATCGAATTAACCCCCACCTTCGGTGGTGGGAACATTCTTAGTTCCTATTGGCCACCCCTCGTTTTCACTGGAGCATTACATGACTTTCGATCCCACCAAGCCGGTGCGGACGCGGGACGGCCGCGCCGTGACCATCCTCGCCACTGGCGTGCTCGCGCACATCCCCGGCATCGGTTGCCGTGTCGGAGAGCAGACGATCCTCGCACAGATCGAGGGCAAGCCTGCGCCTGATTATTTCGACGCCGATGGCTCCTTCCACAAGGCCCAAGGCGATACCGAATGGGACCTCGTCAATATCCCACCGGAGCCTGTGAAGACCGAAGAGTTCTTCTCGATTTATCCGCCAAGCGAAGGTGCCGACTGGAGCTTCGCCAAGC
Organism: Novosphingobium lindaniclasticum LE124; assembly: GCF_000445125.1. GTDB lineage: Bacteria > Pseudomonadota > Alphaproteobacteria > Sphingomonadales > Sphingomonadaceae > Novosphingobium > Novosphingobium lindaniclasticum. The sequence continues at coordinate 9,959 of NZ_ATHL01000110.1, forward strand.
GAGCAAGCGCGAGCACGGCTCGGAACATCGGGTCGGACAAGTACCGCGCCACGATCCGCATCGCCTACGAGGACGGCAAGCCCGTATCGGCTTCCCTCGTCTGATGCAGGCCCATACCATCCGGGACCGGGTGGCTTTCAGGTCTTCCCTCAGTCCCCTCAAGGCCCCCGCCTTTTCCCTTCTGGACTCCCTCCAAGCCCACCCGGCTGACGTCCAGATCGAGGCGCTGTCCCTGACCTTCACCATCCTGGCCCAAGGGGCCGGGCTCAATCCCCACGAACTGGTCGAGCGCTCCCGCCGTCAGCTCTCGGACGCTGCTGCCGTCCGCAACCCGATCCCTGAGGCCATCGAGGCCTACGCCCAAGGAGAACTTCGTTGACCCTCACCACCACCAAGCTGGCCAAGATCGACGTTACCAAGCCGTTGCAGCTTGCTGACGGCACTCCCGTCGCCTTCGCCCGCCGCTCTCACATGAGCATGGACGGCTACGAGGTTATCATCAAGCCGAACACGACCGGCCGCGAAGTCGGCCAGCATCGCCACTTCCGCGCCGACGGGATCCACGTTCACAGCACGCTCCCGAACCTCCAAAACGTCCTCGAGGCCACCCTCGACACTTCCAAGCCCCTTCAGACCTCTGACGGCAAGCCCGTCACGTTCGTCGGGAAGCTGGAAGATGGCCGTCTGGTCGTCCAGGTCGGCTATGGCTCGGCCTTCAGCCGCACCCAGGCAACCGAGCTGCGCTTCGCAGATGGCCGCAAGTCGGCAGCCGTCGGTGTCACCTCGGGTGACGACGTGATCGTGAAGGTCACGAAGACCGAGAAGTTCCGCAACGTCTACGCTGACGGCACCCTCGGCACGACGGCCCACAAGACCGAGGAAGCCGCCCGCCAGAACGTCAAGTTCGGCAAGGTCCGCATCGGCATCCTGAAGCAGGTCTTCGAAGATGGCACGCTCGTCGACGCCCGCATGGTGCCCCTCACCCCGACCTATCGCAATCGCGGCGTCACGGTACGCAACGCGACTCGCGAGGACTTCGCTCGCTGATGGACGAACTCCTTTACGAGAACATGGTCGAGGCCGCAGCTGAACGCGCGGCGGAAACCGGGGCCGTCGACCTCGTCGACATCACCAACGCCGCAGCCAGCGGCTTCGACACCAACCACTTCGTCAATGACGTGAACGCGATGGTCAGCAAGACCCTCGACGACGCCTGACGGAAACTTCCACTAGAAAGACAGAACCGCTTATGGCGAAATCGAAGTATATCGCAGGCCCCAAGTTCACCACTCCCCGTGCTCCGGCCATCTGGCCCCGCCTGAACGAGCCGGACACCAAGCACGACGCTGCCGGTGTCTACGAGTGCAAGCAGGAGCTTCAGCTCGACGATCCGGTCGTCCAGAAGATCAAGGCGAAGGCGATGGAACTCGCCCAGGCCAAGTTCGCGGAGATCAAGGAACAGTTCGAGGGCGACTCGAAGGTCTTCTTCGACGAGGACGAGTACGAGGCCAAGGTCAGCGAGCTGAAGGCCGCTGGCAAGAAGGCGCTGGCGGAGAAGCTGAAGCTCATCACTCTCGTCGAGCCCCTGGCTCCCGAGATCGACGACGAAGGCGACGAGACCGGCACCTGCATGCTCAAGTGCAAGATGAAGGCATCGGGTGTCTACAAGACCGGCCCGAAGACCGGCCAGCGCTGGGAGCGCAAGCCGAACATCTTCAACGCAAAGGGCAAGCAGCTCGCCAGCCCGCCGAAGATTGGCGGCGGTTCGGACGTGAAGATGTCCATCGAACTGAGCCCCTACTACGCCGCGAACGACGGCAAGGTCGGCGTGACGTTCCGTATGGAAGCCATCCAGCTCATCACCTTGGTCCAGTTCGGCCAGCGTGACGCGGCGGGCTATGGCTTCGGCGCGGAAGATGGCGACGACATTGGCGACGACGACAACACCTCGGGCGGCTTCTCGAATGAGAGCGGCTCGGGCGATGAAGACGACGAACTGTGATAGTAGGGGCACTGACAGGCTTTACCGTCTGGTTTAGCTTGTTCATGCTTGGGACCGTCGAGCGCGTCGCTTCGGGCTATCCTGCACCAGCCCTTCGCGGCACGGGACTTTTCAAGGCCATTGGCTTTGCCCTCGTTGGTGCCCTGATCGGCTCCTTCGTCTGACCCAAGTCACCTTCCGGCTCGCTGTTGAACCCATGCCCACCCCTCGTCCGAGAGCGCGGGTCATTGCAGCAGCGGGCCGGAGACCCATCGCTTCCTTCTACTCTCCCAAGGAATACCAAGAGTGGCAGAAGGAAGCGGCGGCGGCGCTCAAGGGCGTCCCTGCATTCCCCATAGACGGCCCTTGCACCGTGAGCATCGTCTGCGAGGTCGCCAAGCCTAAAACCACGAAGCTCGCGGCTCCCAAGCCCGACGTCGACAACTACGCCAAGGGCGTACTCGACGCCATCACCAAGGATGGCCGCTTCTGGTCTGACGACAGCCAAGTGGTCGGCCTCTGGGTGTCCAAAACGTGGACCGAGGGAGCCCCCGGCATCCACGTCGCAATCTCAAAGGAACTGTGAACTACAAAAAAATGACCCGCATCGGGTTCATCGCGGTCCATTGCTCGGCAACCCCGGGAACCTCGGTGAACATCGGAGCGTCCGACATCCGCCAGTGGCATCGTAAGCTCGGCTGGCGCGACATCGGTTATCACTACGTCATCAAGCGTGACGGCACTGTTGAGAAGGGCCGCCCGGACGACATGCCCGGCGCACACGAACCCAAGATCAACTCGCAGTCCATCGCCGTCTGCCTCGTCGGCGGATCGCCGCCCATCGGCTCCCCGGAGCAGAAGAAGGGCCTTGGCGAGAACAACTACACCTCCGCCCAATGGGCCTCCCTGAAGAAGCTCGTCACCGAACTGCACGCGAAGCACCCCAACGCGGTCGTCCTTGGACACCGCGACGTGCCGGGCGTGCGCAAGGCGTGCCCGAGCTTCGACGTGAAGCCTTGGTGGGCGGAGAACAAACCCCAGTAACGGAGAACCGAAGATGTCCCGCGATGAAAACAAGGCGGTCCTAGTATCCCGCCACCTGAAGAAGCACGGCCATATCAGCCAGGGCACCGCGACCCTGGAATACGGCTACTTCCGCCTCTCCGATGCGATCCTGCGCCTCCGCAACGAGGACAGTGACCTCATCCCGGACGGGCACCGCATCAAGACGGTCATGAAGCGGGACGCTTCGGGCCACCCCTACGGCGAATATCAGCTCGTTCGGAAGGCTGCCTGATGCAGCTGGTCGGGTTCGATATCACCTACGATGAGTTCGGCTTTTACAACGTCACGCCGCTGTTTCTGAAGCGCAATGTGCTCGGCACGCTGAAGCTGAAGCGCGGTCATGCGCGGTTGGCGTTTGGGATCGAAGAGGCCCGCGCTGAGGCGAAGGCATACGCCAGCGACCTCAAGGCCCCTCTCCCTCCCCGTCAGAACACCTTCATCCCCGCAGGAGACCTGAATGCCTAAGGCACAGCGCAAGCCCACCGCACCCTCGCAGCCCCGCGAGCTGATCCGCCGCACCACCGCAATGACCGACGCCATGTTCAAGGCCTTCGCTGACGCGGGCTTCGACGTGAGCCGAGCCAAGGTCCCTCTGAAGCGCGAGCCAACGTGGCGCGTGTCTCGCCGGGGCTGACTGAAAGCAGCCTCCTCTACAAGACCAGCTGTGACGCCTGTGGCAGTAGCGATGCGAACGGCGTCTATGACGACGGGCACACCTACTGCCACAAGTGCGAGCACTATGGCCGCGCCGATGGCGAAGAGGAGGCACCCCCTCCTCCCGCCAAAGGAAAGCGCATGGCTGGCCTCATCCGAGGAGCAGTGGAAGCGATCCCGAGCCGCAAGCTCGACGACCGCGTCTGCGAGAAATACAGTTACCAAGTCGGCACCTTCAACGACAAGAAGTGCCACATCGCCCCCTACTACGACGAAGCGGGCAACGTCGTGGCCCAGAAGGTTCGCCTTCCGGGCAAGGACTTCACGATCCTAGGGGACCTCAAGAAAGCCCTTCCGCTTTTCGGGCAGCAACTCTGCCGGGACGGCGGCAAGATGATCGTGGTCACCGAGGGTGAAGTCGACGCCCTGTCGGTCACCCAGGCCATGGGCCTTTCGTGGCCCGCCGTCTCCCTACCGAACGGCGCAGGCGGAGCGAAGAAGTCCATCAGCAAGGCCCTCGGGTTCCTGGAGAGCTTCGACAAGGTCGTCCTTCTGTTCGACGAGGACGAGCCGGGCCGCGAAGCCGTCGAGGACTGCGCTCCCCTATTCAGTCCTGGCAAGGTCTTCGTTGGCAAGCTGCCGCTGAAGGACGCCAACGACATGGTGAAGGCCGGACGCTCCAAGGAGTTGGTCGACGCCGTGTGGGGTGCCCGCAAGTGGTCCCCGGATGTCCTCAACGACATCGACGACGACCTGATCGACGACGCCTGTGAGGAGCAAGGTTGGGGACTGCCGTGGCCGTGGGTGACCATGACCAAGGCAACCTACGGCATCCTTCGTGGCTGCCTCTACACCTGGGGCGCTGGCACGGGCTCCGGCAAGACCACCCTCATGAGGATGCTGATGGCTACGGCTATGCGTCCTGATATGGGCGAGCACCACGACTTCCTCCCGATGCCCGCCCCGCGCCCTGTGGGCACCATCCTCTACGAGGAGCCTCTCAAGCGCACCCTCAAGAACCTTGCGGGCCTCGTGATGCGTCAGCGCATCCACGTTCCCGGCGTTGAATACGACAAGGAAGAGGCCAAGCGGATCATGCGGGAGCTGCGGCCCCTGCTGAAGTCCGTGGCGCTGAAGGGTGCGCGGAACTGGGATACCGTCAAGACAACCATCCGGTTCCTTCACGCTTCTGAGGGCGTCGAGGACTTCGTGATCGACCCCATGACCGCACTGACGGCAGGAGCCGAGAACGAGCGGCAGGAACTGGACGGGATCATGTCCGAGTTGGCCGAGCTGGCCGAGGAGTTGGACATCACGATCCACCTCGTGTTCCACTTGGCGACCCCCGAGGGCAAGTCCCACGAAGACGGCGGTCGTGTCCAAGAAAAGCACTTCCGAGGCTCCCGCGCCGTCGCGTTCTGGTCCCACTTCCTGATGGGCCTGGAGCGCAACAAGCAGGACCCCGACTGCCCCACCATCATCCGAGGCCTGAAGGATCGTCCCACCGGCGATGCCGTCGGCCCGTTCATCGCTCTCACCTACGACAAGGACAGCGGCCACATGGTCGAAGTCCCGATGCCGGAGGGTGACGGCAAGCCGTTCAAGGACGAAACTGACAATGAGCTTTGACATCCGCGTAGACCACTTCGCCGTCGTCCGCGATGGCGGGCCGTCGCCGGGGGAACTCCCCGAGAACCCCAAGGCTATCTACGGTCGCGCCAAGCCGTCCCTCGCCCTCTTCCCTGCCGGTGCCCTGGTGCCGGTCTGTGAAGTCTTCCAGCTCGGAGCCGACAAGTACGGCCCCTTCAATTGGCGCAAGGACCCGGTGGAGGCGATGACATACGCCAACGCCGCTCTGCGCCACATCTTCAGCTGGATTGATGGCGCGAACCAAGATCACGAGAGCGGCCTCTCGGACCTTGCCCACGGCATCTGCTGCCTCGCCATCGTCCTCGACGCGGCGGCCAACGGAAAGCTGATCGACGACCGCCCGCACAAGGGGGTCGCTCAAGAGCTGATCGAAGCTCGAACGAAGTCCCTCGGACAATAACCCCCACCTTCGGAGAATGAACCAATGATCGCACGTTTCCGCGCCCTCGCCCTCACTACCCTCATCGCCATCACGGCTTCCCTTATCGCCCTGCGCGACCGCCTGACCGAGCACCTCCCAGTATCCATCGACCGCACGGTCGGCGGCCTGGACACGATCATCGCCAAGCTGGAGCGAGCCGAGCGCCAGCAGCGCGCCATCGCTGACGCCGAAGTCCAGGTGCAGGAAGCCAGCTACGACCGCGAAGATGCCGCCCTCGTCGCCGCAGAGCGCGCTGGTCGCATCCGCGAACGCGTGAAGGCCCTGCTCGCCTAACCGCGAGCCAACACCACCACCACTCAAGGGGTCCCTTCGGGGGCCCCTTTTTCGTTGGGGAGCCCTACTTGCTCATTTACGATATCGAGACGAACGGGCTGCTCGACGAGCTGGACCGCGTCCATACCCTCCACATCCTTGAGACCGCGACCGGCACCCGCCTGCGGTTCAACGATGGCTACTTCGCTGACGGCAGCCCGGCCCCGCGTCACGGCAGCCTCGCGGAAGGTTTCATCCTGCTGATGAAGGCCCGGCACATCTGCGGCCACAACGTCATCTCTTTCGACAACCCGGCTATCACCAAGGTGTACCCTTGGTTCAAGCTCCGGCCCGACTGCATCGTCGAAGACACGATGGTCTGGGCCCGCCTGCTCTGGCCGCACATCAAGCAAATCGACAGCAGCTGGATGAAGAAGGGCAAGCTGCCTTTTGACTTCGGGAAGCAAAAGCTGCTCGGGTCTCACAAGCTGAAGGCTTGGGGCATCCGCCTGGGCGTCCTCAAAGCCGACTATGAAGGCGAGTGGGACCTCTTCACCCAAGAGATGGAGGAGTACGCCGCCCAAGACCCGGTGACGACCTACGCGCTCTGGAAGAAGATTCGCGAAAAGCTCACCGACTACGACCCGTTCAAGCGCCGCGAAGACGCCCAGCTGGAGCACGATGTCCAGTACGTCATCGCGCTTCAGCAGCGCTTTGGCTTCCTCTTCGACCGCATCAATGCCGAGAAGCTGGAATGGACCCTCCGTGCCCGCAAGGCGGAGCTGGAAGACGAATTGCGGGTCGCCTTCAAACCCTGGGTGCGCCCGGTGCGCTACAAGGGCCAGCCGGTGGTCGTCACCGCTGGTCGGCGCACGAAGGTCCGCCGCTGGGATGAGGACGGCAACGAGTTCACGGTCGAGTTCCTGAAGGGCGAGACCTACGAAAAGCTCAAGCTGGTCTCCTTCAATCCCGGCAGTCGCCCTCAGATTGCCGAACGTCTCATCGAGCAATACGGCTGGATACCTGTCGAGTTCACCGACAGCGGAGCCCCGAAGGTCGACGAAACGACCCTAGGTTCCCTCGATCACATTCCGGCAGCCCGCCTGCTCGTCGACTACCTGACGGTGGACAAGCGTCTCGGGCAGTTGGCCGAGGGCGATAACGCCTGGATGAAGAAGGTGGCCGCCGACGGTCGCATCCACGGCTACGTCAACACGCTCGGGGCAATCACCCGACGCATGACGCACTCGGACCCCAACATGGCCCAAGTGCCGTCCTTGGTGAACGCTAAGGGCGTCGTGCCTTACGGCAAGGAATGCCGCTCCCTCTTTGTCGTTGCCATGGGCTTCCTGCTCTGCGGCGTCGATGCCGAGGGCTTAGAACTGCGCATGCTCGCCCACTACATGGCGAAGTTCGACGGCGGCTCCTACGGGGACACGGTCGTCAACGGGAAGAAGGAGGATGGCTCCGACGTTCACACCGTGAATCAGAAGCTGATCCGGCTGAACTCCCGCAACTCCGCCAAGACCTGGATCTACGCCTACCTCTACGGCGCTGGGCTCCTCAAGCTCGGGATGGTGATCTACGAAGACTTCTCGCCTGCACAGCGTGAAGCCTTCAACGCCAAGCACGCCCAAGGGAAAGCCCGAGAGGCCGCTGTGGCCCGCTTGGGCAAACAGGCACGGGCTCGCGTCGAAGCCGGTCTCCCTGCGCTCGGCATGCTGCAAGCCAAGATCAAACGGCTGGCGGCCTCGGGGTTCCTTAAGACACTCGACGGCGGCCTCCTGCGCGTTCGGTCGGCCCACGCTGCCCTCAACACGCTGCTCCAGGGCGGCGGCGCAATCGTCATGAAGAAGGCACTCGTGATCCTCTTCAACCGCCTGCTCGCGGCTGGCTGGGTCCCAGACCTGGTTACCGGCCAACTTCGCCGTGGTGACGACGTGATGGGTTTCACCGCGAACATCCACGACGAATTCCAGATGGAGGTCCCTGAGCACCTTGCCGAGGAAATCGGCCAGATGGGCAAGGATGCCATCCGCGATGCGGGCATCGCGTTCAACCTCAGGTGCCCCCTCGCGGGCTCCTGCGACATCGGAAAGAACTGGGCCGAGGCCCACTGACCTCATGACCTCTCGCGTCACACGCGAACCGGGGTCCGACAGTCTGGAGAAGGCCATCCTCAGTCGCTCTCGCTCCCGAGCGAAGGCGAAAGGGGTGCCCTTCTCCCTGACCTACCTCGACATCGTGATCCCCGACCACTGCCCGATCCTGGGCATCAAGCTGGAGCGGGGGACAAGCTACGGGCTCGACACCAGCCCGTCTCTCGACCGGATCGTTCCCAAGCTCGGCTACGTGCCGGGCAACGTCCGCGTCATCTCGAACCGGGCCAACCGGATCAAGTCAGATAGCACCCCTGAGGAGCTGTCTCGCATCCTGACCTACGTCCTCGAAAACGACCCCACCAAAGCAAAGAGCCGAAGGAGGCTACATGCGAACTTTCCTGCGGCTCATGCTGCGCTGGCTGCGGCTCCTGACGTCCAGCCGGGACAATCAAACACCTGACGTCATCCGCATCGGGTGCATCCTTTTCGGCATGTGGGGCCTCGGCCTCTCCGCCTGGGATGTCCTGGTTCTCGACCATCAATTCGACATGCTCAACTACGGGGGCGGCGTGGCCGCGATCCTAGCGTCAACCGGCGCGGCGTTGGGCTTCAAGCGCAAGGACGAACCCGAAGCTTAGGCTACTGTCTCCCGATCCACTGCGAGATGGCGACACCGATCCAAACAATGGGAACCGCAAGGAATCCGACAAAGGTCCGAACGGTCCCCCAAAAAGGCTCGTCAATCTCTTTAAGCGCCTGAAGCACCTTCAGCCTGTCCGCTGGAGACAGGTGAGGATCTGCAAGCAGCTTGAGCAGACTGTCCTCGGCGGGGTTGTCGCCAAAGTATTTCGTAGCGAGCGCCGTGGCAACTGCTCCGATGATTACCGAGGCAATTGGGACGACACCATACAGAAAGATGCGTTCTCGTTTCGAAGCTTCCACTAGACAAACCTCCGTTCTCTCCATGTTCTAAACCGTTGCAGAAGGTTAACCAAGTGTCGCGCCGCGTTATCCCCATTGTTGCGGCACTTGCAGCCGCCATCTTGCTCTACTGGTTCCTCACGTCTCCCTCACGCGCCCGCAAAGAAACCGCAGTCGCCCAAGCGACCGCCGTGACCGCTGACGCGTCGAAGCAGGCCGCCCAGGATACCGTCCACATCGTCGTCGACACTCACGAGACCTACGGTCGGATCGACGTCATCTCTCAAGGAAACCGTGATGCTATTCTCTCCGCTCCTGGCGCGGCTGCGGAAGCTGGGGCTGGTGTTCACAACGCCGGTCTTCATGCTCTCTGCCTGCGCGACACCTATCGTTTACAACCGGCCTGCAAGCGACTGCTCGGCGCTGATCCCGCCGACGCTACGCGATGACACCGAAGGCGCTGCGCTTCCGGTAGATCAGACCGTGGGCTCCTGGGTTGTCTTCGGTGACGCTCAGACGGGCCAGCTGGACAAGGCCAATGTCACCAAGCGCGCTTCGATCCAAGTTGTCGAAGCGTGCGAGAAGCGGGACCGCGAGGCTGCCGCGAAGGTGACGAAGAGGCCATGGTGGGCAATCTTCGGATGAAGCACGACGCCATTAAGGAAGCCGCCGAGCTACTGGATCGGGGCCGAAGGCTCCGGGACTTGCGGGACGCATCGGGCGATACCGGCACACCGTGCTTCGCCCGTTACGGAGCCCCGCGCGGCTATGAAGGGCTCGTCCGCCCTGAGATCACCATCACTGAAGACGACCGGGCATTCCTGTTCGACGTCCTCCTGTCCCGTATTGAAGATCGACTTCTGGAGCTGGGAGTAACCCCGCCATGACCAAGGTCGAGATCATCGTGTGCCCTAAATGCAAGGGCGCGGGAAACCACTCCCGCCACGAAACTACCTGCTACCACAAGGGCGAGTACGACGTGATCTACTCGGATTGCACCGCCTGCAACAACTCAGGTCTCGTCAAGATGACCACGGTCGTCACCTACGCCCCGCACATTGCCGGGCGTCCTGACCTCCGCCAATAATTCAAAGGAACTCCGATGAAACGCACTCTCGCCGTTCTCGCGGCGCTGACTCTGCTCGCCCTAGCGGCCTGCACGGACCCCGACGTCGCCAGCCGAAACTCGCTGGCCGCGCTCGGCTTCACCGACATCCAAACGGAATGGACCTTCACTGCCAGCTTCAACTGCTCCGAGCGCGACGACTGGGCCCGCGACTTCACCGCAACCGGCGTCAACGGCCAGCCTGTCAGCGGCACCGTGTGCGGCGGCTACATCGGGAAGGGCGCAACGGTGCGCTTCGACTGATGGCAGCCTTCACTTCCCTGCGCTCCGCCAACGCCGCCCGGCAAGCCGAGTGGGATGCGGACAACCGCATCTCCCTAGCGTACCGTGGTAACGAACTGGCAGGCGAGGCCGGAGAGGCCTGCAACGTCATCAAGAAAATCGAGCGCGAGCGCCTGGGCATCGCCGGGTCGCGCGACACCGTGGCGCATCTGGCCGAGGAGCTGGCCGACGTGGTCATCTGCGCTGACCTTATCGCGATGGCCGAGGGCATCGACTTGGATGCGGCGGTCGCGCGCAAGTTCAACGCCACCTCCCAGAAGGTCGGGCTGGCCACCCGAATGGTGGAGCCGTAAGTAGGACGCTCCTCGTCGACGCTGACATCATCGCCTATCGGGCAGCAGCGTCGAACGAGCAGCGGATCGACTGGGGCGACGGAGTGGTATCGCACACCGCCGATTTCGAGGGTGCCAAGAAGGACGCCCGAGAAACCCTAGACGCGCTCGTTGAACAGCTGGACGCCACGGACCTCATCATCTGTCTGTCGGACGACTTCAGCAATTGGCGGAAAGACATCTATCCGCTCTACAAGACCAACCGGGCCGCGACCGTCCGCCCGGAACACCTCTACGACATGAAGGACTGGCTGGCGGAGACCTACCCGACCGACCGCCGCCCTCGCCTGGAAGCGGACGACGTGATGGGCATCCTGTCCACGGAGCCCCACAAGGGCGAGCGGATCATCGTGTCAGCCGACAAGGACATGCAGACCGTCCCAGGTCTCCTCTTCAATCCCAATAAGGACCAGTTCGTCCGTGAGATTGAGCCTGCGGAGGCCGAGCGCTTCATGCTTTGGCAGGCCATCTGCGGCGACCAGACTGACGGTTACCATGGGTGCCCCGGCGCGGGACCCGCAGCAGCTGACAAGCTACTGGCGGGGATCGGATGGGAGCCTTTCGTCCATGTGTTCAAGTCCGGCCCGAGGAAGGGCGTGGAGGAGAAGAGGTGGCGCGAGGTTGACCTTGGGTGCCGGTGGGCGGCGATTGTGTCGGCTTACGAAAAGGCGGGGCTGACCGAAACCGACGCGGTCGTTCAAGTGAACGTCGCCCGTATCCTGAAAGCTCAGGATATGGACGGTTCCCGAGTAATCCCGTGGGAACCGAAAAAGGCCAATTAAAGCTCACCCTCGGAGGAAGGAAACTTCCGTGCCGAGGGTTCAAATAACACCCACCCTTGGAGGAAGGAAACTCTCCCTCCCTCTTATGGTCCTTAGGGGACCGCTCGCCGTAAGCCATCGACGCACCGGACAACCTCCTCGCTTTTCGAGGACGGCCCGGCAGCTGGTGCGGGTTTGAGCGGTCCCCTATTTTTTCCGAGGATTCCCCTGAAGTTCCCAGATAGCGCCGTCGCTTTAGTCGACGAGCTGGACCGGCTCGTGCCTGAGCGGGTCCCCGAAGCCGGGGACTCTATGGAGAGCATCCAGCGACAAGCAGGCAAGCGCGAGCTTGTCCTATTCCTCAAGAATTGGCGCGATGCCGTGACGCGAGACGTTGTCCGAAAGGGCCGCCGCTGATGTGCATCGTGAAGACCCCCAAGGTCAAAACCACGGACGCGACGGCGGCAACGCCCGAGCCCGCAATCATCCGCAACCCGTACCTCGACGGCGTTGATCCGACCACCAGGGCTCTGCGCATGGGCCGCTCCAGCCTGCGCATCGAGCGCGCCGGGAGTGGGGCTGCTTCGGCAGCTCCCCCGGCGACCGCTTCGCCATCCTCGTCTTCGTCCCCGCTGCTGAACATTCAGCCGGTCTTGCCGAAGATCACGCCCGTTCAGGGCGGGGGTGGCAGACGCGGAGCATGGTACGGCAACAACGTCAGGACCGTTTAAGGGCCGCTGTTGGCAGAGAATACCACGAAGCTGGTGGCGGTCGCGAAGTCGCGGTTCACCCAGCTGACCAGCTCGCGGCAGTCAGCCCTAGAGCGCGCACGGTCCAATTCCAAGCTGACCATTCCTGGCCTCGTCCCCGATGACGGCCAAGACAGCAACGCCTCCTTCGAGCAGCCCTACCAGAGCCTCGGAGCGCGCTGCATCAACAACCTCGCCGCTTGGCTCTTGGTCACCCTCTTCCCGCCCGACCAGCACTTCGCGCGCCTAAGTGTCCACGAGGACACCGCAGCGGAACTTGGCGAAAACCTCTCCACCGTCAAGGAAGCCCTGAACCGCATCAGCTCCAAGGCTCACCTGTTGATCGACACGAGCATGTCTCGACCGATCTTCATGGAAGTCCTTCGCCACCTGATCGTCGCAGGCAACGCCCTCGTGTACTTCGCGCTGGACGGCGGTGCCCCTCGCATGTTCCGCCTGGACCAATACGTGGTCCTGCGGGACGAACGTGGGGGCATGCTGGAAGCCGTGGTGTTCGAGAAGGTCTACCCCTCGACGCTCACCGAGGAGGTCCGAGCGGCCTGCAAGGTCGTCACGGAGGAAGGCAAAGAGAACGACAAGCTGGTCGAAGTCTACACGCACATCAAGCGCGTGGGTGACGACATCGTCCACTACCAGGAAATCAACGGCATCATCGTCCCTGGCTCCGAAGGCAAGTCGCCTAAGGATAGCTCGGGCTGGATGGCGCTTCGTTGGCAAGCGATCCCCGGCAGCGACTATGGCCGGGCGCACGTCTCGGAGTACGTGGGTGACCTGATGTCCCTTGAGGACCTCTCCAAGGCCATCATCCAGTTCGCCGCAGTCGCCTCCCGCATCATCCACATCGTCGATCCGAACGCGATGATCGACGTGGAGGAGTTGGCGGGTGCAGAGACCGGCGACTTCGTCACTGGCTACATCGACAAGGTCAAGGCTCTCCAGCTGGAGAAGACCCAGGACTTCTCGGTGGCAAGCGCAGTGGCCGAGCGCCTGGAGCTTCGCCTCTCTCACGCCTTCATGCTCCAAAGCGGAACCGTTCGGCAGGCCGAGCGTGTCACGGCGGAGGAAATCCGTGCGATGGCGCAGGAGCTAGAGAACGTTCTGGGCGGCGTCTACACCGTCCTGTCTGCCGAGTTCCAGCTCCCGCTGATCCGGCGCATCCTCTACATCCTCATCCGGCAGGGCGAAGCGCCCGAGCTGCCCAAGTCTGTCCAGCCGACCATCGTCACGGGCTTCGAAGCCCTGGGACGGAACCACTCCGCCAACAAGCTGCGGATGTGGATGGACGATATGGTGGCCATCTACGGGCCCCAGGTCATCCAGAGCATCACCGATCCCACTGAGGTCGGTCGCCGCTTCGCTGACAGCTACGGGATTGAGGCAGTCGAGTCGCTCATCAAGAGCGCAGAGGCGCAGCAGGAAGAACAGCAGTCCGCGATGGCAAACCAAGCCGCCCTCGCCGCCGCCCCGCAGATTGCGAAGGGTGCGGCTGATGCAATGAATATGGAAGCCGGGCCGGAGCAGGCCCCACCGCAAATCTAAGGAACCCCATGGCTACCAAGACCCCGCCCGCAGAAACCCCCAAGGGCACCGAAGTCCTCTCCAACGACACCATGCAGATCGTCGACAACACCGACGTCCAGGTGGTCGAGGAAGCGCCGGTCGAGACTGAAGAAGTCGAGATTCTCGGCGGCCTCGTGCAGATCAACTACAAGTGACGACCCCGGCAGAGGGTGCGGCTGAAACGCCCGCCCTCTCTCCCGCTGAACAGGCCTCCGTCGAGGTCGGCCAGCGCGGCTTTACGGAGCCGGTCGGCGTAAACGAACTGCCAGCCGAAGGCCCGCAGCGCCCCGAGTACGTCCCCGAGAAGTTCTGGAAGGACGGCAAGGCCGACTACGAAGCCCTCGCCCGCAGCTATGCGGAGCTTGAGGCAAAGCAGTCAGCGCCCGCAGAGACACCCAAGGCCCCCGAAGGCTCCCCGCCGGTTTCGCCTGAAGGCAAGATCGAGAAGCCGAAGGAACCCGAGGCAGCCGCTCCGGCCCCGCTCGCAACCGCAATGGACAAGGCCCGTACCGAATGGTCGGAGGGCGCTGTCAGCGACGAGACAGTGGCTGAGCTGGAAGCCGCAGGTATCCCGAAGGAAGTCTTCAACGTCTACCTGAAGGGCCTTGAGGCCATCACCAACCAGACCATGGGCGAAATCCACTCGTTCACCGACGGCCAGGACAACTACAACGCGATGTCGCGCTGGGCTGCCGAGAAGCTGTCGCAGGAGGAGCTGGACGCCTACAACACCGCGCTGGACAATCCGCAGCTGCGAGAGAACGCCGTGCGCGGCCTCTATGCCCGCTACTCGACCGCGCGTCCTTCGGAAGGCACCCTCATCACTCCCGCAGGCACCCCTTCGCAGGCTGGCGACGTCTACACGGATCGCGCCCAGCTGATCGCGGACCAGAAGGACCCCCGCTATTCGACCGACGCGACCTATCGACAGGGCGTGATGGACAAGCTCCAGCGCTCGCAGCGCGGCGGCTTCCAGGTCGTGCAGCGTCCGATGTTCGAGCGCGAAGTCTTCACGCGATAATCGCACCTCCGGGGCCTCTCTTAAGAAGCACACTCCGGGGGTCTTCAATATGGCACGCCCCTCTGATGCCTTAGGGCTCAAGCGCGTTACTCTTGCAGTCGACGGCAGGCGCACACTTCACGGGGAGGTGGCCTTCATCCCCGCAATTTACCCGACCTCTCCCGAAGTTGTCGTGAACGCCCCCTCAGGCCCGCAAGGATAACCTCAGGCAACTGGCAACGGCCTCGCTCCGGTTCCCGGTCAGAACCTAATCCCTTCTCTTTTTTTCCAAGGAAACTGTGGCCAATTCCACTCCCAATCGCCCCGGTCAGAACCAGGGCGCAGGCGATGTACGCGCACTCATGCTCGACCTCTTCGGAGGCGAGGTCATCACTGCCTTCGAAACGGCGACGGTGCTGCGCGACAAGCACCAGACCAAGACCCTGTCCAAGGGCAAGTCGTTCAAGTTCCCGGCCATCTGGCGCGCGAGCGGCGGCTACCACGTCCCCGGCACCGAAATCGTCGGTGACCAGATTCCCCACACCGAGATCACCGTCGATCCCGACGACAAGCTGGTGTCGAGCGTCTTCATCGCGGACATCGACGAGCTGCTCAACCACTACGATGTGCGCTCGCCGTACACGAAGGAGCTGGGCGAGTTCCTTGCGCGTCACTACGACGCCAACGTCCTCCGCACCCTCATCCTCGCGGCCCGCGCTGGCGCTCTGTTCCCCGGCGATACCGGCGGCACCGGCCTCCAGAACGCCGCCTTCACGACCGATGCCAACGCCCTGATCGAAGGCTTCAGCGCCGCGAAGCAGGCGATGGACGAGAAGGACGTTCCGGTGAACAGCATGCCGGTCCACGGCCTGCTCAAGCCTGCTCAGTGGTATCTGGTCGCTCGCAGCGACAAGAACCTGAACCGCGACACCAACGGCGGCACCGCCTCGGTTCGCTCGATGACCCTGACGACCATCGACGACATCCAGGTCCACAAGTCGAACATTGCCTCGGGCGTCTTCGGCGCCGATGACAGCGCGAACGCGGCCATCCCGGCTCCGTACCGCGCGAAGTTCGGGACGACCGTGGGAGTCATCTGGACCCCGATGGCCGCCTGCTCGGCAATCGTGCAGGATCCGTCGTTCCAGATTGTCGACCAGCCGGAGAAGCAGGGCACCCTGCTCATCTCGCGCATGATGGTCGGCACTCGCAAGCTCCGCAGCAAGTGCGCCGTCGAGCTGCGCACGGGCGCTGTCCCGGCCTAAGGCGATCAGTGGGGGTCTCTTCGGAGGCCCCTATTTTTCCCAGCGGTCCCAAGGCCATTCGAGGGGCATAACTGCGGGGCAATGCAGAGCAGAATAAGTATCCGACAAAGTGCTGTCCGGTTTAGCGATAAGCTGGAGACGCATCTTCTGGCAAGGTGCTGCAAGTTCGTTAAGTGTTAAAGAGAATTGAAAAATTCCACACGTAAACGCTGCTATTGCACCAAAACCGATCAAGAGACCTAAAAACGCTCGCACTTCACTATGCTTGGCCAATCCGTGAAAGTTCGAATATGACATGAAGTAGAACATACCAGCACACAAAACAAAAAGCATGACGATAGTCGGGTTTACATAAGGAAGGGCTGGCTGAACACCGAAACCGACTACCAGTGCGAAGCCGGTCAACGGCTTCCAAGTTCGCTCAAATCTTTCACTGCCTGTGCTTTCTTCAGCCATCTCAATTCCCCTTTTGGAGCTTAATCAATGCCCACGATCTCCGCTATGACGGAACTAGAGGCCGTCAACGAGATGCTCATGAGCATTGGTCAGGCCCCAGTGAATACCTTGGCCGTCACCGGCATCAAGGACGTGTCCATCGCTCGTGCACGACTATCGAGCATGACCCGGCGCGTCCTCTCGCGCGGCTTCAATTTCAACACCGACGAAGACTATCCGCTAACCCCGGATAGCGAAGGGATCATCCTGGTCCCCGAGGGCACCCTCAAGATCGAAGGAATGTCCGCGACGGACGACTTCACGACCCGTCGGCACCCCAAGGGCCTCGCGCTCTACAACAAGACCGACCGCACCTTCACGTTTCCCGCTGGGATCACCGTGAAGATCGTGTGGGCCTTCGCGTTCGAAGACTGCCCTGAGACGGCCCGCTGCTACATCGCGACGGCTGCCGGGCGGCGCTTTCAGTCGAAGGCCATCGGCTCGCAAATCCTGGACCGCTTTGAAGAGGAGGACGAAATGAAAGCGTGGCTTCTCCTGGAGCGTGATGAGCGCGGACAGCGCAAGACAAACCTGTTCCGCAACAACGCTACCCTCGCTGGCTTCGGCAGCCGCTCCTACTGATGACGCTACGAACGAGGGTCCTCCCGACCCTCTTCAACGGTGTCTCGCAGCAGCCGCCGATCCTCAGGTCCCCCGACCAGAACGAGGATGAACTGAATACCTGGGCGTCTCTCGCAGACGGCGTCGGGAAGAGACCTCCGACCGAACTGGTCACGAAGGTCGCCTGGACGCTCTCGGACGACGCCTTCGTTCACCACATCAACCGCGACACCAACGAGCGCTACATCGTCGTAATCGACAATGGGGCCATCAAGGTCATCGACCATGTCACGGGCGAGCAGAAGCTGGTCGCCACTCCCGGCGGCACGGACTACATCGCAAGCGGCAAGTTTCGCGCGGTGACCGTGGCGGACTTCACGTTCATCGTGAACACCTCAAAGCAGTGCCTGATCGTCGATGCTGTCGACAACCTCTGGCGCGATCCCGAGTATGCCCGCTGGCTCAACAAGACGAGCGCCCTGTCCTCCTACACCGGCATGGTGGGTTCCCTCGCGAACAAGGCGGTGTCCGGCTCTGCCCTTCAGTACAGCGGCGGGTACGGATCAGGGACCTATAAGGGCGAGCTGCCGCGCGTCGAGAAGCTGCCGGAGACGGCGGCAAACGGCGACATGTACAAGATCACCGGCTCCGTCGAGAGCGGCTTCGTCTCCTACTACGTCCGACGCAACGGCGCGGTGTGGGATGAGACGCGCGCCAACGGCCTGAGGAACAGCCTCGACCCCCGCACGATGCCACACTGTCTTGTTCGAGAAGCCGACGGGACCTTCACCTTCGCGCCCTTCAGCTGGGCCCCGCGCGGCGTGGGCGACGAAAGCACCAACCCCGTGCCCACCTTCGTTGGCCGCACGATTCGCGACGTGTTCTTCTACCAGAACCGCCTCGGTCTCCTGGTCGATGAGAATGTGGTCTTCAGCTGCACAGGCGACTTCGGCAACTTCTGGCGCAACACCGTGCTGGACTACGTTGCCTCGGACGTGATTGACGTGGCCGTGACGACCAACGAGGTCTCGCTACTGAACTACGCGCTGGCGTTCAACGACGGCATCATGGCCTTCGCGGACCAGACACAGTTCTCCATCACGAACGGCGAGGATGGCCTGACACCAGAGAGTGTAGCGATCCAGCCGACGACGCGGTACGAGGTGAACACCAATGTCCGCCCGGTGACCATCGGGACCGAGGTTTACTTCTGCGGTGACCAGAACGGCTCTAGCGTCGTCTGGGAATACACCCGCCTCTCCGATGGCGACAACCTGACGGCGGCGGAGATCACCGCGCACGTTCCAACCTATGTGCCGGGCAACCTCAAGCGCATGGTCTCTGCGGGGAACCTCAAGGCCCTCTTTGCGCTGACCGGCGGCACCGACGTCTACGTCTACCAGTTCTACTGGAACGGAAACGAGAAGGTGCAGAGCGCGTGGCGCAAGTGGACCTTCAGTGCCCCAGTAGTCGCTGGCGAGTACATCGACGGCTACCTTTACCTGCTGTTCAAGCGGCAGGCTGACATCACGCTGGAGCGCGTACAGCTCGAACCCGGAGCGAAGCCCGCCAACCAGAACCATCAGGTCTACCTAGACCGTCGGGTGACGGTGACCGGCACATACTATCCCGAGTTCGACCGCACGGAGTTCGTCCTGCCCTACATGGCAGACCCGGCGACCTTCCAGCTCATCCGCCCGAAAACCCATCCGTCTCGTCCAGGCAGTCTCATAGACCCCTCAGGTTACAACTGGGCCACCCCGGATCGCGTGATTGTGGTCGGCAATGAGAGCGGCACGGCAACCGGTGGCGAGCGCTACAGCTTCCGCCTTACATTCTCCCGCCAGTTCCCCCAGGACTACCAAGGACGCCCGCTGTCTACCGGACGGCTCCAGCTGCGGACCTTCACGCTCTACTACACCGGCACGGCTTTCTTCAGGACCGAGGTGTCGCCGTATGGCGCTGCCATGTCCCCAGACGTGCAGGACATCGTTCCAGCCAAGCTGGCCGAGTTTACCGGCATGGTGGTTGGTGCGAACGACCTCCGCCTGAACAAGCCCGTTTTCCACACAGGAAGCTACTCCTTCCAGGTCTACGGCGATGCCGCGCAAGCGACCGTCACAATCACCAATGACACCCACGTCGCCTCGACCTTCGTGTCGGCGGAATGGGAGGGCTTCTATTTCTCAAGGAGCCAATGAGGACACCCGAGCAAGATCGGGAGCGCAAACGCCAAGAGAGGCTACACGATCCCGCAAAGGCGCGCCATCAAGACGCTATGTATCGCCTGAAGCATCCAAAGCGGATGCTGGTCCGCCGAGCCCGCGTTCGGGCTAAGTTACGCAACGTCCCGTTCGACATCTCAGAAACTGATTTCGATCTACCGACACATTGCCCGATCCTCGGAATACCTTTGCAGGTGACGCAGGGAGCAGGCCGCAGGCCTAGCGACTGCTCACCTAGCTTGGACAGGCTCAAACCGGGGCTGGGATATGTGCGCGGAAACGTTCAGGTCATTTCTCAGCGCGCAAATCGCATCAAAAACGACGCGACCTTGGATGAAATCTTAAGGCTCGCAGCGTGGATGCAGAGGTATCAATGATCCAGTTCCACGACCTCCGCAGCGTCGACCCCGACGTGGTGGGGGCGTGGGCGGATTACCTTTCTCAGAACCTGCGGACCTGTGACCTCGACGAGATTGAGGCCATGGGTGCCGTTTCCCCCGACGACGCTCTGCGGACCTCGGTGGAACTCTCGTCGCACGCTTGGGTAATCCTTGGGCGTGACGGCTTGCCTGTCGCCATGTTTGGCGCAGCACCCCATCCCCTCCCCGGTGTCGGCGTCGTTTGGATGCTGGGCACCGAGGGGATCACGCGGGAAGCGTACGGGATCGCCCGAGCCACCCGCCGCTATTTCGACGAACTCAACGCCGCCTACAATATCCTCTGGAACTACATCGACGACCGCAATGCCGCCTCTATGCGCTGGCTGCGGTGGGGCGGGTTTCGGCTGATTGGAGAGCGGCAGTTCGGACCTCACCAATTTCATATCTTCGCAAGGACGAACCTCCATGTGTGATCCAGTCACCGCAGCTATTGTGGTCGGCGTGACGGCGGTCGCCGGAACGACCGCGTCCGTCATCGGCCAAGCTCAGACTGCCAAGGCGCAGACCAAGGCCATCAACGCGCAGCGTGGCGTCGTTCGGGAGGAAACCCGGCAAGAGGCCACGGGCGAGCTATTCGACCAGATGCGCGCAGCCCGCCGCGAGCAAGCTCAAATCCGCACCGCCGCAGGCGAAGCGGGCCTCGGGCTGAACTCAGGTTCCATTGAGGGGCTCCTGCTGGACAGCGCGATGCAGTCCGAACTCCAGGGCTCCCGAACCATCGCCAACATGGAGAGCAAACACCGCGCCAACGAGGCCGATGCGAACTCCATGCTGTCGCGCGTCCAATCGCCCACGGTCCTCGGGGCCGGGCTTCAGATTGCTTCGACCGCCGCGCAAGGCTGGTCGGGCGTCTCGAACGCGAAAATCGCAAAGAAGGGATAATCAGTGGCGCTTGATCTAGCAGCCGTCGAGGTTCGGCAGGTCCGCCAGGAGCGCCTAACCGAACATCGGTCGAGCATCGTACCCGAGCGGCGGAATACGCGCGCTCCTGACTTTCAGGGCTCCGCCCGCATGGGCAGTGCTGCCCGTGGTGACGGTGGTGCCGAGGAACTGATGCGCACCCTCGGTCTCGTGAACAAGGCCGCCTCGTCCTTCCAGGACTACACGAACCAGAAGTTCCAGGCCGACGAACAGAAGAACGCCGCACAGGGCTCCATCGACGCCGCAACCGGCCATGTCGATCCCGAGCTTGAGCAGCGGAGCCATTCCTACCGGAACTCCGTGGCCCTCGGGCGCACCATGACGAACTTTCAGTCGGGCCTTCAGGACTTCGACGGCCAGCTGCGGTCCACCATCGAGAACCAGGACGACCCTGACCTCGCTACCCGGCAGACCGAGGTGAACCAGCAGATCGACAAGTTCTTCCAGGACTTCGCCCTCGATCCCGAAACTGGCGAGCTGCGATCCTTCCTCGCCACCCCAGATGCC
This sequence comes from Novosphingobium lindaniclasticum LE124, assembly GCF_000445125.1. Classification (GTDB taxonomy): domain Bacteria; phylum Pseudomonadota; class Alphaproteobacteria; order Sphingomonadales; family Sphingomonadaceae; genus Novosphingobium; species Novosphingobium lindaniclasticum. Next base: position 31,271 of record NZ_ATHL01000110.1, read on the forward strand.
AAGCGCTGGCTTGCGGGCTCCATGACGGAGACCCGAGCAAAGCTGGAGGCGTCTGCGCGTACCCGCATTGAGGAGCGCTTCAAGGGCGAGGCCCTTACGCATGCCGCAACGAACCTCGGGGCGCAGATCGACAGCGGCAGCATCGACTTGATCGGGCTCCGCAAGCTGGTCCCGCAGACCGTTACCGACGATGAGCTTCGCGCCACCGTTGTTACGACCTTCCAGGGGAAGGCGGAGCAGCTGAAGGCGGAGGGCCGTTACGAAGACGCTATGCGTGCGGTCAACGCCCTCTTGGGCGAAGGACTGACCGAGGGCTCCCTCGTTCCCGTGGATGTCCCTGACGGGCCCTACGCGCCCACCGCATCGAACCTCACTGCCCCTGCGGCGAAGCCCACAGTCGCCCGGCGGCGCAGCCAATCGGAAGTCATCAACTTTGTCCTCATGGACTTGGAAGGTGGCGACAAGATCGTCGACAACAAGGACGGCGCAGGGACCACGAAGTATGGCATCACGGCCCGCAACAACCCGGACGTCGATGTCAAGAACCTGACCCTCGGGAAAGCCGCTGGCATCGCCAAGGATCGCTACTGGCAGTCGGCGTATGACGACGCCCACCCGGCGGTCGCGGCCATTGCCTTCGACGCGGGATTCATCAATTCCAAATCGTTCGCGCGTTCGCTTGCAACGACCTACAAGAACGACCCCGCAGGTGCCCTAGGCGCGTACCGAAAGCGCCTAGAGGACATCGCGAAAAAGCCCGGCAAGGCGACCTATCTCCGCTCCTGGATGAACCGCGTGGAACGTCTGGGGACCTACCTTGGTGTAGGGCCAGGGGGAACGGGCACGGACAACGTCATCGACGATCCGTCCTTTGCGCTCGACCCCGAACCGCTCAATCCCGTTGAAGCCGCAAAGCGTAACCCTGGTGTTTCGCTGGCCTCGCAAATGACTGGCGGTTTGTCTCTCCGACCCGAAGAACGCACGAAGCTGCTGGAGTATCGCGACCAGCTGGGCCGTGAGGTCAATTCTGAGTGGGACCGCAAGCGGCGCGAGAAGCAGGACGAGAATGCAAGCGGCATGCTGCTGCGCCTGTCCGGCTTGGGTGCGCCTCTAACGCCTACCGAGATTGCCGAGGCGGCCCGCCGTCACGACATCACTCCGCAGCAAACCGCGCAGCTGCTCAACACGATTCGCTCTGATGCTGACCGTGATGAAGCCCGTGCGCAGCGCGCTGCCGATGATGCCGAGCGGGACCGTGACAAGCAGGACGAGCTGACGGCTCAGAACATTGTCGCGAACCTGATGGGCGACGTCTACTCGGGCAAGCGCTCTCCCGGCGAGGCCCTGCGGATGTTCGGCCAAGGTGCTGCCGGTTTGGACCCCAAGGTCCGTCGGGCGGTCCTGGGCGCGGTCACGAGCGAAGCCAATGGCATCGAAGAGGTCCGCAAGAACAACCCCGTTGTACGCGCAGCCACCGACACCCTGGATGATGCAGAGCAGGACGCCCTCCGCCGCGTGCGGAAGAACCTGCGCGATCCCAAGGGCCGCGTCATTACCCAAGAGCAGCAGCGCGCCATCATCAGCCTTGAGTTCGCCAAGGCCAAGCGAACGCTGTTCCAAGCAGCCATCGACAAGGGCGAAGTCGGCAATCTCCCGGACCAGCTGAACAAGCAGGTCATCGGGAAGATCAAGCCGTACCTCGTCGCCCCCACGACACCCGCAAAGTAACCAAAGGACACCATGAGCGACTTCGATAAACTCTTCGCGGAAGCGGACGCATTCGATGCCCCTCCGCCCACCGAGGCGAGGACCATCGAACGTCGCTCGGGTTCCCGCCAGCGGGTGGGCTCTAGCTCTTTGAGCTTCCTGCCCACCGTCATCGACGGCATAACGAACCCCATTGCCCCCCTGGTGCGTGCCTATCGGGCCTCCCAGGGAGACACTGAGGTCGACTCGCGAGACGCCGCATTCCTCGGTTTGGCAGACACCGTTTCGTTCGGCTTTGCGGATGAAATCGGCGCTGCCGCTGATCATCTGCTGTTCGGTAAGGATTACCACAAGGCCCTCGCTGACAACCATCAGCTCCTCACGGACGTCGAGGAAGACCACGGCTCCGCTTACCTGACCGGCCAGCTCGCAGGTGGCTTCGTGCCAATCCTGGGCTGGGGCGGGCGCATCAAGTCCGCTGTTGCGGCGCGCGGCCTGACATCCGGCCTGAAGGGGATGGTCGTCGCTGGCGGCGTTCAGGGCGCTATCTATGGCGCTGGGTCTGCCGAGGGCGGCCTTCAGGATCGTCTTCTAGGATCAGTCACCGGCGGCGCTTTCGGCGCGGCAGGCGGCTACATCCTGGGCGCTGCGATCATTCCCGCAGCCAAGTGGGGTGGGCGTGTCGCCCGTGACATGGTCCTAACCCGCTACGGCAAGACGCCGCGCCTCACCACACAGATTACACCTGCCAGCATCGAGCACGCTACGGCGGATGTCGCTGACGACCTCAAGGCCCTCAAGACCGAGACGGCCACCCGCGCTGCCCCAGGTCCCCGCAGCTCAACCCCCAGTGCCCTTCGCCCAACCTTTAACCGCCTGACCGGCCAAGCCGATGACGTCCTCGACGAGGGTGCGATCCTGACCACGCGAGAGCTGGTCGGGGAGATGTCGGCTGCCCGTAAGGCGATCCAAGAGCGCGTCGGGAAGATGACGGTCCAGCAAGCGGAGCGATGGGCGCAGCGGCTTGAGAAGGCAGAGCTTGACGGCTCTGTCATCGACGATCCTCACTATCGTTCGTTTCTGGGCATCGACCCGTCCGACCATGGCATGGACATGGACACTGCAAAGCGCGCCGCTCTGCTCCTGGAGGAAGCCACAGAAGCGGTTCTTGAGAAGGCAGGCATGGGCTCGAAGACCACGGGCCAGCAGGATCATGCGTTCCGCGCCGCCTACGGTGCCGGAGTTACCGAAGCAGACACCGCAGCGGCCTTGGAGCGCAGCCAGCAGGCCGTGATGGATGGCCGCCTCGGCGGTCACCAGCAGATGCTTGCGGCTCTCCAATTCACCCGAGCCAAGGACAAGTACCTCCCGGCGATCCTCAAAGGCGACCGCGAGGCCCGAGACGCCCTGAAGGACGAGCTTACGAAGGCCGTCCGCATCCACGCAGAAGGCACGGCCATCAAGGCGAACATTGCCCGAGGCCTAGCCGACATGCGTTGGAGCAAGAGCAAGCTCGCGATGGCCGAGATCAGGGACGATGTCATGCACGTCGAAACCGAGGCCAGCATCCGGGCCCGCATCAGTGCCTCTATGGATGCCTTGGGCGACAACGAGCTGACCGACCTGTTCGCGAAGCTGAAGACGCTAGACGACATGGACCGCGTCCAGGAAGTCCTCCTGAATCCCGAAGAGGCTCAAGCGGTCTCGGGGTGGCGCAGGACGATGAACAGCCTGTCTGCCTTCATCAAGTCGAACTCCCTGACCCCCGCGTCTGGTGTGTTCAATACCATTGGATTCATCGCTCACGACTTCTTCCGCAACGGCGCTGCCCGTCGTTGGGCCGCTCGCAATCTCGAAATCGCGGGCCGGGCCGACGAGGCAATGGCGCTCCGTTTCGAGCTGGAGGTGGGTCGCCGCGTCTACATGGCTGCGCATAAGCGAGGCATTCGCGCCGCGCTGGACCGCATCAAGTGTGTCAACCGGCGCGCAAAACTGACCCCCTATCGGCGCCCAATATTGACCCCACCTTTCGGCAGCGCGGCGGTTATCCCGGTAGTCGATAGGAGGGGCCCACGGACGACGACGCGCACCGTCAGGTGTGCTGGCGGCGGCGTCCGTGGGAGGTCCCTGTTGACCCACCGGGTTAACCGCCGGGGATGGGGGTCCGGGGGAAGGGGTTTTGGGCTCAGTTCCGGTTTTTGAACCGCCAGCTGTCGTTGCCTGTCTCGATGATGTCGCAATGGTGGGTGATGCGATCGAGGAGCGCGGTGGTCATCTTGGCGTCGTGGAAAACGCTCGGCCATTCGCCGAAGGCAAGATTGGTCGTGATGATCACAGAGGTCTTTTCGTAGAGCTTGCTGATCAGGTGGAAGAGCATTTGGCCGCCGGAACGGGCGAAGGGGAGATAGCCCAGTTCGTCGAGCACAACGAGATCAAGACGTGAGAGTTGAGCGGCAAGGCTTCCGGCTTTGCCCAGACGTGCTTCTTCCTCAAGCCGGTTCACCAGATCAACCGTATTGAAGTATCGGCCTCTGGTGCCGGCGCGCACCACGGCCGCGGTAATGGCGAGCGCCAGATGAGTCTTGCCCGTGCCCGTTCCGCCGACCAGCACGATATTACGCCGCTCCGGCAGGAAGGAGCCGGCGTGCAGGGAGCGGATCAGCCCTTCGTTGATCGGCGTTCCGTCGAACATGAACCCATCCAGGTCCTTGATTGCCGGAAGCTTCGCCGCGGTCATCCGGTAGCGGATCGACGCTGCCTCCCGATGTGCAGTCTCGGCACGCAGCAGGTCGGCTAGCATCTCCATGATCGTTCTGTCGCGGCGGATGCCATTGGTGACGGCGTCATCGAAGGCAGTGACCATGCCCTTGAGCCCCAGCCCCTTGAGGGCTGCCACAATCTCATGCCGCTGCATTGAGGCCTCGCACCGTGTCGTAGCGGGCGCAGTCTGCAATCGGCGGATGCTTGAGCTTCAGGTTGACGACGACGTCCATGGCCTGGGCATCGCGAGGCTCACGCCGGCGGGACAGGATGTTGAGGATGACCTCATCGCTGACCGTTCCTGCGCTGAGGGCCTCGGCGACTGCGGCTTCAACAACCTCGAGGCCGTCGTCGGGAATGGCGGCCAGGACGCGCACGAAGCGGCGATCCGCATCATCGCCCTTACCCAACTTGCGCCGCAGCTCGGCAAGTACAGGTGGAAGATCCCAGTTCTGGAAGGGAGCGCCGTTCCGCAGGGCGCCGGGCTTGCGCGCAAGGATCGGCAGGTAATGCCAAGCGTCCGTAATCGTCTGGTTCCGACCAAAGACACGCTCGTGTTCGGCGATGACTGCACCATCCGAACGGATCACGATGCGCGTTGCGTAAGCACGTACCTGGACGGTTTGATGCGCCGCCTTTGCCATCACCGAGTACCGGTTGCGATCAAAGCTCACCAGGCACGTCGAACTCGCCACGTGCTCGCTCTCGAAGAACCCGTCGAACGGGGCGGGTAGCGGTTGCAGCATCGGCCGTTCTGCCTCCAATGCCTGTGCGATCGTCATATCCAGATCGGGATGCCCGTTGCGCTCTGCCCAGCGCCTGCACTCGGCTTCCAGCCAGATGTTTAGTTCCTCAAGGCTGGCAAAGCGCAGGCGCGGCTTGAACAGCCGTTCCCTGCTGGTCTGGACCTGGTTCTCGACCTGCCCCTTCTCCCATCCCGCAGCAGGGCTACAGGCCACCGGCTCCACGCCATAATGATCCGTCATGATCAGAAATCGTCGGTTGAACAGCCGGTCCTTGCCGATGAAGACCGTCGTCACCGCCGTCTTCATGTTGTCGTAGATACCGCGCGTCGGAACCCCGCCGAAGAAGGCGAAGGCGCGGGCATGAGCGTCAAAAACCATCTCCTGCGTCTCGCGGGGATAGGCGCGGACGAATGGCGCCCGTGACCAGCAAAACCGCATGTGCGCGACCTTCACCCGCATCGGCTTGCCCGCGATCTCGACGTCCTCGTGGCTCCAGTCGAACTGGTAAGCCTCGCCTGGCCTGTACATCAACGGGATGAACACCTTGCTCATATCGCCGGCGTCGGCGCGACGCTCACGCTTCCAGCGCGCGGCATAGCGCCGCACAGCGTCATAGGAACCGCCGAACCCTTCGCGCTGAAGGAGATCATGGATCCGCGTCATACGAAGCCGGTCACGCCGGGGCAGTCCTTCATTCTGCTCGAGCAAGTCTTCGAGACGAGCACTGAAAGGTCCGGTCTGCGGCCGGTGCTGTTCCTTACGCTCGTAACTGGCGTCCGCGTCCGGTGCCCGAACCGCCTTGCGCACCGTGTTGCGCGACAGCCGCAAATCCCGCGCTATCGCCTTGATAGGCTTCCCGTCCCGGTGCTCCCGACGGATCCTCGTAATCGTCTCCACAACCAACATCCCTGTACCCGCCGTCCGGAACCCAAACGGCGGCGCTTCTCATGATGAGATGAAGGGGGTCAATTTTAGACGCCGATCACCCCGCTAAGGGGGTCAATTTTGCACGCCGCTCCACA
>NZ_ATHL01000111.1 GCF_000445125.1 Novosphingobium lindaniclasticum LE124
GCCGGGCGAGAGGAAACCAGTGCCTTGAGGCATGGGCTGAGACCTTTAGTCGTAGACCTGAACATACGTCTCAGCTGCCCGGCCAATTCTCGTCATTTCAGCACGTCAACCGCTGTGTCGACTTACGCTATTCACGTGACGCAAAACGATCTCGATCTTTCTCGAGCATGGACCGTCGCAACGATCCGCAGCAAGATTTCACGAACATGGACAAGACGAGAGTTAAATTTCTGAAATATTTTGAGATTAGACCTGATAGCTGGAGACCCGCAAAAACCGGTAGTGTTTGGACGGCTATGATGATTCATTGAGGGCGCGCGATCACGGAGGCCAGCCATGGATCCCAAGTCCCTGTTCAGTTTGAGCGATCACCTTGAGGCATTGAGCAAGGAGGGCGATCCGCTTGAGGTTTTGCAGGAGACGGTGGATTTCGAGTATTTCCGAGCGTGGCTGGTCGAAGGGCTTGGTTATGGCGATGGAGCCAAAGGCGGACGCCCACCCTTCGATCCGGTGATGATGTTCAAGGCCCTGATCCTGCAGGCGCAGCATAATCTGTCAGACGCCCGGATGGAGTTCATGATCCGCGATCGGCTGAGTTGGCTGCGGTTTCTGGGACTGTCGCTTGGGGACCGCACGCCGGATGAGAACACGATCCGGCATTTTCGCAATCGCCTGACCGAGACGGGAACGCTCAAGCGGGTGATGAAGGCCTTTGACTGGCAACTCCAGAAGAAGGGCTACATTCCAATGTCCGGGCAACTCGTGGACGCCTCGCTGGTGCCTGCACCAAGACAGCGGAACACCGAGGGCGAACGCGAAGCGATCAAGTCGGGCAAGAGCGCCAGAGATATCTGGCCGAACGAGCCGAACAAGGCAGCACAAAAGGATACCGACGCGCGCTGGACCCTCAAGATCGGCGGGAAAGTTCGGTATCGAGCGGATGGAACGCCGCTCCCCATGATCGCCCTGCCGGTCTTCGGCTACAAATCCCACATCAGCATCGATCGACGCTTCGGCTTCATCCGAGGCATGGCGGTGACTTCGGCGTCAGCGGCGGACGGGCGTCTTCTCCGGCAGGTCGTCAGCACGGACAATACCAGTTCCGAGGTCTGGGCAGACAGTGCCTATCGCTCCAGGCGCAACGAGAAGTGGTTGTCGGATCAGATGCTCACGTCCCGCATTCATCGGCGCAAACCTATGGGCAAGCCGATGTCGAAGGCCACCTCGCGGGCCAATGCAGCCAAATCCTCGATCCGGGCCCATGTCGAACATGTCTTCGCCCATCAGAAGAACCGGTTCAACCTGTTCATCCGCACCATCGGCCTCGCCCGCGCTGAGGCAAAACTGACGCTTTGCAACTTGGCCTACAACTTCAACCGCCTGATTTTCCACGAACGCCGGGAATGCAGGGGCTGACTCTGTCTGCAAGCCAGCCAAACCGGCGAAATCAACGCTAGGCATCGTGGAAATCGGTCCGAACGATGCCGTTCGTGCGCTCCGAAGCCTCGACGTCTGTCAAGCCAGGCCGAAATTACCCGGTTTTTGCGGGTCTCCAGCT
>NZ_ATHL01000112.1 GCF_000445125.1 Novosphingobium lindaniclasticum LE124
ATTAGAGCGGTTTTCGACCGTTCTGAATCGGTCTGGGATTCCCTTCGGGCGCGATTTCTGATTCAGAATCCGTGCTGGTGAAGGAGGCCGGCATGGATGGCTCTTTCGATGGATTTGCGCACTCGGCTGTTGGCAGCGGTGGACAGTGGATCGAGTTGCCGTGCTGCGGCGGCCCGGTTCGGTGTTGCACCATCAACGGCGGTCCGTTGGCGGGCACAGCAGCGCGAGACGGGTGACATTGCCCCAAAGCCGCGCGGCGGGGATATGCGCTCGCGGCGGGTGGAAGAGCGGGCAGCGGACATTCTGGCCATTTGGGAGGAGCGTAGGGACATCACCCTCGAAGAACTACGTCTGGCGCTTGCGGACAAGGGCATGGCCGTTTCCGTGGCCGGGCTACATCGCTTTTTTGTTCGCCGTGGCCTGACGCGCAAAAAAAGACAGGCCATGCGATAGAGCAAGATCGACCAGACGTCCTGAAACAGCGTCAGGACTGGTTCGAGGGGCAACTCGATCTCGAACCGGAGCGCCTGGTCTTCATCGACGAAACCTGGACCGCCACCAACATGACCCGCAGCCACGGTCGTTGCCCGAAAGGCGAGCGGTTGCGGATGGGCTTCCCGCACGGCCACCGCAAGACCACCACCCTGGTCGCTGGCCTGCGCATGACCGGCATGGTCGCGCCTATGGTGCTCGATGGACCGATCAACGGCGACTGGTTCGAAGCCTACGTCGCTCAGGTCCTCGTCCCGGAACTGCGGCCCGGCGACGTCGTCATCATGGACAACCTATCGAGCCACAAGCGCGCATCGGTGCAAGTGCTCATCGAGGCCGCAGGCGCAACCCTGCGCTTTCTCCCGCCCTACAGCCCCGACTTCAACCCGATCGAGAAAGCGTTCTCCCGCCTCAAGGCCATGCTCCGCAAAGCGGGCGAGCGAACGGTCAGCGGCCTGTGGAGCTTGATCGGCAAACTCGTCGATATCTTCCAGCCTCAGGAATGCGCCAACTACTTCAGATCGTGCGGCTATGAACCAGAATGATCGAAAACCGCTCTAGGGGGTGCCGTTGATCTTGGAGGAAGACTCGATGTCTCTTCACGTGAAAGATCCCGAGGTCGAGCAAATGGCGCGGTTTAGCTACCATACAGGGGATCGGCTTAACTGAGGCGGTTCGTCGTGCGTTGCGGCATGAGCTCGCGCGGCAGGGCGCGGCCCTGTCGCTCGTCGAAACGGGTTTAGCCTTCGTCAAATTTTTGCATTCAAAGTCTGGCCCTCATGCAGGTAAGCCAGCAGACAAGACCCACATCGACGACCTTTATGGTGACCACTGATTGGAGTGACTGCCAGGTTCAGCGATACCTCGCCGACCTGGAAGCGATGGGTCTCATCCGCCGCATCGAGCGGCGCTCCAGCCATCGCGGCAAGATTTCGAATGAATACGACCTCCAAGGTCTGGTCGATAAGTTTGCGGAGATCGAACCCGATTTCCGGGAAGCGGGTGAGCATGCGCGCCAGGTCCGAAAAGCCGCCGCTCGGCCGGGACTGAAAGGTCGGCGCCAGATCGCCAAGGTGGCGAAGGCGGCAGGTGCATGAATGGCCGCTCGGCTCAACAAGAAGATTCTATGTTTCGTCGACGAGTACGGGACGGCCGGGGTAGCGACTTTTCATCTCGGCGCGGTCTTCGTTCTCGCCAACGAAGGGGGGCATCTGGACAAGCGCTTCAGCGTGAGCCGCCCCGAAAGGCGGCTCAGAGATTTCTTGCGGGAGTGGTGGCCGGCAACCAGACTTTATGGGTCTGGGTAGCCACAGCGCTCGCTCAGCACAGGGCCAAGACAAGTCGCCTTACAAGTCTCCCTGGTACGAGATCTGCATCGCAGTTTCTAGTACTCTTCCGGACACGCATGTCCAGTACGGGCGCATCTCCACCCTTCAGGCCGCTCAATCCAGCCCTTGGCTGACACGGGCATGGAGGTCGGGGCCAACACGGCTGAAACCCAGCAACCGCGCGGCCGCGCGAATGAGCACAGCATCCTCGCCACCGGGATTGTCTTCCCGAGCGATCCGGATGGCCGCCCGCACTTCCATCACCGATATGGCATCAGCTTTGAATGTGGCCCCGCTCTCGGCAGAACGATCGCGCACGGGCGGCTCAGCTCCCTGCGCTGTGGTGAACCAGAAATCCTCACGGTCGCTTTCGAGCTCGGCGCTTTGGCGCTTGGCGGCCACCAAAGCCTGGCGCGTTGCCTCGACGATGCGCCGCCCTGAACTTTTCTTGCCGAAGGCGGCAGCGACGCGGCGTGCGATCTCGTCGACATGGACCGGGCCCTCAATGGCGATCACGTCGAGGATCATTGGAACCAGCATCGATGGCGGCGCTTCATGCGGTTCGATGCTGCTAGAGGCCCACGGTCGCGCGCGGACGTAGGCTGGCATTACCCGGTCGACAGCGGCAGGCAATTCAATGCGCTCCGGTTCCTCTGCCTGCGAGACTGGCGCGATCGGGACGTTCGCGCCCGATGTGACAAGCTGTCCGAGATCTTGTTCTCTGGCTGCCTCAAGCGCTGCGCGAAGGCGTTCGACCTGACGGCTCCGGTCATAAAACCAGTCGGTGCTCCAGATGCGGTGGAACCTCCATCCCAGATGTTCGAGCACATCTTGACGAAGTCGATCGCGTTCGCGCGCCCAGAGTGCAGAATGGTAAGTGGCGCCGTCGCATTCGACGGCCAGCAGATAGCTGCCCGGTCGATCGGGATGACGTACGCCGATATCGATGCGGAAGCCCGCCGAGCCTACTTGCGGATCGGCCAGGTACCCGAGGCTGCGGATCACATCCGCGACGTCCTCTTCGAAAGGAGTGTCGGGAAGTTCTCCGGTGAGTGACGGTTGTTCGATGGCGCCCGATTTCGCGTACTCGAGGAAGCGCTTGAGAATGCGCGGTCCGGGCTGGCTGGCGCGACTGACGTCGAGTTGGCTAGGATCGAACGATGCGAACACCTCGCACCGCAGACGTGCCCGCGTAAACAGGACGTTCAAGCGGCGTTCGCCGCCTTCGCCGTTGATGGGGCCGAAGCTCGCGCCGGACATGATACCTCCGGGCACAGTAGGGCCATAGCCGACGGTGACGAGAATCACGTCGCGTTCGTCGCCCTGTACGTTCTCGATGTTTTTGACGAACAGATCCTCGGAGCGACCTTCGCGGAGGAAGGAATCAAGCGCGCTGTCATCCCGGCGGGCCTGTTCCAGAAGTTCAGTGACGGTGTTCTTCTGTGCATGACTGAACGTGACAATGCCGAGCGATAGATCGGGCGTCTTGCGCGCATGTTCCGCCACCCGCTGGACTAGGGCCTCGCCTTCGAGGCGGTTGTCGCGGCGCCCACCGCGATCATAGGCGCCGGCAACTTGGGTAAAGATCAAGCCGTAAGCAGGATCCCGCTCGAGCGGAGAGGGCGGCAAGACGAGGCCACCGTCGTAGAATTCAGCGTTCGACACGCGCATCAAAGAGGGGTCACGCGAGCGGTAGTGCCATTGCAGCATACGTCCTGGCAGCCCGCGCGCCTCGCACAGGGTCAGTATGCTCTCCGACGAGCCCAGTGCTGCCGCGCCGCCGAGAAGGTCTTCGGTCGGCTCGGTTTCGCCATCATCATCGAAATCATCTGCGTCGCCGTCGCCATCGGCGAGCAGGCGGTCGAAGAACGAAGATGGCGGAAGCTGTTTCTTGTCTCCAACCACCACAATCTGGCGCGCGCGGGCGATGGCGCCGAGGGCATCTTCCGGACGCACCTGGCTCGCTTCGTCGATTACCAGCAAGTCAAACGACACGACGCCCGGCGTCAGAAATTGCGCCACGGAAATAGGGCTCATCAGCAGCACCGGCTTGATCCGCTGGATCGCGGCCGGCGCAGTGCGGAAGAGCTTGCGTAGCGCCATGTGCTGCTGCTTTTTGCCGATCTCGCCGCGCAGCACCTTCATCTCGCCCTGAGCCCCTTGAGGGAGCTGAGCGAGGTGATCCGCCAGGATGGAAACGACGCTGTCCTTGAGGCGCGCACGTTCCAGTCGAACAAAGTCTTCGACTAAGGCATGACGGTCGAGGGTCGCCACCTCTTTTAACGCCGGATTGGTCGCCAAAGCAGCATTCCAGAGCTGTTCGGCGCGGGCGAATTTCAACTCGATGGTCGCGGTGCTAGCGTCGAGTTCGCCTGTCGCCATGCGTTCCGCGAGGCTGGTCATGCCGCGTTCGTCGAGCGCTTGGCGAGCTTGGCAAAGTGCCGCCCACTCGCCGTAACGCGCCGTGGCATTGGCCATGGTGCCGAATACGCCGCCCACGACCGACAGATCGGCGTCGGCGTGGGGCGCTCCAAATCGGCGCTCGTCAATTTTCAAACTGCGCACGATCGTTGCTGCGCGATCGCTGGCGCCGTTGGATTGGGCATTGAGGTTTGCAAGGTGGCGCGCGCGCGACGGCACATCAGTGGCCATCGCCACGATCCGATCGGGTGTCGGAGTGATTGCGCCCTCGGCGACGCGCGAACACCATTCGACAACACGTGCGGCATGGGCAAAGTCGGTCCTCTCGCCCCGCCAGTCGTCCCCGAGCGCGGCGGCGAGCCACGTTTCGTCTTGGCTCCATTGCCGGCGAAGCGTTTGGACTTCTGCCAATTGGTCGACAAGCGAGAGGCGTTCAACGGCAGCGGAGGGCAGGGGGCCGCGCACGATTCCGGCCAGCGCCCGCGAAGCGCCGCGATAGGCTCCGCCCCAGCGCGCAAAGAATGACGCGGCGCCCGCCGCGAGCGGACCGCGAAGTGTCGAGACGTCGGCGTCGAACGCGGAATCGATGAACACGGTAGCAGCGTCATCGTGGGCACGGCGCCACGTTTCGCCCAAGCCGATGCCTTCGCGCAGCCGGCTGCGATCGGTGATGGTTAGGAAGCGAGAGGCGAGTGCAGCATCTGCCGGCTCGAAGCCCTCGAGCCGGGTCAGTAGATCGCAGACGGGTTCCACAGCGCCGAAGTTGCGCGGCGTTTCGAGGCCGGCCGCAGACATTGGTTCATCAAGCACGGTCCGCAGGGCGTTCGCTGCATCCGCCGCCGCCGCAAGGTCCTGACCAAGGCGACTGACTGCGACCGGTTGCAGGTCGATTGCGCCGACCCCGTCGAAGGGATGGAGCGCCTGCGGTCCTGCAGCGGCCAGCAGCGCGCCGTACCGAGCGATAAGTTCGCATACAGCCGTTTCGTCGTCGCGGGACATGGCCACGACGGCGCCGGCATCGAGCGTCGGCATCGCCGCGCCCATTCCCAGGTAGCGAGCCTGTCGGCCCAGCACGCTGAACGGGGTTTCCCCGCTGCTACCGATGGGAGCATGAAGAGCGTCAGCCAGGTCATTCAGGCGGTCACGCGCGCCGCGCAGGGCCTCGGGCGCGGAAGGAACGGCGAGCACCGCCTGGCCGGCGGCTAGCGTGCGGCCGAGTTCGGCGTGTACGGCCCTCTTGTTGGCGGTCTTTGAGTGGAGTTCAAGGATGAGGTCACGCAGGCCGACCTTCACCAATCGGTCATGGACCACCGACAGCGCCGCCATCTTCTCAGCAACGAACAGGACGGTTTTGCCTTCTTTGGCGGCGGCGGCGATGATGTTGGTAATGGTCTGGCTTTTGCCGGTGCCGGGCGGGCCTTGGACGACAAGGTTGCGGCCAACCCGCACCTCTTCGATGACTTTGGCCTGGCTGGCATCGGCATCGACAACATGGAACAGTTTGTCGGGCGAGAGCACGGCGTCGAGCCGGTCCTCGGGCCCGAACAATGGGGTTTCTTGCGCGAAACCTTCGTGCAGCAGCCCTTGGGTCAGTTCATGCGATTCAAGCGCATTTTCGGGCCACGCCTCAAGTGCCAGGTCGCGATACATGAGCAGTTTGGAAAACGAGAAGAAGCCGAGCTGGATCGCGTCGCGATCCACTTTCCAGCCCGTTCGCTCGGCAATGATTGTCTCGACCTGGGCGTGGTAATCGCTTGGCTGCCAGCCACCCTCGTCAGCTTCGAGTTCCGGCAGGCGAATGCCGAAATCATCGAGCCAGCGTTGCTGGAGCGGTAGGTTAGTCATCATATCCTCGGGCCGGAGCCTGAGGTCATATGTCGATCGACGCTGATCGCGGACGAGTTCGACCGGCAAGAGCACGAGGGGGGCTTCGCGTACGACTCCAGAGTCTTTGTCTTCGAACCACGTCGCAAATCCGAGCGCGAGGTAGAGGATGTTGATCCCCTGCTCCTCTTCAGCGGTCTTCGCTTCGCGGGCGATCTTGAGGAGCTTTTTGGCGAGCCCGTCGGGGCCGAGCCGCGTCTCCAGCTGATTGTCGGTGTAGCGCCCTTCGCCAATGCTTTCGCCGGCATCGTTTCCGAGGACGATCTCCCCCTCGGCAAGCTTATCATGGCCGAGAGCGCGGAAACGCATGGTGCGGCCGCCCGACAGGATCTCAAAAACATCGTCAGATCGCTCATTCACAATGTTCAGGACATTGCCGCGCGAGTTCGAGCGATTGACATGAACCAGACGATTGCGTGTACCGGTTTCGACTAGGCGCTTGCGCGTGTCATCGAATAGGCGCTGGATCGAACGGCTGCGGATAGAGTCGGGGTCGGCTTGAAGATCAGCGGTCAGATCGGTCATCGGTTACCATGTCTGGGAAAGTCGAGAGAGCCGAAATATTGGCCTCGGATTGTTAATTTGAGATTATCTTTAAGGGCTCGGCACCTTGGGCGAAACTCGTGCGTGACTCAATCCGTTTCGCTGCGTTCGCGATGAACATTTGGCTAACGCTCCCCTGATCGACGCTTTTGATAGCAGCCGCGCACTCGTGACATTGGTCGCGGCCGTTGGAAGGGTCAATAGCGACCCTTTCCGGCCGCTCCGCGCCCGAATTTCTGATCCCACCTGCAGACTGTCCGCTAATCTGGCAGGTTATGGGTTTGGTGCAAATTCCGGTGCAGGTTTCATGAACGCTAATAAAGAAGGCTTTCATCGGACGTCACGTGGCGGCAGGGTCGAATTTGCTGTGGGGCGTCTAAGTTATTCGACAGATGAAGGATTTGGAACTCCTTCGCCCGGCGCCAATGGTATCTCAGTAAAAGGATTTCTTACCGAAGGTACCGATATGTTCCAATATTCGAAAACTGTTATGGACCTTGGTTGCTAAATGTATCTTGAAAACAAAAGATTGTTACTTTCCGCTGGAATCGTGGCGTTTATACCTGCCTTTATGGTGGGCGTTTTCGTTGATCTAAAAAACTCCCAGTTGTATGGATACCTTTTGATATCCTCTATGGTTATTTCTGGTATTTCATCCTGCTTGGCATTTGTTACAGCATTGTCGACAAATTGTCCGAATTGCGGGCAAAGATACTTTTCACCCATCTTTGCGCTATTCTACGCAAAGAGTTCATGCCAGAATTGCGGCTATAAGGATACGAAGCCTTCAGAGTTCGAAGATGGATAGCAGAAGTGGCCCGGCTCGTCTGAACAGCCTTTAACGTCTGATAAGTGGATCGTCTGCGGGGCGATTATTCAAACTGACGCCCCGCAAGTCCTAGGTGTTTAGTCCCAGCATGTTGGTGTAAATTTGTCGTCATCACAGCGGAGGGAGCTATGGGCCAGATTCTCCACGGCAGCGCCAAGACTGATCTGCCCCCTTCTGAGTGGCCCACAATCTGTTTTAGATTTGGCCACGAAGGAGGAATGGAATGGCGAGGAAGCACAAGCCGGAAGAGATCATCGGCAAGCTGCGTGAAGCGGAGATCGTGCTGGCGCAGGGCGGAACGGTAGCGGATGCGTGTCGCCGGATCGGCGTCACCGAGCAGAGCTACTACCGCTGGCGCAAGGAGTATGAGGGCATAGCGTGGAAGGTACGCCAGACAACGCTAAGGACGAACATTAGGCGAACGTTTTCGGATTGAACGGGATCGGCTCTATTTCGCGGGGTCGCTCAAAAAGTCCCATGAGTAGGTGAACGTCTGATCGCATTTGACCGACGCTGGATCTCGGACCTCAAAGCGGTCCAGGACGCCTCGGTCGGCAGTCTGGCCCCTGAGGTTATCGCCTGACAACCATATTATGAGCCTATCTTTTCCATTTGAAAAGTCCGTGGCCCCGTAGATGGCGTAGCGGCCGCCTTGAGATGACACGCGGTAAATGCTCGTTTGCCCTTTCGATACAACAAGTCGTTTTCGTCCCCTGGCGGGTGCGAAAATCTCGCTCTCTCCGATCCTGAAGGCGCCCGATGGTCCTTCAACCGTTATGGCCATCGCTTCGGCTGATCCCGAAAAATCGGTAATCTTCTCGCCGTCGCCAAGCAGGAAGGTACTGTATTTGAAGCAAATGAGTTTTGGACCAACTACGGGTTCAGCCAATGGTTCGGCGCGCGCCAATGTCGATGAGCCAAGCAGGGCAATGGCCGTTACGATCGTCTTCAGCATGGCCGTTCAATCCCCATTCTGCGCATTTCCCGATAAATGGTCGAGCGGCCGATGCCGAGTTGCCGCGCCGCCTCTGTCGGGGAGATACGGGCTTCGACCAATTTGATGGCTGCGTCCACCTTGGCTATGTCGAGAGGCTGACGCCCAGGCTGCTTTCCCTTGGCGCGGGCGGCTGCGATGCCGTCCCTGGTCCGCTCGGAGATCAGCCGCCGCTCGAAATGGGCGATAGCCCCGAACACATGGAAGATAAGTTCACCGGCGGCCGATGATGTGTCGATCTTTTCCTCAAGGCTCAGGAGCGCGATGCCCTGGCCGCGCAACGTCTCGATCGTTGTGAGCAATTCGGCCAGCGAGCGGCCAAGCCGATCAAGACGGACCACTGCCAGCGTGTCGCCCTTGCGGGCGTAAGCGATCAGCTCGGCCAGACCTGGACGCTCCATGCTCTTGCCCGACATGACGTCGGTGAACACCTTGATGGCACCGGCCTTCTCCAGTCGCATGGTCTGGCCCGCCACATCCTGATCGCCGGTGCTGACGCGGGCGTAGCCCAGAATGCCGGCCATTTATAGTGTCTCCCAAACGGTCGTTCTGTGGACGCTATGAAGGGCGACCGTTTCGCCCCATCCAAATCCGTCCACATACTATGTCTCTTTACTCATGGCTGTCCATAGGCCCAGATGACCTTTTGTGGACGGGAATCGGCATGACGAAGCGCAAGCATCAGCTCCTGACCGAAAGCGAGCGCCATCAGATCCTCCCCATCCCGACCGATCGCGACCATCTGGCCCGGCTCTATACTTTCGAACCTGCCGACATCGAGATAATCGGCGCACGACGGGAGCGACGGAACCAGTTGGGTGTCGCGCTGCAACTCGCGCTCTTGCGCCACCCGGGCATCACACTTGCACAGCTGATACAGGACAGGGGAGCGATTCCCCATGATCTCGCCACCTTCGTCGCGGAGCAACTTGGACTGCACGTAACCGACCTGGCCAACTACGCGGCGCGGGATCAGACGATGACAGACCATGCCCGTGAGTTGGCGGCGCGTTTGGGTCTTCGGGGGCCGACCCGCGCCGATATTCCCTTCATGATCGAAGCGGCCGCGAAGATGGCATGGGCGACCGACAAGGGGATGACGATAGCGACCGGCGTCGTAGCCGCCCTTCGCGAGGCCCGGATTCTGCTGCCGTCCATCTCCACCATCGAACGTGCCAGCAGCGCGGGGCGCGCGCGTGCCCGCAAGCAAGCCGCCTATGCCTTGATCGCCGATCTCAGCGCTGAACAGATCCACGCCCTCGATCAGATCTTTGACGACGCCGGCGGTATGAGCCAACTAGCCTCTGTTATTCACCGGAGCGCAGGCTTTCGGCGTTCTGGACCTGACTTTTGTTGAGGGCGTAGCGAGGGCGAGCGTCTTCCCCGGCGCTTTTCACCGGTTCAGGATCGATGGGCTTTTCAAGGTTGACGGACGGGGCTCAGGCTTTGGGCGGCATTGCCGCGCTGGTTATGTCGGCGCTGGGCGGAAGCCGGTCGCGATAGCTTTGAAGACGCCGGCATCGGGGCATGCCGACGCGAAGGCGAGACGGATGCGCGAAGCGGTTTCGATGACGCGGGCAGCCACCTTGATGAGCCGCAGACGCAATGTCGTGAACTCAGCGGTGGCGAGCACGGTTGCCTTGGGGATGGCCTGCTGGATGCGCCACAGCAGCCAGTAAGCGGCGGTGTGGAGGATGAGGCGCATCTGGTTGGCGTTTGCCGAGCGGCACGAGGTGCGATCGCTGGCGAGTTGGGATTTGTGGCGCTTGATCAAGTTCTCGGCCTGGCCGCGCGCGCAGTAGAGCGTATCGTAGATGTGCTCGGCCGAACCCTGGGCCAGAGAGGTGACGACGTAGCGGATGTCCATACCCAGGATACTGGCCTCGATCCGGGCGACGACGCGGCGCTTGCAGTTCCAGCTCTTGGCGCCGTAGCGGGTCTCGGCATAGGCGCGCAGCACCGGATACTGGGTCTTGGCCCGCTTGACCGCGCAGGCATCGGCGGCAGCGACGATTTCGGGATCAGCACGCAGCGCAGCGTTAGTGGGCAGGCCGAACACGTAATCGACCCCGGCTGCTTCGCAAAAGCCCATGACTTCGGGGCGGCCATAGTGCCCGTCGCCGCGGATGGTGATGTGCGTTTCGGGCCAGTGCCGGCGGATGTGCCGGATCAGGCGCCGGATGTGGCCGGCCACTTCGGCGCCTGAGGGTGTCTTGCCGGTGCGCAGCAGCATGGCCACCGGCCGGCCAGTGGCGGTATCGTAAACATGGATCGGCAGGAAACAGCGCTCTCCATGATGACCATTCCAGAACGAGAGCTGCTGATAGCCGTGCACGACATCGCAGGTGTCATCGATATCCAGCGTTACCGCTGCCGGCGGGGCTGGATAACTGCCGCAGTAGATGTCGACCATTACCGCCAGCATCTTCGCCAGCTCACGCGTGGTCGGCGCATTCTCCCAGCGGCTCATGGTCGGTTGGCTGGCCAGTCCTGCGCCTGATCCTGGCAACTTGCCCAGCGCCAGGCGGAACCCCGGATCATCACGCAGAGCATCGAGATCGTCGGCATCCTCATAACCGCAGGCGATAGCGAAAACGCGGGCGCGCAGAATGTCATCGAGGCGATGGATCACCCGCGTCGGGTCCCGCGGATCGGCGATGCAAGCCGCAAGCCGTCGGCAGATCCCTATCATGCGCTCGGCCTGGGCCAGCAGCAGCACGCCGCCGTCAGAGGTCAGCCGCCCACCGTCGAACGCGGCGGTGAGCTTTTTGCCGCCAACCGCTGGAAACGAAAATCCCGGTGCGCTATCGTTGCTCTTGGCGGGTGTGGTCCGTGGCATAAATTGCCTCGCTGCAGGACTGGTCTAGACACCCATTTTCCTACCGCAAAGCAATCGCTTAAGCCACTCCCGCCAACCCGCTAAAAGCCGCCCGGTGAATATGATGGG
>NZ_ATHL01000113.1 GCF_000445125.1 Novosphingobium lindaniclasticum LE124
CCCATCATATTCACCGGGCGGCTTTTAGCGGGTTGGCGGGAGTGGCTTAAGCGATTGCTTTGCGGTAGGAAAATGGGTGTCTAGACCAGTCCTGCAGCGAGGCAATTTATGCCACGGACCACACCCGCCAAGAGCAACGATAGCGCACCGGGATTTTCGTTTCCAGCGGTTGGCGGCAAAAAGCTCACCGCCGCGTTCGACGGTGGGCGGCTGACCTCTGACGGCGGCGTGCTGCTGCTGGCCCAGGCCGAGCGCATGATAGGGATCTGCCGACGGCTTGCGGCTTGCATCGCCGATCCGCGGGACCCGACGCGGGTGATCCATCGCCTCGATGACATTCTGCGCGCCCGCGTTTTCGCTATCGCCTGCGGTTATGAGGATGCCGACGATCTCGATGCTCTGCGTGATGATCCGGGGTTCCGCCTGGCGCTGGGCAAGTTGCCAGGATCAGGCGCAGGACTGGCCAGCCAACCGACCATGAGCCGCTGGGAGAATGCGCCGACCACGCGTGAGCTGGCGAAGATGCTGGCGGTAATGGTCGACATCTACTGCGGCAGTTATCCAGCCCCGCCGGCAGCGGTAACGCTGGATATCGATGACACCTGCGATGTCGTGCACGGCTATCAGCAGCTCTCGTTCTGGAATGGTCATCATGGAGAGCGCTGTTTCCTGCCGATCCATGTTTACGATACCGCCACTGGCCGGCCGGTGGCCATGCTGCTGCGCACCGGCAAGACACCCTCAGGCGCCGAAGTGGCCGGCCACATCCGGCGCCTGATCCGGCACATCCGCCGGCACTGGCCCGAAACGCACATCACCATCCGCGGCGACGGGCACTATGGCCGCCCCGAAGTCATGGGCTTTTGCGAAGCAGCCGGGGTCGATTACGTGTTCGGCCTGCCCACTAACGCTGCGCTGCGTGCTGATCCCGAAATCGTCGCTGCCGCCGATGCCTGCGCGGTCAAGCGGGCCAAGACCCAGTATCC
This sequence comes from Novosphingobium lindaniclasticum LE124, assembly GCF_000445125.1. Classification (GTDB taxonomy): domain Bacteria; phylum Pseudomonadota; class Alphaproteobacteria; order Sphingomonadales; family Sphingomonadaceae; genus Novosphingobium; species Novosphingobium lindaniclasticum. The sequence continues at coordinate 987 of NZ_ATHL01000113.1, forward strand.
GGTGCTGCGCGCCTATGCCGAGACCCGCTACGGCGCCAAGAGCTGGAACTGCAAGCGCCGCGTCGTCGCCCGGATCGAGGCCAGTATCCTGGGTATGGACATCCGCTACGTCGTCACCTCTCTGGCCCAGGGTTCGGCCGAGCACATCTACGATACGCTCTACTGCGCGCGCGGCCAGGCCGAGAACTTGATCAAGCGCCACAAATCCCAACTCGCCAGCGATCGCACCTCGTGCCGCTCGGCAAACGCCAACCAGATGCGCCTCATCCTCCACACCGCCGCTTACTGGCTGCTGTGGCGCATCCAGCAGGCCATCCCCAAGGCAACCGTGCTCGCCACCGCTGAGTTCACGACATTGCGTCTGCGGCTCATCAAGGTGGCTGCCCGCGTCATCGAAACCGCTTCGCGCATCCGTCTCGCCTTCGCGTCGGCATGCCCCGATGCCGGCGTCTTCAAAGCTATCGCGACCGGCTTCCGCCCAGCGCCGACATAACCAGCGCGGCAATGCCGCCCAAAGCCTGAGCCCCGTCCGTCAACCTTGAAAAGCCCATCGATCCTGAACCGGTGAAAAGCGCCGGGGAAGACGCTCGCCCTCGCTACGCCCTCAACAAAAGTCAGGTCCAGAACGCCGAAAGCCTGCGCTCCGGTGAATAACAGAGGTTAAGGGTTTCCCTGTAAGAATTTGCTCGTCGGATATGGGTGCCCTGGTAGAAAGTTACAGGTATAACAAAGGCCGGATGTCTCAGTTTACGCCTCTCGAAATCGCCAACTGGATGGCAATCTATCTCGCGACCAGCCTGTGCTGCGCGATTGCCATGGTGCTTTCGGTGAGCGTTGCCCTGCATGAACTCTGGAAGGATCCCGTCTGGGAGGATGCGCGCAGCGTGAAGGGAGCGGCGCTGCTGTTGCCCCGGATCTGGTGGCGCTGGCAGAAACTCTATCTGCTCTCGACGCCGGTGACGCTTGGCATCATCGGCTATTTCGCAGCCAGCTTGTCCTGGCGCTAGAGCGTCAGAGGCCAAGCCCTTCAAGAAGCGCCCGCCGTCCTGTGTGGGCATCATCATCCTGCCTGTCGATCGTCACGATCTGACCCAGGTGCGCCATACGCGGATGGGTGATGGCCTTACTCGCCTCGTATTCCTCGGTCTTGAAGCCCATGGCCTCGACGACAAGGTTGCGGATCTCGCCGGTTTCGCGTGATCGCGCTTCGATCAGGAAGTCGGGACGACACGGCCCATCCGGCGTCAGGGTGTCGAACACGGGTTTGTCGATCGCGAGATCAATACCGCGGCCGTGAAGCTCCTGCTGGGTGCGCAGGATCGTGCGGAATACGTCTCGCTCGAAATCGGAATCGACAGGTGCGAACAGCCGCCCATTGAGGATGGGCTGGGCATAGGCACGTAGCGGCGCATAGCCCTTGGCCTCGGGATATTTGCCGACGACGATGATGACCAGGAACGGCCCCTCAATCGGGTTTCCGCGCACCGATGGGGACTGGATGCGGTTGGCGATCGTAACGGTATCGCCGTCGGTCAGCGTGATTTCCTGCCCATGGATGCCCTTGGCGTAGAGCAGGACGAAGCCTTGTGGGGCGTGGTCGCGCGGCCACCTGTCCTCAAGTGCGCGCAGCGTCGCGTAGACGGCGCGGGCCTGCAGGGGCTTGGGGTGTGTCCAAAAGGCTTTCTCCAGCTGGATGCCCGGTGCGATCTCGATCAGACCTGCCGCTCTGGTGAGCGCGGCAAACTCGCGCCGGATCGACCATTCTTCGCGGTAGGCGAGCGGCGCGATGCGGTTGACGCCAGCTGCTGCCATCAGGCGCCATAGCAATCTGGCCAGTCTCGGGATCGAGGCGTTGCGGGTCCGATCGTCGTTGGAATCGTCTTCCGGGCGCTGCGCCAGTTTCTCAGGCGCGGGTTTGAGCACCTCGAAGAAGCCTGCAGGGGGCTCGAGCGGGGTCGATCGTGAGCGCACTTCGCTGATACGGATCGTCACCTGGTCGCGGAAAAACGGGCAGTCGGGCAGATGTTCGGGGCGTTTCGAGCTGGTGAGCCGGCGCAGATAGTAGGTTTCCGCTTCGGAAAGGAACGCCGGCGTCAGGATGGCCGGGGCCTTATCGGCGCCAAGGCAGTCGCAGGCGATCCACTTTTGTCCGATCCGCGCCTGCTGAACGAGGGTGATGCCCGCCTTTTCATCGTGGACGGTGCCCTTTCCAACGTACCAGCGGATCAGCGCTGCGCGCAGATCGGGCGGCAGCGGGATACGATTTGAGCCTTTGCCGTTGGTGTCGCGCGGTACGAGCCACATGCCGAAAGCCTTCCAAAGCCTTTTTCAAAAAAATGTGTTCGTGAGGATCACGGCGTTGACAAGGGTAAAGGCGCTGAACTCCAATTATCTCATGAAGGCTTTGGAGGGTTCATATGCGTGTACATCGTGTGTCAGGGCTGATCGCTTTACTGTGCGTCATTCCTAATAGTGTAAGCGCGGGCGAAGTAAAAAAGACGCGCAAGGTGGAACTTGTTGTCATGGGTCAACCGGCACTGGCTGCGGACGCGCCGCCAGCGATGCCGGTTGCTGCACCTGCCGCGGGGATTCCCGAAGCGTTTCGCGTGCATGACCTGTCGCGCCGCTATGTCGAATATCAGATGGGGCGGGAGTTTAGCGCGCCTGTGGTCGATCAGCCCGATCTTGCCGGTTCCTATGATCTGGCTGCGGCTGCCGTTGCGCCGGTTTCATCGATCGCGGTGCCGGGGTGGATGAAGGGACAGTATCGCACGCTTGCCTCGTTGCCTTACACACCGGGATGCGCTTCCATTCCCTATCGTCCGGCAGGGTTCCTGAAGCCCGATGCGGAGGCGCGCCGCGCAGCCTATTACGGGATGATGAGCGCGATCGCCTGCGAGCATGGCATTCCGACGGGCCTGTTCGACGCGATGATCATTCAGGAGAGCCGATATAATCCAGCGGCGATCTCAAGGATGAAAGCCTACGGCCTGGCGCAATTGATGCCGGGGACTGCGGCACAGCTTGGGGTAAATCCCTATGATCCGGTCCAGAATTTGCGCGGCGGCGCCCGTTATCTACGGAGCCAGCTCGACAGGTTTGGGCAAGTGCATCTGGCGCTGGCGGCTTATAATGCCGGGCCGGGCCGGGTTAAGGGCGGGGTTGTTCCCCGGATCAGGGAAACGCAGGGCTACGTTGCAACTATCCTCGATAATTGGGCGCGGCTGCGTCGTTATGGCGCGGGTCAGCAACAGGCCAGTTTCGTGCCCGAGCCTAAAGGCCGCACCGTAGCGGTTTCGGCATTCTGATCCCTTTCGATTTCGCGCCTCGCTGACCCCTCGTTTAGCGCGAGGGCACGAAAAGATGGCGGAAGAAGACGCATGCTCCCCTTGGTAGCACGTGACGGCGTAGCCGGCACTCCTGAGGGTGCGGCCCCGTTCCTGGGGTGTCGTTCTTATGCTGTCAGTGCGGCCTTGGATCGTCAGATCAGTGCGTTGGCCGACCTAGGCCAACTCCATTTTTCCTTATTTTAATAGAGTTGGGGAGCGGTTGAGCACCAAAATGGACCTCGCGCTATCAGGCACATGAAAGCCGTGCTTTTGCTTTCACCGATGCGCGGCGTTCACGGTCTTCCTTATTGTCTATCGCAGCGCCAAACTGCGCCAGCACCCGGCCCAGGGCGCCGCCTACGGACATCTGAGCAAATTCCTTGCAGGAGAGCGAAGCGACCATGGCACTGACCTGCTCGGCCTCATCCGAACGGCGCCAGTCATCATCGACAGGTGTCGGCGCAGCGCGCATCCAGCGTGGCGTATAGCGACGCACGCTCTTTGGCGTCAGGAGGCGGTAGACGTTGGAAGTCTGCTTGAAACGGGGGCCGGGTCCGTCGGCTTCAACCCGTTTGAAACGGCGCTGCCGGATGATGAAGCCGACGGCCTCCAGCACGGCGAGAGCGCGCCTGACAGTCGAACGGCCGAGCCCCGTAGCCTCGACAAGATGGTCGTAGCTGGGATAGATCTTGCCGGCACAAAGGCGCGCCAGCTTTGTCAGCTCTTCATAGATGCGCACCGCCGAGGCCGTGAGCCTCGTGAGCAACCTCTCGGAGGCAGTTAGGGTCCGTAGACCTGCCTTGTACTCGCGCAACAGCTTCCTGCCAGCATCGAGGGCATACTTGGCCTTGGACAGCATCCTGTCCGGCTCGCCCTTGCTCGGCACCTGGAAGAATGTGTCTTCAAAGGTGTTCGCCTCGAGGCTGCCCGCCCTGACGGGCGCCCCGGTGCGATGCTTCGCGCCGGAACGGGACTTCTCGGTATTTACAGGGACTCCGGACAGCACACTTCGTGCCGTGTCGCCGACAGCATAGATCCCCATCGCCTTCCTCCTTGTTGGAGGCCGGACCAGGCAAAGAGATTCCGGGGCGCGAAACGCGCATCCTTGTGTCCGGGATCGGGATCGGCTATGTCAGGTCTAGTAGTAGAGACCGTTAGCGGTTGGCGCCGCTGATATGTCCGATCGATTATCGATCGCTGAAATTGGGATGCCCGGCCTTAGCGCCGGGTTTTCCTTTATTTGGTCACGGCCAAAAGCTCCTGATTGTAGAAGATAGCATCTTCGAAAGTGAAAGATTTCGCAGCCGCAGCGACGGCGAGCGAATGCGCTGCCTGCGCTCCATGAGTGCAGCAGTGATGTCGCAACAGACGAAAGTGCTGAACGGCGGCCACGCCGGGTTCCCTGCGACTACTTCGAAGAAATTAAACCCCTGAAAGTCTAATCACTACGAGATGCAGATGTTGATCTATCTATAGCAGAGCTACGATGGATCGGTTCGAAAAACAGCTATTCGCAGTATGCATTAAATTTCATCGTTTCTGAGGCGGCGCAGTTCCTTTCTATCCGCGACGTCGGAATACGCGTCCTCGACTTGCGCCCAGACACGCTCGATAATCAAGTCGCCATGCGCGGGCCGGACGTCATTCCACTCGAGGCTTGCAATGCGTTCCATCATCTGTCGCATTTCCTTTCGGAAGCGGTTGATGATGCCGGCATAGAATTTGACCTCAGTTTCGACACCTTCCGTGTCGACACCACCCCCAGCACACAGGTCGCTAACCAGTGCTGCCTCTAGCGGCGAAAGATCCAAAGCAGCAGCCACCGCGTGGAACTCGTAAATATAGATGGGTCTTCGTTTGGACGGTTCCGGGTGGAACACAGTATGGGTGCGGGACTTTGAAAGTCCGGCCCTGACCGCAAGATCGCGGTAATGTAGTCCCTCCTGGCCCATTCGCCATCGAACATAGTCAACGAAACCAAACGATTGGACTTCGCCTTTAACAGGGAAATCCCCTTCGGTTGTTGGTGCCCCCATCGCCAATCCTCCGGTAATGCCCCTGCAGGGTTACTCAAAGAACGAGCGATTGCAAACCCTTCGCAACTGCAATGCCGCAATTGCTCAGAAATAAAAATTGCCTGTCAGTTAATGGATTTAACTCCGGGAGCATTTGGCTTTAGTAACTGCCGGTACCTCGTCGCCTCTTGCGACGTAAATCCGATTTTAGTAAGAACTTCTGTCCGATTGGCCTCAACCATAAAGTCAAACATGATTACGGAAAGGGCCTCAGAAAATCCAACCGAAGTCCCTATGATCGATGAAAGATCGATAGCTACATCGTTTATCTTTCCAGCATTAGTTTCCAATATCTCGATTTCGAGAGGTATGTTTCCCTGAGCAGGTATTAGCTTGAGATGCTCTTTGAGCGTCGAAGGCGGGTGGTTACGACAAGCGCCGTCCGCAAACTTAACTCGCTCATCAACAACGTCGTTTAATGCCGTATATCGATGCCGCAGGTTTGAATGGAGACGAATACATTCAGTTGTCATTCTGAAATAGTATTCAGAAACATCCATTCTATAGATATTCTTCTCATCATCCATGATTACTCACCCCCCGCCGGTCGAATCATCGGTCGCGTTACTCCCTGACTTGCCACAGTACGTCAAAACGCCGACTTTCCAATCACCAGCGCGGACGACGGCCTCTAATCAACACAGCTTGGCGTTCAAGACGCCATTATCGGACGTGAGACCGAGCGTCCTCGAGTAGGGACACGGGTCCCGGTGCAAGGACAGGCGTCCCAGGACGAGGATGGTGGTCCTGAAATGAGGACGGTTGTCCTCGATTGAGGACCGAAGTCCGCCATCGCGGACCAAAACAGTGATTCGGCCAGCTAATCCATCCGATCACAAGAAAATAGCAGAACTCCCTAATCGTTCCGACCGTTCCAGCTTGATCCCGTGCCTGGGTGTTTCGCAGCCTTCCCTTGGGCGCGCTCAAATGCGCTCGATTGAAGGAGACTCTTATATGAAGACCCTGCTCAACCGCGGCGTGAGCCGTGAAGCCACCGCAGCCGCAGTTATCGGCCTTGCCGCGGCTGCCGTTGCTTTCGCCGGTCCGGCTTTCGCCGGCGCCGACACCACCTTCGACACCGCGCTGACGCAGTTCACCGGCTTCCTCGAAGGTTCCGGCGGCAAGATCATCACGGTGCTCTCGCTCGCAGGCGGTATCGTCGGTCTCGCCTCGGGCCGCTTCAGCCTCGGCCAGGTCGCCATCCCGGTCGGCGTCGGTGTTGGCGCCGGCACCGGCATTCCGATCGTCACCTCGACCGTCACCGCCACGATCTGATCCCGAACGCCGGCGAAGTAGCAGCTTCGCCGGCACCTTTTGGAAGGTGGCATGGCATGGCAGCCGACAAGTATGTGATCCCCTCTCATCTGGATGATCCCGAGTTGATCGGCTTCTGGACGCTTGATGAGTTCCTCGCGATGGTTCTCCCGTTCATCTGGGGAATCCTGTCCCAACACATTGTCATCGGGATTGGCTTTGCCTTCCTGGGATGGTGGGCTTTGCGGAAAGCCAAGGCGGGACGGGCAACATCGTGGCTGATCCATCTCGCATACTGGCACCTGCCAGGCGGGTTTCCGTCGCTGCGAGCCACGCCGCCTTCCTACCTTCGACTGATGGTGGGCTGACATGGAATTTTCTTATCAGCACGCGCAGAGCCAACGCATCCTGCGCCAGCGTAATATGCTTGGGGTCACTGCGCTCGTTCTTGCGGGCGTCGTCGCCCTCCTCCTCCTCTTTTCGGTCACGCGCAGCCGCGAGATCGTGCTCCAGCCCGTCCTGCGCTCGCCGCTGACGCTGTCGAGTGCGGGCGTCTCTCGCGAGTATCTGGAGCTGATGACCCGCGACACCGCGATCCTGACGCTGGATCGCTCACCGGGCAGTCTGGATTACTGGATGAAGTCGGTGCTCGAGATCGTTTCGCCGCGCGCGCAGGGCAAGATCAAGGCGGACCTGTTGGAGATCGTCAACGAGCAGCGCGGCTCGACCATCTCGCAGTATTTCCAGATCCAGTCGATGGAGATCGACACCGCGAACCTGCGATCGACCGTCACCGGCAAGCTCAACACGGTGGTCGGCCAGAAGGTGGTCTCCAGCGACATTCGCACCTTCCAGTTCAACTGGGAATATTCGGGGCTCTCGCTGAAGCTGATCGGCTTCGGGATGGTCCAGCCAGAAAAGAAGAAAGGCGGGCTGTCATGACACCCACCCAATACCTGATCGGCTCGGCCATCGCCGGCGCCGCGCTTTGCTCGCGCATGTGTATTGTAAGCCGCACGACGGGCGCCTTGCTCATTGCCGCGTCGGCAATGGGCATTTCGGCGCCTGCGATGGCGCTGGGCGACCAGACGTTGATGGCTTCGGACGGCAGCCAGGTCGAATGCAGCGCCTCGGCACGCGACCTGACCCGGATCAGCCTTGTCGAAGACGAGTTCGCCTCGGTCTCGAAGATCAATACGGGCAACCCGGCCGACGATTTCAGCGTCGTCAACGAGCCGGTGCGCGGCGACATCTACCTGTCGGTGCCCGACGGCTTTGCCCGCCCTGCCCTCTCGTTCTTCGCAACCTCCAAGCGGGGTTATGTCTACAAGTTCATCTGCCGGATTTCCGGCGATCAGGCGGTGCAGGTGTTCATCTCGAACCCGGCAATCGCCAAGGCCGATGCCGCCGAGGCAGGTCCGCAGAACGTCCAGCAGGCCAGCTCGCAGGATCGGGCGATCGAGCTGGTGCAGGCGATGTACGGCGGTCAGATCGTGGACGGCTACGAAATGCGCCAGCGCTCGCTGCGTCCCGTCTACGTGGGCGACCTCAAGGTCCAGATGATCGCCGAATATCGCGGTTCGGAAATGACGGGCCGCGTCCTGCGCATCGAGAACAACGGCGCTCAGGAAACGACCCTTACCGAGGCCAGCGTTGCGCCGGCTTCCTCGCTTGCGGTTTCGATCGCCGAGCCGCGCCTCGCGCCCGGCAAGGTCACGACCGCGTACCTTGTCTCTCGCACCGGGAACTGAGCCATGGACTTGAAGGGTATCTTCTCGCGCTCGCGTAAATCGCTCGACGGCCCCGGGGGCGGCGATGGCGTTTCGCCAGTCGGCAATGAACTCGACGGCAACACCGAGACGCGGCGCAAGCAGCGCATGCTTCTGAGCGGTGTCGCGGTTGTCGGTGTCGTCGCGGCCAGCATGTGGATCTTCTCCGACAACGGGAAGGTCGCAGGCCAGGCCGACGACGAGATCGAGGACGTTCAGGTTTCGACCAAGGACATGATGAACCGCAACCTCTCCGAGCAGGAGTGGATGGCGCAGTCGGAAAACCGCTTCCAGAGCCAGGAGAACCAGCTCAAGTCGGTCGGCGGCACCAATGCCAAGGTTGCGCAGCTATCCGAGCAGATCGAGGCGCTGCGCGCGCAGAACCAGTCCATGACGGCCGATGGACAGCGGGTGGTCAGTGCCTACCAGACCGAGAACGAGCAGCTCCGGCGCCAGATCAACGAGCGGGCGACGCCGGTGGCTCCACCGCCCGGTCCCGCCGCCCTTTATGGACCGAACTCACCGACTTATCAGCGTCCTGACGCTGGTGGCGCAGCTGGGCCGGACTCGCCCCCCGTCCGGTCCAGCGAAGTCAAAATGGTCTCCTTCAACAGCGGTGAGACGGGCAATGCCAAGAAGGTCGAGAAGGGCAACACGGTCTACTCCGATAGCCCGAACTATCTGCCGCCCAACAGCTTCGCGACCGCCAAGGTTATCGTGGGTGTGGATGCTGCCGCAGGCGTACAGAGCCAGACCGATCCGCTCCCGGTTGTCTTGCGTGTCACCGGGCCTGCCCGGTCGGTGCTGCAGAATGGCAAGCTGCTGACGACCAAGATTCAGGGTTGCCTCATCAACGGCGCGGCGCGCGGCGAATTGTCGAGCGAGAAGGTCTACGTCAAGCTGCAGAAGATGACCTGCCCGCAGCCGGGTGGGCGCTACGCCGTATCCGAGGTCAAGGGCTTCATCGCCTTCGGCGGCAAAACGGGCGTTCGCGGCCGCGTTGTGAGCCGCGAGGGCAGCCTTGTCAGCCAGGCATTCATTGCCGGGCTCGTCGGCGGCTTCGGTCGTGGTTTCGCGGCCAACTCCAACAATGCCCTCACGCAGCCCAACGTCATCGTCGATGGCAAGCGACAGGATCTGTCGATGGGCGACATCGCGAAAGGCGGCCTTGGCGAGGGCGTCTCGCAAACCGGCGACATGGTCAGCAAGTATCTGATCGAGCGCGCCGAACAGTACCAGCCTGTCATCGAAATGCCGACCGGCGTCGATGTCGAAATCGTCTTCCTGGAGGGTGTCTATGTCCGCAACTGAACATCATGATGGCAGTGCCCAGAGCGTCGTTTCCGACCTGGACACCGAACTGAAGCGCCCGTGGATGCGTAGCGCATTCCTCTATTTCACCTGCGGGCTCGCTTTTGTTGGAGGAGGGATCGCCACGCTGGCCTATGCGCGTGATTACATCGCGCCGCCGAGCAAAAGCGTGGCCGAACTGCTGAAGGCGCGCCTTCCCAAGACCAAGGTCACGAGCGTCAATTGCGACAAGGTCGATGGCCTGTGCGAAGTCACTGCCGGCAGCAACCTGTTCTACATCGACCGCACCGCGCGCTATCTGGTGATCGGCCGCGTCTACGACATGGAGACGCGCCAGGATCTGACGGCGACCCGCCTGCTCGAGATGAACCCGGACATGCTGCTGGGCGCATCGGCCAAGGCCAACGCTGCTGGCGCCGAGGACAATGAACCTGCACTTGCAGCAAGGCCCGCTGCAGCTGCAAAGGCCGCCGCTGCGGCCCCTCTGCAGAAACTGCCGCTGGGCGAACTGCCCAAGGATGGCGCTATCGTCTGGGGCAATTCGTCGGGCAAGACGGTCACGGTATTCAGCGATTTCCGCTGCAGCTACTGCCGGGCTCTGAGCAACACGCTCTCCTCGATGAACGTGCGCGTCGTCGAGCGGCCGATCTCGGTTCTGGGCAGCCGCGATATTGCCGACAAGGTCTACTGTGCGAAGGACAAGGCCAAGGCCCTTCATGCCGCCTATTCCGGGCAGGACATCAAGGGGACCGGTCCCTGCGATACCAAGGGCCTGGATGCCAACGAGGCGTTTGCGAGGCTGCATGGTCTGGGCGGTACGCCCGTCATCGTGCGTGACGATGGCAGCGTGCTGGAGGGTTACAGGCCCAAGGAGTTCCTTGAGAACTGGCTCAAGGGAGGCCAGTCGTGATCCGGGGGCGCATCGGCCTTGCCGGCGTGCTGCTGGCCAGCGCCAGCCTTTCGGGATGCATGTCGCTGGGCGGCAATGTGAAGGGCCATTTCGCCTGCCGCGCGCCGGACGGGATCTGCGCCCCAAGCGGTAATATCGACGATCGCGCTCTTGCCATGATCTCGGGCGAGGAAGGCGATCGCATGATCGCGCCTGCTGGTCCCTATGTGGAACCGCCAGCGGAGGGGCGTGGCTACCAGAAGGTCAGCTCGCCGGTACGCACACGCGAGCGAGTGCTTCGCATCGTCTTTCCGGCGCAGATCGACGCTTCGGGCAGGCTTCATGAACAGTCGGCGGTTCATGCCGTCGTCGAGCGCGGCGAATGGGCCGAGGCTCTGGCCGGTAATGCCGTAGCGCAATCGCCCGATGAAGTGGCGGCGTCTGCAGGGCGTGACACCCTTCTCGCCGCTGTCGAGCGCGCGGAACCGCCGATGATCGAGACGCTGGCGGTAGATCCTGATCTGCCAACGCCGGAAGCCGTCGCCATGGCGCGGGCTGCCGGCAATGGCGGCGAAGTCCAGTCGCCCGATCCTGTCGGGGACATCAAGGACCAGGTCTCGCGTACCCTGACCACGCCGCGCAGGCCAAGGGCAGCGAAGCCGGCGACCGCAAAGCCGGTTGCGGCTTCCACGCCCTCTCCTACTCCCCAACCTCAACCCCAGCGTCAGGCCGAGCCCAAGCCTGTCGCGCAGGCGCCTGCCTCCCAACCGGCGCCTGCCTCCCCCCTCACACCCGCGTCTCCTACCTCCGCCGCCAAAGGCGGCGCGGGCGGCGATGGTGTGGCTACGGGACCGATGATCTCGGTGCCTCAGCACGCGACCGCCAAGGGCAAGGCCGCAATTGCTGCTGTTGAGGCTGATCCGGCGATCCGTTCGGCGCTTGGCCGGGCTGTGCCTGAAGCCAAGGCTGCCGCGAAGGACGCCAGTCCGCTGCCGGTGATGCGTGCTGGCTCGTTTCCGGGAGTGCAGCCATGAATATGTTCAGCAAGATCATGGGCACGCTGCTTGGCGACAACGCCAAGCCCGAAACCAATCGGCCCGACACAACCGTTCCCCGTCTCGTCCATTGGCTGCCCTATCGCAGCTACGATCCCAAGACGCACCTGTTCTACAACAGTTCGTCGCGTGGCTTCGTCCTTGAGGCGACGCCGATGATGGGGGCCAATGAGCGCACCTCGGAAATCCTGACGCAGTTCCTGTCCGAAGGCATTCCGACGCCGGGCACGCTCCAGTTCCATGGCTGGATGAGCCCTCGTGTGGGCGAGCGCCTGTCGCAATGGTATCTGCCGCGTTTCATGGCCGGAAGCGTCTACGAGCGCATGGCCAAGCACCGCACCGAGTACCTGCTCGATGGTGTCTGGAACTCGCTGTCGTCGGCCGCGCCGTTCCACCTGCGCAATCATCGCCTTGCGATTTCCTACGCCACCCCGGAATCGAGCCGGGTCACGATCGAGGAAATCGTCTCGGTTCTCGAAGGTCTGGTGTCTTCGCTGGAGTCGATTGGCATCTATGCGCGCCCGATGGACCCGCAGGCGCTGATTGCCTGGATCGACGACATCACTTCCCCGACGACGGCACCGGGCGATGACAACATCATCTACAACCCATTCGATCCGATCGCGGATCAGGCAGTGCGGCACGATCTGGAGATGAAGATCGAGCCGGATCGTATCCTGCTTCGCACCGAGCGCTTTCGCCCGACGGGCAAGATGGTCGATGATGCGCCCGAGATCGGAGAGATCTATCCCGACGTCTTCGATGTGCGCTCCTTCTCGGTTCGCAACCTTCCGCAGCGCTGGGCGCCATGGGACATGGCAAAGCTGATCGGCGATATGTTCGCCGACAAGCTGCGCATGCCTTGCCCGGTATCGACGAACCTGTGTCTCGATTTCCCCGACGCAGAAGCCGAGAGTATGCGCGCTTCGCGCAAGTTCATGCGCACGACCAGCCTTGCCGATTCCAAGTCCGCGCGCATGCTTCCGCAACTGAAGGAGCAATCGCGCGAATGGGAGTTCGTGAAGGATGAGCTTCGGCAGGGTCGCAAGCTCGTGCAGGCGTTCTACTCGGTCACGACCTTTTCGCCCAAGGGCAAGGGGGATGCCAACGAGCGGGTTCTCAAGTCCGTGTACCGGGCGGCCGGGTGGGATCTTCTCGACGATCGCTACCTACAGATCCAGGGCCTGCTGGCGGCAATGCCGATGACGATGGCCAATGGGCTGTCGTTTGATCTCAAGAACATGAAGCGCTTCCGCTCCGTGCTGACGACGACGGCGGCGAGCCTCGCGCCGATCCAGGGCGAATATCTCGGCGCCAACGTGCCTCACATGATGCTGATCGGGCGGCGCGGACAGCCTTTCTTCTGGTCCCCGTTCGAGAACAACTCGGGCAATCACAACGTCGCCGTGTTCGGCAAGTCCGGTTCGGGTAAGTCGGTGGCCCTGCAGGAGCTGTGCTCCGCCTTGTGCGGAGCCGGGGCGAAGGTGGTGGTGATCGACGATGGCCGCTCGTTCGAGCACTCGGCCAAGCTGCAGGGCGGTGCTTTCGTCGAGTTCACCATGTCCTCGGGGTTCTGCATCAACCCCTTCTCGATGATCGACGCGGAGATGGCCGAGCAGGATGAGGACTACCTCATGGACTGCTTCGCGATGCTCAAGTCGATCGTCAACCAGATGGCCCGTCACGTCGACAAGCTCAACGACACCGAACGCGGCCTTATCGACGGTGCGGTCAACGAGGTCTGGAGCGCCAAGGGCCGTCAGGGATCTATCGACGATGTAATCGCGGCGCTGACCGACACCGGCAACGCGCTCGGCGCGGATCTCGGTATCGCGATGCGTCCCTTCTCGTCAAATGGCACCTATGGACGCTTCTTCCAGGGCGAGGTTTCTTTCGAGCTGAAGGCGAACCTGACGGTTTTCGAACTGTCGGATCTGTCCTCGCGCGAGGAACTGCGCTCGGTGGTGCTGACCGCGATCATGTTCATGGCGTCGCAGATGATGCGCCGTGTCGATCGCTCGATCCCGAAAGCCCTGCTGCTCGATGAAGCGTGGCAGATGCTCAAGGGCGGCTCGATGGCCGATTTCATCGAAGCCTACGCCCGTACCTGCCGCAAGTATGGGGCCTCGCTGGTGACGGCCACCCAGAGCCTCAACGACTACTACAAGTCCGACGGATCGCGCGCGGCGCTGGAGAACAGCGACTGGTCGGTCATCCTCGCGCAGAAGGAGGAGACGAGCAACGACTTTAAGCGGCTCGGCCGCTTCGACATGGATGACCATACCGATGCGCTGGTGCGTTCGCTGAAGCGCAGCGGCATCGAATATTCGGACGTGTTCATCAAGGGGCCTGACATGCAGGCAACGGGCAGGCTCGTCCTCGATCCCTATTCCGCGACCGTCTTCTCGTCCTCGCCCAAGACCTTCGCGATGATCCACGATCTGCTCGGACATGGGGTTTCCATGGATGAGGCGATCGAGCGGGTCGCGTTCCCAAACAACCCTGAAAAGTGGGGCGGCGACGACGCTGTCCCCATCGCAGCGGAGTAAGCGGCATGGCCAGCATCAGCGTGCAACGTAAGGCTCGGGCGGAAGCTGGAGCGGGGCTTCGGTTCCTTCTGTTCGTGCTGCTTCACACCGTTGGCTTCCTTGCCGTGACGCTGCTGATGACCTGGGGCGCGTTCGTGCTGTTCTTCGTCGCAATCGGCGGGTTCAGCCTCGATGGCATGATGCACCAGCTGGCCAATCTCTCGAGCCGCTACGCCGCGGCCGACGCGCCCCGCATCGCTGATTTCAAAGTTCTCGTCGCCGTCCTGCATCTCGTTGTGGCCGGTGTGATCGTCTTTTTTCGCCGGCACGCCATCGTGCCGCGCGACACCTTGAGTCTGGAGCAAGGCGCATGAGCGAACCGACCTGGAATAACTCCATCGAATCCGAGAGCGAGGCTCTTGGCGAGGCGGCAGCGGCGCCCTCGCCGGCACCGGCTGTTGCCGGCCCTGCGATCGAGGTTGCGAAGCCTCGCAAGACGGTGTTCGCCGGTTACACGGCAGGCCAGTTGGTTGTGGGGCTCGCTATAATCGCCATGCTGATTTGGGGCATGTGGGTGACGCGGGCGATCATGGAGCCGCCGCAGAAGATCGTGAAGGCCAACCTGTCGGCTATCGTTGGCGACTATGTGCAGGCGCAGGCCCGCAGCGCCAATCCTCCGCAGGAAGTCGAAGCGGAAATGCGCAAGTTCATGGCATCGCTCGATGGCGAGCTGCAGCGGCGCAGTGCATCGGGCCAGGTCATCCTTGTCGGGGAAGCGGTGCTTTCCAAAGGCGTCGAGGACATCACCCCGCATGTGATCAAGGCCGTCTATGCCTCGGGCGTGAAGCGGCCAAAGCCTGCCTCCGCAGAAGAGGTCATGCAGAGCGGGGCGGAAGGCCCGATCCCGCAGGTGCCGCTAAGTCCCGCGCCGCCGCAAGGCGCTGCTGGTCCCTCGGCATTCGGGCCGATGCCTGAGCAGGCTTCGGCGGCGGCGGCACCGATGGGTGATCCCTCCAGCTTTGGAGGGCCTTATGGCGCAGGCGGTCAGTGAGGGTCTGACGATCGGGGAGAGGCCCAAAGGCTGGCGGCCGAATAAGCGCCTGTGGGGCGCGCTCGGCCTCTTCATCGCCGGCAGTATCGCCTATTCCGCCATCTGCGATTGGCGTGACACTCATGGGCTGCTGATCAACACTTCTGAATCGCTGCCCAATTGGGCCTTCGTGATCCATAAGACGGTTACGCCTCAGCGCGGTCAGTACGTGTTCTTCGTGCCGCCTGCCGATCCGCTGGTGATCCGGCATTTCGGTGAGAAAAAGCAGATGTTCGGCAAGATCGTCTACGGCATGCCGGGTGATACTGTGGCGCACCGCGGGACGCAGGTTCTCGTAAATGGCCGCGTTGTCGGTCGCATGAAGCCCCTGACCCGGTTCGGTGAGCCGCTCGCTGCGGGCCCTACCGGCATCATCCCGCGCGGCTGCTACTATGTCGGAACACCGCACAAGGATGGGTTCGATAGCCGGTATGCCGCGATCGGATATGCCTGCGCGAAGAAGATCGTCGGTGTCGGGGAGGCGATCCTGTGAAGCGGCTCCTCCACAACGGATCGCTCATCCTGCTGTGTGCCCTGACGTTTTCGTCGGCGGGACAGGCAAGCGATCACGGCGTTGTCGGCCAGACGTTCCCGATCATCGAGACGGATCTTCTTTCGGTGATCGAGCAGCGCCTGACAAAGCTGCAGGCATCGGGTGGGATCGACCGGATGAATGCCGAGTTCGCGCGGCGCGCCGAGGCCAAGGTTCGTCGTCCGACGCCGGTTGCTGGGATCACGCCGGCAACGCAGGCGCGGATCTGGGCCTTCGATCCGACGATCGTCATCGAGAAGGATGTGAAGGATCAGAAGGGCAACTATGTCGCCCGCGCTGGGCAGACGGTGAACCCGCTGGACTTCGTGGCGATGCATCAAGCCCTCGTCTTCGTCGACGGTGACGACGAGGCGCAGATGGAATGGGCGACCAGCCAGTATTCCGACCTCAAGGCCAAGATCATTCTCGTGTCGGGTTCGCCGATCGAGCAGATGACCGCGCGCAAGCGCCGCTTCTACTTCGACCAGGAGGGCCGCCTGACCGGCAAGTTCGGGGTGCGCCACACGCCGGCCGTGGCAGAACAGGATGGCAAGGTCATCAAGCTTTCCGAGATCAAGCTGAAGGGGGCAAGCTGATGCCGCTGTGGCTCGACCTGCTGAGAACGCCGATGGCAGCGCCGGAGACGCCAAGGCTCAGGGTCATGCGGCGCACCTTTCAGGTGCTGTGCATCCTCTGCGCACTGACCGTGGCGTTCGTCTCGCCGCTTACCGCGATGCTTGGCCGCTTCGTCCCCATCTGGATCGCCGCGCTTCTGATTTCGACGGCCGTCTACACGGCCTTCTATGTGGTTCGGAAGAACCGTGCCGATCAGGCCTGGCTTGAGGCGGCGACGTCGCAGGAGACGGCATCATGAAATCGCTGCGCTGCCTCATCGCGATTTTCGCGATGTTCTTCGCCTCGGCCATGCTCGCCCCGGCAGCGCAGGCGCAGTCGCGCTGCACTGGCAAGTTCGTGAACCCGATCACGGACGTCTGCTGGTCTTGCCTGTTCCCGCTGTCGATCGGTGGCCTCAGCATCTGGCCGAGCACGCGGCCTGACACCAACAACCCGAGCCTTCCGATCTGCGCCTGTGGCAGCCCGATTCCGCGTATCGGCATCGCCGCGGGTTTCTGGGAGCCGGTGCGCCTCGCTGACGTCTCGGTAAAGCCGTGGTGCTTCGTGAACCTTGGCGGCATGAAAATCGCGCCGGGCTTCGACATCGGCCAGGGCCAGTTCACGGGCCCTTCGCAGGTCGGCGGACAAGCGCAGAATACCTCGAAGTGGCACGTCCACTGGTACGTCTATCCCCTCCTCTACTGGATGGAAATCCTCACGGAATTCCTCTGCTTCGAGCAGGCGTCGTTCGACATCGCCTACATGACCGAGGTCGACCCGCTCTGGCAGGACGACACGCTGACGACGATCATCAATCCCGAGGTCGTGATCTTCGCCAATCCGATCGCCAAGGCGGCCTGCGCCGGCGACTGCATTGCGGCAACCGCCCGCCTCCCGCTCGATGTGACGTTCTGGTGCGCGGGTTGCCAAGGCTCGATGTACCCGATGAACGGCAACATCTCGTCCTCGATCGGCCATGTTCAGGCGTCGCGCCTCGCGCTCTCGCGCTTCGCCTTCAAGATGCACCGTCAGGGCCTCGCATGGGGGACCATGGGCAGCAAGGGTATGTGCGACAAGTACCTGATGCCGGTGCTGAAGAAGCAGCAGTACCGCATCCAGATGACCAATCCGATCCCGACGGTGAGCGGGAAGATGGGTTGCTCGCCAATCGGTGCTTCCACCCTGCCGCCC
The DNA here is from genome assembly GCF_000445125.1 of Novosphingobium lindaniclasticum LE124. Taxonomy (GTDB): domain Bacteria; phylum Pseudomonadota; class Alphaproteobacteria; order Sphingomonadales; family Sphingomonadaceae; genus Novosphingobium; species Novosphingobium lindaniclasticum. The sequence goes on from NZ_ATHL01000113.1 coordinate 18,625, forward strand.
CAGACTGGCCGCTCCTACCCCGTCGAGGGCGAGGACATGGGCTACCTCGTCTGGCGCAAGCGTAACTGTTGTGTGCTCTAGGAGACATATCCGATGCGACGCAGAACCATTGTGATTGCCGCCATAGCCGGTCTTTCGGCAGTCGCAGGCATCCAGGCCATCGCCCAAAACATCGATGGCCTTGACCTCGAGGCGGTGCGCAAGCGCGCAGCTGCGATGCAGGAAGACGCCCAGACCTTTGCCGATCACGTCAAGGGGCGCGGCGAAGCCTTCCGCGAGGAGGCACTGGCCGTCCAGCAGCAGGGCACCGACAGCCTGACCGATCTGGCCAAGGCCGATCTGCCAATGAACGGCGATGGCCCGTTCGACTTCGACGAGATCATCCAGGGCGCCTCGCAGAACGTGGCGGCCAAGAAGGGTGATGCGCCGCAGTTCATCGTCTTCGCCAGCCTGTCGATGCCGCCCAAGGCGCTTCGGCAGATGATCGCGGATACGTCAAAGGCCGGTGGCATCATCGTGTTCCGGGGCTTCCCGAACAACTCCCTGAAGGCGTTTACGACTGCGCTCTCCAAGGTGGTGACAGAGCAGGATCAGCTTTCCAACGTCGGGATCGATCCTCGCCTCTTCCGTGCTTTCGATGTGAAGGCGGTGCCGACTTATGTCGCGGTGTCGTCCGACTTCGATCTGTGCGCGGGCTTCAACTGCAAGACGGTGGTTCCACCGCATGATCGCATGACCGGCAACGTCTCGGTCAACTACGTGCTCGAGTCCTTCGTCGACGGCCATGGCCCCGGCGCCGGTGTTGCGTCCGTCGCACTGCGCAACATGGGCAAGGCCAGCTAAGATGCGCCGTTTCGCCCTTTCTCTGATCCTGCCGATCGCGTTCGCGGGCGCCGGTGCCGTTCTCGCGCAAAGCACGGTGCAGGAGGCCAAGGAGGACGGGAAGAATTTCGCGACTGACATGCGCGCCAATGATGCCTTGGTGCCCAGCGAAACCATGCGCGATCAGGTGCCCGGCTATCAGGGAACCGATCTGCCGCAGAGCAGCTACTTCGACGATCCCGACAAGCTCGTGGCCGATGCCGGCGCGCAGGCGAGCAGCAACGAGGCGTTCTCGGTCACGACCGACGCCAATGACACGCGCCCGCAGTTCGACGCTCAGGAGATCCTTGATACTACGCGCCGCGCGACCGAGATCGAAGCAAACCCTGACACCTACCTTCAGGGCGAACAGATGGGTGGACAGGCGGGCAGCTGCACGCCCCTGCCGCCCGGTGGCGGGAATGTCAGCTATTACGAGGCGACCTGCAACTATGGGGCAAAGCTCGATGAGGTGCCGCGCACCTGCACATCGACGTTGAATGTCTCGGTCGAAAACCGGACCCTCTACTATTACCATATGTCGACTATCGGCCCCTATGTGGACCCTGACAGCATGGCCGATGAAATCGCTGCAGGAACCTGCAAGCCGGTCGGGACCGCCTCCTATTGTGGCACGATGGCAGAATATGGTTCGACGGCGGCGGGGAGCTGCAACAGGGACTTTGGCAACCAACTGCTGCAGGTCATGGAATGCTCGGTCCAGGCGAGCGTGGTTGGCAACCACATGTTCAGTTTCTCGAACCCGAACGCCGTATATCCGGTCATTTCACGGACGACCGGCCAGCACTGGTTCAAGGTCGATAACGCGGCGCCGGTGGTCACGACCAACAAGGTCAACGGTTGCACGGCGCTGGAGAACAATTCGCAGTGCGTGGCGCAGAGCGCGGAGGTCTGCACTGACAGCGAGCCACAGACACGCATCATCAACGGTGTTCCGGTAACGCAGCCCTGCTGGGCCTGGCAGACGAACTATACCTGTAATGAGATCACGCAGGGCAATGATTGTGGCGAATTGGATGACAAGCCGGAATGCACTTACGTCCGCGATGAGTGCATCGACGACGAGGATGACCCGGATTACACGCCGGGCGCCTGCAAGGTCAGCCAAAAGGTCTATCGCTGCCCGGTGCCGACGACGGCGACAGACGATCCCAAGCAGTATGTCTGTGGTAACGACGTCTACTGCATCAATGGCGATTGCGAGACGATCGAGCGTGAAGCCTCGACCGAGTTCAAGGATGCGCTGGTTGCGCTGCATGCGCTGGGCCAGGCAGGCGAAGAGTTCGACGAGGAGAATTTCACGGTCTTCTCCGGTGAGCGTGACACGTGCCACAAGCCGGTTTTCGGTCTGGTCAATTGCTGCGCAGGCAAGACGTCGGGCCTTCTGACCGCTGGTGCCGGTGCTGCAGCCATTGCCGGGGGGCCGACGGCGATCGCCGCGCTGGCGACGCCTTTCCTCACGATGTTCCTATGCTCGACCGACGAAAAGATGCTCGACATCAAGGATCGCATGGGTTTCTGCCACAAGGTTGGCACATATTGCTCATCCAGCGTGCTGGGCATCTGCAAGACCAAGCGCACGGCCTATTGCTGCTTTGAGAGCAAGTTGTCGCGCATCCTTCAGGAGCAGGGTCGCATCCAGCTCAACAAGCCGTGGGGCAAGCCCAAGAAGGAGCAGTGCCTGGGCTTCACCATCGACGAGTTTTCGCGCCTCGATCTGTCCGTGATGGACTTCACCGAGGTTTATTCCGAGTTCGTGGATGCCGCCAAGCTGCCCGATGAGGTCAGCACGCTGAGCGAAATCCAGGACGAGATCCAGGACTACTATGACATCCACACCAGCCAATGACGCCGGTGGCTTTGGGACGAATGTGCCATGCCTGATCGATATGAGTGTTCTCGACCTTGCGATCTTCATGCGGGTTCATCGCGTCAGCAAGGCAGCCGTAGCTGGCGAGATTTCTGCCACGCTGGGGCACTGGTTCGATTGCCACTTCGACGCCTTCGAGATCGAGCAGCGGATGCGGGCGATGATCGAGAAGGGCTGGCTTGTTCGGCGGTCGGGGGGTGTTCGCCCGACGCTCGACGGGCGACGGCACGGCCGCGCGCATCTGCGCGGTCTGGTGCGGATGATGGATCAGGGCACGAGCATGCTCGATGTGGCCCGGATGATGTCCGTTCTGGGCATCGCAATGCAGGAACTGGATGGGGAGCACTCTGTCGATGACGACCTATAAGCGTAATGCTCTGGAGATCCGCGCGCGAGGCCGCATTGCCCGCCTTGGCGCCATTCTGCTGGCTCTGGCCCCTTCCCTGCCGGTGCCGGCTCTTGCCGCTGACGATGCGCTTGCGGCAGGTGAAGGCGATGACGATTTCTACTGCCGCGAGCGCAAGCTGGGGCAGTGGTTCTATTGCGAGAAGCCAAAGCCGAAACCGAGCGAGCAGAAGGCGGCCGAGCCGACGCAGTCCGCAAGCGAGCGCATGGCAGCGATCGCCAGGCAGCTCGACGAATTGAAAGCGCGCGCCATCCTCGAGCCAAGCGAGGAGAACGTAATCGCCTACGTGCGCTTCCAGCGCGAACAACTCGATCGCGCCTCGACCTTCTCGGACACCTGGCAGCGTGCCCTGTGGCAGAACCCGGACATCGACTACACGCTGCAGCGGCCCGTCTCGACGGTCGCGAAGCGGGCATGGACCGATAACCGCACGTCCGATCGTAGCCAGGTGCTTTCGCATCTCGGCCAGCGCTACGGCATGTTCTATTTCTTCGCGCAGAGCTGCGGGGCCTGCGAAATCTTCGCGCCGATCCTGCGTTCGGTTGCAGATTCTCATGGCCTGGCTGTGATGGCCGTCTCGACGGACGGAGGGCCGAGCAAGGACTTCCCGAACTACGTGGTCGACTCCGGCCAACGCGAGCGCATGGGCGTCCCCAACGCGACGCCGGCGCTGGTCCTGTTCGATACCGCGACCCGGAAGACCGTGCCTATCGGTTTCGGCATCCTCTCGGCCGACGAAATCATGGATCGGATCTTCATGCTCACCAACACCAAGGTCGGGAGTGATTACTGATGGTCGACGTGGCCCCCTTCCCTCGCGGTAAAACCCAACCCTCCTCCCGCTTCCGCGCATTTCGTCGGCGGCTTGCCGCCGCTGCTTTGACCCTCGGTGCCGCCAGCATGGTGCCCATCGGTATAGCGCGTGCGGATGTTGCCAGCTCCATGAACTCGTTCTTCAACGATGCCGGTGGCGCCGCGAACGTAACGGGTCCGACAGCCTATCAGGGGCAGTCAGCCGGCTACTATTCGCTTGGCAACGCATGGACGCGCTTCCCGCAGAAAAGCGTGTCGCCTTTCAACCTGCAGCTGCCCAGCGCCCGTGCGGGATGCGGCGGCATCGACCTGTTCACTGGCTCATTCTCGTTCATCAACGCCGCTGAAATGGTGGCGATGCTCAAGGCCACGGCCAACAATGCGCTTGGCTTCGCCTTCAAGCTGGCGATCGACAGCGTCTCGCCCGAGATCGGCAAGATCATGGGCGAGTTCCAGCAGGCGGCCCAGCAGATGAACCAGATGAACATATCGTCGTGCGAGGCGGCGCAGGGTCTGGTCGGTGCGGTATGGCCTCAGATGCAGGGCGCGCGATCGACAATCTGTGCTGCCGTCGGCAACAGCCAGGGTGTGTTCTCCGATTGGGCGCGCTCAAGGCAGGGCTGCGGGGCTGACGGCCAGATCGACGACGTGCTCGCCAACAACAGCGATGCCACCATGAACGAGCATATTCCGGGAGAGCCGCGCAATTACACTTGGGAGGCCCTGAAGCGGTCGCAGAAGTTCGGTGCCTTCGACGCCGAGTTTTCCGAATACCTGATGACCGTCGTCGGGACGATCATCGTCAACAAGGCTGAGGGCAGCAATCCGGCCTCGATCCAGTACATCGGTCCCGCTGAGGATGCTGTGGTGACAGCGCTTCTGGATGGTACGCAGACCGGGAATACGGCGAAGATCCTGACCTGCACCGATGATGACAAGTGCCTTCAGGTCTCCGAGCAGAACCTGTCGATCCCGACCAATGTGGCCCTGCGCCCGCGCATCAAGGCTATGATCACCTCGATGCGCGACAAGATCCGCACAGATGCTGCGCTTTCGTCGGCCGAGCAGCAGCTTTTGTCGCTGACCACCGTGCCGCTCTATAAGCTGCTTGCCGTCGAGGCGATGGCACATGGCAGTTTCAGCGAAAGTGAGTCCGATGCCCTCGCGGAGATCGTGGCCGTCAATCTCCTGAGTTCGATGATCGAGAACATGCTCGACCGGGTCACGCAATCGCAGGTCCACTTTCAGCCAGCAGATCAGGCGACCGCCGAGACATGGCGCAAGCAGCTGGGCGAGGCGCGTTCCAAGTACGCCGAGCGTGATGTAAAGGTGAAGAACACGCTCAACATCTCGATCGCGCTCATCAACAAGTCGATTGCGCTGGAATCGACGCTGCAGAACGCAATGTCGCCGGGGATGGCGGCCGCGCTGAATTTCTCGCGCGGCCTCAACGTCCAGGGTCTCAACTAAGCGGGTAGGAAACAGGCATGGTCGAGGTCTTCACGATTGGTGGCGGGGAGTACATCGTCAACACCTTCAACGCCGTGGCGGCTTGGACGGGTGGTGGCGGCTATGGATCGCTCATCAAAGTCGTCATGGTGATCGGCCTGATTTACGCCCTCCTCTCCGTGGCGTTCACGCTGAATTTCCGTGTCTGGATGAACTGGTTCCTTGGCTCGACGCTGATCTATTCCTGCCTGATGGTTCCGACCGTCGATGTGAAAGTGACGGACCGGATCAACCCGTCCCTCGCCCCCGCTACGGTCGCCAACGTGCCGCTGGGACTTGGCGTGATTGCCAGTTTCTCCAGCCAGGTGGGTGACTGGCTGACCCGCACGGCCGAAACCGTCTTCACGATGCCGAGCCAGCTGAATTATTCCAACAATGGCATGATCTACGGATCGCGCCTGTTCGACGCGACCCGCAACTTCCAGATCCGCGACGCCGAGTTCGCGACCAACCTGCAGAACCACTACAAGAATTGCGTGTTCGGCGATGTGCTGCTGAATTTCAAATCCCTGACGGATCTCGCGAGCAGCACCGATCTGTGGACGTCCATCGGGCCCGGATCTCCGGCCAGGTCGCAGGTTTGGCTTGAGCGCGACGGTGGTGGCTCCGTCAGCAACACCATCATTACCTGTCAAGCCGCCTATCAAGCGCTTACAGGGCAATGGAATAGCATCATCGACGCCTCGACCCCGCTTTGGGGCCGTCAGACCTACACGAATCTGAGTGAGACGGCTGCGGCAGCGAAATTGCGGCAAGACGTCCCGATCGTGAACCAGACCTTCACCGGGTCGTCCAGCGACTATACCTCATCGATGCGGCAGAATAGCGCCATCAATGCCTTCATGCAGGCCCGCGACGCTATGGGCGGCAGCACCGGCGGCGCCTCGATGGACGCCTTTGCCACAACCCGGGCCGACATTCAGGCGCGCAATACCTATAACTCGATCGCCCAGCAGGCGATGTCGTGGGTGCCCATACTCAACATCGTGCTGACCGTGGTCTTCTACGCCATGTTCCCGGTGATTTTTCCGCTGTTCCTGATGCCCCAGACCGGGGTCCAGGCGCTCAAGGGGTATGTGACGGGATTCTTCTACCTCGCTGCCTGGGGGCCGCTTTACGTCATCCTGCACATGATCTGCATGACGCGCGCCGAGAGCGCCTCCAATGCGGTGTCCCAAGGCGGGCTCACGCTCTCGAGTTTCGCCGGGATCGGCGCGGTGAATGCCGAGACGGCGACGATCGCCGGTTTCATGCTCATGAGTGTGCCGTTCATCGCAGCGGGCTTGGCCCGCGGTGCTATGAGTATTTCCGGGCAGGCAACCTCGATCCTTGCGCCGGCGCAGAACGCGGCCGAAGCAGCAGCCGTCGAGCAGACCACCGGCAACTATTCCTACGGGAATACCAGTTTTGCGAACCTGACGTCGAACATGCGTCAGAGCAATCAATGGTCAGATGCGCCTACGTATTCAACGGGCGCGTCGTCGGTCACGAACCGCATGGCCAATGGTGCGACAGAGACCTACCAAGCTGACGGGTCGATCGTCACTGATACGTCGGGGGCCATGTCGAAGTTGGCGTTCGGTGCGACCATGAACAGTACCCGCGTTGCTGAAATGCGTGAGCAGCTTAGTGCCGTTCGTCGCGCCGCTCAGAGCGAAGAAGAGAGCTACGGACACACTCTAACTGCGGCCCATTCAAACAGGTCCGGCGCAAATGCGTCAGTAGAAAGCACGCGAGGTTCCGAAAGTGCAAGTGGAACCCAATCGGGCACGAGCCATGAATTGTTTGATCGTACATCTCATGGTGTTCACGATGGAATAGAAAACCGATCTGGCATTGCAGATACGCTGAAGGTTGATAACAGTTACGTTCGTGGTTCGCAGGAAATTGACGGCGTTACTGGCGGTTTTAATGCCGCCCTTGGAGGTAACGGTGGTCGCAAGGATCAGGGCGGAGCTGGGGCTGGAGCCGGAGCCGGAGCCGGAGGCAATAGTGCGGACGCAGGCGCAGGCCGCGGTAAGAAGGGTATGCTTGGAAAGGTTGTGGACGCTCTCCCCGGTGTGAGTGGATCTAAAACCTGGGCTGCTAATCAGACCTGGGACTTGAAGCATGCCTCAGGCAGAACAGTAACTAACGATGAGAACTCGCAGGCTACTGACGGCATTCGTAACGATCATGGAAACGGAGAAAACTACGCCGCGACCGATGGTTCCTATAATCGCGGCGGCTCGTTCGCACGCTCGTCGATGACTAACAGCCGCTATGCTGCAAGCGAAGATTCACTAACTGACGCATATTCTCATGAGAACAGATTGCGTCATCTCAATGAGTTGGCCGAGCAGCTTTCCAACGACATCAGCTATGCTGAAAGTCATAATATGCAATTCAGCGAGAACCTAAGTCAGGAACTTGCACAATGGTATCGACAGAAAGCTGCTACCATGGCGCCTGGTCTGGTCCCTGAACTTCATCAAACGGTTTTCTCGAATGACGAAAGAAAAATGAGGGATGCGATGATTTCTCGCTTCCTCGATGAACGGAGCCAGGCGATTTGGGAATCTGTCGGCCCAGAGATTGCGGCGTCTCCGTTGAATGAGGTCGATCCTGCTTCAGAAATTCCGGATGCTGATGACGTTCGTGCTCATTACCAACCGCATGGTCTAGGAACCGTGCCGACCCTATCGGGCCCCGCCGTGCCTGGGGATGTGGGCGCAAAGATCGAGGCTGGTAGGCAGGAAGTGGAGGCTATCGGGGAAGCGAAGCGCGTCTTGCGCCAAGGCCATGTCGGTAAAGCGGCCGCTGTCCAAACCTCTGTCAATCATGATTTGGACAAGGGATTTTTCAACGACCCAAAACTGAGAGAATAGTTACCAAAATACAAATCCGAAAAGAATAAATGCGACCATCAGTAGATATGCAATTACATAACCGATTTGACCACCAAGGGTTTCATTCCCCTCTTCGTCCGTGTAGGGTTCGATCACCCGATCATGGGCACTTAGATCATAAGTGATCAATGGCCCCTCTTCACGGCTTGAGGTCGCACTATATAGATTTAGATCGATCATACTCATGGCTTGTTCCTTCTAGCCATGAATCTCACAAAGGTGCAAAATTGGCAACCTTGAAGCCTGACACCACTTCCTCAGAAGTGATCAATGATCCAGTATGCTTCTGCACGCTTGGATTCTCTTGGCTAATAGTGTCAGTGCTGGGCCTACTTCCGCTAGCGGAGGCGTCGCTGCAGCGCTCCCCTTCCATCACGGCGCCGGTCATCGCTGCCTTCTTTATTGCAGTGGGCAGCGGAGCTATCTTACGGCGTCGATATTCCTGGATTGGGGTCGCACTGCACATCTACAGTCAGGTAGCGATCTGGCTCTCCCTTTTTTGTGCCTCGCTTGCGATGGTTTTGATCTCTCTCGCTCCACACTGATTTAAGTGCTCCCGCAGAAAGCCAAGCCTTCCACTTTGATCGCGACCGCCTATTGCCGCAAAAGGCTTCAGTTTGCTTTAGGGGCCGGACGTGCGATTGCGCTACGCAAAATGGGCCTAAAGTCCCTCAGGCCAGCTTCTTGCTTTAATTTCCGCTGCTCGCCAAGGGCAAGCCTGAAGTAGGGTGTTTCTAAAGTCAGTTAGAATATTATCTCTCTCCGCCTTCTCATGATCCAGAAAATCATCAATTGACTTCTGTCGAGCAATTCGCTCGCTGGCGGAGAGTTTAGTTAGGTGCAAAGCTGGATATTTTGCGCCTTCTGATTGTCGTTTGCGATACCAAACAACGTATCGCTGTATCATTTCCGGTGAAAATTCGTTGTTATGCGTCTCGGTATATTGGGCATCGGCTTCGATCCCATCAGCCATTGCTCGTAATCTTGCCACTTGCGCCTTCGAGACGGCGGCGCAGTGATTGCGTGCCGCCTGGTCGACTTCCGGCGATGTGCTGGCAAGCAGAATGAAGGCCATGGAAGCAATCATAGAAAGAGCATGACCTAATAGCCTTGGCCTGTCGAGCATTGGTTCAATAGGCGGAAATTGTGGGCATTTTGGGCATGGCGCATAAGGGTTGCTTGAGGGACCGTATGCGCCAAGGCTTTTGCGCTAGGCGCATCTGGTATGAGCGGCACGCCATTGCAGATGTGAGCGTGCTGACTGTTCCACCCCGCGATATCAACGCGATTCTCTCAAGGCGAAAGCGCCAACTAAGAAACGCTGGTGTCACTTTGCCGGCGGCAAAGTGACACGAATGGCCCATCTGCCTTACTGCGCGGAAAAGGGATTCACATCTCGGACCGGTCGTGCTTGATTCATGAAATGTTCCAGGCCGATCTTTTCAGCGATAGCACACCTTCCGAACCGAGACGTTTTGCTGCGCCGCCCCCGACCACCACGGTTTCCATCCTCGAACGCCTCTCCAGCACCTGCAAACGTCCGCGCTACGCGTTCATGGTGCTCAACCTGCTTGTCGAAGCCAGCCAACGGACCGGTTCTGCTGGACCCTATGTGCTCGTGGGTGATCTGCGAGTGCCGGTTCGCGACTGGCTTTGCGATGCTTTGATGCCGGTCGCTCAACGCGATCCGCGTCGCCTTTCGATCGAAGGTCGCGTTCGTCATATGCTCGAAGACGCGTCTGCACTCCCGCCGGATCCCGTTGCCGCACAACATTTGGTTGATGAAATGGTCCTTGAGCGTATTCGCATCTCAGGCCGTACAAACGTAAGCCGAGCCGTGAGCGAATTGGTCCGAGCCGGATTGGTCAAGCGACACTACCAGGGCTTTCGGGTCGATCACCATAATCGAGGCGCGAAGCGACAGGCCGTCTATGTCGTGACCGAACCGGTAATGCGGGCTCTTTCGCGTTCGGCGACTTGATGTCGGGACGGCCCTACGGTCGAAAAAATCGCACGCTCGCTTAGTCTGGCAGCGTGGTCGCGGGTTCCCGTGTAGGGAAAACCGGGCCACGCACTGTCATTTTCTCAGCTTCAAAGGGGCGCTGAAGCAACCGGATCTCGTCGTAGGAGCCCCGGAGCCAGATATCGATGTCGTCAGGATCGAGGATCGTCACCATTGCCTTGGGGTGGACCGGTTCGACCAGCGAATTGGCATCGCACGTCACCATGGTGAAGCCGTTCCCCTGTCCGGTGCCCTGCCAGAACCCGGCCACGGCGAAGACAGGCTGGTCGATCACCGAAAACCACATCTCGCCTTTGAGCGGCGGCTTGCCATCGCCAAGGTCATGCTTTTGGGGCGTGAATTCGCAGAACTCGGTGAGCGGCACGACGCACCGGTTTTCCGGCTGGTCGGCAAGCCGCCTCCATTGCGGGAGGGAAAGGTTGCGAACGTTGGTCATCGGATAGGGCGCTTTGCCGCCTAGGACGTCCCAGTTCATTATGTCCCATGCCCGACCGCCATCCTGCTCGCGGATAACGTACGCTCTCCCCTTGGGCCGAAGCTCATGGGGATCGAAGCGATTGTCGCGCGGGCGCTCGCTGAAAAGCTGGGCGACCGATCCCCAGATCGTCTCGATTTCACCTTTCATGCGGGCGCGGTTACACATTGCTCAACTCCTGCGAGACGATAGCCTTCTATGTCCGGCTGCTGGTCCTTCCCAGCTTGGCATCTCAGAGATTGCCCTGTTCTTCCACCAGAACCTCGTCGCCCGGCGCGAAGTAGAGGGCGGCACATTCCGCCCGCAAGCATCCGTCTTCAAGCGCAAGGTCGTCACGAAATGCGTCCTTGATGAAGTCCATGGTGTCGAGGTGTCGGTCTTCGAAATACATCTGGTGAACGTCGTCACGACCCGCACCGTAGACTATGCGACCCACCTTGGCCCAGATCGAGGCCATCGTGCACATGCCGCACGGCTGCAGGGTCGAGTAGAGCGTCGCGCCGCGAAGGTCCATGTCGCCGTGCGCCGGTCCTGCTCCGCGAAATGCCATCATTTCGGCATGCGCCGTTGCGTCGCAAGTCTCCTCGGTCTTGTTGACGGACGGGAGAGCTCGCGACCATTCAGCAGGATGATGGCCGCGATCGGCGTATCCTGCGGCGCTGTGCCTTTCGTTTTCGCCAAGTTGATGGCCTCACGCATCCAGGCCCTGTCGTTGTCGTCGATCATGGCGGCCTAGACGCCCGCAGGCCGCAGCCCTGCCCCGGCGGTACTCGAACCTGCCGGCTCATCGCGGGAGTAGGTCCCGATGAGGAAGCCGGCGGCAAGGACCTTACCGTGTATCGCCTCGAGAAACGCGGAGCGCCCCGGGTTGGCTTCGATGACAGGAACCTCGGAGAGCGCGAAAAGCTGGAACACGTAATCATGCGCACCGTGGCCCTTGGGGGGATCGGGCGGCAACCAGCCTTCGGCTAGATAGCTGTTTCGTCCGACGTCGCTGCCGTCCGCCGCTCCGTCCCCGTCAGGTACGATCGCCCCCTCGGGCAATCCTCCAACATCGGGCGGGATATTCCAGACAAGGGCATGCACGAGGGGATGGGGGGCAGGTGCATCGGGATCTTCGACGAGCAGCGCCAATGAGGCTGTCCCTTCAGGAAGAGGTCCCCAGCTCAGCGGCGGGGAAATGCCCTCTCCGTCGGCAGTGAACCTGATCGGGAGCCGCTGACCGTCCGCGAATGCGGGGCTCGACAAGGGAAACAGGCGGTCACCCATGTCTTCACGAACAATTGCCAGTTTCGAGTGTCCGGCGCGGACATCCTTGAGCAATTTGCCCAGCCAGGCAGGTACGTGTTCGAGCACTTCGTGATCCTTTCCACACCGGGTGATGCGCCTTCCCGCCTCGCGGCTGGCTCGCTGCGCGTGGCGCTCACATCAAACGAACGGGCCCAGCCCCTCGATCTGCGTAGACCGGTCGGCCTGGCCCCTTAAGGTAAGCGTCGACGTGAGCCATGAACGCGCTCTTGAAAGCCACCAGGTCAACGGTGCGCCAGGAAACGTCGTGCGCTATGCCCTCGATCCTGCCGATCAGAACGTCGTCGTTTCGGCAATACATGATCGGGGTCGTGAACCCGCGATGGTGCAGGCGATTCGCGGCAATCAGGAGGGAGCTTTCGATTTCAGGCATCGCTCCCGTCAACGCACAAGGATCACAATGGTCACAAGGACCGGTGACTTTACTGGCATTGGTTTGCGGTTCCGATCCAGCGCGCTGTAGGGCGCCAGGGCTGTTCCGCTCACAAGGCCCGGTATCGTTCCTGCGACTATGACGACGCCGTATCCTCATACCGTCCGGCAAGCCGCAATTGACGCACAATTCCGTTGAACGCCGCAGTCACACCCTGGGCACGTCCAATCTCGTTCTCCTGACGCGCCGCATCCCAGTACAGTTCAAGCGGCCAACGCTCGCGGCAATGCGGGAGCAGACAACGAAGCGCCAGGCGGACTTCGACCGTATCGACCCGCGCTTCACCGCAGCGGGTTACACCGCTGCGCAGGATATGCACTGAAAGCGCAATGACGATGCGCTGATGTTTCGGCAGGCTTGCATCCATCTCAGTGGAAATCATGCGACTTGAAACGCACGACATCCTCGGGATCGCGGCCCTCTGCGTGCGGCGGCCAGTAGCTGTCATGCGGCCTTGGGCTCCATTGATCTTTGCCGCGGGTAACGTCGCCGCGATCCGGCGCGCTTGCATGGCGCGCTCCGTCTCCCCTGCCGGTCTGATGCGGGAAGGCCATCTCGCCAACCTTATGGAGCAGATCGGCATGATCGATGATCCGGTCGCAGATGACGTGGATCACCTCGCCCTCCTTCTGCACCCGCCCCTTGAGGCCCACCATCGAGGCGGACATCACGGTGCGGCGCTGGGCCTCGAAGCGATCGGGCCAGAGGATCCCGTTGGCGATGCCGGTCTCGTCTTCAATCGTGATGAAGAGCACGCCCTTGGCCGAGCCCGGCTTCTGACGGACCAGGATGATCCCGGCGACCTCGACCTTGCGGCCATCGCGGATGTTCGCAAGGTCGGCGCAGCGCGTAACCCCGCGCCGGGCGAGGTCCTCGCGCACGAACGTGAGCGGATGGGCGCGCAGCGACAGCTGGAGCGAACGATAATCCTCGATCACCTCGCGGCCATCGGTCAGTGGGCGCAGGGCAACGTCGGGTTCGATCCCTTCCGCGCTGATCACTTTTGCTGCACGATCCGCCGCAGCAAAAAGCGGCAAGGGCGCTTCGCCAAGGCCCCGCACCTTCCATAGCCCCTGCCTCCGGTCGGATCCGAAGGCGCGAAAGGCATCGGCGTCCGCCAGCTTCTCTATCGCGGCGCGCGGCACGCCCGAGCGGCGCCAGGCGTCCTCGACGGACTCGAACGGGACTTGCCCACGCGCACCGACGATGCTGGCGCCATCGGCGTTGGACAGCCCGCGCACCTGCCTGAAGCCCAGCCGGACCGCATGGTATCGGCCCCGTGTCGGCTCCAGCGAACAATCCCATCGGCTTGCATTGATGCAGACCGGCCGGACCTCAACCCCGTGCTGGCGCGCGTCGCCGACGATCTGGGCAGGCGCATAGAACCCCATGGGCTGCGCATTCATGAGCGCGGCACAGAAGACGTCCGGGTGATGATGCTTCATCCAGCTCGAGGCGTAGGAGATTTTGGCAAAGCTTGCCGCATGGCTTTCCGGGAAGCCGTAGGAACCAAAACCTTCCAGCTGGCGGAAGGTACGCTCGGCAAAGTCGCGCGGATAGCCGCGCGCCACCATGCCCTCGATCAGCTTTTCGGAAAAATGCGAGACGCCGCCGGTCATCTTGAAGGTCGCCATCGCCCGGCGCAGCTGGTCGGCCTCGACGGCGGTGAAGCCAGCGCCGACGATCGCGACCTTCATCGCCTGCTCCTGAAAGAGGGGTACGCCAAGCGTCTTTTCCAGGACAGCGCGCAGTTCCGGGCGCGGGTATTCCGGCTTCTCCAGCCCCTCGCGGCGGCGAAGGTAAGGATGGACCATGTCGCCCTGGATCGGGCCGGGCCGCACGATCGCAACTTGGATCACCAGGTCGTAGAACCGGCGCGGCTTCATGCGCGGTAGCATCGACATCTGCGCCCGGCTCTCGATCTGGAAGGTGCCCAGCGTGTCGGCCTTCTGGATCATCCCGTAGACGTCGGGGTCGTCGCTCTGCAGGTCTGCAAGCCCAACCTTCAGCCCCTTCACCTCCTCGAGCAGGTTGAAGGCGCGGTTCATGCAGCCCAGCATCCCGAGCCCCAGAACATCGACTTTCATCATTTTGAGGGCATCGATGTCGTCTTTATCCCACTCGATGATCTGGCGATCGACCATGGCGGCAGGCTCTATCGGAACCAGATCATCGAGACGATCGTGGGTCAGCACGAAGCCGCCGGGGTGCTGGCTCGACTGACGCGGCACGCCGATCAGCTGGCGTGCAAGATCGAGTGTCAGGCGCAGACGCCGGTCGGACATGTCGAGATTGAGTTCCTCGGCCTGCTTCTCACCGACGCCTTCGGCCGACCAGCCCCAGACGAGACCTGCGAGCGACGAGGTCAGATCCTCGGGCAGGCCCATGGCCTTGCCGACATCGCGCACCGCGCCCCGCGCGCGGAAGCGGGTAATGACGGCGGTCAATGCCGCCCGGTCGCGCCCGTAGGTCTCGAAAATCCACTGGATGATCTCCTCTCGCCGTTCGTGCTCGAAATCGACGTCGATGTCGGGCGGCTCGCGCCGTTCGCCCGAGACGAAGCGCTCGAAGAGCAGCTCGTGCTTGAGCGGATCGATCGAGGTGACGCCCAGCACGAAGCAGACGCAGGAATTCGCTGCCGATCCGCGCCCCTGGCACAGGATGCCGCGCCGCCGCGCCTCGGCGACGATGGAATGGACGGTGAGGAAGTAGGGCGCATAGTTCAGCTCGGCGATGAGTTTCAGCTCATGCGCGATCTGGTCGCGGTAGTCCTGCGGCGGATCGCCGCCGAACATGACGCCCAGCGCCTCGTGCGCCATTGCCTCCAGCGCCTGCTGGGCGGTCAGCCCCTCGATCACCTTCTCCTGCGGGTAGTGGTAGGTGAGATCGCTCAGCGAAAAGGTGCAAGCCTCGGCGATATCGACGCTGGCGCACAGGGCATCAGGATAGGCCGCAAAGCGTCGCTGCATTTCCTCCGCAGACTTGAGCGCGCGGTCGGCGTTGACCTCGCGGCGATAGCCAAGGTCATCGACCCGGCAGTTGTGCCGGATCGCGGTCACCACGTCCTGCAGGAGCCGGGCATCGGGCGCATGGTAAAGCACGTCGCCGGTGACGACCGCGCGTACGCCGGCCTCCCTCGCCTGGCGCGCCAGGGCATCGATGCGCACGGCATCGTCGGGGCGACGGCGCTGGAACAGCGCCATATGCGCGCGCCGTCCATAGACGGACCGCAGATCGGCCAGCGCCGCAGCATTCTTGGCGTCGGCCTCGTGCGGCAGGAGAATGGCGATCACGCCCTCGCACCAGGCTTCGAGCTCGGGCCAGTGCAGCAGGCAGGCCCCCTTCCCCGCCCGGCGCTTGCCGATGGTAAGGAGGCGCGTGATCCGTGACCAGGCGGGCCGGTCGGTCGGATAGAGCAGCAGGCGCCGACCGCAGGACAGATCGACCCGGGTGCCAGCGATGAGGCGCACGCCGGTCGCCTTCTCGGCTTCCCAGGCGCGCACCACGCCCGCGACACTGCCAAGGTCGGCAATGCCCATGGCAGGATATCCCAGCTTCGCTGCGACCGAGAACAGCTCGTCCGGACTCGAAGCCCCGCGCAGAAACGAAAAGTGCGTCAGCACCTGGAGTTCGACATAGGCGGTCATGCAAAGACCCCGTGCATCCACCACGAGAGATCGCCGGTCTCGCTCGCAACGCCATCACCGCGGCGGAACACCCAGTAGCGCCCACCCTCCTCGTCCTCGACCCGGTAGTAGTCGCGTACGGCCCAGACTTCGGCATTGCGCCGCCACCATTCGCCATGAATGCGCTCTGGCCCATCGCCGGCGACAACCTTGTAGGACCGGCCGCGCCATTCGAAACGGCGCGGAGGCTGGTCGGGCAACAGCGCGATGACGCGCGACAAGGGCTCGGGCCGCGCGAACAGCCTCACCGGCCGCTGCCAGGCAGGCCAGGAACCGGCGGTCTCGATTGGTCTGGTCGGCCTTACGGCACGTTCAGGCACATGGCTCTCGACCGGCGCAATGCGGAACACCGCGCCCGGTCCGATCCTGCCGGCCACGACGTCGACCAGGCGCGCCGGATCGCGCAGCGTACTTTCCCCAGCGAGGATCGCCCCCAGGTTCTCGGCGTCAAGCGGCTCGGTATGCGGCGCCAGCAGCCGGAACTGTTCAAGACCCATGCCTGGATCGATGCGCTCGATTCTGAGCTTCAGCAGGCGCAGCAGGTGCGGCACCTCGCGGCTCGGCCGGGAAGTGCCGATAGCCACCACCTGCTCACCGCCATCGATGCGTAAAGCAATCAGGCGCAGCGAGCGCGCACCCAGCCCCCGGCGCTGAAGCACCTCGGCCAAGTCCTTCAGCAGGTCGTGCATGACTTGCGCGATCGCTTCGGCCGTGCCGATCGGCTCGAGCACCCGACGCTCGACCGCAGGGATAACCACGTCCTCACGCGGGGTGATCGGTTCGGCGTTGCCTCCCAGCGCCTGGTCGAGCCGGTCGATGGTGGCGAGCCCCAGTCTCCTCGCCAGCGGACCGCGCGCGACAGGCAACAGGTCGGCGATCGTCTCGAAGCCGAACTTGCGCGCAGCGGCCAGTGCGCCGCTTTCGAGACGCAGCGCGGCGACCGGAAGCGGCGACAGCGCCTTCAGCACGCCGCCGTGCGGAATGATGGCAATGTCATGGCGGCCGTAGCGGGCCAGCGCATGCGCGGCGCCGGGCGTGTCGGCTATCGCGATGCGCGCGGTGAACCCGGCGCGACGACAGAAGGACTGCAGCCGCTGGCAAAAGCGCTCCTCCCCGCCATGCAGGTGCGCGGCGCCGGTGAGGTCCAGCCAGATTCCGTCGGGCGGCGAGACCGCCACGATCGGTGACCAGCGGCGAATGCCGAACAGGGCGAGGCGATCGAGCAGCGCAGCATCCGCCTCCGGCTCCGCCGGGCGGAAGTCGAGATCGGAGACGAGCGCACGGGCATAGGTTGCCGCCATGCCGACATGGATGCCCAATGCTCTCGCCGCCGGACAGGCCGCAACGATCTCGTCGCGGCGGCCGACCTTGCCGATGAGCGCCAGCGGAGCGACCGCGACCTGCGGCACGTCGCGCATCTGTTCCGACGCTGCTGACGAGGCCATCCGCTTGAACGGATGCTCTGCCATCTCGGAGCGCCGACCCAATTCGCGCATCGGCGGCTTGGCATGTAGCGGCAAGCCAGCGATCTGCC
This sequence comes from Novosphingobium lindaniclasticum LE124, assembly GCF_000445125.1. GTDB lineage: Bacteria > Pseudomonadota > Alphaproteobacteria > Sphingomonadales > Sphingomonadaceae > Novosphingobium > Novosphingobium lindaniclasticum. The sequence goes on from NZ_ATHL01000113.1 coordinate 36,452, forward strand.
GCTCGACATCGGAACGCGATGAAGCCCCGGCCGCAGCAGCGCCCTTCCCGCTCCCGCTCTGCGCCTGGCGTGCCCAGCGTGCGCCCGGCCGCCATCCGCCGCCGCGAGGGACCGAGCAGGCACCAGGATTGTCGTCGACGGGAAGCTGGAGGACGCGCGGCTCAGGCCGCGGCGCGGCGAACCGATCCTGCCGTCTCAGCCGTTCGATGGCCAGGAACGGCAGGAACAGCGAGACGACCCGTCGCATCGCAGCCCTCCACGATCAGGGAAAAGCCTTCGCCGCCGCGCTGGCGTGCGAGTTCGACCAGCCAGCGCGGGCGTCCGACGCCGGCTACGCCGAGCCGCTCGGAGGGCGCACTGGCGATCCGCCAGCGTGTCCACGCCGCCGACGGTTCGCAGAGCGGGTCGCGGTCCCGGCCTCGGTGACGCCGCAGCAGGAGCACCGGCATGTCCGCCTCGGCAGCGGCAAACTGCAGGCGGCGGGTGGCGACCATCGAAACCTTGCTGGCTTCAGCGACGACGGCGGCCGGCGTTCCATCGCGCACAGCGTCCTCGACCACGGCGAGCAGCGCCGCATCGTCGCGCGGCTGTGCATGAATCACATCGGCCGAGGCAAGGCCCGCCTGCTCGAGGCCGGGCGCATAGAGGTCATTGCGGCAACTGACCCAAAGGACCGGCGCTGACGCTAAGCGCGCTTCCCGCACGGCGATGCCGGCAAAAAACAACGTAGCTGCCGCGTCGTCGACCAGCGAGCAGGTCAGCGCCGTCGCTTCGTGCAAAGCGCCGGCCCGCAGACCACCACTGGCCAAACGCGCGTCCAGCGCTTCGGCGCCGAAGGGCATGATCCGAAAGTCGGCGAGCGGCGTCGCCATGGCGCGAAGGGCATCAATGCCCATCTGCGCATGAGATGAAACAGGGTTCATGGTGATTCTTGAGACTCGAACTTGTTCCTTTTATGTTCTCATTCTCAACCCCTCGCGGTCAACCAGTTTAAATCGGCCCTAGCGCCCTGCATGAGGACAACCCTGTGCACACGGCGCAATCACCGGGCTCACTACCATCCTGCAGGATTGTGGGGAGTGTCCGTGAAGCATAGCATCACACGCTTGGGCTTGGAGCAAAGTCAGACAATGCCAACGCTATCGAAACTGGATGGACCCGCTGGCCTGGTTGGCCTTGCCCAAGACGTTCCCACCCTTCCATTTGGTCAGTGGGCGAGAAACCAACGCCTGGGGCGCGATGACCCAGACGACGTGGCGAACGCTGGGAGTCAGAAGATCGCAAACAGCCAAAGGTATAGTCGGCCTGTGAAGCGCGATCGGATAGTTGCTCAGGACTGACGCGGGTGTGGGACTTTCCGGTCTGTCGGCTTATTGGCGGCCAGCCAAGGAAAGCCGACGTTGGCTCAGCGGTGGCGGGCGCCCAAGTCAACGGCCTAGAATGGGACAATCGCGAAAGTCGACTTCGAGGAAGCAAACTTAGGAAAACGGTCATCCAAGGAAATGCTGTAGGCTGCTGCGGCAGTGCGGCAATGCGCCCCCCCCTTTTTTGTGCCTTTCGATTGAAACTCAAAGCGGAGGCCCGAATATGACCGATACTCAAGCTGTCCTGTCCTTTGTCGGAAATGCGCCAAACGGCATTTTTCGTCATGGAAGCTGTCTTACTCCTTGGCGCGCAAATATAAATTTGTTACACGAAAAATATGAATGAAGAAAAGCCGCTGCGCGTACTGACCATCGATGGAGGAGGAATGAGGGGTATATACTCCGCAGCGTTTCTCCATGAGCTTTCGTCGCTTTTCGCGAAGAAGATAGGCTGTAAGTCGCTGGATGTTGGTAAGGGCTTCGACCTCATTGTTGGCACCAGCACGGGGGCTATTGTTGGTTGCGCATTGGCTGCCGGTGAGCCACTGCCCAAAGTCGTCGACCTGTACCGTAAAAATGGGCCGAAAATTTTTCCAGAGCGAGTGCCTTCCTCGACGACGAAGGTGCTAAGCCAGATGCCACGCCGCGCGGGTATAAATCGGCGCGGTGCCACAGCGTTGAAAGCAGCGCTTACGGCTGTGCTCGGCACCAAAACATTTAAAGAGATTGAAACTCTGCGGGGTATCGCCTTGTCGATACCAGCTGTTGAGATGAGCCAGCAAAGAGCGTGGGTATTCAAGACAAGCCACTGTGGAGGGACGCGTGATGATGACACGACACTGGTCGACGCATGCATGGCAACAAGTGCAGCCCCGATATTTCGTTCATTGGCCGCAATTGATGCCGATGGCGATCTAGGCGGCTACAGAGTTTTTGCGGACGGCGGACTGTGGGCCAACAATCCCGTACTAGTCGGCTTACTCGACGCCATTAAGATGGACAGCACCCGCCCCATAGAGATTTTTGCCCTTGGCAGCTATCCGAAGCCTGACGGAGAACGTATCGCGAAAGCGGACTTGGATCGTGGTTATGTGGACTGGCAGTTCGGCGCTAAAGCAGCCTCCCTTAGTATCGCTGCGCAGGAATTTGCATTCGACAACATGGCACGCATGTTCGCGGAAGAATTTACGAAGTTGGGGCGAAGCATAAACGTTATACGTTTCCCAAAAGGCGATCTCCGACCGGATATTGTCCCGTACCTCGAGTTAGACAATTCATCCGATCAGGCGATGACCGCATTAATCGATCAAGCACGCGCCGATGTTAATCTGGCAAAAAGTGCCTGTGATGATAACGCGAATGCAACCGGCCAGATCATCAAGAGCCTTTTTGAAAGCATGCCGTGCAGGGGGGGTGACGCAAATAATGTTTAATACATCGAAGCAAGTGCGCAGATTTCATAATGAAAAGATCGCCATCGTCGGAGATGAGCGTACCAATATGCGCACCCGCCGAAACAGCAACCGCAACCGCCTGAAGGCCGGCTTAGTCAGAGACGGAAAGCCAAAACCGCTCGGATCGCATACGCAGGGTTCATATGCGATGCATACGATGGTCCAGGATGACGACCTTGATTATGATATCGATGACGGTCTGTATTTCAAAGCTAGCGATCTAGTCGGCGCTCAGGGTGCCGCCATGTCCGCCCTTGACGTGCGCAAGATGGTTTGTGCGGCTGTGCAAGATGACAAATTCAACACGCCGCCAGATGTGCGAACTAATTGCGTGCGAGTCTATTACGATGCTGGATATCACGTCGATATTCCCACATATCGACGGATCGAGACTACCAACATTTGGACTAACAAAGTTGAATACAGCTACGAGCTAGCGGGAGCTAGCTGGCGAAAGTCTGACGCGAAGCAGGTCACCGTTTGGTTTCGGGAGACAAACAAGGAGTTGAGCCCGGAATCGGTTGGCGAAGGCCAGTTTCGGCGTATCGTGCGATACTTAAAGATGTTCAGCAAGAGCCGGACTTCGTGGAAGGGGAAAAATCCAAGTGGGTTTGCGCTTACGAAGTTGGCGTCGGAGTGTTTCGGTAGCAGGCTCAACCGCGACGACGAGGCGCTTCGCAGTACAATGAAGGCTATCGCGGATCGACTTGTATACAATAAGACCGTGGAGCATCCGGTAGTGGATGAATACCTCATATCAGACGACGATCCCCGGCCTACGTATTTTATGGATCGCTTGAACGAGAACCTCGGTCATCTGGACGTACTGGATGAGGTCGATTGCACTCATGAAAAGGCGATGAAGGCCTGGGATAAGGTTTTTTGCACAAGCTGGTTTTCTGAGCAACCGCCGGAAGGCAGTGACGATGACGGAGAGCCGAAGTCTCCTGTAAATAAGAGCGGAGGCGGGACGTACGCTAATATTTAGATGGCAGTTATGGATACTCGCGCTAATGCCGTAAAGATCGTCGATGATTGGCTTCGGATCGCCTTCCCAGAGGCGGTCCGAGCTAATACTTGGCAGCTTAATAGGAGCGGCTTCAGCTCGGCGTTCATAGGTTGGTGCCTACGCCTGCGGAAGGACGTATCACTGCTCATCGCAGTTGATCAGTTCTTCCCTTACACGAAGCCGGTTACTGCCTTCTTTGGGCCTGGCGCACCCAGACACGGTCCACATATTGAGGCCGATGGGCGTCTGTGCTTGGTTGCGTCTGAAACAACAACGGACAGTCTCGATCCAGCAGGAGTAGTGGGGCATTTTCTAGCCAAAGCGTCTAGCTTGCTAGTGGCCTTAGACCGCGGTGAGTTGGGAGAAGACTACGTCGTCGATTTCGAGGCTTATTGGTCCCGCAGCAGGACAACGGGTCAATCAGTTCAGACGCTTTTCGATATCGCACCGCCTACGAGATCGCTGTTCCTCGGGACCTACGCCAGTCAGCGAATTGTCTCGGACGATGAAGAACGTCTGCGCCGATGGCTCCAGCATAGGTTAGGCGAGGTTTACAAGAGGGACTTTGACCGCTCACTCTTTTTGTGGATGGATAACCTTCCTGTGCCCTCCGCTTACCCAAAATCGTATTCAGATTTGCGCACTTTATTTGAAAAGGCCGATCAGGCCTCGGCGTTCGATGAGGTGCAACCCATCATTGGTTCGGGTGGTGTAGTATTGCTAGGTGGCCCGTCCTCGCCAGGACGCACAGCTGGTGGTGCCGTCATCCTATCGTCTGGGGAAAAACGCCGAGAGAATAAAGGTTTCAGGCCCGGTAGGACACCCGCCGCACTTCTTCCATTCGCGCTGAAGCTTAATCGGGCCTCCATCAGATCGGTTGACGCTGCTGCTTCTAGAATCCCGTTATCACAATTAACTGCCGCGGATTCTGCACATATCGCGATAATTGGATGCGGGTCGTTAGGTGCGGGAGCAGCAAAATTACTGGCGCAGCAGGGTATCAAGCATTTTAGCTTATTTGACCCAGATAATCTTGGTTGGGAAAACATCGGTCGACATGAGCTGGGGGCCAGACACGTCGGCGCCAACAAGGCGGATGCCCTTAAGGCTACGCTACTCGCGGATTTACCCGACATCGTAGATATAGCTAGTTATGGGACAGATTGGCGAAACATTATCGACAATGATCAATCGGTATTTGAAAATGTATCGGTGATTATAAGTGCAACCGGCGATTGGGGAGCCAGTGCCGCATTAAGCGATCTCCAAGCCGCTGGTGTGTTGAAGATTCCGGTGATTTACACTTGGCTGGAGCGCAATGCGATCGCAGCCCATGTTGTTGTATTACAAGGACCAACGGTGAGCCTGCGCAACGGTTTTGATAATACCGGCAGGCCACTCACAGCGGCCGCGTCTTGGTGGTCGGAGGATCAAGACCCTCGTTGCGGAGGCGCCGCATCACCTTATGGCGCCATTGATCTTGCAGCCGGACAGAGTCTTGTAGCTCGGGCAGCGCTCGATATCGCATCCGGGAGTGCCGTTGCGCCGATATGGCGAGTATGGGTGGGACTTTCTTCTGATCTTGAGCAAGCTGGAGGCTTTTGGTCAGCTGCTTTCAAGTCTATCGTCGGCGATCCTGCTGAAGGTGGGAAGATGATGGCTGCTCAATGGCGAACGGAGTGAGATGGTGGAAGCCGTTGCGCAAGCAGCTACTTACGAAGGTCCGAGCGGACTTATCATACATGTCGAGCAGTCGGTGCTCGAGCATCTCTATCGCAACGCCCAACATAAATGTTGGTCTCGCGAGGCCGGCGGCCAATTATTCGCTTTCATCACGCATAAACGTTGGGTTGTCGCGAAAGCCACCGGTCCTCGTACTACCGACTTCCGGTCACGATTTGGTTTCCGTCCCGATCGCAAAGCAGAAAAGGCTGAAATCTTGGCTCTTTTCCAAGAAGGCCTCCATTACGTGGGCGATTGGCATACCCACCCTCAAAACGTCCCGTCGCCGTCGCATACCGATGTCCGTAACATCACCGAGACCGTTCAAGCGTCTGAACACTCGCTACCGGGTTTTTTGATGGCTATCGTCGGCCGCTTGCCAGTACCTGAGAGCCTTTGGCTTTCCTTCCATGAGGTGAGTGGAGGCTATTTCAAATGTCCTCTGCGAAGCAACCCGTTGGGGGGAAACTAGATTTGCTGTCGTGAGGTCGGAACGTAGAATGGATTGGTTCTCAGGAATATGCAGGTGTGCTAGCATTCCTTCGGTATCGGCGATGGTGATATCTTGACTCTCTTTCATAATAGCTACCAATCGAACCTCGCGTTATGGGCCCTCAACTCGTGCCGCTTGAAGGTCAGCTACTCCGACGACTTGGCTCCTGAGCGGACATTCGCCTATCGGCCAGCCTTTGGCATCCGAGTTGGAAAAGCAGACCGGCCGCACCTGTAAGAGAAAATTTGGGTGCTGAGCGTCCACTAAGGGTCGGGGCCGGTCATCCAAGAGGATGAGCAGTCACGAACGCGGGCTTCACAAGAAGGTCGAGAACCAATCCAGGGCGGCGGTATGTCAATCGACCAGGCCCCAGAAACCGCTCTTGCGCCCGTGCATCTTGCGTAATCTCGCTTCATAATCGGTGTGAGATTCATGCGCGCCAAAATCGGAGATTTGTCGCGAGAGACTGGCGCACTCGAGGAGATGACGAGCGGCGTGCTTGTAACGCGTTGACCGGGCATGGATAAGGGTGAAATCGATCATGGCGCGTAGCACAAGGCTTGCTGCCAACGGATATTTCGCCGAAAGCGCGTCAGCGGCAGGCGTTAGGATTTCGTAATGGTCGCCGTCGATCTTCTCGAAACGACCGATTACAAGGCCGGCGGCACGGTCAAGCTTCGGCCATTCCACGAAGAACGACAGTGCACCAAGAACGCTGTTGCAGGTTTGCGCGTGGTCGAAGGCACGCGTCTCAGCATCGATGTCCTCGAAATCGGCCAGCTGCTTAAGATATTCACGCAAGTGCCCGGACGACAGCGAACTTTCGAAGCAGGACCAGCGCATGTCCTGTGCCTCACGCCCCCTGCCCAACGCGCCCAAGACGGCGATCCTTGCATCAACCCATTTGAGGTCCGGCCAATTGAAGCTGGAGTGACCGGGATTGCTCTGCGTTGCCGCATCAAGGATTTGAAGGGCATCCGCAGCACGATCCGCGGCGACGAGGCGATTGGCAATTTCAGCCGCGATCCGGGGCACCTTGCGAGTGGGTTCGTGATACTGCGCGATGAACGCATCGACATCGCCCAATGCGTCAGCGATCTCCATGAGGGCGAGCCTTACCATGCTATCACGGCTGCGCTCGTCAATCTCATCCTGGTAGATGGCACAGCTCGATGCCCAAGCCAAGGCTACCCGATCCTTGCCTGCCGGCCTTTTGAGAGGCGTCTTTGCCAGCGCAGTCATGCGACCGCGCAGATAGGTAAGCCCGCGCTCTCCCAGAACGGGAGCAAGGGTGCCGATCAGGCCGTCGTACTGGCCATACTCATTGGCGTTCAAAGCATCATAGACCGCGTCACCCACCGCCTCCGGCCTGGGATTTGCCCGCACGGCGATCTCCGCCAGATCCGCGACAGCCTCGTGAAAAATGGCAATGACCAGCCCGCTGCTGTCATCACAGCGCCCGAAGATGAAATTGGCCAGGCCAAGAAAACGCCACATCAACGCCAGACCCTCGGCAGGGTCCGATTGAGCGACCTGCTCGACAATGGCCTTCCTTTGCGTCTGAAGATCCGCGATAAGGGCTTTACGGTTCTGCCAGTCGACGAAGGATCGCGATCGACGGATCGTGCTGAGCCTTTTGTCGACTTCACGCGCCACCTCCCCCGGGCTTTGTGCGCCAGCAAGCTCGAGGCGCAGGCGACGCTTGGCGAGGGCATTTCCCGTGCTGATTTCGATCAGCAATTGGGCGAGGCGAGTCGCCCCCAAGTCCTCAAGGTTCTTCGCGTTCAGAGTTTTCTTGGAAGCCAAAGTCTCAACTCGATCCGGGCTGGTTGCACGGTCAGTGCATGACGGGTTTTGTGATCGTAAATCCCTCGAGCATCTGATGTTGAGCCCGGGCGCAAGACAACACAGCCTCATGGATTTCGGTTTCCATGATTTTGGTGAGTTCTCGCACGTGTCTGAACGTCGTTTCGAGCTGGGTTCGGCTTTCCGCCTGGATGTCACGCGCAACCAGGTCCTCAATGCCGCCCATCATCGCGCGAAGTTCACCAAGGTGCCCCAGGGACATATGGGCTCGCTCCGGCAACTCTAGGGCTTCATGACCACCGAACAGACCTTCAACAAAGCCTTCCAGCTCCTGTCGGCGCACTCGGGCGTACCTCGCAAGATTCTCCGCCGACGGATCGAGTTCAAGGCGATAAAGCCTGAAGGACGCTGTACGGCTATTGTGCCAGGTCAGGCTGTTCCAAAGCTGATTGATCAGCACATCGATCAGATGATTGAGATCATCCATGGAATCGAACGGCGGGAATTCGCCGCCCCACAGCCCTTTCACCACCGGAAGCGGCGAAGTCCCCATCAGTGGTGAGGCGATTGCTCCGAGAAACCGGGTGCGCACTTCATGGTAACGAACCGGACAGGCGTGCTTCTCCAGCACATCGCGTACGACTTTCTCGGTCGGCGTTCTGAATCTTGACGTCATCTCTTCCCATACTCACCAAACGCCGACGGCGCTATCAGTCGAGGAAAGCGCGCATGATGCGCGAGCGGCTAGGGTGCTTTAGCTTGCGCAGTGCCTTTGCCTCAATCTGCCGGATGCGTTCACGGGTTACCGAGAACTGCTGGCCGACTTCCTCAAGCGTGTGGTCTGTATTCATGCCGATGCCGAAACGCATGCGCAGAACGCGCTCCTCACGAGGCGTGAGCGTAGCGAGGCTGCGCGTGATCATCTCCTTGAGGTTAGCCTCGATCGCCGCGTCCACCGGGATCACCGCGTTCTCGTCCCGGATGAAGTCACCCAGGGAGCTGTCTTCCTCGTCGCCCACCGGGCTTTCGAGCGACACCGGCTCCTTTGCGATCTTTAGCACCCGCTTGACCTTCTCGAGCGGCATCGAGAGCTGCTCAGCCATTTCCTCGGGCGTAGGCTCGCGGCCATGCTCATGCAGGAAACGGCGGTTGGCGCGAACCAGCTTGTTGATCGTCTCGATCATGTGGACCGGAATGCGGATGGTGCGGGCCTGATCGGCGATCGAGCGCGTGATCGCCTGGCGTATCCACCAGGTCGCGTAGGTCGAGAACTTGTAGCCGCGGCGGTACTCGAACTTGTCCACCGCCTTCATCAGGCCGATGTTGCCTTCCTGGATCAGGTCGAGGAACTGCAGCCCACGATTGATGTATTTCTTGGCGATCGAGATCACCAGACGCAGGTTCGCCTCGACCATCTCCTTCTTGGCGATGCGCGCCTCGCGCTCGCCCTTCTGGACCATGTTGACAATGCGGCGGAACTCCGGGAGCGCCATGCCGATAGACGCGGCGATTTCCGAAACCTCGTTGCGGATCCGCTCGGCAGGGCCGGCTTCGGCGGCGGCGAACGCGGCCCACTTCTTGTCCCGGCCCGCCATCTCGGCGACCCAGGTCTCGTCCAGCTCACGGCCAACATAGGCTTCGAGGAAATCGGCGCGCTTCACCTTGTGGCGCTCGACTAGTCTCAGCATCTGGCCGCCCAGCGTCGTCAGACGACGGTTGGACACGTAGAGGTTGTCGATCAACTGCTCGATCTTGGCCGCATGGAACTTGACCGATTCCACCTCGGCGGTCAGTTCGGCACGCAGTTGCAGGTACTGTTCCTCGCGCGCTTCGGGGAAGACGATACCCAGCCCCGCCGCTTCCGTACGGTCGGCCTGAAGGCGCTCGAAGCTGTGGAACAGCACGGCGATGAGCGCGAACTTCTCCAGCGCCTCGGGCATCAGCATCGCTTCCATCTGCGCCAGGCTAATGCCGCCCTCCTCCGCATCCGCCTCTTCGCGGCGCGGGCCGGCGATCGGGTTACCATCCTCGTCCACCTCGGCGGCGTCCTGCTCCTCGGACTCCTCGTCATCGCTGAACGAGGGACCTGCGGTCTTCTCGCTGATTTCGCCGCCGTCTTCGCCTAACGTCTCGACCTGCGGCTCCTTCGCCAGCATCGCGTCGAGATCGAGAATTTCGCGCAGCTGCATGTGGCCGGCGTTGAGCGCCTCGGACCATTGGATGATCGCATGGAACGTCAGCGGGCTTTCGCAAAGGCCCTGGATCATCATGTCGCGGCCGGCTTCGATTCGCTTGGCGATAGCGGCCTCGCCCTCGCGGGTGAGCATCTCGGCAGCGCCCATCTCGCGCAAGTACATGCGCACCGGATCGTCCGTGCTGCCGAGGTTCTCGGCCTTCTTCGGTCGCGGCTCACGGCTCTCGAAGACAGCGCCGCCGTCAACGCCCTCTCTGCCATCGTCGGCGCCATCATCGGCCCCTTCGTCGGCAGGCACCCGATCCTCGTCGCTGTCGTCCGACGAGGCAGCGTTGGCGGGCGCGTCATCGGCATCCGGATCGTCCTCGTTCTCGACGACCCTGATGCCCATCTCCGACATCGCCGCCATGACGTCCTCGATCTGGTCGGCGGTCATCTGGTCCTGCGGCAGCGCGAGGTTCAGCTCGTCGACGGTGATCGTACCGCGACGCTTGGCATAGGCGATGAACTTGGCGACTGAACCTCGGCTCGCCTCAATGGTTGGCTCTTCCATTTCTTTGCCGCGTTCGCTTCTGCTCATACTTGGGTCGTCAACTCGTCTTTGAAGTCTCGTTCGCGAGACCATGCAAGGCATATGTATCCGCCCCTTTGCCGGACAAGTCCGAGCAGTTCCAGTGTGCTTTCCGAGATGCATGCGTATACCGGCACTGAGGTCGGCTCAGCTAACACGATCCTTGAGCAGTTTTTTGCACCCGCCGCGCATCGCCCACCATTCGCTTAGGATTGAAGGGTTTGGTAACCCTGCTTTTCAAACTCCGCGCTAGCCAGGCTTTCATGCTGATACATCGATGACGGGCATCAGCATGAAATAACCGCATATCGCGCTGCTGCATGGCCATCCTCGCGACACATGCAGCACTGTGAATTGCAGCGCGCCTACACCGCTCCATTGCAGGCTCGTCCGACGTTTGACTGAATTTCATCTTCCCGTTCGGTAAGATGCCGTCGGCGCGCTTCAGCCAACGCTAGTATTCTTACCGATCGGGAAGATATGACCTTGCCTCCAGATGATAAAGATGCCATCTTACCGAGCGGGAAGACATGATACACACAGCTCAACAATTTGGCACAGCGATTGCGACCGCTCGCAAGAGCCTCGGCCTCACCCAGCGCGAGCTCGCGCTTGCAATCAATACCGGCGAGCGTTTCATTGTGGATCTTGAGGCGGGCAAGGCCACTGCCCAATTGGGCAAGGCTCTTGCTGCTGCGCAGGCTGTCGGACTTCGACTGACGGCTTTGGGCTCGTCTGACTGAGGCGGCAAATGGAACTTCCCATCACTTTCGAGGGTCGTCATCTTGCCACGCTCGTGGCGGCGAATGACGAGGTCCGGCTTTCCTACAGCGCCGCCTGGCAGGCAGCCCCGGACCGTTTCCCGATTTCGCTCAGGATGCCCGTCGATGGCAGCACCTATGCAGGCGGTGTCGTTCTTCCCTGGCTCATGAACCTGCTTCCAGAAGGCGATCCGCTGCGCGCAATGACCCGCGTCGTGGGTGCGACTGCAGACGATGTTCTCGGGCTGATCGCGCGTACCGGGACCGATCTTGCCGGCGCGCTCAGCATTGGCCTTGATGCATCGGGCGGGACGCCCGGCTATCGTGAGATCACGGGCAGCGATGCTCTGGAGCGGATCATCAACGATCTGCCTGCCCGCCCCTTTCTCGTAGACGAAGAAGGCGTCTCGATGAGCCTCGCCGGCGCGCAGGACAAGCTTCCGGTGGCAAAGCTCGGCGACGCGATCGCGGTGCCAGTCCATGGCGCGCCCTCCACACATATCCTGAAACCCGACAACCCGCGCCTTCTGGGCAGCGTCCAGAACGAGGCGCTGTGCATGGTTCTGGCCCGGCGCGCTGGGCTCCTCACAGCGCCCGTAACGACAGGCGTTGCTGGTCAGCGATCCTATCTCCTGGTGACGCGCTACGACCGTGAAGGTGAGCCGGATGGGGTGCGACGAATTCATCAGGAGGACTTTTGCCAGGCCCTGGGCCGCCCTCCCGTCGCCAAGTACGAGTACAACGGCACGGGCACGCGCGGCCCTTCGATCGCGGATTTTTTCGCGACCGTGCGCGCGCATATGACTGCACGGGAAATCACGCAGCTGCTCGACGCCGTGATTTTCAATATCGCCATCGGCAATGTAGATTCCCACGCAAAGAACTATTCGGTCCTGCTCACGCATCACGCTCCCCGCTTTGCTCCGCTCTACGATCTCATGTCGGGACTTGGCTGGGCGAACATCACCCAGAACCATGCCCAGGCCATCGGCGGGCAGCGTCGGGGCCGGCACATCTACGCAAAGCACTGGCAGCGCATGGCCGAAGCCTCAGGCCTTTCTCCTAGGGCCACAGTCCGGCGCGTGGAGGCCATGACTGCCCGTTTGCAGCGCGAACTGCCGGGGGCCAGTGAAGAGGTCGCCGCCATGCCTGCGGGCTCTGGCCTTATGCTCAAGGTCTTTGAGCGCGAGATTGCCCGGCGCATCGAGGAAGTGCGCGCTCATGCGCAGGAGGCGGGCGATGACGGGTACGGCGCTCCGGGCGATGACGTCGCCGAGCAGATCGATGCAACTGCCTATCACGGCTAGCCTCAAACTTACGGCAATGCCTCCCCCAGAATCCGGCGTGCGCGGTGCCTCTGCCCCTCGGACGCAATCGCAGCCCTGCCGATGTTCGACAGCAGTTCTACGCGCCTTCTGGAGAAGGACTGTCCCCGGCTTCTCGCCCGGGGCGCCTTGCCTGTAGCGCGCAGGCCTTTCATCGGGGGCTGCATGACGGCCTCCCAAACCGCTTGCCACGAGGCGGCAGACCTCCTTAGCGCCCATCCCGACTTCAGGGTGCTGCGCCGCCTGGTGCCGGCGGAGCGATTGTACTTCGGCGAGCCGCAGCCTCCACTGCGGGTCGGCGTCGCCATCGATGTCGAAACGACCGGACTTGATCACAGTGCCGACAAGATCATCGAGCTGGCCATCCAGAGGTTCCGCTTCGATGCGCTCGGGCGGATCGTGCAGATCGGCACACCGCGCGTATGGCGCGAAGACCCCGGGGTGCCGCTCGACCCCCAGATCACCCGATTGACGGGGCTGACCGATGACATTCTTGCCGGTCAGACGATCGACGTCGAGGCGGCGATCGGGCTTCTGTCCTCGGCCGACATCATCGTCGCCCACAACGCTGCCTTCGACCGACCATTCGTCGATCGGCGTCTGCCCGCCGTCGCTGGCAGGCCCTGGGCATGTTCGATGGCCGAAATCGATTGGCTTGAGCTAGGCTTCGACGGCCGGGCGCTTGGCTACCTCGTCGTCCAGTGCGGTTGGTTCTTCGAAGGCCACCGGGCCCAGAACGACATCCTGGCACTCATCTATCTGCTTGGACACGCCGCCGCAGATGGCGAGACGATACTGGCAAAGCTCATCGCCGCCTCTGATCGCATAAGCTACAAAGTCAATGCCGTGGATGCACCGTTCGACGGCAAAGATGCGCTTAAGGCGCGCGGCTATCGATGGGATGCCGCCATGCGCTACTGGTCAAAGACCATTGCTGCCAATGACATGGAAAGCGAACGGAACTGGTTGCTTCAGGAAATCTATACAGGCCACGCAGAACCCGCATTCCACCTCCAATCAGCCTGCGAGCGCTTCAGCCGCTGACATCTTGTCGAGTTGGCAATTGGTTACATAGGCGAGGTAGCCATTAGCAATCGGACAACGCCGAACCGGCTGGTTTGACTTTTAGCGCCGATTCTGCTCATAAATCACGAACCAACTCCGATTCCGCTGACATAGCTAAGGGCCCGGCGAGAGATGTCGTATACCGTAAATACCCTTCGAGCCATAACGCGGTCGTGCGGGGAAATGCGTGACCGGGTCAAATCAATCGTGTTCAAGCCGGAGGATCGTAAGGTTCTGGACTTGACCTTCGGCCCGGGCGTAGCGGCGGAACTGGTTGGCCGGACGCCCGAAGCGTTGGCGAAGGCGGAGAAAGACGGGCGGCTCGAACCACCCAAGCAGCAGGCTAATGGTCGCCGGTATTACGATCTGGAAGATCTGACCCGCATCCGTGACGCCCTCGGCATCCACCCGGGCAAGGCCGAAGATGAAGATGCGGTCGTTATCGCCGTTCAGAACTTCAAGGGCGGCGTTGGCAAGTCGACCATCACCAAGCACTTTGCGGATTATCTCGCTCTTCACGGCTACAAGGTCCTGGTGATCGACTGCGATCCGCAGGCATCCACCACAACGATGTTCGACATCCAGCCCGAAACGCTGATTGATGACGAGCAGACGCTCGGGCATTTCCTGTCTCCGCGTAGCACATTCGACGACTTCGCTGCGGCAATCCACGACACCGCCTGGCCGACGATCAAGATAATTCCGTCCAGTTTGGGCCTGCAGGATGCGGAGTGGGATTTGACATCCACCCTCAGGGAGGGAGGCCAAGCGGTGCGCGAAGGTCTGCAGCGCCTGCGCATCGGGATTTCAACGATCATCAAAGACTTCGATGTCATCCTACTCGATCCTCCGCCAGCCATGGGCTTTCTCGGCCTCAACGTCATGGCGTCGGCCACCGGCCTGCTAATCCCGGTACCTGCCCGCCAGTTGGACTATCTCTCCACGATTCACTTCATGGACACGATCGCAGAGAACATCGAAGTGCTCGAAGCCAACGGCACGCCTGTCGACTATGGGTTCATCCGCGTCGTCTGTTCGGCCTACACGCCAAGCAAGCCTGGCGAGCACGATATGTGGAAGATGATGCAAGCAACGTACGCCAACTTCCTGCTGAGCCAGCCCATCCTGGCTTCAGAGGAAATCAAGAATGCCACGCAAGCATTCCGCTCGGTCTACGAGAGCAAGCCCTCGGCCTCGCACGCGACGTATAACCGGTGCCGCGAGAATCTCGATCTCGTCTTCGGCGAGGTCGTCCAGCAGATGCGACAGCAATGGCCATCAGCCAGCATCGTTGGGCATGATGCACCTGCGAGTGCTGCAGCATGAGCCGGCGGTCACTGATTTCGGAGGCCCTAGCCTCCACCCCGGCCGAGCCAGTCATCGCCGTTGAGGATGTCGCTGTCGCAAAACCGCGCACGACGTTCACGACGAAGCGCCTCGATGCATTCGGGGAGTCGGCGCGGATGGTGAAGAAGCCCTCCATCCGGCTCAAGCCTTCCGAGTGCTCGATCTGGTCGGGCAATGCGCGCGACTATGAACTGCTCAATGAGCAGCGGCTGCGCAGCCTCATCGACTCCATTCAGGCAGAGAACGGCAACAGGATTCCTGTCGTAGTTCGGCGCACGCCAGACGCCGAAAAGCGTTACGAACTTCTCATTGGTACGCGCCGACATTGGGCAGTGAGCTGGCTAAACGCCAACCATTACCCCGATATCGAACTTGTGGCGATCATCGAGGATATCGACGATGAAGCCGCTTTCCGTCTTGCTGATATCGAAAATCGCGAGCGGGAGGACATTTCGGATCTCGAGCGTGGCGAAAATTACCGGGCGGCTGTCGCAGCCTACTATGACGGCATCCAGGCCCGGATGGCGGAGCGTGTCAAACTCTCGACCTCAACTCTCGCTCGCTATATCGGCCTTACCGAAATCCCGAAGTCAGTCGTCAGCGCATTTCATTCGCCGATGGACCTTCAGGTCCGCCATGGCGACAAGCTGCTGCCCCTCATCCGCAACGCTGCGACCCGGCCGCAGATCGAAGAGGCAGCCGCGCATATAGCCAGCGAGCAAAGTTTCCGCCAATCGGGCGACGAAGAGCCGATCAGCGGCGCGGAGGTTGTCGCCCGCCTCGTCAAGGCCGCCAGCTCTCCCCGGCGCGGACGGGCTCGCAAGCTGGTCATCGAGGCGAATGGCTCAACCATAGGACAGATCGATCGTGATCAGGGCAGAGGATTGACCTTCACCCTCACCCCTACCGACCTGTCCGCCGACGATATTCTCGAAGCTCTGCGGCCGCTGATCGAGAACGCCAAGATTCTGAAGGGACGGGCCCGGTGACCTAGCATCGGATAGGTTTTTGCAAACTTTAAAAACCTCTTTTATCGAATTATATCAATATCTTAATCGTACAGTCCCACGCGTGGGACACAGCAACGGAGTTGGGTGAGAAGCGTGGCCTCTGATACGCCGCAGACGACCACTAATGGTCGCAAGGTACAATTTGAGATGTTTTTCACGCTGCCCGATTTCAGCGACATCTCCCTGCGCGATTATCAGGAAACCATGCAGCGCCCGTTCTTCAGCCTCGCAAAGAAGAAGCGCCTCAAACCAATCGAATATACGAGCCCGGACAAAAGCGTGCGTGTTCACGTATCAGCCAATCCCGAGTACGGAATGGCCACGATCTGGGATGCCGACATCATGATCTACCTGGCCTCGCACCTCAACGAGCTGCGAGAGCGCGGCGACAATGATCTTTCACCGACCATTAGGCTACAGCCCGGCGACCTGCTTCGCCGGATATGCTGGGGTGTCAGCGGCCGCGCATACGAACGCCTCATAGCTGCCCTCGATCGTCTGCAGGCAACCACGATCAAGACCAACATCCGCGCGAACTCCAAGACCCGCGAGACGACGTTCTCCTGGATCGACAGTTACACGCATCTCGTCGACGAAAAGACCCAGCGATCGCTTGGAATGGAGATAACTCTATCGCGGTGGTTCTTCGATGGGGTCATGGATAAGAGAAACGTCCTTGCGATCTCACCGCTCTATTTCGAGATCACAAGCGGGCTCGGGAAATGGCTCTACCGTGCAAGCCGCAAGCACGCAGGCGGAAACGGCGCCGAAGGCTTCACTATCGGCTTTGAGACGCTCCATCAAAAGAGCGGAAGCGAAAGCTCCCTCCCCTCGTTCAAGAACAAGATCCTTGAACTCGCTCGGGCCAACAACCTGCCGGAAATTCACCTCGAGGCGATCGACGCGGAAAGCCCGCGACCGAAGCTCAAGATGGTCATGCGCAAGTTTCTCGACGATCGCACCTCGGCGCCGTCGACTAAGAAGCGCATCGGGCAGCGAAATGAGCCCTCTCCAGTAGCGTCCCCCCTGCCCTCCCCGGCATCGGGGCATTCTCACGATCGCGACGCCACTCGCTCGCAACAGGCTCAGCCAGACCTAGTTGATCCCAGCCTCGCCCTCAGCCTGGTTGCCCGGACAGCCGCCCGCTTCAAGTATGACCACGGCGCCGATGCTGGTTTGCCACATACAGATCCGCATGATGTTCAGTTCGCGCGAGCCGCTGAAGAGGCGCCGAGACCTCGCCGTGGGGATCGGGCAGCCGACGTGCTCGACCCGGAGACGTACGCCACCATCATGCGCGAATGTCCCGGATGGGATCTCGATGTCCTGATGAAAACCTTTGATGCGTTTCTCAATCGAAACCCGAACGAAATTCCACGCAACTATTCCAAGCGCTTCTACGGTTTCATGAAAAAGCACCACGAGCGCAACAAGTACCAGCTGCGCGGCCTTTGACCGCAAGGGCTTGCGTACCAGGGCGCTAAGCAGACGCATGTCGGCGCGAAGCTCGCACCAACACCCCTGCCCTATCCGATTTCTGCAAGGGCGCGCCCCCACCGCGAGGCGCCCCCTTCCCCGCCCCATCTGGTTTAAGTGGCCCCCGGCCCGCGCAATTGAACAGAACCATGCCATCGCGTCGGCAGTGGCTCACCTCCACCGCGAAGGGCGCTCCTCCACGGTAAGCCGATCGACCGCTCGGATGCATGACAAGCCTATCACCAGGCTCTGGTTCTCGCTGGTGCGGCGATAAGGATGCCCTTCACGCCATCTACAACCGATAACCGGGCCAATACCCGCTGGTGCAGCCAGCGTGATCGCTTTCGGCGATCGAGTGAGATCTGCGCTGAGTGAACCTGTCGGCTCGATCGCGAGGCCGGCAACAGGGTTCGCCATTCGATCAGAAAGCTCTGAGCCCGAAATTCGACAGCCCGTAAGATCGCGTGGCGACTTGGATGCCAATTGTCATGAACGAACCTCACAACGGCTTTCAGGCTGATTGAGCCGAGACGGCGTGTACGACGTGTTTTCGGAAATCCGGCTTTAAGCTGCTGGCGCGGCCCTAGACCCCGCTAACTTCGCAGAGAAGTCAGCCAGCGCGCCGTAGCAATCCCTCGGACCCGGTGATTCTAAAAGCACGTCGATCCGACTGATCACCGAACTGGGCAGCTGGGCTGTCTCCGCAGAGGAACCCCCTCATTTCTCAGTCCGAATGAGGTCATTGTCTCACGGTAATCCCGGTCGGTGCCGGGCAGGATGATGTAAACCCTCAGCGCCGAAGTTCTTCAGCAACGCATGCCTACGCTCCTGCAACCAACGCTAGGGAAAGGGGCAGGGGCAGGGGAGTAGACTGAGCGGTGATCGCGGTCGCCAGTACTTTCGCACCGCATGCGACTGTCAGACAGAGTAGCCATCTACCGCTGGAACGGCTGAGATCGCGGGGTAACGGCTGTCCACCGCTGACAAATGAATTCGGCCCGCCGTGCATCCGCGCTTCCCGATAACACGACACGGCCTGCGCCAACATTACTGAAAGCACGTTCGAGAAGCGTCCATTCGCCAAGTTCGCCAGGGGCTAGCGCCTCACCTAGCGGCAGCGTTTTCGAAGATTCGATCCGGAGAAAGAGGCAGAAAACCAAGCCTTGCAGATGAAGCCATGGTGGTGGACGGCAATCTTATCCACAGGGCATGTGCGAAGCGATACGTACTATCGGATCGCGATCATCGTGTTTTTAGAATCAAGGGTGCGTGGTATCAGATGCAGATTCGCGTGTTATCAGATTTTATCCACAGGCCGCGACTCGCCCTCATCTCTCGCTCTAAGCGATTTTGCACAGGCACTAACTTCTTTAACTTTAGAATCTAATCCCATTAACTCCCACGCCTGCGGCGGATATCGATTGATTTTATTGGGAGAAGAAGAAGAAGGGGAGGGGACAGGCGAGCGATCGTCAGATCAACCGCTCAGGTCATTCTTGCTGAAGGCTGTGCTAGAGGCCGAGCTTTTATTCTCACTGCGCGCGCAGACCGACCCACCAAGGATCTCTGTTGCCGACTTTTGGACGACCGGCTTTAAACCTCATCGCTAAGGAGCTCGAACGAGTACGGCTTCACGCACGCGACCCGGCCGAATATTTCCACTGATCCATCGTGCCACTCAAGACGCCATGGTGGAGTACATCAATCAGGAGGGCCGGACGATGGCTCACCGAGATTGTCCCGGGTTTTGAAGCAACCAGGCTTTCTCGCTCAGCCGCGGTGCATTGCAAATTTCACAGCGTTTCTTTTCGGCAGTTCGAAACTCGTTCGTTTCGTGTGCAGGGGTGCGCAGTTCGCAGCGAATTTCAGCATCACCAACGGGAACGGACCTCGGATCGCGAGAGATTTGCCCTGTAAGCGCTCAGGAGCACCATCCTGCATGCGGACCACCCCGTGGGTAGGGCGGACGTCGTCGGCGCGCTGTAGGGGGCCTTTCCGGCGATCGATATTTTGCGGCTTGTCGCCGGCTTGGCCTGATAACGGATAGGTTCAGGCTCTGGAAGCCCGTCACTTGGAGCGCGTTCACTTCGTTTGTGAGCATGCTCAATGAGCGCCAGTGCGAGCGAGCAAGGCGTCGATGGCGGCCATGGAAGTATCATAATCGTCGAGCGCCTCCCGAGAAAGGGCAGGGGTGTCCTTGCCTCGATCAACGACAGAGCGAGCCTCCGCTTTGAGGCGGACGGAGAAAAGATCTGCGCCGGCCGTTCTGGTCCGATGTAGCAAACCACTCTTCTCAAGCGTGGAAAGCATCTTTCGGGTTCCGAGCCGTGAGGCGCCGATGATCGCTTCGAGCTGAGCCCCGCGCAGTTGTCCAAACCCGGCAAGAATGCCAAAGATCGTCGGTGCTCTGGACGTGTTGCGATGACATAGCTGTCCATCGACTATGGTCCGAACGGCCACGTCGGCATCCTTCAATGCGGCGATCAGGCGCTCAGCGCTGTGGCGTAACGCTGCTGCAACCTCTGAGACCGGATCGGGCTGATCCAAATCGTCCACGTTTTCGGTCATGGGCTTGACGAGGCCGGGGAAGGGCAGGGGCACCGACATCAACCCCTGTGCGAACAGGCGCTCACCCCAGAGCAGGTCGAGCGCCCAAAATGGAGGTCTCGGTGGACGCGAGACCAAGTGTCGCGGTTTCGCTCCGATTGGTCCGCGAGGCAGGGAAGAGAAGATTGGTTCCTGATGTGTGAAGGTCACATCGGCTCCGATCGCGTCGTGAAGTTCGCAAAGTTCCGCGCTGGGGTCAGGCTCTTGCCGAACGCCAATGCTGGTCAGAAGAGATCGGGCGACCGCGAGGACAGCGTGGACTTCCTGATGGGCATCTTCGCTCGAGGTTGCCGTCTCGAAATGATCGGCGGGCGCAAGCAGGGCCGGCAACATAGCGCGCGCCAACTCGGCCATCGGTGCCCAACCGCTGTGGTTTAGTGTCGCCGGCCAAAGAAGGCTGCAAGCAGCATAAATTACGTAAAAACAACCAGATACATCAAAGGTATCGCAGCATTCAATGACGCACGTGCGAATCTATTTGCGCACTGTGCCATAATAGATGACATTGAGCGTGAAATTTCTGGTGGAATTCAGCACCATGATTGCACGCAAGCCGCCGCCTTCGGCTCGTCGTTCAGAAGCTGCATTGGCAACAGGCACGGCGCTGTATCCAGCGTTTCGCCAGTACGTTCCGCTTGATGCGCCTTTGACGGCGCAGGCAGTCGTGGCAATTTCGACCGTAACCGGACTCAAGGAACGACGAATTCGCGAACTCGCCCGGCGATTCCGAGATCACCCCGTCGCAGAATCGTTGGCGTCGTTGCCCAAAGGACCCAAACCAGGAAGCCGACGTGGTGG
Source organism: Novosphingobium lindaniclasticum LE124 (assembly GCF_000445125.1). Taxonomy (GTDB): domain Bacteria; phylum Pseudomonadota; class Alphaproteobacteria; order Sphingomonadales; family Sphingomonadaceae; genus Novosphingobium; species Novosphingobium lindaniclasticum. The sequence goes on from NZ_ATHL01000113.1 coordinate 57,454, forward strand.
CCCAACCGTGCTGGCTGCGATCGACACGCTCATCGGCGAGATTCACTTGCGCAAGGCCGGCGCGAGCATGAAGGAAACTGCTCGTCAGGTTCGCGGACTCCTAATCGCCGACAACGGCGATTATCGTTTTGAAGCCAGTGAAGTGCCAAGCGAACGCAGCATTGAGCGGGCGATTGCGGCGATATCGGACCCGGTACGGGCACGCACCATGATGGGCTCGAAGACGCGCAGTGCACATGAGCCGCACGCGGGTGAGTATTTAAGCCGGGGCTTCCTGGACCTCGTTCAGATGGATCATACGCGGGCCGATGTAATCCTTGTCGACAGCGTGCAGCGCAAAGAGCTGGGGCGCCCTTGGGTGACCTTGCTAATCGAAGTGCGGACCCGATGTATCCTTGGCTTCTATGTGAGCTTTGGGGATCCCTCGATATTTCGATGCGGGCGTGCGATCGCCAATGCGATCCTGCCAAAGCATAGCCTTTTGCAGGCGTTACAGCTTGATGTCGACTACCCAATGCATGGGCTATTCAAGCGGCTACACGCTGACCATGCGGCAGCACATCGTGCACAATCCTTCCGGTCCGCGTGCCTTTCCCACGGCATCGATCCGGATGTCAGGCCACGTGGCCCCGCGCATTTCGGTGGCCATATCGAGCGCCTGATTGGAACGATGATGGCCAAGATGCGCTTGTTGCCCGGTGCGACGGGAGCAAACGCCACCAAGCGCGACGGTTATGACGCTGGTGCGGCCGCTGCGATGACCATCGATGAGTTTGAACGCTGGTTTGTTCGGGCAATTTGTCTCTATCACGCCGAGCCGCACGCCGGCTTGGGCGGCTGTGCGCCGGCGCAGGCTTGGGCCGAGGAGGCGAGGAGCCAAGGGCCTTTGGTTCCGCTCGGCCTCGACGAAACGGCTCTCGTCCGCCGTTTCCTGCCATGGGTTGAGCGAACGGTGAAGGCCTACGGAATCCAGATTGGCTATCGTCGGTACTGGCACGCCAGCCTTGCATCGCGGATCGGCCAGAAAGTCATGGTTCACTTCGACGAGCGCACCATCCAGGAGGTCTATCCGGAAGTGGAGGGTGGCTTCGTCTCAGCAGCGGTTGTCGGGCATTATCCCGATGTCAGCCTGGCGGAATGGGAAGCGGCGCGGAACGAACGGTTCCGGGCCGGCAGGGCCTATCAGGATAACGGTGCGCGCGCCGAAGCCGCGCGCCTGATCCATGCCAATCGCAGCGATGTTCTCTCTGCAACTGCGAAGACCCGGCGCGCCCGTGAGGCCCGAAAACGAGCGGAGCGCGAGGGAACATCCCATACACGGGCACCGGCGCGAGCCACGGCAGAACCCGCGTCGAATTGGCTTCCCGTGGCGGAGTTGGGGGAAGATACATGGCTGAAACGGATCGAATGACTGCCCCTATGTCTGGCGGCTCGGCGCTGTCGCAGGCCTTCTGGATCGATTTCGATGAAGCCCGCCAGCATGTCGAAACTCTGGTCGAACTTGCCCATGACGAACCCGACGAACGGCCGACCTGTGTGGTATTGGTCGGGCAGTCGGGCATGGGCAAAACCTCGATTCTGCGCGAGGCCCAGCGCCGGATTGCCCACGATTTTCCCGAGCCGCTCAGCATTGATGATGCCCGCTATCAACCGATGCTGCGAACCGTCATCCCTTCGGGTTCGACCGCCCTCAAGATCAACCTGACCCTGCTGTGGAAGCAAGGCTGGCCGATCACCGGAAAGACCCACCGCATTGCAGACCTTAAGGTCGTCGAACTCTTGCGGCGTCAACACACCCGGCTCATCGGGATCGACAATGTTCATGCGATCCTCACCGCCAGCGGGAGAGCGCGCCGCGATACGCTTGATGCGTTCCGCTTCCTAATGAGCGAGGGCAATGTACCGATGGTGGTCGCAGGACTCGACGTCGCCGCCGATATCTTTACCGAGGACGTCGAGCTTGCCTATCGCTCGATCATCTTGCGACTTAAGCCCTGGCCACAGGGAGCGCCGACGCAACGTCTCATTCGGGTACTCGGGCAGGGGATGGGACTGATCGAGCCGGATCGCCTTGCCGAGCCGGAGGTCGCCGGTTTTCTCTGGGAGCAAAGCCTTGGGGTGACCGGAAACTTCAAGCGCCTGCTGCACTGGGGCCAGAAAGTGGCGTATCGACATGGCAGAGCGCGCGTGGAATTCGCGGATATTCGCGAGGCGGCGGTGTTGCTGCCGAACTATGCGGCGCGATGACCGTACTGGCGTTGGAGCCGCAGCCGCTGGCGTTCCGGGTCCGCCCGCAGGCCGACGAGTGCTTTGATTCCTGGATCGATCGGGTTGCGGCCGCGCACGAAACCACGCGACCCGCGCTGTTTCGGCACCTTGGTCTTGAAGCGGCGATTGCCAGCCTGGATCTGGCCCGCGGCACATGCGGCTTGTCCAATGAGCAGTACTTCGCCGTGTATCAAGTGATTGGTCAGTTGGCCTGGGCGGTTGAGATTGAGGTCCAACAGATCGAAGGAACCTTCCTCAACGTCGAGGCTTCGGTGGTTCTGCCGCGCCGCCAGCGCCGATATGTCTGTCCGCTCTGCTGGCAGCAGGCCCTGCGGGATGGCCGGGCCCCAATCATCCGCAAGGAATGGATCTTGCGCATGAGCTGGCGGTGCCAAGTGCACGCTCTCCCGCTCTGTGCACTGCCGGTGGCGGATGGAGCGATGTCGGAGCAGGCTGTCGGTTCGTGGCTGAGCGGGGCGGTGGCCCGCGCAGAGAGTTTGCGCTGGAAGCTCGGGGCTCATCCGCGCTTGGTCGAATGGAACGCCGAGGGCGTCGACACACTCGTGCGGGCAAGCCGCAAGCGGTTCAAGGGGGAGAAGAAAGCCTATGTGGATCGCTTTCAGGCGAACCTGTTTCACTTCGCACACGATCGGATCGCGATGCTGGCACTGGCGCACAGCCGGGTGGGCAAGGCGACGTGGGGATTCGAGCGATTGGTGGCGCTGGAATTGCCCGGGCGTCCAGGGCGAGAGGTGATGACACTGCAGCCGCCGAAACTGCCACCGCGTCGCTGGCGCATCAGCAAGGGCAGTCTACGGCCGGGTAGTCATGACGCTGGCGTGCTCGACCTCGTGCTCGCGTATGCCCATCTGCGGGTGCGCCGCGATGCCTAGGCTCAAGTTGAAGCCCAATTTGGCCGATTTCCCTCGTGAGGGTGCCAATCCGGGGCCGCCTTGGTGGCAGAATGGGCGATCATGTCGAAATCTGCCCTGAGAAGCTGGTGGAGCGCATTTACGGCATTTGCATACTCCGGGCAGCCCGAGGCCGGCTTTCGCGCTGCAAGGGGCGTTTCCGGCGGCCTCATAATTGCCATGCTATATCAATTGTTTATAGTCGAACCAGCGAGATCGGGCCCGCCAAGGCCCGCAATGCGGGTGTCGAACTCGGCCAATTCGGCATCAAACGCTGCAAGGACCGAATCCAGCGTTGGTGAGGGGGCAGGCACTAGACGGGGGCGTCCCCGCATCGGAGCGACCAAGCCGAGCGAGACGGCGATGTCGGGGGTGACATAGGAGCGCCAGGTTCCGCGCCCGGATATTTCGACCAGCAGGCCGAGGCGGGTCGCGCGCTCGAGTAGCTTGCCTGCGCCCGACACGGTGAGGTCGAGCCGGGGGGCGAGTGAGCGAGCGGCCAGGCAGGGACGGGTGAGGGCGAGCCGGCCAAGGTCGGTAAGTTTGCCGGAACGATGCTGCGCGCTGATTGCCGCCGCGCTGCGCTGCACGGCATTTTCGAGCCGTTCGAGCCGGGTCAGACCGTCCTCGGCGCTGCGGCGCAACTGCTTCAGCAGCCGCTTGAGCAGGGCAGGGCGGTCACCCTGCACAAAGCGCTGACCGGGATCGCCCGTGACGAGGCAGGGCAAGGTGCGCTGCGTTAACCCCATGCGCCGCAGAACCATCGGGAGCGCCAGCCACGGGGTGATCGTGCGGTCGCGACGTGCCCAGTCATCGAGCAGCGCGAGCGCGCGAGCGAGGGCAGGGGCTTCGTCCCACCCTGTGGGCAGATCGAAGCTGAACGGCAAATCCTCGCGCCAGTGCCTGCCCTCCTCCTCGGCGAGCCGGTTCCGCCAAGGTTCAAGCGCGGAAAGTGGAGCCCCCGCCGTTTCGAGACGCGGCCTTCCGGCCAGCTGAAGGCCACATTCCCGCGAAATAATATCGATTTCCTCGATTTCGAATTTCTGCAGCTGAAGCGCGCGGGCATAGCCCATCCAGCTGGCGCGCAGGTGCCAGGCGGGAGCCGGAACAGTGGCCGAAATCCGCGCATCGAGCCGCCCAATCGCGCTGCTGGCGTCAGCGATTGCGCTCACCAGATCGGGCGTCCAGGCGAGCGCGCAAAGCGGCAGGGGAGGGTGGTTCATGGATCAGTAGTAGACGTAAAGCAGACTTTCAGTCCACATGCCTTTTGTCGGAGTGTTGATAATGGTAACTTATCACCACTAGGAATTTTCGGAAATTGCGCTACCTTTGCGCAAACCATGACGGAAAACCGCCCCTTTCGCGCTCTGGAGTGCCCTGCAGCGCAAACCGAAGCGGTGTTTATCGACGTGCAGGCGATCGCCGGCGCCGCCATGACCGTGGATGCGGCTCTCCTCGACACGGTGCTGCGCGCGTGGTCGTCCAACACCGTCCGCGCGTTCCGCTCGGATCTGCGGCTGTGGAGTGCTTGGTGCCGGAGCCGGGGTGTGCGCACCGGCGCCGCATCAAGCGCCGACGTCACCGCCTGGATCCGCGCGCTGGCCGGGATCGACGCCTCAAACCTCAAGGTGAGGGCTATGGCGACAATCGAGCGCTACCTTGTCAACGTCGGCTGGGCCTATCGTATGGCCTCGCTGCCCGATCCTACCGCCGCGCCGGTAGTCCGGCTCGAAACCAAGGCGGCACGCAAGAAACTGTCGATGCGCCAGCGTCAGGCCCGCGCCATCCGCTTCAAGGGCGACATCGCCGATCTCGACAGCCCGGCCTCGGGGGTCTGTCTCACGCATCTGCTCAAGGCCTGCCGGCGCGACGCTCTCGGCCTTCGCGACGCGGCCTTGCTGCGGATTGCCTATGACACTGGAGCGCGACGCTCCGAACTGGTGGTGATCGAGGTCTCACACATCGAAGGACCCGATGCCGACGGCGCCGGCGCCCTGTTCATCCCGACCAGCAAGACCGATCAGGAAGGTGAGGGCGCCTATGCCTATCTCTCGCCGGCGACGATGGAGGCGATCGCGCGTTGGCGGGCCAATTCAGGCGTCCGCAGCGGGGCGCTGCTGCGCCGCGTGATCACGCACTTTGACGGCTCGGTTGACCGGATCGGCGACGGACCGCTCCATCCCAATTCGATAGCGCTTATCTATCGCAGGCTTGTGCGTAGTGCCTGGGAGAAGAAGCTGTTGGGGCAGATGGGCGAAGAGCAACTCGAGAAGGTCATTCGCGACATCTCCTCGCATTCGATCCGCGTTGGCGTTGCACAGGACAACTTCGCGGCAGGCGAAGCGCTTCCCGCAATCATGCAGGCCTATCGTTGGCGTGATGCGCGCACGGTCATGCGCTACGGCGCCCGGCTCGCAGCCAAAAGTGGGGCGAGCGCGCGATTGGCCAGGCGCCTCGGGCAAACGGACTTAGCCGTCAGGGGCGAAAATTGATGCTGGTCTTCGCGTCCTCGATCAAGTCCAGAGCGCGCTGAAAGAGCGTGGGGTCGCCTGCGGTCATGACTTCCAGTGCGCGGTGCTTTTCGCGAAGGTAGACTTTTGCAACCCCCGGATTGCCAGCGACGATCGACTTCGTATTGCTGATGAAATCGGCAAGCTTCACCGTTTGGGCGTCGGGGGAGATGGTGCCTAGTCGTGCGGCTTCCGCCGTCTTGCGGGTGGCCCTGTTTCCTTCGTGGCACTGATCGGTCAGTTCCATCACCAGGCGCGCCACGGCTTCGCCGAATTCGCGTTCCACGTCTTCGCGGGTGACCCCGGTATCCTCGATGTTGTCGTGAAGCAGCGCTGCGGCCAGCATTTCATCGGTGTGAGGAACGCTGCGAACGATTTCCATGACCTCGATGGGGTGAGTTATGTAGGGCTCGCCGGTGTATTTGCGGACATGATTGATGCTCGCGCGCGCGTCGGTTGCAAACTGCCGAGCCTTTGAAACGAGCGGTGATTCCATCGAAGCGGCTCTCGCGCGGGGAGGTGGACGAATTTTCGGGCGGATACGTTTTAGGCGCGTTCCGTTCGAATGACATCACGCAATGTTGTCGGGTAATCTGAAGCAACAAGGTGGGAGCATCGAGCCCTGCAAGAAAAAGGCCTCCCCTTGGTTCGTGTCCCCATGCAGTCTATTCTGACGAGCAAGGGGCCATCCACTGCACGCCACTGCGCTCTACTTTGGCGTCCGACAGCGGTCGGCCTCGTCGACGATGACGAGGGGGCAGGCGATGCGGGCGGCGTCATGGGTGATTTCGTCCTGCGAGCCGCCCGCGACCGTCAGCCGGGCATAGCCCAGCTTAATGAGGTTGAGGCCCAACACCGCGTCGATCGTCTTGGGCGTGTTGCTGACCGACACGGTGTAGAAGACGGCGCGGCAGCGAGCGACCTTTTCGCCAAGGAGCGCGGCAATGGGACGGAGCGCGGCATATTCCCCCAGGTCGGGGAAGCTGGAAAACTCGCGCGCCGATCGCGTCTTTCCGACGCCCGGCCGGCCATGACACACGCCGATATAGCGGTAGTGCGCGCAGGCTTCGGCAAACTCGACGAACCGGGCATGTTCGCGGGTCGCCAGGAACGGCTGCTCGACCAGGAACTCAATCGTCAGCGGCGTAGAGCCGGAGCCCTCGGTAGGTGGTGGGCCGGGAAGCCGTATCCTCTTGGTCGCCATCGAAGGTCTCCGTGGGGGCAGGCACCTGCTTGTCGCGCTCCTTCGCGCCGCGCCGGGCGCGCTGGATCGCGCGCAACGACGGGTGCCCAGCGTGCTCGGAGCTGAGCGCACGGCAGACGAACCGGCCCTGGTGGTAGACGTGGATCTCGGTCAGGTCGCGGGGGTCATAGACCGCCTCGACCTGCTCGCCGACGAAGGCCGCGAGCGTGGGTTCGACATAGCGCCTGCCCATCAGACGGATGCCGTCGCGCAGCACTTTACGGGGCTTGGGCACGTGCACGAGCAGCATGTCGAGCTGTTCAAGGCTGTCGGGCATTGCGGGCAGGAACCCGCCCTTCTGCCAGCGCGTGATCGGCGGTTCGCCGGTGCTGCCATGCGGGCGACGATGATAGACGCCGCACACGAACGCCTCGAAGCGGGCGCGCAGCTCGTCGAGCGTGAGCACTGGCGCCGACAGCGGCTTGCCCGCGATCAGGTGGCCGGGCAGGTCGGGCAGGAACATGTCGTTGATGGTGCGGAACAGCCGCTCGATCTTGCCGCGCCCGCGAGGACGCCCCGGCAGCGAATGGATGAGGCGGATTTTGAGGGCGATGCACGCCTGCTCGATATGCTCGGAGATGAAATCCGAGCCGTTGTCGACGTAAAGCTGTTCGGGAATGCCGCTGACGATCCATTCGGGATTGGGCTTGCGCCAGATCGCCTGCCGCAAGGCGAGCGCCGTGTTGAGGGCACTGGGGGCATCGAGGCTGAGGAAGTAACCGGCGATGGCTCGGCTGTGATCGTCAACGATGACGGTCAGCCAAGGACGCACCGGGGTTCCGGCATCATCGAGCACGAGAATGTCGAGAACGGTATGATCGGCCTGCCACATCTCGTTCGAGGTCGCGGCTTCGCGCCGATGCACTAGCTCGTGCTGGTCGCGGTAGACGGCCGGATCGGAGGCTGCGGCGATCTGGCTTGCCGGTATCGCCCTGACGACACGCGCGACGGCCGCATAGCTGGGGGTTCGGTGTCCATGCGCGATGGCGAGTTCCTGCACCTTTCGGTGAATGGCGGCGACCGGGGGTCGCGGGCGCTTGGTGGCGAGAGTGCGGGTCAGTTCGACCAGATGTTCCGGCAGGTGCAGCCTGCCCCGATCGTTGCGCGGCAGACGCGCGAGACCGGCAAGTCCTTCGGCACGGTAGCGCCCGAGCCAGCGCTGCAACGTCCGCTCGCTCAGCGTGCCGGTGCGGGCGAGGTCCGCGAGCGGGATGCCATCGGCGAGGTGCGGTTCAAGGACGCGGTAGCGCTCGATCGCCAGCGGCGGGACAAGCGCCGGATGCGTCACCGCCGACGGTCCGTGTCGCAGGTAAGGAAAACGGAGATTTGCCTGCCCATCGCCATGCGAGTCCGCTCGCGTTGCCAAACCGGCCTGTTCGACGTAAATCTACCCGGTAAAGAAAACTAGGGCAACATAGACCTGCCGATGACGACTTTCTTCCCAAACCGCGCCCGATCGGGGCGCCACCGGCCCTACGCATGAAAATCGGTTACGCTCGCGTATCGACCGCCGAGCAGAACCTGGACCTCCAGCGTGATGCGCTGAAGGCTGCCGGCTGCGAGAAGGTCATCACCGACAAGGCCTCCGGGGCGACTGCCGCTCGCCCTGGATTGGAAAAGGTGAAGGAGCTGCTTCGCGCCGGCGACACACTGGTGGTCTGGCGCCTCGACAGGCTCGGCCGCTCGCTCCGTGATCTGATCGGATGGATGACCTACCTCGACGAGGAAAAGGTCGGGCTGCTGAGCCTGCACGAGGCGATCGACACGACCACCACGTCGGGCAAGCTTACCTTCCACCTGTTCGGGGCATTGGCGGAGTTCGAGCGCAACCTGATCCGCGAGCGGACCCAGGCCGGTCTCACCGCAGCCCGCGCTCGCGGCAAGAAGGGTGGCCGGCCGGCCGCACTCGGCAAGGACAAGCGCGACCTGCCCGTCAGGCTCTACCACGAGAACACGATGCCGATCGCCAAGATTTGCTCGATGCTCGGCATCTCCAAGCCAAAACTCTACGCCTATGTGCGATCGGCCGAGACCAAGCCGGTAGCCGCGTAGCGACGCTCGCCGACAAATAGCGCGATCAGAATGCCGCCACTTAGCGCGAGCGTTTACACCGTTCGCGGTCCCGATCGGCCCAGCGTCCCCCGGAACCGTTCGTTATCGGGAAGGCATCTAAGCGGTCTGCACCATCCTTCATCTAAAGTTCTCCAAGCGCTTCTGAGGATTTTCGGGCGCACCAAAAGCACTTGCTCCTCCAGTGGCTGGAGCATGTAACCGCAATTTGCTCTCCTGCGGACGGGGGGCTGGAGGTGGCTTTTTGACGGCCCGTGTTGAAGCAATCGGTATGTCTCGACGCTCATTAGTGGCGCGGCTGGTGGCCTGTGGAACCGGCTTGGTGCTCGGTTCTCCAACGCTCGCGCGACAGACTTCCCGGTCTGCGGGCTCGTGGAACTTCGGTGCGGCTCACCTCGAATGGGAGCCGCTGGAAGTCGGCACGGGTGATACCCTCCTTGTTTCGGCACAAGTGCGCGGAGTGCCGGTGCGGGCGGTGCTCGACAGTGGCAGCGGCGCGTCGATCATGAGCACGGCGCTCGCGGCGAAGCTCGGCTTGAACGATGGTGAGCGGCGCATGATTAGCGGGCTGAGCGCCAAGGCCCCGGTGCTGCTGGTCCGCGACATCGACGTACAGCTCGCCCGCGAAACCCGTCGCTTACCCTTTGCCGTCGTTGGTGATCTGAGTTCAGTGTCGGCGGCCTTCGGACGACCGATCGATATCCTCCTCGGTGCCGATATGTTCACGGGTAGCTGCATCGCGCTCGATTTCGCGAAAAGGCGTATGGCGGTCGTCAAGTCAGGCACGTTTCTCGCCGGTCCCGACTGGCGCGCTGTCGCGCTCGGGCGCGGTGCCAAGCAGGAGCTGTTCATTCGAGCTTCCGTCTCGGGTTTGCCTCCCGTGCCCTTGATGATCGATCTTGGCAGCTCGGCCGCGCTGATGCTCTCGTCGGCCTATGCCCGCGATCAAGGGCTGTTGAACGGGAAGCTCGTCTCGACCGCGGCGATCGGCGGCGTCGATGGTGTGCGTATCAACGATGCTTTCACGATCCAGAACATCAACATCGAAGGGCTTGGCGTCTCGAACGTCCCCACACTCGGGATGAGAGCTTGGCTCTCCACCAGCACGGTTGGCAATGTCGGCCTACCGCTGATCGCTCAATTCGACGTGGTGTTCGACGTGACCGCCGGATTCGTGTGGCTCCGGCCACTCGGTCCTCGTCGTCGCCTGCCGATGCTGAAGGACCGTAGCGGCCTTGGCCTCGCAGCCTCACCAACGGCGCTCACCGTTGTTCATGTGGCGGCGAACAGTCCCGCGGAAAAGGCTGGCTGGGCGGTCGGCGACCGGATCGTGGCGGTGAACGGCCATTCGATCGATGCGAACTATACGCGTGGGGAGCTCTGGCAAGTGCGCTCCCGGCCTGCTGGCACCCTCGTAAAGCTGACGATGGCCTCGGGTGATGTGCGCGAGCTCAGGCTGGCCGATTATTATTGATCGGCTTGAGGGTGGCCTTTGCCGATCGCCTTCATGATCCGACAATCGGCCATGCGCGCCTTGGTGCAGCTCTGGCTGAGCATTGCCAACTCATCCCGCAACACCGCGAGTTGCGCCAGTCTCTCCTCCACATCCTTGAGGTGCTGAGCAGCGATAGCTGAGGCGGCACCACAATCCTGGTCCGGGTTCTGCGCCAGCCCCATCAACGAACGGATCTCGTCGACGGAGAAGCCAAGCCGGCGACCGTTGCGGATGAAGTGCAAACGCTCAATGTCACTGGCATCGTAGGTTCTGCGACCCGACGCCGTGCGAGGGGCGGATCGGAGCAACCCGATCGACTCATAAAAGCGGATCGTCGTCACCTTCGTCGAGGTCTCGCTGGCGAGCTGCCCAATCATCACCGGCTTCATCATGCCATCCTTGCTTATGCGAACGTGTCGCACATTTCGCTTGCTTCTACAGCGACTGGAGGTGGTAAGGAAGGCCGCATGAATGCTTCTACCGAAAGCTGCGGGTGCCACGGGGAGCCCGCGCGCGCGCAAACCGATCCGGCCTATCGCCGTGCGCTGCTGACCGTCGTGGTGCTCAACCTCGGCTTCGGAGTCGCCGAGCTGTTCGGCGGGTTCATCGCCGATAGCCAAGCGCTGAAAGCGGATTCCCTCGATTTTCTCGGGGACGGGTCGATCAGCCTTATCGGTCTTCTCGCGCTTGCCTGGTCCGCACGGGCGAGGGCAAAGGTCGCGCTGACGCAGGGGTTGTTTCTCGGTGCGCTTGGCGTGGGCGTAATCGGTTTCGCGATTTGGCGCGCCCTGAACGCAACCGCGCCCGATGCCGAACTGATGGGCACAATCGGCGTTGTCGCGCTCGCGATCAATGTCGTGTCCGCCTTGGTGCTTGCGCGTTTCCGGGAAGGGGACGCCAATGTTCGCGCGATCTGGCTGTTCAGCCGCAACGACGCGCTCGCCAACGTGGCGGTGATCGCCGCGGCCGGTCTGGTGGCGTGGACAGGAAGCGCCTGGCCGGACCTCGCCGTCGCCGGCCTCATCGCCCTCCTGTTCCTCCACTCCGCTTATGAAATCGTCACTGGCGCTCGGCGCGAATTGGGAGAGCGGTAGTGCGTCTGCTCGCGTTGATCCGGGCAATGCTCTCGTTGCGGCTGCTCTCCGCGCTCGCGGCGCTGCTGATCCCTGCTGCGGCAATCGCCGAACCCGGCGACGTGCAAACCGCATGGCGGCTGCTCGACTATATGGCCGTCGATTATGGCGGCGCGGTCGCCAACGGTCGGATCAAGAGCACGTCGGAATATGCCGAGATGACGGAGTTCGCCGCGTCGGTCTCGACACGGCTTCAGGGCCTGCCGGCGAAGCCGGAGCGTCAAGCCCTCATCCAGCGGGCTGCCAACCTCCAGGCGGTGATCGCGGAAAAGGGACCGACTGAACAGGTGGCAACATTGGCGCACGGGCTCGCGGCCGATCTGTTGCGCGCCTACCCGGTGCCGCTCGCGCCCGATAAGGCTCCGAACCTCGTCTCCAGCGATGCACTGTTCCGACAATCCTGCGCGTCCTGCCACGGGATGACGGGCAACGGCCGTGGCCCTGACGCCGCCAAGCTCGCTACGCCCCCGATTGCTTTCACCGATGCCGAGCGCGCGCGCCAGCGCAGCGTGTTCGCGCTCTATCAGGTGGTGACGCAAGGCATCGACGGGACCGCGATGCAGAGCTTCGCCGATCTGCCCAACGATCAGCGCTGGGCGTTAGCATTCCGAGCCGGGAGCTTCGCCTTCACGGATGCGCAGGCGCGCGAAGGCGAGCGGCTTTGGAAATCCGACCCGACCCTTCGCCGGCGCATTCCGGACCTGAAAACCCTGGTCGCGCTCACCCCGGCCGCGCTCGGCGCGGCGATCGGCGACGCCAAGGCTGACCCAGTGCTCGCGTTCCTGCGTCGTCATCCCGAACAGGTGATACAACAGGCTCCCGGCTCGCTCGCGGTCGCCCGCGCCAAACTCGCCGAAAGCGTGGCGGCTGCGCGGCGCGGCGATGCGCGCATGGCGAAAGAGCTGGCGCTGTCGGCCTATCTCGATGGGTTCGAGCCGATCGAGCCAACACTCACCGCGCGCGACGCGACGCTGATGGGTCGAATCGAGGGCGCGATGGGGGAGTTCCGCGCCTCGATCGACCGGGGCGCGTCGCCCGATGATCTCGCGGAGAAGGTCGCAGTACTGGGCGGCCTTTTCGACGATGCGGAAGCGGCGCTCGCGCCTGATGCCGCCACCGAAGCGTCCACGTTCCTGGGCGCGTTCACGATCCTGCTGCGTGAAGGGCTCGAAGCCCTGCTCATCGTTGTCGCCATGATCGCGTTCCTGCGTAAAGCCGAGCGCGGCGAGGCGCTGCGGTACGTGCATGGCGGCTGGGTCAGCGCGATCATCGCGGGCGGGATCACCTGGGCGGTCGCCACCTATGCGATCGGGATCAGCGGTGCGAGCCGGGAGCTGACGGAAGGGTTTGGCTCGCTGTTCGCCGCGGTCGTGCTGCTCTCGGTCGGGATTTGGATGCACGGCAAGGCGCAGGCCGATCAGTGGCAGCGCTATATTCGCGAGAAGATGTCGCGGGCGCTCTCGGGCGGGTCGGGCTGGTTCCTGTTCGGGCTGGCGTTCGTCGTAGTTTATCGCGAGGTCTTCGAGACGATCCTGTTCTATGCCGCGCTTTCGGCGCAAGGTGACAACGGGATGCTTCTCGCGGGGGCCGGGTCGGCGATTGGACTGCTCAGCCTGATCGCTTGGGCCATGCTTCGCTACAGTCGCAAGCTGCCGATCGCGCAGTTCTTCCGCTATAGCTCCTGGCTCATGGCGGTCCTGACCGTCGTGCTGGCGGGTAAAGGCGTCGCCGCGCTCCAGGAAGCCGGCCTTATCAACATCGCACCGCTCGCGGACGTGCCACGGCTGTCGATGCTCGGCGTGTTTCCCACTTGGCAATCGGTGCTGGCGCAACTCCTGATGGCGGTCGCCATTGCGGTCGGGTTCGCCTGGAACGGGCGCGACCGATCCCGCTCGGGTTCCGGCTCAGTGACCCTTGGTTCGAATTAGTGCAATGACATGAAAACCCTTCCGTGATAGAGGCAAGCTAGTGCGAGCCTTTTTGCCTTTCCTGACATGCCTGATGCTGGTCCTGACCAGCTTCTCCGGCATGGCCCATGCCGCCGATCTGGCGGGGGGAAGCATCGCGGGCGTTGAGTTCACGGTCCATACCGCCGGTGACATCGATCAGGTGCCATCGGACTCGGACAAGAATGTCCCGCATCATCACAATTATTGTCACGGACACGACGTCGGCGCGCCTGCGCGCACGACGATGGAATATACCCCCGTCCTCACAGTGCCCAAGCCGACAATCTCCGCCTCTGCGTCGCTCGACGGCCGCACCGGCATGGTCCATTTGAGGCCCCCCCAAGCCTGACGTCCGATTTGGGCGTGCGTTGGCGCGCCCCTGTCGATCATCGTCAGGAGTCCTATTTTCATGAATCGTATCCTCGCGGCCATGCTGGCCGCAGCGTCTTGCGCCACGATGGCGCAGGCGCAGGTCGGACCGTCCGCGCCTGTTGCGCAGGATGCGCCGGTCTACACGCTTGACCAAGCGGTCAGTGCAGCGGGCGGTTCGGCCCCTGCTGCGGAAGCGGCGACAGCTGGAATCGACGCGGCCCGTGCAGGTCGCACAGTCGCCGGCTTGCGGCCCAATCCGGTGGTTCAAGGCCAAGTCGAGAATGTCATCGGCTCCGGGCCGTATCGGGGGGTCCGCAGCGCGGAAACCACGGTCGGCTTTGCGATCCCGATCGAGCTAGGCGGCAAGCGCGGCGCCCGCGTCGCGGTCGCCAATGCGCAATTGTCCCGGGCCGAGATCCAGGCCGCGATCATCGCGGCGGATGTCCGGCTTCAGGTAACGCAGCTCTATGTCGAAGCGGTCGCGGCCGATCGCCGGGTAATGACAGCCCGCGATCAGGCCCGGATCGCCAGCGACGCGCTGCGGGCCGCGAGCGTTCGCGTGCAGGCAGGGCGGGCATCGCCACTCGAGCAACAGCGCGCGGATGTCGCGCGTATCAATGCCGACGCCAATGTGGAGCGGCAGCTTCGCTTGGCCGAGGCGGCCCGCGCCAATCTGGCGCGTCGGATCGGACGGCCGATCGACGGCCTGCTCGATGACACGCTGCTCGATCGCCTTCCCGATGTGAACGTCTATGGGCCGTTGGCACCGGTCAACACGACCGGCACACTCGCGCTGGCGGCAGCCAACGCGGATTTCTCCATTGCCGAAGCCGGCGTGCGGCTCGCGCGCGCCAATCGCGTGCCTGACCTGAACGTCGGGCCGTCGATCCGCCGCCTGGAAGCGACCAACGACATGGCGGCGGTGTTCAGCGTGTCGATCCCGATCCCGGTGTTCAACAATGGTCGCGCCGCGATTGCGCAGGCGACCGCGCAGCGGACCCAGGCGGATGCGCAGCGCCGCGTGACCGCGCTCGACATCGAACAGGCGATCACGGACGCGCAGGCGCAGGCGGCCAATGCCGCAACGACGGCTCGTGCGGCGTCGGGGCCGGCGCTGGCGGCTGCACAGGAGGCCGCCCGCATCGCGCGGATCGGCTATCGCGAGGGCAAGTTCGGCCAGCTCGAATTGCTCGATGCTGAACGCACGCTCGCCGAAACGCGGGTCGCCGCGATCGACGCGCTTGCCAATTACCAGAATGCCCGCGCGCAAGTGGAGCGACTGACCGCTCGTGCGCCCAATGGGGGGAATCAGTGATGAAGAGCTTTTATCTCGCGGGCGCGGCGTCGCTCGCCCTGCTCTTGGCTGCCTGCGGCGGCAAGGATGGCGGAAACGAGGCAACTGCCGAAGGCGCAGCTGCCAATGAGACGGCAGCGGGCACGGAAAAGGGCGGTGCTGAAGGCGGTCATGCCGGTGAAGGCGTCGTCACATTGGGTGCCGACCAGATCGCCACAGCGGGCGTCCAGGTCGGACGGCCGATCATCGGCGGGGCCGGGACGATCGAGCTGCCCGCGATCATCGAGGGCGACCCACAGGGAACGCAGGTCGTCTCGGCCGCAATTGCGGGACGCGTGGTCGCGCTCACCCGTAACCTCGGCCAATCGGTCGGACGCGGCCAGACCATTGCGGTCATCGAAAGCCGCGAGGCGGCGCAGATCAAGGGCGAGGTCGAGGCGGCGCGGGCGCGGCTTCAGCTCGCTAATTCGAACCTCGCGCGCGAACAGCGGCTGTTCGCGCAGAGAGTCTCCCCTGAACAGGATCTGATCGCCGCCCGCACAGCGGCGACGGAGGCGCGGATCGCCCTGACGCAGGCGCAGAGCATGGTTTCGGCGGCGGGTGTCGGCGGCGGCGGGCTCAACCGGCTCGGCATTGCCGCGCCGATCTCGGGCCAGATCATTGCGCGCCCCGTGACGCTGGGACAAACGGTCGCGGCGGATGCCGAACTCTATCGCATCGCCAACCTGAGCCAGGTGTCGATCGCGCTTAATCTCAAGCCCGAGGATGCGGGCCGGGTGCGTCCCGGCAATACGGTGCTGGTGAAGGCGGCAGGCCGTCAGGCGACCGCCCGCGTGACCTTCGTGTCGCCGGCGCTTGATCCGCAGACGCGGCTCGTGCCTGCGCTCGCCACCCTCGACAATCGCGGTGGCGAATGGCGGGTCGGCGAGCCTGTGACGGCAGCCGTGCAGCTCACGGGCAGCGGCGGGAGCGGGGCGGTCCGCGTGCCGACGACGGCGGTCCAGAGTTTCGAGGGCAAGTCGGTCGTGTTCGTGCGCACGCCCACCGGCTTCAAGGCGACCCCGGTCCAGCTCGGCGATGCGTCGGGCGACACGGTGATCGTCCGGTCGGGCCTGACCGGCAACGAACAGATCGCCACCACCGGAAGTTTCACGCTCAAGGCCGAGATCGGCAAGGGCGAAGCGAGCCACGAGGATTAAGCCATGATCGCCCGTATCGTAACCTGGGCGGTCGAGAAGCGCTGGCTAGTCCTGCTCCTCACCGTCATCGTCGCCGCCATCGGCGCCTTTTCCCTCTACCGGCTACCGATCGACGCGGTGCCGGACATCACCAACAATCAGGTCCAGATCAACGTCCGCGCGCCTGCCCTCTCGCCCGAGCTGGTCGAGAAGCAGGTGTCGTTTCCAATCGAAACCGCGCTCGCCGGCACCCCCGGCCTGGAATATACGCGCTCGTTGAGCCGCAACGGCTTCGCGCAGATCACGGCGGTCTTTTCGGACGCGACGGACATCTATTTCGCCCGCCAGCAGGTGGGCGAGCGTCTGCGGGGCGTGCAAGAGAATCTGCCCGACGGCGTGAACCCTGAAATGGGTCCGATCGCGACAGGCCTGGGCGAGGTGTACATGTACACCGTTCGTCTCGATCATCGCGAGGACGACAAGCACAAGCCCGGTGAACCGGGCCAACAGCCCGATGGCAGCTACATCACGCCAGAGGGCGAGCGACTGACGACCGAAGAGGACAAGGCGACCTACCTGCGCACCGCGCAGGACTGGATCGTGACGCCGCTTCTGAAGACCACACCGGGCCTCGCCGGTGTCGACTCGATTGGCGGTTACGCCAAGCAGTTCCTCGTCGTGCCCGACGTGCAGAAGCTGGCCTCGCTCGGCATCACGCTGACGGACCTGGGAAATGCGCTGGAGCGCAATAACACCAGCGTCGGCGGTGGCTTCGTCAATCGCAATGGCGAAGGTCTGGCTGTTCGCTCGGATGCGCTCGTTCGCAATGCCAGCGAGTTGGCCAGGACCGTGATCGCGACACGTAACGGCGTGCCGATCACGGTCGAACAAGTTGCGACTGTGAAGACGGGTCAGGCGATCCGCATGGGTTCGGCATCGGAGAACGGTACCGAAGTCGTCGTCGGCACGGCGATCATGCGGATCGGCGAGAACAGCCGCATCGTGTCGACCGCGGTCGCTGAGAAACTGAAGACGATCAACGCTTCGCTGCCTCCTGACGTCGTAATTCAGCCGGTGCTGAACCGCACCGAGCTGGTCAATTCGACGATCAAGACGGTCGCGAAAAACCTGTCCGAAGGCGCGGTGCTGGTCATCGTCGTGCTCTTCCTGCTGCTCGGCAACTTCCGTGCGGCCCTGATCGCGGCGTTGGTCATCCCGATCACCATGATGCTGACAGGCTTTGGTATGCTGCGCGCTGGGGTCTCGGCCAATCTGATGAGCCTTGGGGCTTTGGACTTCGGTCTGATCGTCGACGGCGCCGTCATCATTGTCGAAAACGCGCTGCGCCGGCTTGCCGAGCAACAGCATCATGAAGGCCGATTGCTCAGCGTCAAGGAACGGCTCGCGACCGTGGCAGCCGCTGCGCGTGAGATGATCCGTCCCTCTGTGTACGGGCAGGCAATCATCATCCTCGTCTACGTACCGCTGCTCACGCTGACCGGCGTGGAGGGTAAAACGTTCGGACCGATGGCGCTGACCGTCATCATCGCGCTCGCCTTCGCCTTCATCCTCTCTCTCACCTTCGTGCCGGCGATGATTGCGATCTGGCTGTCGAAGAAGGTCGAGGAGAAGGACGGCCGCATCATCACGTGGCTGAAGAAGCGCTACGAACCCGGTCTCGACCGGGCCATGAAGCGCCCGACGCTGACGATCGGTGCGGGTGTGGGAAGCCTTGTGGTGGCGGCGCTTGCTTTCACTACGCTCGGCTCGGTGTTCCTGCCGCAGCTCGACGAAGGCGATTTGCTGATCCAGTCGCTCCGCATTCCGGCAACGTCGGTCCAGCAGAGCCAGGCGATGCAGGTGCCGATCGAGCGGATGATGTCGAAGCAGCCGGAGGTGCAATTCGTCTATTCCAAGACGGGCACCGCCGAGCTGGCGGCCGACCCGATGCCGCCGAACGCGACCGACATGTTCGTCATCCTGAAGCCGCGCAAGGATTGGCCGGATCCTGAGCTTCCCAAGGAGGAGCTGGTCAGCCGGATCGAGGGTAATCTCGCGAAGATTCCGGGAAATGCCTACGAGATCACCCAGCCCATCCAGATGCGCTTCAACGAGCTGATCGCCGGCGTGCGCGGCGACATCGCGGTGAAGGTGTTCGGGGACGACTTCAACCAGATGAACCGGACGGCCGAGCAAATCGCGGCGGTGCTGCGCAGAACGCAAGGCGCAGCGGACGTGAAGGTGGAGCAGACGACCGGTCTTCCCATGCTCGACATTCGCGTCAACCGCGACGCGATGGCGCGGTTGGGCGTTACGGCTCAGGATGTGCAGGACACCGTGACTGCGACGATCGGCGGGCGAACATCGGGCCAGATCTTCGAGGGCGACCGTCGCTTCCCCGTGGTGATCCGCCTGTCGGAGGCGCAGCGTGCCGACATCGGCCTGCTCCAACAGGTGCAGGTGCCGGTGGCAGGCGGCGGCTATGTACCGCTGTCCAGCGTCGCCGAGATCAAGGTGGTCGATGGTCCGAACCAGATCAGCCGCGAGAACGGCAAGCGGCGCGTGGTGGTGCAAGCCAACGTGCGTGGCCGCGACGTCGGATCCGTCGTGGCGGATGCGCAGGCGGCGATCGGCAGCCAACTCCGGCTGCCTGCCGGCACCTATCTCGAATGGGGCGGCCAGTTCGAGAACCTCCAATCGGCAAGCGAACGGCTGAAGCTGGTCATTCCGGCTTGCTTCATTTTGATCCTGCTGCTCCTCTACGGGGCGTTGGGATCGGTCCGCGACGCCGCGATCGTGTTCACCGGCGTGCCTTTCGCGCTGGTGGGCGGCGTCCTGTTGCTGTTCCTGCGGGGCATGGACTTCTCGATCTCGGCGGCAGTGGGCTTCATCGCCCTCTCGGGCATCGCGGTCCTCAACGGCCTCGTCATGGTCAGCTCGATCCAAGATCTGATCCGATCAGGGATGAGCCGCGAGGAAGCCGCGCATGTTGGCGCGATGCAGCGTCTGCGACCCGTCATCATGACCGCGCTAGTCGCCAGCCTCGGCTTCGTGCCGATGGCGCTGGGCGAAGGCGCCGGCGCAGAGGTTCAAAAGCCTTTGGCGACGGTCGTCATCGGCGGTCTGATCTCGGCGACGCTTCTTACGCTGTTCGTGCTGCCGACACTCTATGCCCGGTTCGGGCAGAAAGTGATCGAGAAACCCGAGCACTACAATGAGGAGCATGAAGGGGACGACCACGGTCAGACCTTCGTGAACAACTTGGCCTGATGGATGGGCGGG